>CALDQE010000018.1 GCA_937911295.1 uncultured Verrucomicrobiota bacterium
CTTAAAGAAGAAACGAGAATCTTTCTCTTTAACTGCACCTATTTTAAATAAATAATCAATAAGCAATGGGTGCTACAAAAATGAGAAATTTGCAATATTCCAATTACTCTTTCGGACAACAATTTTTATTAGAACCATCCTTGCTATCTCGCAATTCTTTAATAGCCTGCTCTAATTCTGTAATTCTTTCTTTCAACGCATTCATGCGAGATAAACTAATTGATACCATAAGCATTACCATAAATGGAGTACAGAGCACCAAATCCACAATAAAATCTTCAAAACTGATTGGATCACACAATGGATGAGAAAACATTATGCACAATGGCAAAATAAAACAAATCATAGTAAACACCCAACTGACAAATACTAGCATGTACTATCCTCCTCTAAATATTATCTTCTGTAAGAATTTTATCTACACCATATTTGGCGATTACCATCTGAGCCCAAATACCTGGAGCAAACCCAATTTCTTTTCCTTCATAATCATGAAGCTTTGAACATACCCCACAGCTTGGAGAGCGTGCCTTAAGCAAGAAAAATGATATTTCCTCACCATCCAATTTTGCTAGCATCTGCTCGCAAACAATACGGAGCTTTTCTGTAACATCAACACGGGTTTTTGTCCCCATTACACGAATACCTGCCTCACCCATATCAACAAGCTCAATCGTTTCACGAGGAATACCCAGCCCTGCCTCAACCTCTGGACAAAAATGAATAACCTCATATTTTTCATATAAGGCATCGGCACCACCTACTAAATTTTTATCAGACCCATCATAGCGAGTCTTGTATCCCAATAAGCAGGAGCTTACAACAATCTTACTTTTCTTCATTCTTAAGCTTATATATTTTAAGCGTTGTAAAGCACTGACCAAAGCTTGGCTCTTCCTTCACAAGCTCATACTTCCGCTCTAATACATCATAAAATTGATCAACCAACTCAGGTGGAGTTGCTTCTGTAGATGGACATGTAATAGCAAAGCTATAGCCACTAATTGCAGCTATTGGACATTTGCCCGACTCCAATAGCTCAAGCAATGTCGTAAATGTATGCACATTCCTTTCACGAGCAACATCATCTGTCATCCATGAGTTATAATCAAACATTGAAAAAGGTCCAAGCTCTAGACCTAGTGCAACCTTTCTTTGAGCTTCAACTGCAAGATATGCATCTTGAGTAAATAGCAGTGCATTCTCTGGAAGTCTCTCTCGAAGCTCTGCCCCTATGCGCTTTAGCTTTAGCACCTGAGGCTCATCCTGCATTATAAACCAAAATCGATCCTGACGCTCAAGCACCCAATTCATACACATTGGTGAACCTATCGCGAACAAACCAACACAAGCAAATACCACTATAGTTAAGCTTCTATACCATGCCACATTCCGTGTCGCCATCGCAAATAGCACCGCCGCAAGCACCGCTAGAAATGGCATACCAGGAGTCTGATAATCATCATAAGGGAAAGGTGCCGTGCCATGAACTAGCATTGTTGCAGCAAAGGATATCGCCAAAATAATCACAAACACGTGTTCAATAGAAGTTGTTTTAACCCACTCTGCCACACGCTTCACCACTCCCATTTCTTTATTAGCTTGATGCTGCCTTCTAGCTGTAAACCAAACTACAAGTGCTGAAGCAATAAACAATGCTACTGATGGGAAATATGCTTGCAAAATTCGGGACAAAAAACCTCCCATTAACACAAGCCGATATAAAATTGCAGGTGTTTCACGCCCTACATGATAGGTCTGACAGAACACAAAATTTTCGTAAGCCCCAAGAAGTGCTGGCACAAAAATTATCGCCAGCATTATTGCTCCAGCAATACCAAATCGAAGCCAAGCAAAGCGCAGCTCCTTGCGTTTACAAAATATTAGTAGCCCCACTCCAACTGCTGCCAAAATCACTCCTAATGATAGCCTTACTCCCGCAGCAAGAGCAAAAAATGCTGCAGCGAATTCAAAGCTTAACCGTTTCTGACAGACTAAAGAAAAAGCACCTGCACATACAAACAATGAGGCTAATGCATAGGTTTTTGGAATAGTCGTAAAATACGAATAAACAGGAGAAAGCCCAAGCAATGCCAAAGCAATAATCGCTGCAGCTGCTTTTCTTCCTTGTGGGGCAAGACAATATGCTGTCATTGACGCAAAGAAAACACCTAATACGCCCAACACCGCAGTAAAGACCCTGCCACCAAGCACACCACCGTCAGACCATACATCCGCAAAAGCACCATAAAAATATGGAAGTACAGGAGCTTGTGTATAAGCAAAATCCTTATATGGCACCATACCATTTGCTGTATTTATCGCAGCCAGCAAATACCATCCCTCGTCTTGATTTAATGGACCTAGGAAAGCATTTATTGCATATAGGACTAATATGCCTAATATTACAACGATGCCAGATAAACGAAATAGTATGGAGTAATTCTTTCCCATAAAAAGTTACTTAATAAATTCACCAAATGGCTGCAAAGCCTTAATACTCTTTGTATAGCGTAGGAAATCGCCTCTATTGTGCGTACGAAGTGCCAAAATTGCTTTTGTAATAACAAGCTCCTTTGAGGTATCTGGCTCTGCACGAAGAATTGAATACATCTCCTCTGGAGAAGCCTTCTCTATTGGGATAGAAATTTGGCGAGTTTCTATTCCTCCAACCTTACGAGCATTGCAGAGCACCTCACCATTTGCATATGCATAGGCTTTCACCTCAAGAGTTTTCCCTCCTATGGTAATCTTCTTAAATGCGATTTGTGTTTGCCTTACAAGAGCCATACCAGTTGCTTCTCTTTCATTTGTAGCAGCACCTAGCACAGTCATAATACCACGACACTCAGCACGATTAACTCCTGGCTTTGACGAATTTGCATCAAAGAGTTTTTTGATTCTTACACTTGCTGAAGCAATATCTTTTGAAACGAGCTCATTATAGGCAGCACGAAGCAATGCTATACGTGGAGTTTCATCAGAAGCAACGTCTAGCTCTGCTACTGGCTCCTCAGCAATAGGCTGTGGCTTCTCAACAACAGGCTTCTTCACAACATTTGCTGGCTTTGATGTAGAAGGCTTCCCAACAAATGAAGTTGTTGAGCCACGTTTTTGTGGACCAAAATAGTCATAATCCTCGCCCTCGTCGACAACAGAGATATATTCACCATCATCCTCTTCCACTACGCCAGAGCCTGCAGAAGAGTCCTCTACCAATTCTATTCCTTCCGGAGCTTGAGCAGTAACGCCATCTGCGTCACCTGAATCTGCATAACCCTCTGTTGCCTCAACAGTATTATCAACAGCTGTTGCAATCATAGCATCAGAAGCATCTGCACCAGTGGAGACCGCCTTAGCTGGCTTCAAAGGTTTAACATCATCTGTAGATTCTGTCATAGCAACACCACTGGAAGTGCCTGTATCTTTTACTGCACTAGCATCGCCAGCAGGTCCAAGTAGCTTGATAATCATAAACATAGCATAGAAGAACAAAGCAACACATGCCACTCTTGTTACCAAAACTAAAAGCCCATTAGGTTGACAATATTTACTTACAATGCTTTGTTTCCTCGGCTTTGGTGGAGGCATATTTTTTTTCTGCTCTGGCTTAGCTTGAGGTGCAGCTTCTTGTCTAATTGGTGGAACAATAGGAGCTGCTGCTTGAGGCTGCTGAGATACCTGTGGCTTGATTTGAACAGAAGGAACAATTGGTGGAACAATTGGGTTCTTCGCAGTTGACTCAAAATTTCGAACGGTCTCAGAATATACCTGTGCAGAAATAGGAGTGTTATTCACAGGAATAATTGGTGTAGCAACTGGTGCCTGAATTGGTGCTGTTGGCGTATATGTATCACCTGTCAGAGGTGTCTGAGCTGGTGCTGGATTTGGATTTACAACAATAGGAGAAGCAACTAGTGCTTTCTGATCTATTGTGCTACGAACAATTCCATTTGGTGGCACCATGCGCAAAGGACGACCAGACAACACATGCTCAACATCCTCTACAAAATCTAGCCACCATGCATAGCGATCCTCTGGAAGCTTTGCCATCAAGCGTGCAATCATATACACAACTTCATCTGTCAACGCCGGATTTTTTACCTTAGGATTTGGCAAATGCCCAGAGCGTTGAAGCTCCAATATTTTCATTGGATCGCGTTCCTCATCAAAAGGAGCCATTCCTGTAACCATGTGGTATAGCATCGCACCTAAACCATACATATCTGCATGATAATCGATGCTTGGCAGACAATCTATTTGCTCTGGTGCTGCGTAGTTAGGCGTCCCAACAACCATACCATCATCAAATGCCAATGGATTAGTACCTGGCTGTACAATTGTAGCACTATTGAAATTAAAAATCTTTATATTCCCATCATCTGAAATGCGGATATTATCTGGCTTCAAATTTCGATGTACTAATCCTGTTTGCTTCCATGCAGTATCAAGAGCAAGAGCGACCTCCTTAGCAATTCGCAAAGCATCATGATAAGCATAAGCCCCTCTTTGCTTGATTATGCGTGTAATAGAGGTACTTTCTGCATTTTCAAACACAATATAAGGGATGCCATCCGGTGTTGTTGAAATATCAATCACTGGAGGGAAATTATTATGTTTTAGACGAGAAATTGCTCTAGTGATTGCTTGGAAGTGATTTACTAGATTAGTATCTGCTGCTGCCCTAGCCTTCATCACCCAAATACTTACATTTCTATCTAACGAGATTTGCCGAGCAGTCCAAATTGTTGTATCTGTAGTGCCACCAGCTTTCTCAATAATTTCATATCCTTCAATTTTGATTGACATATTATTCACCTTAAAATTATCTTTAATTGGTTAATACAAACTAAATATTTTTATTACTCTTCAACTGTATAAAATTGATAAATTGTAGTTGATTGATATACCTCGCCAGGATTCAAGCGAATAGAAGGGAATCCAGCTTGATTTGGGGAGTCTGGTGCATGCTGAGTTTCTAAACAGAAGCCCATACGCTTACCATAGCCACGACCACCCTTACCTATGACATTCTTTTCATCAAGAAAGTTTCCAGTATAAAATTGCACACAAGGCTCGGTTGTCCAAGTTTCCATTTGGCGGCCACTTTCTTCATCCTCTACTACTGCACAAAGAGATAGTGAAGCTCCAGCTGGCTTACTTATAACAAAATTATGGTCATAGCCACCTGCCACCTTGATTGTAGGATGCTTTGCATTAACTCTTTCACCTATTTGGTGTGGAGTTAGAAAATCAAGAGGAGTGCCATGAACAGGTAGGACCTTGCCATTAGGTATTAAGCCTGGTCCAACTGCTGTATATCTATCACAAAATAGCTGAACAAAGTGATCATCTACTGGCTTCTTTGCACCATTAAGATTAAAATATGCATGATGTGTTAAATTAACAACTGTTGGTGCATCCGTCATTGCCCAATATTGAATACGCCATGCATTTGTATCCATCAATGTATAGACAACACGAACAAAAAGGTTCCCAGGGAAGCCTCCCTCTCCAGCAGGGCTAAGGCGTGTAAATTCAATTGCAGGTCCATCAGATGAGTCAAATTGACGAGCATCCCAAATTACTGAATCATAGCCTCCGTCACCCCCATGCAAGCAGCACATATTTGGCTTTTCTCCAGAATTTAATGCTAGCTTATATTCCTTGCCATCAAGAGTAAATTTTCCCTTTGCAATGCGATTTCCTACACGACCTATCAATGCCGAAATATAGCCATCCTTAAGGTGATCCTCTGGCTTATCAAATTCAAGAACAACATTTTCAAATTTTCCATTTTTATCTGGCACAGTTAAGGACATAACGATACCGCCCAAATTAGACACCTTCATTGTCATGCCATTTTTATTCTTTAATGTAAAAATTTGTGGTTTTGCGCACATAAAAAGCTCCTTAGCAGATATTATTCTCACTATTATTTATATTTATAATATCAAAAAGGCGTTGCTTAAACAATGAAATAATAGCTGTTTGACCTAATTTTTGTTTTAAATTCAGGCATTGTTTTTCCAGATTCAAAATTAAAAAAGCTGTTGCTAACCTTTAAGATTTTGCAACAGCCTTTTTTTTTATTATCTCTGCTTTAATTGAGGGAAGAGAATTACATCTCGAATTACCTCAGTGCCTGTAAGCATCATAACAAATCTATCGATACCCAAGCCCAAGCCACCGGCAGGAGGCATTCCGTATTCAAGAGCAGTAATAAACTCTTCATCTATCTTTTCTACCTCATCACCAGCTTGTACAGCGAATGCTTCGCGCTGATTAAATGGATTGTTCTGCTCAGTATAGCCAGGGCAAAGCTCCTTACCGGCAACAACAAACTCAAACACATCTGCCAAAGTTGGATCATCTGGGCAAGTCTTTGCTAATGGAACAAACTCATGTGGTACGCGAGTCACAAAGGTTGGCTGGAAAAGTGTCTTTTCAATTAGCTTATCGTAAACCTCGTGTGTAATTAACAAATGAGACCAATTTGGATCACAATCTACACCTGCAGCAGTTGCCTTTTCATAAGCTGCCTTAGCATCTAGGTCGAACCAATCCTCTCCCATCTTATCCTTAACTAGCTGATGATATGACACCTCACGATATGGTGGAGTAAAATCAAGCTCCCCATCGCCATACTTTACCTTACGGGTACCGAGAACCTTGTCACACACATGAGGAATCATTCCTTCAATAATATTTTTCATTGAAGTACGATCTCCATATGCTTCATAGATTTCAAGTACTGTAAACTCTGGGTTGTGTGTTCTATCTAAGCCCTCATTACGAAAATCACGGTTAAGCTCAAAAACCTTATCAAAGCCACCAACAAGAAGGCGCTTTAAATATAGCTCTGGGGCAATTCGCATATACATCGTGCAATCTAATGCATTGTAATGAGTAGTAAAAGGACGTGCTGCGGCACCACCGGCGTGAGGCTGCATCATAGGTGTTTCAACCTCTTGATAGCCCAAGCCTTCTAGATATTTACGAATCTCAGACACAATCGCAATACGCTTATTAAAGCGATCTCTTGACTCTTGATTAGACATTAGGTCAAGATAACGCATACGATAGCGATCCTCTGTATCCTGTAAGCCATGGAACTTCTCTGGTGGCTGCATAATTGCCTTTGAAAGCAGTGTCCAATTTGTTACGCGAATTGAAAGCTCACCTGTGCGAGTAACAAAAAGGTCACCCTTAATACCAATATGATCACCTAAATCCAAAAGCTTAAATGCATCAAATGCACCCTCTGGCATATTTTTGCCATTCACAAACAACTGTACTCTACCATTACCATCGCGCAAATCTGCAAAAATTGTTTTACCCATATTTCTGCATGCCATCATTCTTCCTGCAGCACTAACTGTAATTGGCTCAGCTGGCCCCTCTGGGTGTGGCTTTTCTGGTGTTGCTGGCTCAATTGGATAAGTCCAAAGAGCACGAATTGCACTAATATCCCCAGTGCGAACAAATGCAGAACCAAAAGGCTCATATCCAAGCTTTTCCAAAGCCTTTAGGTTCTCTATGCGCTGTGCACGATATTCATTCTCTGAAATCAAATTATTTTGCTCTGAATTTTCCATTTTTTAATTCCATTTGGTGTTAAAAACAATATTTAAAAGATTACTAAAACAACGACAAAAAGTCAATAAAACAAAGTTTTTCAGGCTTTCATCGTGGTGCTTCTAGTAACTCGCCATTTATAATAAAGTGGTATGCGTGTAGCAGATCTTAGTTCTTGCGTTTTTCTAAGCCAACCTCTTACCGAAGCTTTGACGCTAAAACAAGAAATACAGATGCTGTCCAAGTATATGCTCTATCTCTCAAGCCCTCACCTGTCTGTGCATTGAAATTCTCCGCAAAGCCACTTTTTGCACACATCTCACAAAAGCGTGTTGCTATGTGCTTTGCTAGCTTTTCCTCTCCACAATTACACAATGCCTCATATATAATCATTGTGCTAGGTGCCCAAATCGGTCCACGCCAATATCCATCACATACGTAATATGAAGATGCAGGACTTTCCGTAGCATAACCCCACTCTGTTAAAAATTTATCTGAAGTTAAATCTGCAAGCAAGCTTGCACGCACTTTCTCTGGAAGACGGTCCCCAAGTATTGCAGGCACTCGAAGCAACAATGTGTCTGGTGACGTCTTTTTACCAGTATATGCCTGACGGGCATATGGTCGCCCTTCTTCATCAAAAAGCTCTGTAAGCATAGCTGAAATTTGCTGCTTTGCCAAATCCTTCCATGCCTGAACCTCTGCACTATCCTTGCCCAACTGCTCTGCTACTGCAGCAAGCTCCTCTGCCTGAATTGATAAAAATGCAGCAATATCGGGTGTTTCTGTCGGTGGCAAATCTAAAAATGCTGTAGAATTATCCCATCCTGAATCATTCCCGTGGTCATACTCGCATAGTCCATTACCATTTCTATCGCGATAATTAACCCACCACATTGTCCATCGAGAAATTCGTTCATACGCCTCCTGAAGCTGCTCTTTAGTTGGCTTTATCTTCTCAATAAGCTTCCCTAAAGTCCAACCATGAATTGGTGGCTTTACATATCCACGCAAGGTTCTTCCCTCACTAATGAAATCAGGAAGACTACCATCCTCCCCCTGCAAATCAAATGGAGCAAGAAGCTGATCCCATGCCTTTTCTGGCAGACCATCAGCTAATGCCATAGCATTAAAGCAATGATCCCAGCTCCAAACTCTATCCATCCAATTCTTTGACATTAGAATTACATCTCGCTTTAACAAGCCTGATTTTTTTACTGTGCAGCTCCACAAAAGATATGCGGCTTGCTTACGTGTCTGCTCAAACTCTGCAGCCACCTCTGGCATTGCATCAAGGAACTTCTTAAAGGACTCTGCTTGTGTCTGGCAGGCAATATCAAAATCAAAGTCCTCCGCAACACCATCCCACTCACCAAGATATTCTTTGATTGAAAATGATATTGGCTTTGATGATGCATCTGGATAAATTTCCACACACATATTGTCAGAGCAACGCCCATCCCATAGTGGATCTGCTGGAATAAACCTTCCAGCCTTCGAATTAAGAAGAAATCTTGCACGATTTTTATTTGCATTTGCAAGAATCAATGAGCCATCTGCCTCTTTTTGCCCTGGTCTAGGTATTGGGAATAGGAATTGAGACATCAATCCCTTTGACACAAAATCTAATCGCAGCCCTAACTCTGCACTGTCTGCTTGGACAACAACAGTTGTATCATTTGCAAATGCAAACCTAATTATTCCATTTGCTGTTTTTGCAGAAAAACACTCTGGCGTCATTGAATATTCAACAAATTCAATCGAGCGTCCATCCTTAAGGATTGGTGTAAGTAGTGCGACAAAAGGGACCTCTGACTGGGTGCGTACAGTTCTCAGGAAAAGCCCACCTGGGTGCACTCTATGCCAATCATTTTCTTCATGAGGAGCTATTGCTAAATATGTATCAGAAGCACTGAATGGAAAGATTTTTGGATTTAAGTTCATAATTACCTGTTTTTTTTGTTGTTCGTTATCTCTCACCTATAGCTAACCTAAATCAAGCATAACCTGCTAAATTTAGAATTATTCGTCAAATGCCTTCTCCCATGCTCTATCAAGATAGGGTCGAACCTTATCTGTAGCTAAATGATAGCCGAAAGGCTTAAGAGCAAGCTTGTAAATGATTTCTTTATCTGTTGTTTTATAATCGCGATAAATTTCCTGCATAGCCACAACAAGCTCTTCAAGGATAATATTCTCAATTGTTCGTGGTAGCTCATCGCCCTTAGTTGCTGGTACTCTGTAGTACGAAATAGTCTTTGGATTTTGATTTTCATTAGCCCAATAGACTATTCCTTGCTCTGTATACTCCCTAAAAAGGTTAAGTGGTATGCAGCTACCAATAATTTTTTCAATTCTATCGCCAATCTGAGTAAAGCCCCACGCATCCGAAATTCGCTTATTTATCAAATTTCCTGTAATCGGACCCTCCTCTGCTACTAGCTCCATAATTTGACGAGTTATTATTGAACAGGATTCTGGTTCATAAAAGCGCTCCTTTGTCATTCGTAAGCGTTTATCTGGGTTCCACACCTTATATGGTACAGCTTGAGAATTTGCGGCATGAGCTCCATTCTCACTAGAGTCATTACTCTTTTTCGAAAAAGTTATTTTTGGGAACAATGTCTTACCCGTTTGGTTTTTACATTTGCCTTGCTCTGCATTCTTCAAGAATTCTAGAAGGGCCTTTTCTGCACGAGGTCTATCATATACCCAATCCATACTCCACTCTCTACGCAACGCCCATCCAAGGGAGCTCATCACAGAGCTACGAATATGGTCTCTATCTCGTGCTGTACGCTGATTTGCATAAGCCTTACCATCACTTTCAATTCCTGCCATGAACACCTCTGGCTTTTGTGGATGTACTACCGCTATATCCACGCGATATCCAGAAAGACCAACTCCACGCTCCACTTGATATCCATTTGCCTTAATAAATTCAGCAACTTCATTAGACAAGCCCTCAACTATAGCACTCTGCTCTCGTCTATTTGTCGCAAAGGTTGCTCCTTTTTCGGCATATTCTAAGAAGCTTCTAAGATGTGCTGCTCCTACAGCCGCAGTGCGGTTTGTATCAATATTATACCCATGAATTGATGCAAATACTACCACCATTCGCTTTGAACGCGTAATTGCAACATTAAGCCGGCGCTCTCCTCCCGCTCTATTCAGAGGGCCAAAATTCATTGAGAATTTTCCGTCCTTATCATTTGCATAACAAATTGAGAATAGAATTATATCACGCTCATCACCCTGGACATTTTCAAGATTTTTTACAAACAAAGGCTCATCACTATCTTCTAAGAAATATTTTTCATATTGAGGATTTTCCGCCCTACGTTTATCAATTAGGTCTTCTATCAAATCCTTTTGAGCCTGACTAAAGGTTACCACACCGATGCTGCGTGGTTTATCGCCAAAGCCATCAAACAATTCAAAAATATAATTAACTAGTGCCTCAGCCTCCTTAATATTGGTTCTAGAAGAGCGTCTATCATATACACCTCCCTCAACAAACCTAAAATGCACGCCTAAATTTTCTTCTGTTGAAGCAGCTGGGAATGTCATCAATTTATCATTATAATAATGATGATTACTAAATGAAATTAGTTCCTCATGGCGGCTACGATAATGCCAATTTAAATGAGTAGAATGGATTCCAGAAGCAAGACATTCATCAAGAATACTCTCCATATCTTCTGTTATTTCAGCATCCTCTGAAATCTCCATTTCCTCTGTAGTATCTGTCTTTTGGAAGAAGCTTGTTGGTGGCATTTGTTTTGGATCTCCCACAACAATTAACTGCTTACCACGAGCTATCACACCAATTGCATCCCATACTGGGATTTGTGATGCCTCATCAAATACTACCAAATCAAATTGTGCGGCATCAGATGGAAGATACTGTGCCACAGACAATGGACTCATTAAGAAGCATGGCTTAATCGATGGCAATAGCTCAGGGATGCGAGCCAGCAACTGACGAACTGGTAGCTGACGAGACTTTTTCTCACATTCACGACGCAACAATCCAAGTTCTGTCTTTGCTGCTACGCCGTCCAAGGAGTTTTTAAGGCGTGGCAAGCGTGATGCTAACATAGCAACTGCGACATATTTTGATAGCTCAATGTATCGATCATCATAATCACAGAATTTTACAATTTGCTCATTCTGGGTTGGCCCCGAGAAACCAGCCATCAATGGTGATGAAGCAAGTATTTCCTCTAACATCAATTGTGCATACTCTGTCACAAACATATCTCGTAAGCCACCTAGCTTTTCTGGTGCTTCCTTGACGATGCTTACAAAAGCAGAAAGTCCATTCTGCTCCATACCTCTCTTTGCGGCAAAATAAATTAAAGCATTTCGCAACTCTCCTTTATTCTCCAATGCATCGTGAAGTACTTTTTGAAGCTTATGAGGCTCTGTCATTTCACTAACCGTAGAAGAATATGCTTTATACTCTAGAAGAGCAGCAAGAAGTCCAGCCACTGCCTCTGACAAGCCCTTTTGGACATTCGCTGTACTTGCAAAATCTATCCAAAGCTTGTTCTCTGAATTTGCCAACGCACCACAAATAGCTGAAACAAATACAGGAGCTTGTGAGCATTCATTTATGTACCCCATACACTTGTCGAGTGCGGCAAGCTTCTCTTTCAGCTGCTCCAACGAATCACCCTGCTTTAGCTTTTCTAGTAGAGGACCACAGGAGACTGAAAGGTCTTTCTTTAAAGCTGCTTGAGCAAGATATCTCTTCAAATCAGGAATTGCCGCCTTTAAGCTCTCAACAGTAAGCTTAGTTGCTCCAATTCTCCTAATCTGTTTTAGCTCGCCAAGCAATCTCTTATTTGCAAAATATTTTCCAACAAACCATTTTTTATCATTATCAGCTAGCTGGCCCTCTATTCCATCCCAACTAATCTTATCCAATTCAGACAAATTAAATTCTGAAAGCTTCTTTTCTAATGCACCAATTTCTAATAGCAAATCAACATAACGAATTAATTCGGTTCTACCCTTAATGACATCATCTGAGAATAGCCCTGAAGTAAGCACCCTAGCATTATTTGAAAATTCAGCAAGCAGCAAAGACATCTGCTCAAGCTGTTGAAGATTTGACTCACTGAAGTCAACCCCTAATAGCTCTGACACGCCCGGAAGTAACGCCTGCAATGCTGATGTTCTTTCCAATAGCTGGCGTGTAGCGTCTTCCCATTCGCGCTCTACCATAGGATTCCATATCATGCCAGAAAAGTATTCTAGCGCAGCCTTTGCTTGAGCACTGGCAAGCGAATAATTGGTGACAAATTCGTCTATATGTACAAGAAGCTTTTTATATTGCTCCTGTGATTGCTCCAAAATATCCTTAAAATCAACTAGGCGCGAGGCTTTATATTTAGAATCTAGAACTATTGCAAAGCAATCGTGAGCAGAGAATCCATTTGGATAAACATGATGAAGTGTGGCAACATATTCATTGAGATTTGCCCTGATTTCAGACATTGTAGAAACCGTCTGCTCCCACTCTGCTGGATATCCTTTGTCTATATACTCCAGAATATCCTTAAATTGCTTCAACACATCTGTTTTTCCTGATTTGTTTGAGTGCAATTCAAGGCAGAAAGGTGCCAAGCCAACAGAGGACAAACGCTTATACACAACATCAAGTGCAGCCTTTTTTTCAGAAACGAAAAGGACGCGTCTTCCAAGTGCAAGATTATGAGCAATAATATTGGTAATTGTTTGAGACTTTCCCGTTCCAGGAGGACCATGTAAAACAAAGCTCTTACCTGCTGCTGAATATGCTACCGCTGCCAGCTGCGAAGAGTCCGCACTCATCGGACAGAAAAATTCTTCCAAATTGATATTGTTAACTACTGTGGCAGGGTCAGGCACAGAAATTCCGTCATCATAATACCCTCCGCCCTGAACCAAATGGTTTACAAGTGGATTTGAACGGAGTGCTTCTGCTCGCTCTGTCATATCTGTCCACATTATGAATTTTCCAAAAGAGAAAATTCCTAATGAAGCACCCTCTATGACCTCCCAATCCTTCATCTCGACAACTAGCTTTCGGAATAGCTGCAGTATTTTTTGAACATCCAGCCCATGCTCATCCCGAATCATAAAGCCTTCATAATTCGAACCTATTTCAAGCTTAAACTGTCGCTTGAGCATCTCCAACAATGTTACATTTATTATTGGCTCATTATCAATTCGTTGAACAGAAAAATTCCCTAATGCAGACTCTTTAATAAGCTTAATTGGAATTAGGATTAGAGGAGCTTTATAATATGTCGTATCGCTTTCTCGCTCCTTCCATTTTAGGAAGCCCATAGCAATAAATGCTGTATTTACTCCTCCATCATCCAAATCTGTTCTCGCTTGCCTATAAATGGCTGTTAGATTTTTTACTAATACCTTTTTAGGCAAGCTAGCAAATAGCATTCCTTTAAATGCATCCTTAGAAAATAGCTCCTTAAAAAATTCATTCTTATTTAAACCTTGCTCAGCATCAAGCTTCTCTAATTCTGCGGCAGACAAAACCTCTTCAAACGACTTGACTCTTATAATTTTCCCGCAAGAGAGCAAATCCTCAAGATTGGCAAAATCACTATTTGATAAATCAACCACTTGCTTAGAGGGTCGTGTATTTAGCAATCGATTACGCAATGATAGATCTAAGAGCTTTTGCTGCCAATGACTCATTCTATCATTATCGTGAGTCGCATTAATATATTTCTCTACATCAATATCTGCAGCTAGGCTACGCGTTTTTTCGTTTACTGGATTATTAGTTGGATGTTCTTCATTGGATAAGGAACCGCCGTTACTATCTCCACCCATTGCGAGAGGTAAAATATCACTTGCTCTAGCCCTGGCTACATCCACAGCATATTCAAATTCATCAGTATTTAAATGCTTGTATGCAGCACTTTCTGCTTCCGCAAATGACGCCTCTGAGCAAGAAAGTGTCGTCTCTACCAAGCAGAACTCATCCAAATCAACATATTTCCGAATCTGTTGGACATCATCAAGTGGCATTGTTTGGAAGGATCGCTTAACTAGGTGGCACCCGACAAATGCGTGAGAATGCAGCATTATTATCACTGGATTCAAGCCTGCCTGCTCTAAAATAGATGCAAACAAAATTGTGGTATCTAAGCATGTACCAATGCGAAATTCCGCTATATTATCTGCAAGGCGAATCCGTTGTCCTTGCTTTGCGAAAGAAGCAGGAGGAAGGACATAATTGATATTTTGCGAAACGACAGCTTTATAAATAGCCGCTATTTGAGCAAGCACACCTTCTCGGTTTGAGGCATACCCATCCATAGCAGCGCCTTTTGTGTTTTTTACCAAATTCTGAGCTGCAATAGAGAGCAATTTATTTACAAAAGGAGCATTTGGTGTAACATAGGAGCAAATTAGTTCTGGATAAAATTGAGAGCCTTGCCATTGATCCATGGGTAGAGCCGTTGTCTTAAAAGGAGAATTCAAAGCAACTGTATCATTCACCTTTACAGCCACGTTGATATCAACTACAGTGGGTTCTGACACAACCTTAATAAAATCATAATCTATCGGCAGATTAACTTCTGAAGAGATTGTAAGCTTTTCTTGTGGTTTAATTTCAGAGACAAAGAAGGTTTTTTCTTGAAAGACTGCTGGCTTTGCAGAGAATACAATTGCGACATCATGAAGGGTTTCGCTTGCCAAATTTGTTATAGAAAAGGAACGAAGCAGCGACCATCCATATTGTTGAAGGGAAAGACTTGCATAGGGAAGAAAATCAGCCGTAATTTCTATCTTTGATGCAAAAAAATCATTAGCTGTTAGTTTTACAAGTGTGGGTGCCTGATTTGAGGAACTTTGTGTCATTACCTTCTCCATATTTAGTAACCAAATTTTTATTCATTATATAATAAAGAAATTTAAAAACAAAGCAAATTATTATAAAAATGCGATGGGTGAAAAGACAAACTAAATACACCCCCCTTTTGAGTTTGGTATTGCATTTACCTTGTCTAATAACCAAATTTACATTTTTTTAAAATAACACTTGCATAGCACATCATGTTTATGATACTATATGCACATCTTTTCTGGGGAGGTAGCTCAATTGGTTAGAGCTCCGGACTGTCGATCCGGAGGTCGCGGGTTCGAGCCCCGTCCTTCCCGCCATTTTAAACCACCCGCAGAAGCAATCTGGGGTGGTTTTTATTTTAAGGCAAATAGTATGATAGATTTTTTAAAGCTCATAGTCTTATCAATCGTTCAAGGTGCAACCGAATTCCTTCCTGTTAGTAGCTCCGGACATCTTGTAATAACACAAATGTTTGTCCAACTACAAATTGAAGGTGTGTTGATTGAGCTCCTTCTTCATATTGGCACAATCTTATCCATTTTCTTTTTCTATAGAAAACGAATTATTTTGCTAATTTCAGGTGCTTTTAAAGGAGAAAAGCCTGCTCTACTCTACCTAGCTCTTATTATAATTTCTATGATTCCTTGTGGTCTCATTTATTTATTATTTAAGGATATGCTAAAAGATAGCTATGACAATCCAGTCATTGTATGTTGTCTACTACTTGTTACTGGCTGCCTAATGCTTTCCTTTAAATATTTAGATAAGCGAGAATCTTCAAAAGAAATTTCTCCATTAAAAGCATTTTTAATTGGTTGTGCACAAGCATTTGCCGTACTTCCTGGAATCAGCCGCTCTGGCTCTACAATTTGGGCAGCTCGCTTACTACGAGCAAAGCCAGAACAAGCTGCAGAATTTTCCCTCTTCATGTCTGTTCCTGTAATTATCGGTGCAACCCTCGCAGAAATCATTTCTGCTGAAGACACAGCAAATATACTTCAAACCTACAGTATCCTTGAGCTTCTAATCGCAATGCTTATAACATGCCTTGTGGGTTGCCTTGCAATTAAGCTATTAGTTCAAACTCTCGTGAATAAAAAATTCTGGATTTTCGGAATTTATTGCATAATTGTTGCTTTAATTTCACTTCCTTTCGCATTGAAAGTTTTTTAAAAAATTTTGATTTTTTTTCTTCTTTGCCCTATTTTATAGGGTATTTTGGAAGAAAAAACTAAAAAAACCCCAAAAAAACCTTATTTTTTGCATATTTCCTATTGCAAAGAGATACATTTTTTTGCTTAAATAAGTGTAGAAAAAGAGTTTGCTATATGTGTAGCAAGCAAATTTACGAAAGGAATAATAATTATGGCAACAGCAAAAAAAGCACCATGCAAGAAAGCACCATGCAAGAAGGTAGCATGCAAGAAGGCAGCAGCTCCAGCTAAGAAAGAAGCTCCAGCAAAGAAGCCTGCAGCACCTAAAGTAGTTAAGATCACAAAGACTCCTACTAAGGCAGCAATCATTGACATGGTAGCAGAGAAGGTTAAGATTACAAAGCCACAGGCTAAGGCAGCAATTGAAGCAATTGTTGATATTGCTTACAATGCAGCTAAGAATGCTAAGGATGGTTTTGTACTTCCTGGTATTGGTAAGCTTCTTGTTAAGAAGCAGGGTCCACGTACTTACCGCAATCCTGCAACTGGTGAGAAGATTAAGGCTAAGGCTAAGAATGTTGTTAAGTTCCGCATCGCTAAGGCAGCAAAGGATGCTATCCTTGGCTAATTAGTTTTGGAATATTCCAACTGATTATTAAACCGTATTGCCCTTTGGACAATGCGGTTTTTTATTTTACTACCCTGCTCACCAACTGAATTTGTATCAATTTACGGTATTGAAAACTGTTCTGATGAAAACACATCCTTCCTCCACCATAAAACTGCTTATTTTATATTGAAATCAAAAATATTTCCATGATACAATGTTTATAACGATTTGAGAATTACTTATTAATTTTATTCACAAACTAACACAACAAGGTACTATTATGCAACCAAAACCCGAATATCCTAGAATGCAATTCCGCCGCACCCAATCTTGGGTTAACCTCAATGGTGAATGGGGATTTGCATTTGACCATAATCGCAGTGCAATCTCCAGCAAAAAATGGATGACTGATGATTTTTATGATAAGACAATCATTGTTCCTTTTGCTCCAGAAACAAAGCTATCTGGTATTGAAGATGTTGATTTCCATGAGTCGGTTTTTTATCGCAAAGAATTAGCTATTCCTGCAGAATGGGCTGGTCAGCGTATTCTCCTACACTTTGGTGCTGTTGATTATTATGCACACATCTATATTGATGATGTGAAAATTTTTGACCATGTAGGCGGCTCAACAAGCTTTGAAGTTGATTTAACAAAGTTTGTGACACCTGGCAAAACACACATTCTAAAGCTTCATGCTGAGGATTTTCTTCGCACAGGCATACAGGGTTATGGTAAGCAGTGCCATGAATATTATTCTCAGGGCTGCAGCTATACCCGTATTACAGGTATTTGGCAGACAGTATGGATGGAGGCTGTTCCAACTGCAGGCCTAAAGAATTGTAAGCTTACTACAGATATTGATAATGGTACTGTAACATTTGTTCCTACATATTATGGCGTACCTGCAGGTAAGAAGCTAGAAATCGTCGTTAAGGGAGATGGCGCAGAGGTTGCAAAGCAGACAGTTGCTTGTGTCTCTGGTGCTGCTACAACAATAAAAATAGACAATCCTCGTCTTTGGTCAACCTTTGACCCATATCTATATGATATTGAGCTTCGTATGATTGATGAAGCAGGTGCTCAATATGATTATGTAGAATCATACATCGGCTTACGCAAATTTGATATTCGTGGCAATCGCTTCTATCTAAACAATAAGCCAATTTATTTACGCTGGGTGCTTGATCAAGGCTTCTATCCAGATGGTGTTTGGACCTCTCCTAGCGACGAAGCATTGCGTCATGATATTGAGATGTCGATGGCTGTTGGCTTCAATGGTGCACGCCTCCACCAAAAGGTATTTGAGGAGCGTTTCCACTATTGGGCAGATAAGCTTGGTTACATTACATCCGCAGAATATTGCTCATGGGGTTGCAATTGGAAGCTTCCTGAGGCTCAATTTAACTTTATGAATGAGTGGCGCGATTGCATTGAACGCGATTTCTCTCACCCATCTATCGTTATGTGGACACCACTAAACGAGACAGTTTGGGTTGGTAATGAGGCTTGTGATATTGCTGCATTTGAATGGGGCAAGCACGTACCAAGCTACGTTAACTTTGTTAAGCAGCTCGGTGAAATTACTAAGGCACTTGACCCAACACGTCCATGGCACGATACAAGTGGATATGTTCACGTTGATAATTGTGAAATAGTTTCAGTTCACTACTATATGCCATCACCTGAGTCATTGCGTGATATTATGCACCCAGACAAGGAAAATCCAAATAATCTTGGCACTCAAAGCTCAAAGTTCATCAAATGCGAGTATAATGGTCAGCCATATTTCGTTGATGAGTGGGGTGGCTTTAAGTATGTTCCAAAGGCAGTTAATGTTGAGGGCTGGGGATACAATGGCATCAATATTAAGTCTCCTGAGGAATTTGCTAAGTACATTGAGGACCAGGCTGAGCTAATGCGCCTTGATGATTGCGTAGCTGGCCACTGCTACACTCAGCTAACGGATGTTGAGCAGGAGCAGAATGGTGTTTACACCTACGAGCGCGAGGATAAGGCACCAGCTGAAGTCCTAAAGGCTATCTTTGGCAGAAAGCCAGATTGGTCAGAGTTCTAATTTAAACAGACTAAATTCGGTAGCTCTCTGCCGAATTTAGTGCCTGATAAATGCGTGTGCTTATCTTTAATGCAAGCACACGCTTTTTTTATATACGATGTTGCCCAAAATCTTTGCCACCTAAAAGCAAACCTTTACACTTACGTCCCAATTATGGTAAAATTTATATATAAATTTTCTAACTCAATTTAGGAGGAAATGCAAAATATGAAACCAGATTCAAAATTCAATTTAGTAAAGGAAATGCTAGAAACAGCAGCTGTTATCAAAAACTTTGATTTTTCACAAACAAATGCTATTGCTGAAGAGGTAAAAGCAACAGGTAAGCTTATGCTAACTGGCGAAGGCTCAAGCCGCATCTTCCCAGCAAAAAATCTTATGTATTATTTCCAAAAGAAGGGCGTAGATATTGCCGTAAATACTGATGGCGCATACCAAGCTTCTGAATACGACCTTTCCAAAAGTGTTGTTATGGTTGCCTCAAATAGTGGAAAAACAAAAGAAGCAGTAACTCTAATCAAAAAACTCCAAGAGGATGGTCACCAAAAAATCTATGGTGTAACTGCCACTGCTAATACTCCTATAGCTGATTTACCAAATGCAAGTGTTGTTCTTTCCTGTGGACCAGAAGAAGCTGTAGCAGCAACTAAGAGTGTTGTTGAGCAGGCTCTTGTTTATCAATCCGTTTTTGCTAATATCGTTGACTGCAAATGTGTAACTAACAACCAGGAAAAAGCAGCTGTGCTTGCAGAGCAAATTATGCTCCAAGAGTATGATGCTGAGCTAATCAAAAAGCTAGCAAATGCTCGCATGATTTTCTTCGCTGGCCGCAATGATGGTGTCGCAGAAGAGCTAACACTCAAAACAAATGAAATCACCCGCAAGCGTAGCGACTACCTAGAAGGTACATATGCCCTACACGGTATCGAGGAAGTTCTCTGCGATGAGGATGTTATTATCTTTATCGAGCCATGGGAAAGCGAATTTGAAAAGATGCAGAATATCTTTGAAAAGAATATCGGTGCAACCGTAATCGCAATCTCATCAAAGGAAACTCCATTCCCAACAATTAAGCTCCCTGAGCTATGTGGCTATAACACATACTTCCGCTTAATGGCTGGCTGGAACCTGCTCGTTCAAACAGGTATCGCTCTAGGTGTTGATTTGGACCACCCTACCCGTGCACGCAAGATTGGTAACGCAATATAATGCTTTACTAAGCACTACGCCACATAGCTATTCTTTTGCAATTGTGGCGTAGTTTAGCGTACTTTGTTTTGCAAAATTGATTCTCTGTTTAGGAAGATACTATGAAAAAAGGCTACGAATTACTTGATAGCGGAAATGGAAGAAAGCTAGAACGCTTTGGCGAGGTTGTCCTCGCCAGACCTTGTGCCCAAGCTGTATGGAAGCCGACCCTGCCACGAAGTGCTTGGGAGCAGGCAAATGCATCTTTCGACCGCGAAGATGGTAATCGCTGGCATGGCCGTGCAAAGCTGCCAGATCATTGGATTCTTGAAGACCGTGGAATGAAATTTCACCTTTCCACAACAGACTTTGGTCACCTAGGTATTTTCCCAGAACAACGTGCTCAATGGGCATGGATTCGCGAAACTGTAGCCAATGCCATCGCAAAGCGCAAATGCGAAGTATCTGTTCTAAATCTTTTTGCATATAGCGGTGGTTCTACCCTCGCTGCAGCTATGGGTGGCGCAAAGGCATGCCACCTTGATGCCTCCCGTGGAATGGTACAATGGGCAAGCGAAAATGCCGCACTTAACGGACTCGATGGCATCCGCTGGATTGTTGATGATGCTCATAAATTTATGCAACGCGAGGTTCGTCGTGGCCGCAAATACGATGCAATAATTCTTGACCCTCCAACCTTTGGTCGTGGTGAAGGCGGCGAAATGTACAAAATTGAGCGCGACCTTATGAATACGCTTAAGCTTTGCCGAGATTTGCTAACAGATAATCCTCTTTTTATTCTTTTGAGTTCTCATACTCCTGGTTGTACTCCTCAAGTACTAGAGAATGTTATTTTCCAAGCAACCGCCGGTATTCCTGGCACCGCTGAAAGTGGCGAGATGCTACTCACTGGTGCAGATGATGTTTTCCCTCTTCCAAGCGGCACTTTTGTTCGTTGGATAGCCAAGAACAACTAAAATCCCTCCATCTTCAAATGAAGGTTTCTGTAATAATTCCTGCCTATAATTCTAGTGAAGCAATTGGAAGATGTATCACTTCACTTAAAGCCCAAACACTAGATGAGTGCGAATTTATTATTGTTGATGATTGCTCCAGTGACAATACTGTTGAACTGGCAAGTTCGCTAATACAAGATGATAATAGGTTTATCATTCTCGTACAACAAACAAGAACCGACCCTTTTCAAGCCCGTGTGCGTGGCATCAATGCTGCATCTGGCGAATATATTATGTTCCTTGATGCTGATGACGAATTTTCCACAACTGCATGTGAAATAGCATATAACACCATAAAAGAGCAAGAGACAGATATTTTTTGCTTTGGCTCGCAGGTTATACCTGCTGAAAATACCGCTCCAGCAGAAATCGCTCATACCCAGCATTATCTAAATTCATACGAGGGCTTCTCCGGTAAAATTTTTGGTAAACAAGCTGTCCTTGATTGCTATTTTAAAACAAATAAGTTTGGTATATCTACCTCCCTTTGGAAGAAGATTTTTCGTCGACAGCCTCTTCTTGAGGCAGTGAATAAAGCCACTCCAGCTGCTCCTCTGCGCTATGGTCAGGATTTGCTTCAATTAATAATGACAATGCTTCACATTGAAAGTATTTATGTGGACAACTCTCTTAAGCTTCATCGATATTTCTTAGGTGCAGGTGCAACCTCACAAGCCGTAGGGGCTCTTTCTATAAAAAATTTTCAGAGGATGCTTACCACGAGAAATTCCTTAGATTGCCTAATTAGCTACCTACATGAACAGCAAATCAATCCCGCCATAGCTAAGTTAGCAATCAAGCATTCTACTCACTCTTATCTGAATACATGTTCTGGAAACTTTTGGTACCTCAATAATGATGATATGCTAGAAGGCTTCCACCAGCTTTACAACACTTGGGGAGAAGCAATCTACTCTACCCCATTTTTCTACTCTCCAACTAACCTCATACGCTTCAAACGCTATGTAGTCAAAAAGTTGGATAAGAGCAACCCTCTACGCACTAAGCTTAACAAAAAGTTTTATACTCTTTTCCTTTCGATCCCAATTTACAAAAGTAAATTATACCTCAAAATTTTATTCAAGAGATAAGCTATGTACATCACCTACATTTCCTTACAAGCAGATAAACTAATAGCAAAGCTTGCAAGCGCATCTGACAATCAAGCAATCTTTTCAAAAGAGTTAAAATATTTTGAAATATTTTCTGATGAAGAGATAGCCAAAGCAAGACTTGATAAGCTAGTAGAAATCATTTTTTCAAATTCCACTAGCTCTGCACTAGATTGCCTATATACTTGCTCTGCTCCTGGATTTATTACTCAAAAAAATGCTTACTCAGATATGCTCTACATAAAAGTCAAGCCTGGCATTTATTATTTTGACGAGCCAATAATGTTTAATAACATTGAGCATCTATCAATAAAAGCAGATGGCAATGTGATTTTCAGAGCCACCAAATTGCTCGGCACGTGGCAGAGTGAGAGCAATGGCATATACTCTGCCACAGCACCAGCTGACTCTGATGCTCTCTATATTGCCAATAAAAAATATCGCATGGCTCGTTTCCCAAAATTTAACCCTGCAAGCCCTATCTTTAATGGCTTTAGCCGGCTTGCAACGGCACACGAGAAGGTACGCGAATGGGAGAACCCAGAAGGAGCCTACCTGCACGCAATGCACCTACACAATTGGGGGGGCTATTCCTATGCTGTTAAAGGCAAGACACCAGATAATGAGCTAATCCTTGAAGGTGGTTGGCAAAACAATCAGCCAATGGGAATGCACAAGGATTTTAAATATATTGAAAATATCAAAGAAGAGCTGACCGAGGCAGGCGAATGGTATTTCTCTAACAAAGAGAAGCGTGCCTATGTAATTCCACACCCTGCCACAAGGCTCAACCAAGAGCCCGCAGAGGCTGCAATAAATCATTGCTTCTTTGAATTTTCAGGTTGTGCATCAATTCATATTGAGGGAATACAGTTTGAGCGTTCCTCACGCACCTTTATGGAAACAAAGGAGCCTCTCCTACGTAGTGACTGGACAATTTTCCGTGGTGGAGCAATTCTCTTTAAACAATCCTCTAACTGCACAATAACTAAATGCAATTTCTTTGATATTGGTTCAAATGCAATCTTTGTAGATGGCAAAAATAATGACATTGTAATCTCAAAATGTCATTTCAACACCATCGGGGCAAGTGCGATTTGCTTTGTCGGCAGAAATGATTCTGTTCGTAGCCCTCTATTTAAGCCAGCAGCACACCAGCATATTAACGATATAGATTTAACACCGGGCCCAGCATCAGACAATTATCCTCACCATTGTCGTGTTGAGGAATGCCTTATTGAAAAGGTTGGCTATTTAGAGAAGCAAGCGACAGGTGTTGAGCTTTCGATGGCACACGCCTGTGCCATTATCAACACAAGCATTTACGATACATCTCGTGCTGCGATCAACATCTCTGAAGGCACGTTTGGTGGTCACCTGATTGATGGATGTGATTGCTTTGATACGGTGAAGGAAACTGGTGACCACGGCAGCTTCAACTCCTGGGGAAGAGATCGCTTCTGGCATCTTGATGGCCTTCCTGATGATGAATGCGGTAAACTTGTTCAGCTTGATTCCTTGGGTAAAACAATTATCCGTAATAGCCGCTTTAGATGCGACCGAGGCTGGGATATTGATTTAGATGATGGTTCATCTAATTACGAGATATACAATAACCTATGTTTAAATGGTGGCATCAAGCTTCGGGAGGGCTTTAACCGCTATGTTCACCACAACATAACAATCAACAATTCTATTCACTTCCATGTTTGGTATAAAAATAGTGGTGACATTGTTGAGAAAAATATTGTCTTCACAGAATATCAGCCGATTTTGATGGAAAATGGATTTGGCAACAGAGTTGACTATAACATCTTAAATAAGCGCAATTGTTGGAGGGCACAGCCAGCGACAATGCTTGCTGAGCAGACTGGGCTTGACGCTCATTCTATTGTAGTTGATTGTCAAATTAAGTCTGGCACATATCGTGTAGGCAATAAGCTTCTGACCGACTACAAGGATTTTCCAACTCGCTTTGGCGTACGCTACAAGCCTTTGCGAAAGCTAGCCAAGCAGCCAATTCTTCCAGAATTACTTGGAGCAAAGCGTAAGGTTGAGAGCAACATCACAAACCATCTTGCAATGAAGCTAAAGAATATTGAGACTGATGGCGAGATGTCTGCTCTTGGCACAGCGGGTCACTCTGGTGTAATTGTTGTCGATGTTGAGCAATTTGGAATTGGCACAAGCAAGGGGCTACTCCCTCTAGATGTGATTATTCAGGTGGGCGAAGAAGAAATCACCTGCGTAGATGATTTTCTAAAGATCAACAAGGAGCAATTCGCAAACGCTCCAATCACAATATTACGCCGTTACCAAGGCCGCCTTACACTTGCCTAGGCAATGAGATAAAAAAACAATAACAACTCTTACAAAACAAAAAAGGCTGCCACAAACCTTATAGGATTCGTAGCAGCCTCTTTTTTAGCTATTTCAACAATATACTTGCTAAAATTAAGCACCTAGCTGATAACGTGTGTAGCGAACAATCTTAATCTCATCGCCACAAGCCTTAGCAACCTTTGCAATTAGCTTTGTAATTGTTAGCTCGCTGTCCTTAACAAAAATCTGGTCAACCAAGCAATTCTCTGTGAAGAACTTGTTGATCTTTCCATCGATAATCTTCTCAAGGATATTTGCAGGCTTATTCTGACCTTCCATCTGCTTTGCGTAGATTTCACGCTCTGCTGCAATATCTGCCTCAGGAACAACTGAACGATCTAGCCATTTTGGAGCAACAGCTGCAATCTGAAGAGTGATGTCTTTAACCATCTCTACAAACTCTGCATTCTCTGTTGTCTCTGCCTTACCGCAAGCAACCTCTAGTAGAACGCCAACCTTACCACCCATATGGATGTAAGAAGCTACCTTACCTGTGCCAGATACTGTGTACTTCTCAGAACGGCGAATCTTTACATTCTCACCTGTCTTAGAGATGAAAGCAGATAGGTCATCTGCCATAACCTCAGCAACATCACCCTCTGTTACAAGAGCCTTATCTGCTACTGAATCAACAAATGCTACGAAATCTGCGTTCTTAGCAACGAAGTCTGTCTCACAGTTAACTTCAACCATAGCGATTGTGTTGCCATCAGCAGAAGCCTTAGCAGCGATAACACCCTGCTTAACTTCCTTCTCTGCGCGCTTAGCTGCAACTGCAACACCACGCTCGCGAAGAATCTTTACTGCTGCATCAACATCACCATTTGTCTCAACTAGAGCCTTTTTGCACTCCATCATGCTAACGCCAGTCATTTGACGTAGCTTATTAACATCAGCTGCTGTAATCTGTGCCATAATTAAATTCCTTACTTTTTGATTTTATGTTACTATTAAAAAATTAAGCCTCTGTAGTAGCTGCAGGTGCTTCTGCTGCTGCCTCTGCAACAACCTCAGCTGCTGTGCTTGCTGCCTCACGAGCTGCCTTTGCACGCTTCTCGATATTTGCCTTAGCTGCTGCTGCATTCTTGCGGCGATTCTCGCTGCTGCTCTTTGGCTTATCCTCACCCTTAGCTGCTGCACGGCGTGTTCTCTTAGGCTTTTCTTCACCCTTCTCCTCACGACGAGCTGCCTTCTCAGCCTCTGCCTTACGCATTTCCTCTGCAGCTACTGCTGCATATGTCTCTGCGCCAGCCTTTGCTGTTGCTGCAATGCAATCTGCGATAATCTTGATTGAACGAATTGAGTCATCGTTTCCTGGAATTGGATACTCAATCAAATCTGGATCAGCATTTGTATCAACAAGTGCGATAACTGGGATACCTAGGCTACGTGCCTCTGCAACTGCATTTGCTTCACGAACAACGTCTACTACAAATAGAGCACCTGGCATCTTGTCCATATAAGCAATACCAGTTAGGTTCTTCTCTAGCTTTGCAAGCTCACGAGCTAGTGTAGCAGCTTCCTTCTTGTGAACAGAAAGGATACCATTGTTGTTCTTCTTTGCTGTCTGAATCTGGTTCATACGGCGAACGCTCTTACGAATTGTCTGTGCGTTTGTTAGAGTACCACCTAACCAACGTGTTGTTACATAAAACATATCAGACTCTTCTGCAGCAATGCGGATAACTTCCTGTGCCTGCTTCTTTGTACCAACGAAAAGAATCTTCTTACCCTTTTGAGAGATATCTAGAACAAACTTTAGTGCGTCTTCTAGAAGCTCAAGAGATTGTGTAATATCAATAATGTGGATACCATTGCGCTTGTCAAAGATGTACTTCTTCATCTTTGGGTTCCAACGCTTTGTCTGGTGGCCAAAGTGTAGGCCAGCATTCATTAGATCACGTACTGTTACGTTTGATAGGCTTGTGTCTGCCATATATAATGCACCTTTCATGCTTTAAAGTTTACGGACGTTTTCTCCCATCCGCTGCGGTGAATCCGCTTTCCCGGCAAGCAACCGAGTTTCGCTTCGTGCTTATTTGTAGCTTCCCTTGTGAAGTACAAGCTGCACATTAGGTTAGATAAAAAAATGGTGAGGCGTCCGGGGTTCGAACCCGGGACCCCGTGATTAAAAGTCACGTGCTCTACCGACTGAGCTAACGCCCCAACCTGCTGACAAGCTAAAAAATTACTTGTCAATTGGGCGAAATATTACCATATTATTGATGTGTAAGTCAACATAAAATTTTTCTTCCCACCCAAAAAAGGATGCAAAGTGTAATTTGCAAAAGTAAATGCACCTCTTTTTGTGCATTTAGTCACACAATGGTGTATTTAGTTTTGCAATCTACATTCGGTTGTCTAACGTCTATCGTCGTTCAATCGTCTCGCGTCTCACGTCACAATGAACCACTACCGCAAGGACAATTAGACGATTAGACAACGGTGACGCGAGACGGTCAGACGGCGAGACATTTGACATTAGACGGTTTGACATTGAGACACCCTCCGACGAGAGACTTGAGACGAGAGACGCCCCCCTTGCGTTGACACGCAACCCTTGACATGAGACTAGAGACAATAGACGTGACCTGGTTGACGTTAGACGTTAGACGACAAGACAGATTTCAAGCTCTCTCCGTGTCCGTGTTAGGCGAAAGCAATGAGTGCGAACACGGTTTTCCATAGGTGTGCGCTGGCAGATAATAAAAATGGTGCGTAAATTGCAAGATTAAATGCACCATTTTCACTTATTTGTTGTTCTAATATCCCGTTTTTGCTATACTTGTAAATGTAAAGTTGGTCAGTTTTTATTTAAAATATGGTGCTGAATAATGAAAAGATTTATATTTATAGCATTTAGCATTGCTGTTCCTTTTTTGTATGCAATGGCTAATAGCGAAACTAATACGGGCATTATGATTCATCGGTGGCTTGGTGGTGGAAAAACAGCTAAGTGGTCCGATAAATCTAATTGGGCACAAAATCAGGTGCCAAGTTTTTTTTCCTTCTCCACAGCAATCTCATTTGATGCAGAAAATGGTAAGCGTTTTGGCTTTGGTGGTGATGATTTTGAAATGCGTATAGGCTCCATCTTCTACCCAACAAATGCAGGTGTCTATTCTGTTTCCGCACCAATCCTTTCTCTTGGTGGCTCTGTTAACGAAAACCGCGAAGATGGTTATATTCTTGAAAACATCTTTTCAAAGGGACTAATCGAAAACCATTCAACAAATACACAAATAATTGAAGGTAAGCGTCTTCGTATAGGTTGGGACACAACTGTTGAAACTGTCAATGGCGATGTTGTTTTAAACGGTGGAGCAGATGGAAATTCCCGGTTTGTTATTTATAAGCATGGACCAAAGGATTTAATTATCGCTAATGGTAATGTTAATCTAAAAGCAATTTCGTATAATGAAGGAAATGTTGTGCTCTCTAATGCTACCGGCTTCGTTTTAAATGATTCAAGCTTTTGCACAAATTTTGCATCTAAGCTTTCTATACTTGCTGGCTCGCAAATTAAAATCGGCAATACAAATAAGACAGATACATTTCTTGTAAAACACGATTTCGAAGTTTCAGGGGCAAATGATTCAGAGCAACCATCACTAATAGATTTTCAAAATAGATCAGTTGCATTTTTTTCCAAAAATTTTAAGGTAAATGGAGCAATTTTAGAAAATCTTGGTACTATTCGTCTAATCAATAGATGGGATGGAGAAAAATATTGCTTTGAATTTTCTAATGGAGCCGAGGTTAGCTGTAAAGGAATAAATGTCGGTGTAGCAGATAGAAATTTTGGACAAATTGGCTGCAGTAATGTAACATTAAGAGTAACAGGTGGAAATAATGATATCCCTACGATTCTAAATTTAAATGGAGGTGATTTAAATGTTGGTACTCGTGGAGGATGGGGAGATATCTTTTCTAAAGGTAGTAATACAATAGAGGTATTGGGTAATGCGAAAATAACAGATATCAGACGCTTGCAAATGCCTACAGACGGATCTTCCTTTACTCGCCTTGTAATGAATGACGGGGCAAAGCTTGATACTAAGGAGTTTTTATTTGGTTATAGGGGTAGTAATGCATCTGCCGTGTTAAATGGTAAGGATACAAGGCTTGATGTTACTGGTGGTGATATTACTATTGGATATTCTGACTGGGGTAACCCAATTAGCAATGTGATATTTACAGTTTCAAATGGGGCTGTGTTGAATGCAACACCTCGTCTATATGTTGGACAAAGTCCAGCAACAAATACAGAGAAGTGTGGAATCAGCAATGTCGTATTTCGAGTAATTAAGGGAGGAAAGCTTCGCTCTAAGGGTGCTGTCGTTGGCTATGCAAACCGCTCTAATAATTCCAATACATCTGTTGATAATAAGCTTTTTATTAGTGGTAAAGGGTCTGCATGGGAAAGCACAGCAGGAGAGGAAACACTTGTTGGTCACGCAATTAGTGCACAAACTATTGATAATTCAATCGTCGTTCAGGATGGTGCTCGTGTGCTGATGAAGTCATCTCTGGTTGTTGGAAATGGTTCTGGCCGTCCATCTGTAAAGAATAGGTTTAGATTGCTTTCAGGAAGTATGATGCGTCTTGAGGGGAATATTGTTGTTGGTCGAAATAATAATAGTGACAATCAAGAGGTTCGTGAGAATGTTTTTGAGATGCGAGGTAATTCAAAGGCAAAAACAATTCTTCAGCTTGAAGACAAGAATATATCAATTGGCTATAGCAATCAGCCACATAGACCAGCAACGGAAAATCGCTTTATTCTTGGTCCATATAGTGAGTTAAAGGGAGTAAAAAATCTTAATATTGGCATGGAAAAGCATTGTAAGAATAAAGGTAATGCTTTTGTTTTAGCTGGTGGTAATGCTTTAGTAGAGAATTTAACAATATGTGATAATAATCGCCTTGAACTTGATCTAGCCTCAGCACCTCAGCCTTTGCTTGTCAATAAAGAGGTTTATTTTGGTGAGGGATCATGCATCAAGGTTGTAAATGCAGAGAAGGCAAGACCTGGGCAATATCCGGTTCTCGCTTGGAAGGGTGATAGCACAGGTATTGATAGAATTAAATTAGATCCATCAATGGACCCAAGCCGTTGGGTGCTTGATATTCGTAAGGATCGTAAGCAGATTGTTCTTTATTATAAAAACTAAGCTTAAGAAATATTAGGAGATAAAATGATTTTTGAGGGTTCTTCAAACTCGTTTCAGGTTTATGAGACAGAGGCAGAAATAACAACAGATATTCTTGCACTAGTTAAGGAGGGGCAATGCCCAACGCTAGATTCTCTGCGTGAGACACCAATCTATGGTTGGACGTCTGCTCGCTTTTTGTTAGATCGAGAAATCACAGAGGAAACCATGTTTATAAATGGTTGGTTTTGTGGCTCTCTATTAAAGGCAGAAAAGAAGGTTCCAAGTAAGCTATTAAAATCGATAGTGAAGCTTTCGGAATATCAATTTATGCAGGATCAAAAGCTCGCTTCAATCAATAAGCAGCAGCACGCAGAAATCAAAGCACATGTTCATGAAGAGCTACTACAGCAGATGCCACCAACATTAACAAATCTTGATGTTGCCACAGATTGTCGGCGTAAGCGTGTTTTTGCGGAGTGCCGTGGACCAAAACAGAAGGATGCATTTGAAGCCGCATATACCCACACCACACAAGCAAAGCTTGTTCCGATGATACCGGAGCTTTTGGCATTTAAACGTGCTGGTTTAACTTATGATTCTTTGGGTGCAGTAACCTTTTCTCCCGATGCTTCTGCAAGCCCAGATAAGAGTGGACTGGGGTTGGATTTTCTAACATGGTTGCTTTTCCGCTCAGAAACTAAGGATCATACATTTAGAATCACAAATGGTTCTCATGATCCTAATATTACTTATACCTTGGCTTTTTCAGATCCAATTACATTTTTAAATAATGAAGGCTCTGGCTCCTACGAAACAAGTCTTCGCAAGGGTACTCCAATTTTAAGTAGCGAAGCTAAGACAGCATTACTATCTGGTAAAAAGCTGGCAAAGGCAAATGTCGCATTTATCCTTGATGAGACACACCAGTGGTCTGCATCAATTGACGCACAAACCTTTGCATTTCGCTCGGTGAAAGTCCCACGTGCTGAGGAAGGAACAGATGAGCGCGGCCGACTAGTGGAGAAGCTAGAGCAATTTTCGTTCTTTGTTGATGCTTTCTATAGCCTCTTTGATGAATTTTTGGAAATTCTTAAGGATGAAGCTGTATGGGAGCAAACTATTCAGGAGATGCAGAGCTGGATTGAAGCAAGAACCAGCCTTGCATAAGCGAATAAATTTTTTTAAGAAGGAGGGATATTATGGCTACAATTCGTACATATTTAGTTGATGCTAATGAGAAGGCAGGGAATCGCACATTTGTTCGCTGGAAGTCACACGGGGAGTGGCATTCATGGAGCTTTGCTGAATTGTACCAAAGGACACGAACTGTATCTGAGGCATTTAATAAAATCAATACTCAGCCAGGCTTTCGTGTGGCTTTGATGATGGAGAACCGCCCAGAGTGGCTTGTTACCTATCTTGGATTGGCTACAGTAGGAATGGAGGTTGTTCCAATCGATGCCCGCCTTCAAGAAAAAGAGGTGTCTTATATTCTTCGCGATTCTGGTGCTTATGCAATTGTCGCTTCAGGTAAGCTCTGGCCTTTACTAAGCAGCATTGCCCCCAATTTGCCAAATCTAAAGCATATTATTGTTCTTGATGGTGCAGTTGCTTCTGAAGCAAAGGAAGGACATGTTGTAGCACATGATTATGTTTCTCTACTAGATAGTGTCCAAGAAATCGCCTTAAAGCCAGATGCATTTTTTGATAATAATATTCCTGTTGAGTCTGACATTGCTTCTATTATTTACACGTCTGGAACAACAGGTTACCCTAAAGGTGCAATGCTAACTCATGGTAATTTTACTACGCAGCTTGAGGGAGCTCTTCAATATTTTCATGTCTATGAGCATGATAATTTCTTGCTTGTGCTTCCTCTACATCACGGCTTTGCATTTTCTGCAAACTTCCTTGTTCCTCTCTGCTGCCGCTGTGAAATCAGTATGGTTGAAAATTTACGCACTGTCGCAGAGAATATGAAGGAGGTTTCACCAACAATGCTTCTAGCGGTTCCTCTGCTTGCAGAGAAAATGTACAACGGAATTATGACAAAGCTTAAAAAGAGCAAGGTCGCTAAGCTCTTATTAAATCTAGGCTTCGGCAAAGTGATTGGTAAAAAAGTAAAAGAGGGACTTGGCGGTCGCTTGCGTCTGATTATTTGTGGTGGAGCAGCAACAGATATTGCTGTTATGAAAGGCTATAATAAGCTTGGCATAGGAATTATGGAGGGTTATGGTCTAACAGAGACATCACCTATATGTGCATTAACTCCTGAGCATGATATTCGCTATGGCTCTGTTGGTAAGGTAATCCCAAATTGCGAGGCTCGTATTGCTGAACCTAATGAAGAGGGTGTCGGTGAAATTCAAATTAAAGGGCCTATCGTTATGCAAGGCTATTTCAATAATGAAGCTGCAACAGCTGCATGCATGGATGGCGAATGGTTTATGACAGGTGACCTGGGTAAAATGGATAAGGATGGATATATCACAATTACAGGACGCAAGAAGTGCATGATTGTAAATCGTGAAGGCAAGAATATTTATCCTGAGGAAGTAGAAGGTACTATTGCCAATAGCCCATGGATTCTTGAGTCTCTTGTGCTTGGCTATAACGAAGAGGGCGAGAAGGGCGAGCGCGTAGGTGCAATTGTTGTCCCAAATCTTGATTATTTTGCCGAGCATAAGGAAAATGGTCAAGCATGGACTGATGAGCAAATAAATGCAAAGTGCCGCGAGGAAGTGCAAAATGCTGTAAAAGCAATTTCTGCATATAAGCATCCTCGACGTATTATCATTCGCATGGAGCCATTTGAAAAAACTACTACTCTTAAAGTAAAAAGATTCCTCTATAAGATTTAAGCAAGTGCTAAAAGGACTCTTAAAGAGAAAGTGATTGTTTTATTTTTATGAATCAAAAAACAATTGTAAGCGGACACAAAAATCCAGATATTGATAGCATTATGGCGGCTTATGCTTTGGCAGAGCTAAAGCAGCTCCAAGGTGAAAAATCGGTTGAAGCAATTTGTCCAGGCCTTATGCCTGGCAAGGCAACATGGCTCTTTAATGAATTTAAAGTTAGGCCACCTCGACGCAAGAATGATGTATACCTGCGCGTTCGCGATATTATGAATACAGATTATGCGTCAATCTTCGGAAGTAAAACTGTACTTGATGCTGTGTCTATGCTCAGAAAAATTGATAAAACAACAATTCCTGTCATAGAAAAAGACGGTACTTTTCTTGGTATTTTGAGCCCGGTGAATTTAATTTCTGAGCTACTTAATATTGGCTCTAATTCAAATAGCAGTCTTACTGGACGATCTGTGGTTTCTTCTATTAAAAAAATTGCATCAACATTAAAGGCAGAGTTTTTGAGTGGAGGCATAGAGTCAGAGCTTAAGATGTATGATATTTTTGTTGCTGCAATGAGTTTAGAGTTTTTTGATAAGCATCTACAGGCTGCAGCATCACATGATCCAGTAGTTATTGTCGGAGATAGACCGGAGATTCATCTGCGTGTGCTCAAAAATAATGTGAAGCTGTTGATTATTACAGGGAATTGTCCAGTTGAGGATTCTGTAATTGAACTTGCAAAGGTGAAGAAGGTGACTGTTCTACGCACAAAGTATGACTCTGCCACAGTGATTCGCCGTATAAAATTTAGTACACCTGTGCGCAATATAACCTTACGCTCTGATGCAATTGTGCTTTCTCCAAATGATATGGTGCATGATATTAAATATAAGGTGATGTCTGCAACAACAGCCCAGTGCCCAGTATGTGATAGCGATGGCAAACTTGTGGGAATTGTGGCAAAGGCAAATCTGACCGCTCCTGCTCCAATGAAAATGATTTTGGTTGACCACAATGAGCTCTCACAAACAATACCTGGTGCCGAGGAGCTACCTATTGTTGAAGTGGTTGATCACCATCGTATTGGGATGCGGCCAACAGTGGAGCCTATTCGCTACACCTGTGATGTTGTTGGCAGCACCTGCACAATTGTTGCAAATATGTTTAAAAATGCTGTAATTACTCCTTCAAAGTCAACTGCTGGGCTTCTTCTTAGCGGTATTGTTACTGATACGCTTTTGTTCCAATCTCCTACAACAACTGAGCTGGATAATTCAACTGCAAAGTGGCTTGAAAAGCTCGCCGGTGTTAAGGCAGATAAGCTTATGTCAAAGCTTGCTGAAATTGATTCACCTCTCGCTACTATGTCTGCACATAATGCAATTATTTCAGACCGTAAGGATTATAATGAAAATGGATGGAGCTTCTCGATTTCACAGCTGGAAGAAACTAATCTTTCAATTGTTTATAAACATAAGGAAAAATTGCTTGCTGAGCTACAGCGTCGCATAGTAGCTGATAAGCTTGATTTCTTTGGCTTGATTATTACGGATGCTGTTCGAGGAAATTCCATCTTGTTATATGCAGGTAATAAACAAATCTTAAGCTCGCTTCATTTTAAGAAAAAGGATGATGATGTATTATTGATGCCTGGTGTGCTTTCTCGAAAGAAGCAATTCCTTCCATTGATACTTTCAATTATTTCAGAAATGCCAAAATAGGAACATAAATTTATGAAAAACAAAATATTTTTTTCGTTAGCATTTGCTTTTGTGGCAATGTGTACTGCTTCTTGTGCAGAGCTGCTAGTTAATAATTCAACATTAACCGCCTGCAAAAAAACAGCTGTTGTTGTAGATGGCGATTTGTCTGATTGGGCAGCTGCTCAATGTACAGCCGTCACAAAGGACAACGGTGTGCTTGATGCAGGAACACGCCCACTTGAAAATGAAAAAGATTTGTTGTTTGTCTTTGCCGTTGGATATAACGAAAAGGGTCTTCTTGTGGCAGTGTATGTGCTAGACGATAAGATTGTTACTGACTCAGCTAAACCAGGTCAAGATTCTGCTCCAGCATGGGATGATGATGCGTGTGAATTTTTTATTGATGGCAACTATAACCGTAGCACAAATTCTCGCGCAAATAATGGCGAGGACCTAAAGTTTGGCGGAGAATTTTCCATTGTAGCCAATGGCGCATATACCTCAGATTTTTCTGGCTACCCACATTCCTTTGGCAAGCTTTGGTTTGGTGCTGTAAAGCAGGCTAAGCAGCCAACAGATGCAGAGCAGGGCATTGTTCAATATGAATATCTCATCACATGGGAAGCAATGGGTCAGACTGCTCGCCCAGAAAAGATTGGCTTTAATATATCTTTGCAGGATGACGATGATGGCGGTCGCAGAGATTCTGCTCTATACTTTACTGGAAATCCAAAAACACCATTTATTGATGAGTCACAATTTGGTACAATAGTTTTTAAATAGTCAAAGAATCTTGGCCTTGTGGCAGTGTGCCTCCCATAAATAATGTGAATTTTGAGTTTAGAAAGGTTTTATTTATATGCAAGCTATCCAAAAGATTTTAGATAATGTTAAAAATGTTAAGCTTCTTGTAATTGGTGATGTAATGCTAGATAAATATATCTGGGGAGATACCTCGCGTATTTCACCAGAAGCACCAGTGCCTGTGGTGAAGGTGTCTTCCGAATCCTATACAGCAGGTGGTGCAGCAAATGTCGCACTTAATATTGCCACACTAGGAGCAAAGGCGAATCTTTTTGGATGGATTGGTGAAGATGATAATGGAGAGAAGCTTACTCAGACAATTACTAATAAGGGTGTTGTAGTAGTGCCAGGCTCAATTTCCAAGGAAAAGAATACAATTGTTAAAACAAGAATTGTTTGCCGGCGTCAGCAGGTCTGCCGCTTAGATATGGAGGATTCACCAGATTGCTTCCAAGTTACACCTCATGACATTGCAACAAAGCTTGCTCCAGCAATCAAAGAGGCTGATGCAATTATTCTTTCTGACTATGCTAAGGGAATTATAACGACTGAGACAATCAAGGCAATTCAAGAGGTTGCTCGCCCAGACACCATTATTGCTCTTGATCCAAAGCCCCGCCCAAGCATTAGCTATACTGGCTTATCAGTAATGACACCTAATCGCTCAGAAGCAATAAAGCTAGCTGGAATTACAGAGGAAGATTATAAAGAATTTCCTGCTGAAATTGTTTGCAAGCGAATTTATGAAAAGTATGCACCAGAGAATTTAATTGTAACACTAGGTGCTGATGGAATGCTTCTTTCAGAAAAAGGTGAGGTGATAAGTAAGGTGCCAACTTATGCACGTGAGGTTTTTGATGTTTCTGGTGCCGGCGACACTGTAATTGCTTCTTTGTGTGTGGCTTTAGCAACAGGTGCATCAATGCTTGATGCTATTCATTTTGCTAATACAGCTGCTGGCTTTGTTGTCGGAAAGATTGGAACAGCAACTGCCACACCTGATGATATTATTGCTTATGCTTCACATAAATAGTAGGGAAGTAAAGTATGAAGCCTGCATTGTTCTTAGATAGAGATGATACGCTAGTTTTTGATGAAAGTTATATGAGCCGACCAGAGCAGATACGCTTATTGCCAGGTGCAAAGGAGGCTATTAAATTGGCAGCAGAGCATTTTGAGTTATATCTGCTCACAAATCAGAGTGGCATAAATCGTGGCTATTACACATTTAAAGATGCAGAAGCATGTAATGCTCGATTGCTTGAGCTCTTAGAGTTACCAAGCTTTGCTGGAATTTGCATTGCTCCGGAGACGCCTGATGAGCCGTCAAAATATCGTAAGCCATCACCAGCATATATTCTTGAGCGCATTGAGGCAGATAAGCTTGATGCATCAAAATGTTGGATAATAGGAGACAAGCGCTCAGACATAGAATGCGGTGTAAACGCAAAGGTTGGTTCTATCTTAGTTTTTCGAGGAGCAACAGGAGCTCCACGAGAAAGTGCAAAGCAATTTGCAGAGCAAAATCAAATACCTATTTGTGCTTCAATTTTTGATGCAGTAAATTTTGCTCTAGCAAAACTTTAATGCCTGGGGTCACATTCGTGCAGTAAACTAGGATTTGCAGGATTTGCAGGATTGCTTGTGTATGAGCTAAAAGTGCGAGGTTATCCCCTCCCGCAGAGACGCAGAGACACAGAGAATTGTGCTAGCAATCAACAAAAA
>CALDQE010000019.1 GCA_937911295.1 uncultured Verrucomicrobiota bacterium
TTGACACGCACCCTTGAGACACTAGACTAGAGACTTGAGACATTAGACACGGACAATAGACCCAAGACAATCAGACGGCGAACGGACGCGAGACGTTAGACGTTGAGGTCTTAAGGTTGTTAATCGTGGTCACCGTTGTCTTATCATCTGAATGTCCTTGCGATAGTGCTTTGTTGCGACGTGAGACGCGAGACAATCAGACAGTGAAAGTCATTTGTCATTGCTTTCTCTTAACGTAGAGGCACGGAGGTGTAATAGCATTTGTGTAATTAAGTTATCCGTGTTACATCACACATTAAGCTAAAAGTATTCATTTTACCCTAATTATGTGTATAATCTAGAATACAATCTGTGTTTTTTAGAATACAGGTTTCTGAAATTTACCACTGACGGTAAAACAAATTTAATCAAAAAAATAAATTTTTTTGACAAACTAAGTTGTTGATTTGCAGTTGTTTGTAATGTGTTTTACGGAGTGTTGTCAAATTTCCTATAGCAAAATGGCAAGAAAATTGCTATACTTTTCAGTAATGAAACAAAAGGTTTTGTTTGTAAAAAAAATCACAACAGGGTAAAACTTATGACTAAAATAATAAATATAACAAAGCTATTTCTTGTAGCTTGCTTATCTATTGTTGTTCAAGTAGCAATGTCTCAAAGCGTTGTTATGGAAGCATCAACAATAAATTCAGATGTTGTATCCAAGGATATTGGTGATCCATCTGCAAATATATGGAAGGTGGGTCAATGGATTACAGTCGGTGGAGAAATTTCTGTTCTCAACGAGTGTCCTTCCGATCCTGCTGCACCTAAAACTGGTGCAAAGGCAATGCGTATTTCTGTTCATTATCCAAAACGCACATTCGGTGGTTGGAATGCTTCTCCAGCACAAAATGAATTGCCTGGTAAACCTAAAAAGATTTCTGCATGGGTTCGTAACTCTTCAGATCCAGCATGTGAGCCAAAGCTAGATGGTTTAGGCATCAATTTTGTTGATGCTAATACTAATAAATTTAGTGTATATTTTGGTGCTAAGCTTGGCGAAGGCTGGAAATATGTAGAGAAGGAGCTTCCTTCACAGGTAAGAGGTTCAGATGGAAAGAATGTACCAGTTGCTTATCCTGTTCGTATTGATACAATTAGCCAGAATAACTGGGGTGATAGAAATAATCCAAATGATGTTTCTATCGTTATCGATTATTTTGATTTGCGTCTATATACAGATATGGGTGAAGTTCCAGCAAATAAGCGCCCATTCAATGTTCAGATTTCATTCCCAGCAATAGGTAATAACTTCTTCTATGGCGAAGAAAAGCCAGAGATTGTTGTTGCAGCAGGTAGCTGGATTGGTGAAGAAAAGACAATTGAGTTTGATGCAAAGGTTGTTTCTTCAACTGGTGAAGAGCGCAAGCTTAACATCCCTAACCTAAAGTGCTTTGATAGTGCATTTAATGTAACAGCTCTTCCTTTCACAGAGCCAGGTGCTTATACTGTTAAGCTAACAGCTAAGGGCTTCCCTGAAGTTAAGGAATTTTCTGCTCGCTATATCATTACACGTAAGCCACCAAAGCTAACAGAAGAGCAGAAGCGCTGGAGTATCTATGCTATGAACCTACATGGCGGTACCTTCTGCGGCTATGAGTTCTGGGAGCGCATCGGTATGGTTTGGGTACGCGACTATGCATACACATTCCCATGGATGGTAAATGCTCGTGGTGAGGGTGGCTATAAAGGTTGGCCATGGTATCCAAAAATTCTAAAATCAGCTCTTGATCATGATTTGGTAACACTTCCTTGCTTGATGCACTCTATCAATGGTAGCCAGGATAAGGTTACTGGTAAGTGGAAGATTAATCCAATGACTAAGAAGTGGCGCCGCGATTTGTCTCTTATCGTTGCAACATTCCCAGAAATTTATGCATGGGAATTAGATAATGAGAAGGATACGCTAATGTGGAGTGACCCAGAGGGTTATGCAGAGTACTGCAAGACAATGGGTGAGGTCATTAAGGGTGTAGATCCTGATGTTTGGGCAGTTGAGCAGGGTGCTGCTGGTATCTATGTAGATTTTACTTATGATATGGTTCAGAGCGGTGCTTTTGACAATATTGATGTATGTAATGGTCACCGCTACTGCGGTATCTATCCTCCAGAGCTAGCTAAGAACAATGCTAACACAGGACAAGGTGAGGCTAAGCAGGAGTATGCTCGTGATCAGTGGCGCCGTTGGAAGCGTGCAGCTTGCTCAGATGGTAAGCAGCGTCAGATTTGGATTACAGAATTTGGCTGGGATACACGTGCTGGTCAGATTGTTACTGAGTGGGAGCAAGCAGCATATTGCCAGCGCGGTTATATGCAGGGCTATGCAAGTGGCGTTGATAAGATCTTCTGGTACTGGTATTTCGATAGCGATACCCCAGATCCACGTTGGTTCTTTGATGGCTGTGGACTATATGACCGCTTCCATCATCCAAAACCAGTGTCTGCTTCATTCTCAGCTATGCGTACATTCCTACCAGCTGATGTAAAGTACATTGGTTATGCAAACCCAACTCTAAATTCTCGTGTTCAAATCTTTGATGTTAATGGCAAAATTATTGCTGCAGCATTTAAGCTAGATAAGGATGGCGAGGATACATTTATCGATGATCCTAAAGCTGAGCAGTACTTTGATATGTATGCTGCAGAGCTTAAGCCTATGAAGAATCGTAAGCTTGATATTGCTCCAACATGGTATATCGGTCTAGATAAGAACCATGAGTGGTTGAAGCAGACTCCTATTGATATCCTATCTGACTCTTACCTACTAAATGTAGCTGGTGAGGTTATCGAGTTTAAGCTAGATAACATGGATAAGGTTGATTACACAATCACTTGCCCTGCTGAGTGGGTTCAGGAGGTTGTTGCTGATGGTATCAATGTAACAACACCTCAGACACTCCCACGTAGCAGCCATACATTTACTGTTGTTGGTAAGTGCAAGGCAACAGGTGTTGAAAAGGTTATGACTATTGAGCTAGACGTAATCCCAGAGGTTTATGCAAAGAGCTACTCTGTACAGTTTGATGGTAAGTTCTACATTGAGTGTGTTAACCAGTCAAAGTATAAGCAGACTCATATCCTAAAGGCTCAGGTTCCTGAGGGTTGGGTTGTTGAGCCAGCTCAAACTGAGTATACAGCAGAGCCAAATGAGAAGGTTACAATTAACTATGTTCTTAAGAAGTCTACATCTGTTCGTGCTGATGATAAAGAAAATGCTCCTTATATTCGCATCGAGAGCACAGATGGTCGCCTACTAGATAGAGCACCTATCGTTCAGCGTGACTGGACAATGAACTCCAAGAACAATGTTAAGATTGATGGCAACTTGAAAGAGTGGGATGCAAATAATCAGCTTCCAACATGGATGGTTGGTCCTCTAGGTGATAATGAGAAGTCAAGAGTTTACATGGCTTACTCTAAGGATGGTCTATACCTAGCATTTGATGTTGCAGATAGCCAGTGCTTCTGTGCTGACCCACGTTCTTTCTGGCGTGCAACAGACTGCTTAGAGTTTATGTTCAATTCTTCAGCAACCTTTGAGATTGATGAGAAGTGGACATTGAATCATCATCAGTTCTGGTTCTGCCCATTGGCAGACGAGAATCGTGCTTATGCAGGTATCTGGGCTCGTGCAGAAGGTCAGGAGTCAATTTATGACATACCTGAAGTAAAGAGTGCTGTTAAGAAGACCGCTGATGGTTACATTATGGAAGCATTTATCCCTGCACAACACCTACATGGCTTTAAGCCAGTTCCAGGCACAATGGCAGGCGTAAGCTTCACAATGGCTGTTCAAGGTCATAAGCGTCAGCGCGAATTCTACTGGCCAGGCAGTAAGGCAGACAACCTAGTTGTTTCACCTTGGGCTTGGGGTAAGGTTAAGTTTGGTAAATAATCTCCAAAAATAAACCTCATATATAAAAGGGGCTGTTGCAAAACTCAATGTTTTGTGGCAGCCTCTTTTCTTTGTAATT
>CALDQE010000020.1 GCA_937911295.1 uncultured Verrucomicrobiota bacterium
CGTCAATCAAATTTTGTCTTTATTGAAAAATTTGGTAAATCAGTACAAAGTAACACCTTATATGAATAACCATATATGTGCTAAAAGAGAACAATAGTTATCCTTAAACTAGTAATTGTACCCATTGTGCTAATCATGTTTGTGCAGTAAAGCAGGATTACATAATTTGCAAGATTGGCAGGAATGTTTGTGTGGGGGCGAAAATACGAGGCTCTTCGATAGGTTCTACAGGATTTGTGCGAATATCGATGCAATGCCTGCTCAAGACATTAACTATGCGGATGAGCAGAATGGTACACACTACGCAAATGCTCTATAGATACATGTGTATAAATCTGTGTGGTCGAGAGATTCTCATGCCCCAAAAGCTCCTGAACTACACGCAAATCAGCACCAGCATCTAACATATGCGTCGCAAATGAATGTCTAAACGAATGTGGCGTATATTCTCCAGATATACCAACAGCTGCTAGTATATCATGCAATATTCGTTCAACCGAACGAGGGGTAAGCTTCTTGCCAAACTTATTTTTAAATATATAAGTAGCCCCCGAGCTCAGATTTGTGGCTCCACCCCAAACCTCATGCTCCTGCTTTAGCATTTCTTTTGTCGCTGCAAGAGCATAAGATCCTAATGGACAAATACGCTCCTTACGACCCTTTCCAAAAACACGAACATATTGCTCCTCTAAATAAAGCTCGCCCTTTGTTAAACTTAACGCCTCGCTTATTCGTAAACCACAACTATAAAGTAATTCAAATAATGCTTTATTACGCTTCCGCAAATATACAACAAGCGTACTCTCATTTTCTGAAATAGCTCTATCAATCTCTCGTTGTAGATAATCCATTATTTCAGTAATTTCATTTACTGACAATACATCTGGCAATTCTCTAGAAAGCTTTGGCCCCTTTATTATTGAAAAAGGATTCTTCTCTACTGCTCCTTCCCTTACTAAAAATTTATAGAAAGTTCGCAAAGCAGAAAGCTTACGTCTTATTGTTGTTGGGGCTGCCTCCATTGCTGCGATGCTTGCCAAAAATGATCTTGCTGCTGACTTCTGAACCAAACGCCAAACGATGGCATCCGACTCGCCAAACACAAATTCAGCGAGCTGTGCAATATCACGCAAATATGCTAACACCGTATGGCGAGACTCATTGCGTTCGCTCTCTAAATATTGAACAAAAGCCTGAACCATTATATCCGATGCTATTCTATCAATGCAGCTCATAAGATTATTTTCCAGAAAGCTTATTCGCTGTTTCTGTTAGCTCTGGGTCTCGTGCACCAAATACACCCACATAAACACCCGACTCAAGCTGTGGAGAAATTCTTGAAATTGCAGCATCATGAGTTAATACATATTCAACATTAACACCTCGCATTTTTAGTGCTGCAGCGAGTTCATCTGTTTGAATTGTGCGGGATGTTGTACCTCCTGCGTCAAAAACAGGAAGTAAATAAAGCATATCAGTAGGGCGAAGTGTTTCAGAAAACATTTCTAATAAAGCAGAAAACATTTTACGAAGCGGTGCATAGCCATGAGGACGCCATAAGACAAGCACACGCGTCCCTCTTGCTTGCATTGTCTGAATCGAGGCCCGAAGCTTTTCTGTGTTGTGAGCATATTCATCAATTATACGTGCACCATTTTTTATGCCAACAAGTTCTAAGCGCCGAGCAACGCCTCTAAATGTCTTTAGAGCAGAAGCAATTATAGTTAATTCAACACCTAATTGTTCAGCAATACGTATTGCCCAATAAGCATTTTCGCCATTATGTTTTCCTGGCAAAGGCACAACAAAATGTGTGCACTTATAATCAAATTCAACCGACCACTCGCCCTCTATTATTTCTGGAATTTGCTCTACCCTTCCGTCAATAACCTTATCCTTAACTCGTTTAGAAAAATCATCAAACAAAGAATTTGTTTCTTCAAGAGAAAAATGGTCAGCTGAGCAATTTGTAATTACAGCAATTGTGGGAGAAAAATTCATCAAAGACTTATCGCTCTCATCTACCTCTGCTACAGCATACACACCGGAGCCAGGATAAACGGCACCAGTTCTTGTTTGGCTTCGCCAATTAACAACAGGGGCACCATTCACCACCAAAGGAGAAAGGCCAGCCTCGACAAGAATATGCCCCACCATTGCTGTTGTTGTTGATTTTCCACAGGTTCCGGCGATAGCAATTAGCTTATGATTTTCTAAGCATTCAGCCAATGCCATAGAACGATGAAAAATTGGTATACCCAAACGATTTGCAGCAACAATATCTGGATTGTCTGCTTCTATTGCTGTACTTGCGACAATAGCACCAGTTGTGGCAGGGTCAATTCCTTCACCATTTTGAGGGAAAAGCTGCACACCTTGACTCTCCAAGGCAGCAAGGACTGGCAAACGCTTACCTGAATCAAGGAAACGCTCTGAGCCAGTTATCTTGTAGCCTAATGAAACAAATAGCTCGGCGAGGGCAGACATTCCTACTCCGCCAATTCCTATTAAATGAATCACCTTGGATTTATCTAGCATAGCCTTCTCCCGTTAAGAAAATTATGGACAACGAGTGCTTGGGGCAAGCCGCAGTTGTCGCCCATTTAGCTCTTTTCCATTAGTAAAAAGAATTGCTTTTGTGGCAGCGTCTTTATCTGGCATTTCAACAAAGGCTCGACCCAATGCTCGGCCCGTATTTTCATCAATACAAATTGTGATGCTTGCTACTTCTCCATATTTAGAAAATAGCTCATACAATTCCTCTTCTGTGGCAGAGTAGCTTAGGTTTCCAACAAAAATTTCCATAATCAATTAGACTATATATTAAATATTTTTCCCATATTGAATACGCTGTAAGGCAGCAATTCTATCCTCTATTGATGGATGAGAAGAGAATAGGCTAGCACGCTTACCAGAAACACCAAAAGCCTTTAGAGAATTTGGTAATACACCAGGCTGGAGATTGTTTAATCTACGAAGAGCTGCAATCATTGAAGCTGGTGAGCCAAGAAGCCTTGCACTATCAGCATCTGCAGCAAATTCTCTTCTACGGGAATACCACATAACAATAATTGATGCTAAAATACTTAGAAGAATTTGAGCAGCATAATAAATAATGTAATAAACCACCGTTGAAATGCTTTCTTTATCCGACAAAATTTCTGAAGTAACATAAGCTATAATTCGAGACAAGAACAATACACATGCATTTAATACTCCTTGTAGTAAAGACATTGTTACCATATCCCCATTAGCGATATGACTTATTTCATGGCCAAGCACTGCACGTAGCTCCTCGCGTGTTAGCTTCTCAGTAATTTCTGTAGACACTGCCACCAAAGCTCTATTTTTAAATGCACCTGTAGCAAAGGCATTTGCTTCTCCTTCGTATATAGCCACCTCTGGTGATTTAATGTTTGCTGTCATTGCAAGAGTCCGAACAGTATCTACGAGCCAACGCTCTGCTTCGCCCTCATTACCTGTGATGGTCTTTGCTTTAACAAGCCACTTTGCTATTGGTTTTGATAGAAGAAGAGAAACAAAGCTTCCAATCATACCATATAATAATGCCCATATAGCAATCACTCCAACGGAATCCGACGCCATATCAAGGTCAAAGAAATTACATGTCAAATTAAATACCACAGAAACCAATAGCATAATTGCCATGTTTACAATGATAAACAATAGCATGCGTTTAATAAAACTTCCCATTTTATACCTCCTTCTTAGTAATTAAATAGGTCTGTCATTTTAAACTGAACGCCGGTGGCATTACGCAAAGCATTAAGCACAATATTCTTTGTATTCGCAGTAAGGCGGCGACCCTTCATAGCACGCTGCACCATTTTATGAGTCATCTGCACCTCACTTGCAACCACAAGGTCATGTGTCTTCAATCCATATTCCTCAAGAATTTTTGCAATTGGCTGCTCACCGAGATTCATATCATTATCTACTTCTGTCATACTATTCCTTATATTAAGATTTATTTAGAAATACTTATCTTTGCACAATGTAATATGATGTATTTGGTTCAAGCTTAAGTGTTAGAACATCTGCTACGCCATTAAATATTTTAGTATCATTCAAAGGGCAAACAACAACAACATTCTTAGATTTATCGTTAAATGGATTTGCAATTTTTATCTCTGGTATTTCGTGCTTTGGGGTGTTAATTGTTACTGCAACGCAATTATAATAATCACGCAATGCACCGATACGAATACCATGCTTTGACATAACATTCTCAAACCCACCTTTTGCCCATTTCTTTGGATATCCTCTAAAGATATGAATTACATCATTCTTTTCCATTACAAGCATTTCAAAAATAGCGGCTACAGCACCCATACCTCCATCGAGCTGCATAATTTCACCGCGCTTTGCAAACTTTTCCTTCTCAGCTTCATCTGGCAATACGGACATACCAAATAGAGAGATTCCGGCAGCAAAGGTATCGTGCAGAGTTCCGCCACCTTCATTTGTAAAGACATCGTTAAACATCTTTAGGAACATAGCAGACATATCACCATTACCCATATGAGTATGAAGCATTGAAGCCCAAGTAATACACCAACCAGTCCACATTGACTGACCCCAATAAATCCAATTAGTAATTGAATCATTAACAATCTTTCTCCAAGCTGGATCTTCGCAATCAATTACATCAAAAGGAGCAATAGCGCCAAGATGAGAGTGATGACGATGAGATACATCAAGATTCTTTCCTTCCCAAAGACCAATCTGCTTTGAGCCATTAGGGTGATTAAAGATACAAGCCTTTGGAAGCTTCTCAATAAGCTTTAGCCAACGAGGGTCAGGTTCTTCGCCCAATGCCTTAGCAGAAGCAACAAGATCTTTAGTGAGGCGATGTGCAACTGCTAGCTGGAAGCTAGGATTCTTACCATATGCATTCATTGATGCACCGCCAAATTCTGGAGATACGCCAAAAGGAAGAGATAGATAACCATCATCCTCTTCCTTCAGCATTGCATAAAATACATTAAATGCTCCCTTCATAAAATCATAGCCATTGCTCTTCATAAAGGCAACATCATTTGAGTAATCAAAGTAGCGATACATCATTGTCGCCATCCACATAGTGCAACCATGATCTAACATACCAGTCCAGAAATTGCCCATGCATTTACCTAAATCATCTACCGCATGAGGAAGCATATAACCATCCTTAATGCCAATAAATTTCTTTGCATTAAAGCGAAGACGTGGCTTCCACTGCTTAAGCATATTAAATACAGGAAGCAATGAATCTAGCAAGCCACTTTGATATGCAGGCCAGTAGCACATTTGAACATTGATATTAAAATGATAATCACTTGCCCAAGGAGGAAGCTGATAATCCTCTATCCAAGGTCCCTGCAAACCGCAAGCAACCTTACTCATGCTTGTAGCAATAATATACTTATACATCCCATAATTATATAGCTGCATTAGGCTTTCATCTGGCATATAAATATATGGCAATAATTTGCATTTTTCTTCCCAGAACTTTATTAACTTTTTAAGCTCGCTATTAAAATCAAACTTTGCAAAATTTTCTTTTACCTTTTCTTCTGCGGATTTCTTTGAATCATCAACCTCTACTGAAATTAAAATTTGATTTTCGGAAATTTCCCATCCGCAATAATAGCCGGGATCATTTGGTAAAGCTTGGTACCAGCCACCGAAACGTTTATTTTTTGCATCCTTTTTCTTAGCAGCTTTAAAGCCCCTTGGTTTCAGCTTATCCTGAATTGAATCCCATGCAGAAACCGAGCGTCCTTTAACACCTTGAGTATTAAATTTAATGCAGAAAATATTTTTCTTAACAGAATTGAACATCGATAAATCTTCTGTTTGTCTTTCTGGCAGTTCAAACAAAACATCACCAATACCGCTTCTTAAATCAAGTTCACCATCTCGCAATATATAATTTTCTGGAAAATCAAATTCGACTCTTCCAATAGAGATAATTGTTGGTCCTTTTTCGGAAGGTGGGAACAATTTTTTAAGCGCCTCCTCATCCTTCTTTTCAAGAACCTCACAAATTCTTTCAAAGGTTTGATTACCCCAATCTACTCCTCCATTATGATCCCAAACATCTGAGCGCCCGATACAAACCTTTAGAGTATTGCCTTCGCCATAAACCATAACACCCATCGTGCCATTACCAAAGAGTATTCCTGTATGTGGGCGGGTTAAAGGGAAGGTCCAGTGCTTTGTGATTAGCTCTTCCCCATTATCACAAACAAGGTCATCATTTTGAGAAATATCTTTTTCTTCCATAATTTACTCCTAGAAATTTTAATTATTTTTTAACCAATTATTTAAATTCATTACTTCATTTAGAACATTTGCATAATCAATAGTTGTATAGAAGCCATCCTTATAAAGAACCTTACCAGCAACAACTGTAATTACATTCTCCATTCCTGTGGCAGAGTATATCACATTTGATAGCACTTTGTGAACAGGCTGCATATTAGGAGAAGCAAGAGAAAGTGCACAAAAATCTGCTTGCTTGCCTTTTTCAAGAGAGCCGATTGCGTCAGACCAACCGAGTGCAGCAGCACTACCACGAGTTGCCATATCTAGCACAGTTTGAACAGGCATTTGCAATGGATCTTGTTTGTCAAGCTTTTGAAGAAGTGCAGCGAGGTACATTTCGCGGAACATATTCTGTGCATTATTAGATGCAGGTCCATCTGTGCCAAGACCAACAGCTATACCAGCATCTAATTGCTGTTGAATTGGGGAGACCCCTGAAGCAAGCTTCATATTTGATGCTGGGTTATGAACTGTGGCACAGCCATACTTTGCCACTGTTGCAATATCATCTTCATTGATATCAACCATATGAATTAGGGTTGTATTTTCATCAAGCAGTCCGATTGAGTCGCAATATGCAATTGGACGCTGCTTATTTTTTTCTAACGAGCCGACAGTTTCACCTGAGGTCTCACACATATGAATACCTAAACGAAGCTTTTTATCATTTGCGACCTGACGGCAACGTTGGAGAATGGCTGTTTCGGTTGTGTAAATTGCATGAGGATTGATTGCGTGTCGGATAAGAGGATGATTTTTCATAAGCTCATCATTAGCCTCAAAGCCTGCAAAAAATTCATCTAAATTCTGTGCATCAAGGCTTGGGAAAAAGGAAGAAACACTCTCTCCAAGCACAGCACGGATACCTACTCTATCAGCTGCTTTGAAAACAGCTTTTTCGAGCATATACATATCGTAGAAAGCTGTACAACCAAACCGAAGAAGCTCGGCACAAGACAAGGTTGTGGCCAGCTCAACAATCTCGGGGGTAAGCTTTGCCTCAGCAGGGAAAATATCCTTATAAAGCCAATCCATTAGAGCTTTATCATCTGAATAGCCCCGTAAGAATGACATTGGGATATGCGTATGTGCATTGATAAGACCAGGCATAATAGCTGCATTACCCAAATCTTCAACTGGCTCATTGGGATATTGTGCCTTTAATTCAACTGCTGAACCAATTGCCTCAATGACCGTGCCACGAACAAGTATGGCTGCATTTTCTAGAATTTCTCTTTGAGAATTTTGTGTAATAATATAACGAGCAATATATAGCATTGTTGCTACCTTTCTTTAAATACGCTTTCTCTGGGTTGATGATGGTATTTTTAACATATCCCGATATTTCGCCACTGTGCGTCGTGCCAAATCTATACCCTTCTCCTTGAACAATTCAACAAGAGCAGTATCAGAAAGAGGATTATACGGATCCTCATTTTCTATAAATTCCCTAAGCAATTCCTTAACTGCCAAATTAGAGAGTTGATTACCATCGTCCTTTTGAACAGCAGACACAAAGAATTGACGAAGCTCTGTCATCCCTTGAGGAGATTTGACATATTTGCCAGCGACAGCACGGCTTATTGTTGTTTCATGTAGGCCGAGCTCTGCAGCAATTTCCAGCATTGTATATGGTTTCATTGCCTTTATACCTTTGCTAAAGAAATCCTGCTGATACGCGACCACTTTATCCGTGACTCTTTTCATTGTGCTTTCGCGCAAATTTAATTCTCTTTGCAGGGCTTCGGCAGAGCGAATTTTTTCTGCAACATATTTTTTAACATCTGGTGGAGTATTTTCATCTTCAAGGAGGTTAAAATACTTTTTAGAAATTCTAATTTTAGGGATATAGTCATTAAGGACAGTACCAACATATTTTTGCTCCTCCTCATTCCATTCAACCACAATATCTGGCTGGATATATAGGATTTTTTTTGAAGAGAAATCAAGTCCAGGAGTTGGGGAGAATTGAGTTAAATAATTTATTGCTTCAGAAAGTTCTTCCTTTGTGCAGTTACAGAGCTTCAGTAGCTGAGGGAGTTTTTTTGCTGCAAGCAGGTCAGAATATTTTTCTAGCAGCAGCTCAGCTAATTTATTATGTGGTTCAACTGCGTGACGCAACTGTATGAGGAGGCATTCAGAGAGGCTTCTTGCACCGACTCCGCATGGGTCAAACTCTTGAATTTTCAGAAGAATATTTTCAGTTTGTTCGAGAGTAACATTAAGAGCTTGAGCGATTTCGGCAAGTGGAGTTACAAGGTAGCCACGAGAATCAATACTTCCGATAATTTCTTCAGCGATAGTAGCTTCTTTTTCAGAGAAATTCTCTACGCCAATTTGACCCACGAGATGTTCTTGAAGGGAAACACCTTGTGAAATTGAGTCATACATAAACTGGCGTTTTTCTTCATCCTCTGTAGAATATTCATTATTACCTCCAGCTTGATAGATATATTCTTGTTCACCATAATCATAGTTAGAGAGGACAGAAAAGTCTCCATAATTATAATCTTCTTCATTATAATCATTTTGTGTAGCTTCGTATGATGAATCAAAATCATATGTAGGCGAATCTACATCTGTATCATTTTGTTGGTCAAAGTATTCTGGGTTATCAAAAGCTTCTCTTTCTGCATCGATAGATACAGGGGAGAGTTCATCTTGTTCAATAACAGGATTTGCGGCAATTTCTTCTTTAACGAGGGTAGACAATTCAAGAACCGGCTTTTCGAGCAATTTTAGAGAGTGCACAAGAGCCGGAGCCATTGTTTGCGTTTGTCGCAATTCATTTGTTAAAGAGATATTTGATTTCATGACACCTTTACTTACAGCAAAAAGTATACCACTTTACAACATAAATATACAAGAAAATTCAGTATCGTGCAATTTTTTACAAAAAAAGGGTCTTTTCAGCAATTATATAGTTATTCTTCCAGCATATTCGATTACTGTCGCTCAGCAAATCCCAATTACATAATACAAAATTCTCAGATAAACTAAATTACTTATTGCGGTCAAAAGACAAAGTAAATGCAACCCCCTTTTGAGTTTGGTGTTGCATTTACTTTGTCCAGTGACCAAAATTCTAGATAAATACTATAATTATCGTTTTATTTCTGAGTTTATCATTAGTGCAGATGCAATAAAAATTGCAAAGGTCCAAACTATTATTGGAATTTGGAAGCTGAAATCACCTATTGAGTGGAATATCATACAAATACACATTAACAAAGCCGCTAATGGTAATGCCGCAGCAATTTTGTACTCTTCAGCTGTTGTTAATGTAGCAAACCCATATTCGGTCTTTCTATGCTTGCGGTGATGCTTGTGAGTATGATGATGGTGCTCTTCTTCTGGGGCACGATGCTCCTCACTATCATTACCCAAAAGCTCGTCATCTGTCTTATGTGGTGCATCAATTGATTTGTTTTCATCAAGATATTTACGTCTAGTACTATGACTTTCTGCATGAGTACACAAATCCTTCATTGCTTGACGCTTTGCCACAACCAAGCTGCCTATAACCACTATTACAGGTAGTATAAACAAGCAAATTCCCACTATTCCATATTCCTCTAGCAGTTGCGTCCAATCACTATGCACCTCATATAAATGATATCCATCATTTCTTAAGCGTGGTGGCTTATACGGATCGCGTGTGCCGTCAGGTGTTGCAGCAAATTCGCCCCAACGGCTTGAATGCTGCCCAGGACCAATACCAAATACTGGGCTTGACTCCCATGCTCGCAATGCTGATCCTATATACCAGCCTCTGTCAAATCCATACCAAAAGGTCTGATGAAAGCGTTCCCCAAAGGTTTTATCTGTTTCTTCAGAATTAGTTAATAATTTATAAAAACCATGCCCCTTACAGCGCTCATGAATAATATTCTCTGTTGAAAAAATTATCAGTAAAACAATAAAAGTCACAGCCAAGACACTTACTATTGCAGCTAACCTATGCAATAGCTTTTTGTTACTAAATCCGAAAAAGGATAAACCTAAAACCAATGCCACTACAAGTGATGCCATTCCGCCCCTGGAAAGTGTCAACACATTAGCCCATAATAAAAATGGCAAAATTGCTGCAGCTAATATGTTTAACCAAAGTACCTCCTTTATACCAACGCCCTTTTTTCGAGGAGTCAATAATAGTGCAACAATAAATAATATTCCAAAATTCATAAATGCAGAAAGGTGATTTGGGCAGAAGAAAACACCGGTTGCCCTTCCCCCATAATACATAGATTGAGGAACCTTAAACCAGAGCACATACCAATCAGCTGTGACATAATGATTTATTATGGAATAAAGAGCAATAAAAAGCATATTGACCATCACTGCGAAGCAAAGCCAAACTAATCGCTTTCTTGTACAAACAAGAAGCATAGTAATCCCCAATAGCACTGGTGTAACCATCAACAATAGGCTACGTTCTCCATCCATATAAACAAAAGGGTGTGTGGGGTCTAAATGAAAATTAAACCGAATTACTGCATAAATTATAAAAGGAAGCATTGAAGCAATAACTATTAGCTTTCTTTTACCAAAAAGAAAATAACCAGACTCAGGGGCTGTGTCGCCATAAGAGTTATTTATTATCATTTCTATTATTGAACCTACACCAGCAAATGCAATCGCAGCAAACAACAGTATTGCTACTGGCCAAAACCACCACATTTCCCATGCACTAAATGCCCATGGTCCTAAAATTGCCACACCACAAAGGCAGAAAAAGGATAGCTTATGGAATAACAATATAAGTCTATTATTTTTATCACCATTTTCTAAATATGTATTAAATAATTTCATACTTTTCTTTCATTAAAATTATCGTGTGCGTCCAAACCTGCGATCAATCTCACGGGTAGATGTAAATATCATTGTTGGCTTTCCAGTTGGGCTTGTATATGGCATATCACATACTGCTAAACGCTTGATAATTCCTGTAAGCTCCATATCTGAAAGCTCGCGCCTAGTATTAACAGCATTTTTACATGCTACTGCTGCTATCATTTCCTCTCGCCAACGTTCTCTTCGCTTATTGGGTCCTGAATTTTCCAAATAGTTTATTGTATCTAATAGAACAATACCACAATCAGCATCAGAAATTGGTTCTGGAAGAGCATTAACAATAAAAGAAGAAGAGCCAAATTTTTCAATACTAAAGCCTAAATCATTAAAATATGGTAAAAGAGCTTCAATACGCCTTGCATCTAGTGGTTTAAGCTCAACTGTCTGAGGTATCAGAAGCATTTGTGACAATTTACTTTCTTCTGTTTGTTTTAGCAAGGACTCATAGATTACACGTTCATGAGCGGCTTTAGGATCAAAAATAGTATATCCTCCTTGAGTTTCCAGCATCACATATCCACTTGTTAAGCGACCAAGGATTCTAAATTCCGCTAGAGGAGATGTAGGATCGGGTATAAAAGAGCCTCCATTGAAAGAATCCGATGAAGCATTACCTGTTTCCTTCGTTTCTGTAGGAGAAGGCTCTTGAGGATTATCTCTCCAATCATTACGCTGAATTTTTGAGAAAGGCATCACTACAGTATCAGCAAAAGGCAAATCTACAGCAATTGGTACAGGGGCTGTTGGTTGTGGCACAGTAGGAGAAGAAGGAGCAGTCGTAAACACTGGTGTTACCAGAGGAGGAGTTAATATTTGCTGTTCTTCAGGAGACATCACATTTTGAGATGGAGCGTCTATTTCTGACTGAGACAAGCCAGTAGATTCTACTGATTGGTGATCTGACCACGGTTCATTATCAACCGTGGGAGCATTTATTATAGAAGAGCCCCAAGAGCCTTCAAAGCTAGAGCTTGATCCCTGCAAGGCTTCTGACATTATAGCTATAACAGCATCCTTAACATCATTTCCTCTACGAAAACGCACTTCTCGCTTCATTGGATGAACATTAACATCAACATCCTCTGGAGGCAAATTGATAAAAAGGTAAAATATAGGCTTACGCGACTCTTCAAGTCTTGGATATGCTTCACGAATAGCGGCATGAATTGCTGGTGTGGCAGCTGGGCGTCCATTGATGAAAATAAATTGTCCGCCACGATCTGAGCGAGTCCAATTAGGAACGCCAGCATATCCATAAATATGGATATTTTTGTGAACTCCATCAAAAGCAATCAGGCGATCCATTTCTTCATCACCGACTAGTTCATATAATCTATCGTGCAAATTTTCTGCTGCTGGCAAACGATAAATTTCTTCTCCATCGCATTTTAGTGTAAACATTATTTTTGGGTATGCGATAGCATGAACAAGCACCATATTTTTTATATGGGCTTGTTCTGTCTGAAAGCTCCGAAGAAAGCTTCTTCTAGCAGGAACATTAAAGAAAAGATCACGCACCTCAATACATGTTCCTGAAGGAACGCCACAATCGGTTACATCTATTATTTTTCCACCTTGAATTTCAACACAGGTCCCAGCATTATCTACAGGACGGCGGCTCTTCAATGTAAATCTAGAGACAGATGCAATTGACGGAAGTGCTTCACCACGGAATCCAAGTGTAGTAATATGTTCAATATCATCAACCTCTTTAATTTTGCTTGTAGCCTGACGTTCAATAGACATTAGGGCATCGCGTTTACTCATACCACATCCATTATCAGTAATGGCTATAAGCTTTCGACCACCGGCAGTAATTTCAACATCAATTTTGGTAGCTCCGGCATCAACGCTATTCTCAAGTAATTCCTTTACAACGGAGGCAGGGCGCTCCACTACTTCTCCTGCAGCAATTTTATTTGCTACATGACTAGAAAGCTGTTGAATTTTTGAATTTTCGTCTTGTTTCATATACTACCAAAAATAAAATAAAATGTATCCGTTTATCGATTATATATTTTACAAATAATCGAAAAAAAAGTCAAAGCATATACACAAATGATTAGGTCAAAAGACAAACTAAATGCAACGCCCTTGTGTGTAAAGAGTTGCATTTACTTTGTCCTATAACACTGTGACCTGCTACCTGCTGCCTGCGGTGCTTTCTGGGAGATTCGGAGTTTAGGAGATGAGAGGCTTGAACAAGTTATATTCATACGAATATTGTTATTTCCCGCAGAGACGCAGAGGCACAGAGTGTTGTCCCGTTCTTTTCTCTGTG
>CALDQE010000021.1 GCA_937911295.1 uncultured Verrucomicrobiota bacterium
TTTTATGAAATCTTCAAATAATAAGATCACATCCATTTCGGAGCGTGATGAATTAACAAGACAATTTGAATATGTCAATTCACTAATAGAACGACATCGTTTTAGTGCTATAACAAAAGTGAATATTGAAGTACTGATGACAAGTTGGGAAGTAGGTGAGTACATTTCAATACAGTTAAAGACATCTCGCTGGGGCTCTAAGGTAGTAAGCGAATTAGCTGATTATCTGAAGTTGCAAAATCCGCAACGACGAGGATTTGGGAAACGTCATTTATACAATATGGTAAAGTTTTATGATTTGTATAGTCGTGTTGAATTTTCCGAAATGATAAAGATTTTGCATTTATCTGGAATTGTGCAATCCTCAATTGCACAATTAGGATATATAGAAAAAGTTGATCGGAGACCATTAAAATCATCTATAACACTCTTGGCAATACCTGAGTTATTACTTTTGATACCTTTTACATCTCATTTAGAAATTATGAACCGATGTAATACTGATGAAGAGAGGATATTTTATATGCTTTATGCATCACAACAAAGTTTAAAGACAGAAGAATTAAGACGTTGTATTATTAATCAGACTTATGCGTCATTAATGAATAAAGACAAAATGTTTTCACCAAAATTACTATCAGAATATCCGAAAACAGAATTTATATTGAAAGATAAGGCTTTTGTTGACTTTCTGAATTTACCAGAAGTGCATAATGAACAGCATCTACATAAAGGACTTTTGGAACATATTAAAGATTTTATTCTTGAACTTGGCAAGGATTTTCTATTCGTTGAAAGTGAATTTAGAGTACAAGTCGGAGGTTCTACAAAACGAATTGATTTGTTGTTTTATCACAGAGCATTGCAATGTTTGGTCGCCATAGAATTAAAAACCGTTGACTTTCAACCTGAATTTATAGGTAAGATGGATTTATATTTGGAAGCTCTTGACAGAGATGTGAAACGTGATAATGAGAATCCGAGTATAGGTATCATTCTTTGTCCGTCAGCTGATCGTAGTATCGTTGAATATACATTAAGTCGTTCTCTAAGTCCGACGATGGTTGCCGAATACAGAAGAAAGCTGATTCCTATAGATGTTATGAGAAAGTCTTTGGAAGAATATTGTGAATTTTTAAATAATAGATAACAAATAAAAATCTCGCCCGAAGTGCAGACGAGATTTTTTTATTGGATTATTTTTGACACATTCAATGTGCCTGTAAAATCATCAATTGTACATTGTACATTATATATTGTACATTGTTCATTACTTCAAATAAGTGTCAAGCCAATTGAAGAATCTTCTTTGCCATAAGATTCCGTTCTGTGCTTGAAGCACCCAGTGATTTTCATCTGGGAAATATAAGAACTCTGCTGGTATTCCTCTCAAGACGGCTGCGTTATAAGCCTGCATGCCTTGAGTATAAGCGATGCGGTAATCCTTAGCGCCATGAATGACCAAGATAGGAGCTGTCCATTTATCTACGAATTTATGTGGTGAGTTGGCGTACGACCATTGTACTACAGGATTGTCTTTCTCCCAGAAAGGTCCGCCTAAATCCCAATTGACAAACCACATCTCTTCTGTTTCAAGATATTGCGACTCAAAGTTGAACATGCCATCGTGAGCTATCAAAGCCTTGAAACGTCCTTCGTGATGACCAGCTAACCAGAATACAGAGAATCCTCCGAAACTTGCGCCGACAGCACCGAGTCTGTTCTCATCAATGAAAGGCTCTTTTGCCAAAGCGTCTATTGCCGAGAGATAATCCTTCATGCATTGTCCGCCGTAGTCGCCACTGATAGCCTCGCACCATTCCTGACCGAAGCCTGGCAAGCCTCTACGGTTTGGAGCGACGACGATATAATCGTTAGCAGCCATCATCTGGAAGTTCCAACGATATGACCAGAACTGACTTACTGTGCTTTGAGGTCCGCCTTCACAATAGAGCAGAGCTGGATATTTTTTGTTTTTGTCGAAATGAGGAGGATAGATAACCCATGTCAACATTCTCTTTCCATCGGTGGTCTCAATCCAGCGTTCTTCAACATTGCCCATGGTCAACTGATTGAAGATATTGTCGTTGACAGTCGTAAGTTGTTTCGCCTCGCCGCTTTGTGGATCGACTATATATAATTCAGTAGGACGTGACATCGACTGACGAGCTGCTATTAACTTATCTCCAGCCCACGCTATACCTATATAATTATGTTTGCCTTCTGTTATCTTTCTGATGCTGCCAGTGCTGAGACTTAAAGCATAAATCTGATCTGTCGCATTACGGTCGCTGATGAAATAAATTGATTGTCCATCAGGAGCCCATAGAAGATGAGTGGCGTTTTGGTCGAAGCCTATAGAATAATCTTTTTTCTCGCCTGTCGTCAAATCCATTACGAAGAGACGTTGTTTGTCGGCTTCATAACCATCACGTTCCATACTTTCCCATGCAATCTTGTCACCTTGTGGAGAAACGACGACATTCATATCATAACCCATCATGCCTTCGGTGAGATTCTTACATTCGCCCGTTGGAATGTTGTATTGATAAATGTCGGTATTTGTGGAAGTTGCATAATCTTTTCCTACTTTCTTTCTTGAAGAATAAAGAATGTTTTGTCCGTCTTTAGTCCATGCAATCTGTTCCATGCCGCCCCATGGTCTCACAGGAGCTTCCCACATTTCACCTTCCATAATATCTAACTTAACATTGCCATTATCAGAAGTCACGAAGATGTGACTGTAGGTGTCAACCCATTGATCCCAATGACGATACATCAAATCGTTGTTTACTCTTCCAGAAGAAAGTGGAAGATCAGGATAGATGTCGGCTACATTGTCTTTGAGTTTTACCTCAGCAATAAATAAAAGCTGCGACTCGTCAGGGGAATACTTGAAACCATTTACGCCGCCTTCTACAAAGCTGACTTGTTTTCTTTCGCTGCCGTCAGGATTCATTTCCCAAACCTGCATCTCACCGCTGTCAGCACACATAAACAAAATCTTAGATCCGTCCTTATTCCATGTAGGACTCAACTCGTTAGAAAAAGATTTCGTGAGACATCTGTTGTTGTTACCGTCGATGTCGATGATGTAGATGTCGGTCTTGCTTTTATTTTCAGCTATATTAAAATAGGTGAGGTTGTAAACGACATGTTTGCCATCAGGGGAGACAGCATATTCGCCGAGGCGGTTCATCGACCATAGCGCTTCAGGCGTCATGATGTCGGAGTTTAGAACGATGTCTTGAGGCGGAGTGTAAGCAGTCTCTTTCTCGGACTTCTCTCCGCATGAGGCTAATGTTAAAGCAACTAATGCCATGATAATTAGATTTTTTCTCATAATGATATTTTTAATAAGACTTGAATTTTATATATGAAATGATAGGCAAAGATAATGATTTTATTATTAAATTTGTAATCTAAACTTTTAATATAAATCCATGAGCAAAATGAATGAAACAACGTATGTTCCGCCTTTTACGGTGACAGATGAGATCACGAATCTCGTAATAGAAATCGCAGAAATATTAGGAAGTATATCTGTGTCTGGGGATAATCTGCCTGCACCTATGCTACGAAAGCAAAACAGGATAAAGACAATTCAATCGTCCCTTGCAATAGAAAATAATTCTTTATCTGTAGAACAAATCACAGCTATTGTAGAAGGTAAAAGAGTGTTAGGTCCTCCCAATGAGATTCAAGAAGTTAAAAATGCTATTGACGCATACAATCTTCTTTTTGAATTAAATCCATATAAAGAAGCAGACCTTTTAAAAGCACATCGTTTTATGATGACAGATTTGGTTAAAGAAAACGGAAGATTTAGAAGCGGTGGTGTAGGCGTGTTTGATGGACAGAGATGTATTCACATGGCTCCACCTGCAATACGTGTTCCTATCTTGATAAAAGATTTGATGACATGGGTGAAAAAAACTAAAGTACATCCTCTTATCAGTAGTTGTGTGTTTCATTATGAATTTGAGTTTATTCATCCTTTTCAAGATGGAAATGGTAGAATTGGACGTTTATGGCAAACTGTAATTTTAAAGGATTGGAAAGAAGTTTTTGCATGGATTCCTGTAGAATCTTTAATAAAAGAAAATCAAATAGAATATTATGATACTTTAAAATCTTGTGACCACAATGCAGACTCTTCTAATTTTATTGAATTTATGCTTTCGCTACTTCTAAAAGCTATTGAAGAAATTATAGAAAACGAAAAAAAGGTTACTGTAAAAGTATCTGTAAAGGTTACTGTAAATCAACAAAAGATATTAAATGCAATTAAAGAAAATCCTTTTGTAACTCAAGAAGAATTAGTCCAGATTGTAGGTATTGCAAAAAAAAATATTGTCAATAATATGAATAAACTTCAAGAAAATGGAATAATAAAACGTATTGGAGCAGATAAAAACGGACGTTGGGAAATTGAAACCCCATAATTCGATAATTGTTGAATTAAGGGCTATCAAGAATTTTGTATGAGCATTTATGAACTGGCGTTTTCGTCTCAATGTAATGCCTCGCCATCGCAATTGGAAAGAAGCAAAAGAATTTTGTCGCTCAACCCGCCTACTAACAAAGCGTCAGATGAGAACCTTTTTCCCAAACTCCCACATCTGGACCGAACGCCTATACTCCCTCCCCAAGTGCTACATAGCCCATAATTTTGGTGAACAACTACGGAAATAGCATTATAAAGAAGGTTTTATTGTAAATTTTAAGCATAAATGTAATTTTAATTGAAACAATAATGTTGTTTTGATAAAATGTTATCAATTAAAATCCCTTTTTATTTGGTGTGCTTCGTTTAACAATAAGTGTATTGTTTAGTTGTATTTTTTTTATAAAGAAGTAATGTTAAATTTTGATGTTGTTACAAGTGAAAATAAGATAATTATAGCCTTTAAGTAGTTATTAAAGAAAATATGTGCGAATAAATTATAGTATTATGAAGATTATGGTTGTTATTCTACAATGTTAATATACAATTTGATTAAGAAAGGACTAAGAAGTGGATACGAAAGATTTTTTTAAAAATGGTTCGCGGTGGTTACGAGCAGACTTTCATCTACATACAAAGTCAGATTCTGAGTTTGGAAAATTTAATGGTTCAGATAAAGAATTTGCTACAGAGTATGTTAAACAGTTGAAATGTCAGGATATTAGTATTGGTGTAATTACTAATCACAATAAATTTAATTTGGATGAATTTAAACTTTTACGAAAAAAAGCAGAGGAAAATAATATTTATTTAATTCCTGGTGTGGAATTTTCCATGCAAGGAGGGACTAGAGGTATTCATATATTAGTAGTATTTGAAGATTCATGGGTTTTAAATAGGGAACAGAATAATTATATACAAATGTTTCTTGATGCTTCTTTTGCGGGGATAGGAAATTACTGGTGTGCTCCATATGGTAATTCTAGTTTTACATTGTCAGATGTTGTACAACATCTTGATAAATATAAAAAAGACTATTTTATTATAATGGCTCATGTAGATGGTACTAATGGTATGTTTCATGAATTAGAAGGGCGTGGGTTAGCAGAATTTATTGAATTAAAGGAGTTTAAACATAAAGTTTATGCACTCCAAAAAAGTCGAAAAATATGTAATAGACAACAAGTTCCTAATATAGCTTTAGTAGAAGGCACCGATAATGCAACTGGAGGTATCTCTGCCATTGGGCTGGGGAATGAAGTACAAGGAATCATGCAGAAAACTTATCTAAAACTTGGAGATTATAATTTTACTGCATTGAAATATGCATTGCGCGATTTTGAGAACCGAGTTAGAACAAATAATCCTATTGTACCTAATAATTCGTATATTGAGTCTATTAGTTTTATAGGGGGGAAATTAGATGGACAAACGATAAGCTTTTCTCCTCAATTGAATTGCTTTATAGGAATTCGTGGAAGTGGAAAGTCAACAGTTCTTGAATTGCTACGATATGTGTTGGGTATTTCGTTGTCAACATCTTCTGCAGATATAGAGTATAAAAATGACTTGATTGATTATATGCTAAGTAGTGGAGGGAAAATTATTTTAAATGTAATCGGTCAAAATAGAAGGCGTTATCGTATAGAAAAGATTTATAAACAAAAGGAAAATATTTTTGATGAAGATGGTAATCTTTGTAATGTATCAATAGATTCTATTTTTAAAATACCAGTATATTTTGGACAAAAAGATTTGTCGAATAAACAGAAAAGTTTTGAGACGGATTTAGTGCATCGGTTAATAGGTAATCGCTTATCTGATATTCGTAAGAAAATAAAAAATAAGGAGCTAGAGATTGATGGGACTATTCATGAGTTGCGAAAATTGCGTAACCTTAAGGAAGAAAAAGAGTCAACAGGACAGTCTATTCGTGATATAAATCATCAACTTGATGTGTTCAAACATCAAGGTGTTGCTGCTAAATTGGAGCAACAAACATTGTTTGAGAAGGATGGTGTTATTCTTACTAAAGCTAAAGAAAACATTACAAAATATGCTGAGTCATTGTCTAATCTTGTTCGGGATTGTCAACCTCTTATCAGTAATCAATTGCTTGGTTCAAAGCCGAATGAGTCTTTGTTCAATCATGCTTCGTCTGTTATGCAGAAAGTAAAATCAAGTTTTGAGCATTTACAGGGAATAACAAATTCTGTTTATGAAATGACAAAAGAGTTTGATATAGTTTTAGAAGAATTAGAATCAAAGCGTAGTGTTATGCAGGAGGAATTTGCGCAGATTAAAAGGGATTTGAATTCCGAATCGATTAGACCAGATTTGTTTTTAAAACTTAGTAGTTCTTTGGAACTAGCTCAGCTACGTCTAATAGAAATTGACAAGCAGGAGAAACGACGCGAAAGCTTAGAGGAAATACTTAATAATCGGCTTGTAGAGTTGAATACCTTGTGGTATGAAGAATTTATGATTCTTAAGAAAGAAATTGATCGGATTAATCAAACTCAGAATAAGGTGCAACTATCAATCTCATTTAAAGGACAAAGGGAAGCTTTTCTTGATAAATTAAAATCCATATTTAAAGGTACAGGAATAAAAGAAGTAACCTATCAACGAATGAGCAGTGATTTCGTTGATTTTATTGAAATGTATCGAAATTGGCAATGTGTTCGTGATATCCTATCAGATACTCAGTTTTTAGAGTTTGACAAGAGGTTTAAAGAAAATATTGCTGAACTTTTGACTTATAAAGTAAACGATAAGGTTGTGATTAAATATAATGATAAGCCTCTTGAGAGACATTCTCTAGGGCAGCGTGCATCAGCATTGATATTGTTTTTGCTTGCTCAAAAAGATAATGATGTTCTAATAATAGATCAACCAGAAGATGATTTAGACAATCAGACGATTTATGATGAAGTAATAAAGCAAATGATTGCACTTAAAGGAAATATGCAGTTTATATTTGCAACTCATAATGCCAATATTCCTGTGTTAGGCGACAGTGAGAAAGTTTCCGCTTTTTCTTATGAGGACAAAAAATATATTTATATTAATTCGGGAACAATTGATACTCCTCAGGTTCATGATTCAATCGTTGGAATTATGGAAGGAGGGCATGATGCTTTCAATAAACGCAATGAGATATATAAAATGTGGAGGTAAGATATGGATGCTTTAGAGTTGCTAGATATTATTGCTACAGGAGAAACGAGTAAGGTGCAGTTTAAAGAGATTATGCCACACAAAGATTCTGTAATGCAGGAAATCGTTGCTATGGCAAATTCGTTGGGTGGAATTATAATATTTGGAGTAGAAGATGCTACAAATATTCCAAAGGGATTATTGCCTGAAAAAATTGAAGAATATGATCGCATTATATCTCAAATAGCGGATAATATTAGACCAACAATTTATATTCAGACAGAGGTGGTTAAAGTAAGTGTGGCGAACACACTTAAGAATATATTGGTTATACATATACCTGATGGTTATAACAAGCCATATAAGACAGATAGAGGAGATATATATATTAAACAAGGAGCAAATAAACGACTCGTTGTTGACAATGTAGAGATAATGCGATTGTTTCAACGGAGTGGGAACCTTCTTGCAGACGAAATGCCTATTGTTGATACATCAATCAATGATATAGATGAATGTTTATTTGGTGATTATTTTAAAAAAGAATTTGGAATGTCTTTTGAGGATAAAGGGTTGACTTATGAGTCTGCACTGAAAGCAAAAAGAGTATTGCGTAATGGTCAAGTTACACTTGCAGGACTTCTTTTCTTTGGACTTGCTCCTCAGAGTATAAAACCTACATGTACGATCAAAGTTGTGTCTTACTTCGGAAATGATTCCGCAGGTAGCGATTATAGAAACAAACCAGATGATTTGACAGGGACATTGCCTGAGTTATTTGATAAATGTATGTCATGGTTAAAGAATAATTTAAAGTCAATACAATCAGGACAAGGGTTTAATTCTATTGGATACTTAGAAATAAATGAAGAGGCATTGATTGAAGTGTTACAAAATGCATTGATTCATAGGGATTATTTTAAGAATGCTCCAATACGCGTATTTTTGTTTGATGATAGACTTGAAATAATTAGTCCTGGTAGATTACCGAATAGTTTAACTGTTGATGATATTAAATATGGAAACCCAATTGTACGTAATAATCAACTTGTTGCATTTGCTTCGCGAACGATGCCTTTCAGTGGTCTTGGTACAGGAGTAAAACGAGCTTTGGAGCGACAACCTAATATAGAGTTTTATAACGATTTTGAAGGTGATCAATTTAAGGTTATTATCCCAAGATAGGTTTTTGATTGGATGATGTAAAACTGAAGTGAAAATTATGAAATTTATCCAGTTTTAAAATTCAAGAATGGAATTATTGTCTGAAAACATTCTTGTTCTTGGACTCTTTACTTATGCTCCTTTCTATGCTCTAAATAGCTTGTGTTTGTAAATGCTAGCATTTTTGAGGTGGTTTTATAGAAAGATATATTAAGCAATGAGTAAAGCAATAACAAGCACTAGCGTACTATACAAAATCACGATACATAGCATCACATAATCTCTATTCTTATCTTCGTTCTTTTTGTGGGATTTTATGAAAGACACTTATTCCAACAGTTGTTTTTTTGTTACATACAGCAGATATGCTCCGTGGTGTTTTGCATCGTTTCATAGCACTTACGTTAGTTCATTTTTTGTATACGCATCTTGCTGTGCACATTTTTTCACGCGTGTATTTACGTAAAATATAATACTTACACTTACATAACAATTTTTCAATATCTACATAAAAACAGTTATGGGGTATATTGTTGCATTCATTAGAGTTTTATATTGTTTTAGGTTAATATTTAATGTAATATACTAGTATAAATATCGTTATGGGCAATGATTTTGTCGTTGCTTATGATTGTTTTTTGTGTATCAGTGAGATATTCAGGTAAAAAGAGTTACAGTATGAAAAAGATTTTGTCGGGAATTAGAGAAAATTATTTGTTTTTGATAATTATTATTACTGGAGTTTTGTTGCATTTTTATGGGTTAGGTAAGCAGTCGGTATGGATTGATGAAATATTTACGCTTCGCAATATAGAATGCAAATGGTCAGAAGTCTTGCACACATCTATTTCACTTAACAACTCTCCGCCATTATATTATTATTGCAATAAATTATTTTGCTCAGTATTTGGGTATAGCGAGATAGCATTGCGTTTTTTGTCGGCTTTGTTTGCTACACTAAGCATTGTAATGCTTTATTTTTTCACAAAGGAAATTTTTTCAAAGAAGATAGCCTTATTGTCGGCATTTTTGTTAGCGATAAATCCTTTGGCATTGTGGTTTGCACATGAGGCGAGAAACTACACAATGGTTGTATTTCTTTTGTTATTTTCCTTGTTGTTTGCTTTAAAATACTGGAAAACAAAAGAAATAAAGCATTTATTACTTTTTGCTTTGAGTGCAGTGATGTCTACCATAACATCGGTTCAAGGGATGGCTGTTTTTCCTTTGTGTATATTATTTTATTTTTATTCTACTAGAGAGAAAAAAATAGATTATGTATTTTGGGGAGTTTATTCTCTTTTGTTAATAATAGCATTGACTGTTTTTGTTGTGTTGTTTTCAGAGAATGGACATGTTCCTCCAGCACGAAATTTTACGGGCTTGGAAATATTCTATACATTTTACTGTTATATTTTTGGGTATAGCTTTGGTCCATCAATATCTGAGTTGCAGCTATCCGCTAAGAATGCTTTATTTGCAAATAAAGGAGCAATAGTATTAGCTATTTTTTCTTTAGGCACTTTTGCCATATTTTCTGTTAGAAAACTTGATTGGAAGAAGTTGCTTCCTTCAATATTCTTTGTCTCGGTTTTTATAGGTTATGCTATTTGTATAGAGATGTTTACTGAGCATAGCTATAATGTTAGATATGCATTTCCAGGAATCATTGGTGTTATTATTTGTGTATCCATATTATTCAACAATGCGTTAGAGCGAAAACCGAATGGTTTTTCGAAAAAAGGTCTTATATTATCAATGGTCTTTTTGCTGATGTTATCGTTGATAGCTTGTTATAATTTCTTATGCGATACAAAATATTCTAAAGAGATGGTTCGTGAGGCAGCAAAAGAGATAGTAGAGCAAGATGTTGAAGTTCTTTATGTAGCACCACGTTATATGGATAGGGTATTTTTTTATTATTTACAACAATCAGACATAGAGATACTTCCATTAACTTATAAATCTGATTTTGATAAAATAGATTTTAGTAATAAGAATTTTGCAATAGCCACTACCCGAACCCACCATATTACATTTTATAAGCAGATGACGGAAAAGCTCAATGAAGAAACTTTTACATCGAACCAACAACGAAAACTTCAAAATATTTCCATTTTCTATTCCAAATAAAATCAATTCAGCGGGTTTGTGATATTCATATTTGAAATGCTACTTCGCTCATAATTTTTAGAAAACTTGATTAAATAGCACCATAAACAAAGTTTTATTATAAAACATTTAGATATAAATAAGTATTTTAATTGAAACAATAAAATTGTTTTGGTAAAATTTCAATAAAAGTTGCAATTTTAATGGGTGAATTATGTTTGATCATAAATATATCGTCGTTGGTAGTGGAATTTTTGGTTCTGTTGTTGCAGAAAGAATTTCCTCTGTTTTACAGGAAAAAGTTCTTGTGATAGAGAAACGTAGTCATATAGGTGGTAATTCTTATTCAGAGATAGACAAAGAAACAGGAATTGAGTGTCATAAATATGGATCACATATATTTCATACCAAAAGCCATGAGGTCTGGAATTATATAACTCAATTTGGGGAATTTACAAATTATAGGCACAAGGTTTTTACAATTAGTAATGACCAAGTGTATTCTATGCCAATAAATTTAAAGACAATTTGTGATGTATATCAAAAATCATTAACACCAGCTCAAGCTATAGCATTAATTGAAAAGGATAGAAAAGAGATTTCTAATCCAGAAGAATCCTTGGAAACAAAAGCAATCTCACTTATAGGCAGAAAGCTTTACGAAAAATTTATCCGTGGATATACGATAAAACAATGGAATAAAGATCCTGTAGATTTGCCTTCAAGTATCATTAGCCGTTTGCCAGTACGTTTCAATCTTAATTCAGATTATTTTGATGCTCCTTTTCAAGGAGTTCCATTGCAAGGTTATGGTGAAATGTTTTCAAGATTACTTTCTCATAAAAATGTAGAAGTGATGCTAAATACAGATTTTGCTCAAGTAAAGGATAAAATCAATCCATCTGCTAAAATCATTTATACAGGAATGATAGACGAATATTTCGATTATTGTTTTGGTGCTTTAGAGTGGAGGAGCTTGCGTTTTGAGTGGGAGACGCATAACACAAGTGATTATCAGGGCACAACAGTGATGAATTATGCCGATGAAAATGTCCCATACACAAGAATTCACGAATTTAAGCATTATCACCCAGAAAGGCAAGATGTTTTTGCATCAAATAACACAATAATTTGTAAGGAATATTCTCAAGATTGGACGTTAGGTAAAGAGGCATACTATCCAGTGAATACAGAGAGAAACCAAACAATTTTAAAGCAATATATGGATTTGGCTACACAAAATCCTAACATTATTTTTGGTGGTCGCTTAGGTACATATAAGTATTGGGATATGGATGTTGCAATTTTAGAAGCATTAAAGTGTTTTAATAATAATTTTAAGAGAGGATAAATATGTCAGAGAAGTTAGCAATAATTATGCCTGTTTATAATGAGGAAGAGGCTATAGGTTTTGTTATAGATAAATGGGTTAAAGCACTTGATCAATTAAACATAGATTATACAATAAACCCATACAACGACGGTTCCAAGGATTCTTCTCTTGAGGTTATTAAGAAGAAGGCAGAGGAATATCCTAATAAAGTGATTGCCCATGATAAGAAGAATAGTGGTCATGGTCCTACAATTTTATTGGGCTATAGGGAAGCTTCAGCAGCAGGATATGATTGGGTATTCCAAATAGACTCTGATGATGAAATGGGACCAGAGAAATTTAGTGAGCTTTGGGAAAAGCGTAACGATTATGATTTTCTAGTGGGTATACGTGATGGTAGAAAGCAAGCATTGCCAAGAAAGATTATTTCAGCGGTTTCCCGTCTTTGTGTGCGTTTGTTCTATGGTAAGAGTGTTTGGGATGTGAATACCCCTTACAGATTGATGCGTGTTTCTGCTTTTAAGGATTTATATTCAAAAATTCCAGAGAATACGTTTGCTCCAAATGTTATTATTTCAGGAATGGCTGCAAAACTAAAATTAAGTTGTTACGAAATCCGTGTTCCTCAAAAGGATCGTGAAACAGGAGAAGTTACCATAAAGAAGTGGAAACTATTTAAAGCTGCTGCTAAAAGTCTAATGCAGACAGTTGCTTTTGCATTTAATAAATAATATTATACAAATTTCTTTGTATAGGAATTGTATGTGTTTTTCTTGGATAAAGTTATTTTAAGTTATTTTTATGATTAAAAAAAGATATTTTTTTATAATTTTTTTGTGTTATGCCATTGTTTTAGGGACTTGGGTTTCAAATCAATCATTTTGGATTGATGAGTGTAATAGTGCAATTAAGGCAATACAGCCTACATTTAGTTCTTTTTGCTCTACTTTGTTTAGTCAGGGAGGTTCAGATTCTCAAATGCCATTATATATGTTCATTTTATGGATATGGGAAAAGATTTTTGGAAGTGGAGAGTTTTGGTTAAGGTCTCTGAATATTTTGTTTTCTTCTTTAGCATTATTGATTATAGTTAGAGAAAATTATTTGTCTACAAGATTTAGGATAATATATGGGTTGTTAATTACAACCTCACCTATGCTTTGTATTTATATGGATGAAGCACGCCCATATGTTCTGCAATTTCTTGCTTCTATAATGATATTTATTCCGATGGTATGTTATAAGCATAATGAATTTATGGAAACATTTAATTTTAGGATGTTTTTGTTGGGAATTATCGTTTTATGTGGTTCTAGTCTTACTGGTGTTTTGTTTGCTTTTTGGGCTTGCTTATGGCTTCTTCTTTTATTGCTAAAGACTAAAAATATTAAGCAATTCATTTTATCCCATAAAATTCTTATTGGATTTTGTGTAGTGACTTTATGCTTTTTGGGCATATATTATTTATTGACATTATTCAGTGGTTCTAGGGCTTCTTCAATTTCAAAAACCACATTATCAACTCTGGGCTTTTGTGTGTATGAATTTTTAGGGTTTATGGGAATCGGTCCTTCTAGGATATCTTTACGAGAATCATATGAGTTGGCACTTTCTCAATACAAAGGAGAAATTGCGATTTTTGCTATTATTGTTTTTGTCCCATACTTGCTATTGTTTGCTGTAAAAAGGAATACGTCTTTTGGCAAAGAATTTAAAAAAGAGCTTATGTCTTCTTCCGTTTTTATTGTAGGAGCTCTTTCTATGGTATTTGTAGGGGTAACTATGAATATGCGAGTGCTGGCACGACATTTAATGCCATTGTTACCTGCTTATTTGTTTTTTTTGTCTTATTGTTTTGATAAAACTATACATTATTTTAATTCAAATGCAGCTATGCGTAAAAGCACAAAGGGGAAAAGTGTTGTTTTGTGTCTGTTTATATTATTCTCTGTAACAATGTTGTTCTCGTGTTTAAGTTTTCGTTTTCAAGAGATACACAAAAAAGATGATTATAAAGGAGTTGTTACATATTTGAAGAATAATGCACCTCAAAAGTATGATGTTTGGTGGGCTGCCGATGGAGCAGCTTCAGAAGTCTATGATATAGCAAGTTTTTTTGAAAAATTTGTAGTGATAACAAATAGCAATTTAAATGAGTGCACTCAATCAAAAATGCCACAAGTTGTTGTATTGTCGAAACCAGATATTTATGACAATAAAGGTATTTTACAATTGTTTTTGAAAGAAAATAATTTTAAAGAAAATCATCAATTCACGTCTTTTGTTATTTACGAAAATACTAATTAGAATTAAAACTGACGATGACTAATACAACACTTTTCTAAATGTTTTTAAAACCTGTCTCCACATAAACCAATATATATGTGCTAGAGATAAATAAATACGTTGAAATTTTGTTCCAAAAGGCAACTTAACGCCATAAAGCAATCGAACTTTTAGACATTCTTTTAAGCGTCTTTCATTGAAAACTGTTGATATATTGTTTTCATGCCAAGCAAAGCTAGCTATAGTTTTTGGTAGATGTTTAAATCGGCATTCCAATTTTGAGAATCGAAGCCAATACTCATAATCCATAGTTACTTTATATGTAAAATCTAAATCTCCTGCAATTTCGTATGCTCTACGTCTCCAAAATGTTGCAGCAGAAGGGATATAGCAGTCATAATGTAACAATACTCCGTGGGAAAAACAGTGGTCTTTTTTCACTCGAATAGGTGTCCCGTCTTTTTGTGTGAACTCAATTTCGCCATATATAATATCAGCCTTTTGATATTTATCAAATGCAAAGGCAATTTCTTTTAATGCATTAGGTTTATATTCTTCATCAGCATTTAACCAACACATTATATCGCCAGTTGATTTACGCAAGCCTTTATTGATAGCATCAGTTTGTCCACGATCCTTTTCCGATACCCAAGAAAAAGAGTAGCGGGCTTTTCTTTCTTCTGGAATTGTGGCAATAAAGTTATCCCATTCCTGCATATATTTGACGCTATTGTCTGTTGATCTACCATCAATTACAATGTGTTCTACAATAGGAGAGTCCTCAGACTCTGTCTGAGCAAAGACATTTTTTATGGCTTTGATTAAGAACTCGCCATAATTATAGTTTGGAGTAACAATTGAAATCTTCATATTTGCGATTTTGAATTATGCAAAGAATAAAGGCTATAAATGCACAAATGATTTGCAAAGGCAAAAACCTTAAATTATTTGGCTCAAATTGTGTTGTTATTAAATTTAGAGAACTATCAAGAGATTCTTTAGGGATAGATGAACAATCAATGATAAACTCATTGTTTGCTCCTTGATAAGTAGGTAGTTGAATCTCGTTATAATAAGCTTTCCAATCTTTATGGTATGGTTGTAATACGAAGAGTTGGTCCTTTTCTAGTTTTTTTAATCCGTAAAATTTAGGATTCTCATACAACTTAAACTCTTTAGAATCAATACATAAATTCCAGCCATCTAATGGTTGTAAATCTTTGTCATTAGGTTCAACGATGATATGCGAAATTCCACAATCGGCGGCTGCATCTAAAGAGTATTTTTTATTGCTAATGTTGTATTCTAAATGTGTTGGTGTTATTGTCTCATATCCTTGAAAAAACTTAATGCCATAAACAGTTGGAGTATTTAGCTGTAAATAATCAAAATCTTTGCGATAATTGTGGCAATATATGTAGCCTTTATTTTCTGTTTCTTGCTTTAATTTTAAAACCCAGTTAGGTGTTTTATATGGTGTATCGTCAATAGGTCTATCAGAATACGTTATCAATGTGCTTGAATATATGAATAACTCAATGAAGGTAACTATAGTAATTGCAAAAGAAATTAATGTATTTTGTCTTTGGTTTGCTTGATTAATTTTTGTTATAGCAATTGTTCCAAAAGTAAGTAATAATAATAATGCTATTTTTTGTGGATGCCATATTTTTATCTCACTGATAAAATATGCACAGCGTTCGTGCATCCATGCTAATCTGCTTGGTTTGTCTACAGGAAGAAGTTTAGCCATATTGTTTTGTAAGAAAGATAATATATTAGGCTCAAAAATTGAAATTACAACACTAGCAATAGCCCAAATAAAAATAATTGACAATAGCAGGATGATAAACACTTTTTTATATTTTTGAGGGAATCCTTCTTTTGAATAAATTTCAAATTTTTCTACTGCAAGCCAAATGCTTCCAATAGCAAAAACAGGAGTCACTCTATGGTATAACCAGGTAGAGAGTGGAGTAAAACAAACAAATAATCCTACACAATATAATAATTTTGCCTTTGCACTTGTTCTTTTGTCAAATAAACCTAGTGTAGATAAAATAAAAATCGGAGTTCCAATGAATTTCTCGTTTAAAGTTCCTGAGCCCCAAAGTTTTGTAATGTCTAGAGATTGAGGAGTGCCTAATACCGTCGGGAATAATAATGCAATTAAATCGGGCAGTTTTATTATAGAGTCAAAAAATCCGATGTATTTTCTTGCAGCTTGTGCTTCTATGTATGGTGGGATTGTATTATATGCAACATCTATCATAAAAATAAAGGCAAATAAACTAAGAGCACCATAAAACAAAAAGTTTCTTTTACAAGAATTTATTATTTTAGTTTTATCAAATGTTTTTGTTATGTCCACAACAAATAAGCAACCAACAAGAAGCACAACAAAAAGACAAGACTGCAAATGCCCTCCGCGAAACGCCAATGCTGTAAAGGCAATTGATAGAGGATCAATAATTTTATTGTTTTTTCTCGCTTTAGTTATAGCCCAAATAATCCATGGAAACCAACAAGTGGTTCCTAAAATCCAGCGGTGATGGATCCAATTGATGTGTTGAGAGTAAAAAGCAAAACCAATAGCTCCTAGGAGCGCTAATACTGGTGATTTATTCTCCTCTTTAAGCATTAAGATAACACCTAAACCTGCAATGAAAAATTGGAGTATTATTCCAAGGTTCCATCCATCCCAAAAAGAAAGAAAACGGTAAAGGAGATGGTGCCAATCGCCCGGACATTGCATTGTATTTTCTAGTATTGGATATCCTCCATATATGTATGGATTCCAACCAATAAAACCATTGGTTTTTAGAGATTGATAGATGGACCAATCATATGGGATATATTGAGAAATTGCATCATAAGTAAAAGCGTTGTGAATTCCAATTCCCCCTCCTTCTTCAGACCATGGTCGTAAAAGGAATTCTAATATATCCAAAGGGGCAATTACTTTGTTTTGGAAAAATACGGGGTGGAAAAAAACAATAACCAATAAGCCCCAAATTAAACTTGTAATAAAATAAGGGTGTTTTTTCATAAATGTTCCTTACCTATATTTTAAAATGCAATAAATTGCTCTAAATCCATCCTTCCATCCAATCTTTTTCCCTTCAGCATATGTCCTGCCAGCATAAGATATGCCTACTTCGTATATTCGAACACCCAAACGTGCCAATCTAGAAGTTATTTCGGGCTCAAATCCAAATCGATTTTGTTGAAGCTTTGGTAGCATATCTTTAATAATATTTGTTTTGAAAACCTTATAGCATGTTTCCATATCAGTCAGATTAAGGTTTGTAAAACAATTTGAGAGGAATGTTAAAAATTTATTACCAACACAATGCCAATAGTATAAAACACGATGAGGTTCTCCTCCCATAAATCGAGAACCAAAGACTACATCTGCCTTGTCGTCTAGGATAGGTTTTATTAGTTTTGGGTATTCAGAAGGATCGTATTCTAAATCTGCATCTTGTATGATTGTTATATCTCCAGTTGCAGCAGCAAATCCCGTTCGTAATGCTGCTCCCTTACCCTGATTCTTTTCATGATATAAACAAGTTACTTCGTTGCTGTCATCAGAAACTAATGACTCCATAATTAGTTTAGAATTATCCTTGCTGCAATCATCAATCAAAATTATTTGCTTATTAAGAGGAACCTTTTTCACCTTATTAACAAGTGATAAAAGAGTTTTTTCTTCATTGTATACAGGGATTATTACAGAAATTTTAGTAAAGAACATCGTAATTACTTTCTCAATGCGTTTTTCTTATGTCACTATTTTACAATAAATAAATGTTTAGGTCAAACGATAATTGCTTGTTGAAAATCTAGTATAGATTTGGTAACATTTATTTATTAAGAAACAATCATTCGGTAACACTTATTTTGTGACTATAAACTTCAATGAAAGCAAATTTATCATCTCTTCAGACAAAAATAATACCATTAATTTTTGGTCTTGCATTATTTGCCGTTGCTTTTTCAGCAGTAAAAGGAATCTCACACGGGAATACTACTAATGTAAAACTTCTTGCTGGTATCGTTGTCGTAGGTGGATTTACACTTGCCTTGGATAAAAATTATTGGATGTTGTTTCCTGCTTTTTCAATTATTGGTGTTAAAATACCTGGGCTTCCTTTTGATGGTGCTGAGTTAGGGTGTTTATTTGTTGTTGGTCTTTATGTATTGCGATTAGCATTGCAAAAAGAAACAACAACAAAACCTTGTATGTCACTTCTTCTTTGTTTTCCATTTTTGTTATGGATTTTTATTGTGTGGTGCTTAAACCCTACTGGATTAGCTATGTTTGGTAGTGCAACCATAGGAGCAAGATTTTATATAAGAATTGTATTAAGTTTTTTTGCTTGTTGTGTAATGTGTACAAAAGCAATTAATGAAAGAGATGCTAAAAGATTATTTTTAATAATTGTTTCCTCGCTGATAATAAAAGCATTGATACAAATAATTTTTTCAAGTTTTCTTGTTGCAGATGAACAAGAAATTTTAGATGAGGATTCTAGTACAAATTATCAGTATTTATTCGCTCTTAACTTTTTTATATTGATGTTCTGTAAGTATAATTTGTCTAGCATATTTAGGTCTGTTTGGAAATTTTTTGTAGTGGCGTTCTTCGCTCTTTTGACAATTTATACAGGTAAACGAAAAGCTATTGCTACTTTATTCATATTGCCTTTATTAAGAGTTTTTTTTACTGGGAAAGATAAATTGTTGACAACGATGTGTGTGTGTGTGGCTGTTTTTATTTTGATATTTACGGTTGCTGCAGATGGTACATTCTATGAATTGCCTGCTTCAGTAAAACGCTCTCTATCTGTTGTTGTTCCTAAATATAGACAATCCGATATAACACAAGATGTGTTTCGATATGAAATACGTATGATAGGAAATGAGTTGATAAAGGAATCTCCTTGGTTTGGTAGAAAGGGATTTGCGATTGATTTTCGTGAAACAGCATGGATTCTTTCTTCCAAAGGTGATTTATATGAAGGTCATGCTTATGCAGGTAATTGGCATAGTACTTGGTATGCTTTTGCTTGTGATTTTGGTTTGCCTTGTATGATTCTTTTTATTTTCCCGTTTGTGTACTCATTGGTTTATTCGTATAAATTAGTAAAAAAATGTGAATATGGCTCTTGGTCTTTTTTTTGTGTGCTTTATTATTCTTTTTCGTTATATATTTTTGCTATATTTAGTTATACATCTGGACATAGCACTGGATCAACAAATGCATTATTATTTAACATGGCTATGCTGGTCGCGTTGGATAATGGTTTAAAGCAAGATAAAAGAATAACAAAATCAATAGTTTAATCTCAATTAGATAAAATCTTATGAAAATAATTCATTTAGGGAATATTCCTTTTTTTAGGAATTATCCAGAAAAAGAGCATATTAAAAGGCATCCTGGTCGGTGGGTGCTTAATCATGCATTAGCTCAAAAGTCAATAGGACTTGATGTTGAGATTATTACTCTTGTACACGGTGCAAAAAAGGATTACGTGCTTGACGTTGAAGGAATTAAGGTTCATTATCTAAAAACAGCTCATAAGTGGCGGCACATGACATTTTATGCTATAGACCAATGGCGTGTGGCACGTTATGTAAAGAAGCTTAATCCAGATTTTGTCCATGCTCATGGTACAGAGGATGCTTATGGTTGGGCTGCACAAAGAATAGGTTTACCATATTGTATTACCGCCCAAGGCTTGTTTTTCCAAATTATCCCTACACTAAAACGTAAACCATCCATTCATGAAAAATTTCTTAAATGGGGAGAAAATATTGTTCTTAAACGAGCCAAGCATGTTATAGCCAAGAGCGAGTATGTTCGAGATGCTCTTGCCGAAAAATATCCTCATCTACAACTAGAGCTTATCCCTAATACTTATGAGCTAGCTCTCGCTAATGACATCGTGTATCCAAAACAGCAATCCTTTGCATTTGTCGGTTGTATAGATGATAGAAAAGGTGTTCATTTAATTGCAGAAGCATTAAAAAGAGTTATAAACGAATTTCCTAATGTTAAACTCCATATCGCAGGAAATAATAAGGAGGGTTCACAAACACTTTATGAGCAATCTGTAATTAAAGATTTACGGGAAACTTTGGGCGAGAATCTTATTCTTCATGGCAGAGTTCCATCTGATGAATTATTTAAGATCCTAGATGAGTGTGTAGCAATTGTGGCTCCATCAACAGAGGAAATGTTTGGTAATCAGTTGATTGAAGGTTTGATGCGTGGCTGTCATGGAATCGTTACAGATCAAACAGCTATGGCAGAAAATGTTCGCAGGTTCGGTAATGGAACAATTGTACCTCAAGGAGACTCTTGTGCTATAGCTGATGCAATTTTAGGTATATTAACAAATCCTCCTAATATGACAATATTGGAAGATTCGCGACAAGAAATTAAAGATTATATGGGTCCACAAAAAGTTGCTAAATTACATGAGAAGTTTTATAATCAAATCTTAAGAAAATAATTTAAGGATAGAATATTATGAATATACCTTTTAATAAACCTTACATATCAGGGAACGAGTTGAAATATATTCAACAAGCAGTAGAATATGGGAAGATTTCAGGGAATGGTTATTTTACAAAAAAATGTCATGAATTTTTTTATGAAAAATATTGTTTCAAAAAGGTTTTGTTGACAACATCATGTACTGATGCATTAGAGATGGCTGCTATTTTATCTAACGTTGGTCCAGGAGATGAGGTTATTGTTCCTTCTTATACTTTTGTTTCAACTGCATTGGCGTTTGTAAGACAGGGAGCTAATGTTGTTTTTGTTGATTCGAGTGATGAGCATCCGAATATGGATGCATCAAAAATTGAGAAATATATTACTGAAAGAACGAAGGCAATTGTTCCTGTTCATTATGCTGGGCATGCTTGTGATATGGATAAAATTATGGAACTCGCAAGCAAATATAATTTAATTGTGATTGAGGATGCTGCCCAAGCAATCGATTCATATTATTTTAATAATAAGGGAAAACAACCTCTAGGTAGTATTGGTCATTTCGGCTGCTTTTCCTTTCATGAAACTAAAAACATCATTAGTGGAGAAGGTGGTATGCTTGTTGTAAATGATGAATCTTTCATTAAAAGAAGTGAAATTATATGGGAAAAAGGAACAAATCGAGCAGAATTCTTTAGAGGAGAGGTGAATAAATATGGATGGGTTGATACTGGATCTTCATTTTTACCATCGGAACTTACATCTGCTTTTCTTTTTGCTCAGTTAGAGAATTTGGAATTAATACAGTCTCGCAGGATTGACATTTGGAATAGATATTTTGAAAATTTAAAAAACATACCAAGAATTAAGCTTCCGTCAATACAAACTTATGCTACTAATAATGGTCATTGTTTTTATATTCTTTTTGAATCTCTTGAGGAGAGAACAAGAATAATAAATAAGTTAAAAGAAAATGGAATTATGGCTGTATTTCATTATTTACCATTACATAATAGCGAATTTAATAAAATAAATAAAACTGAGTTTAAAAAGTGTTTGCCGAACTGTGAGTGTTTTTCAGATTGTTTGCTGAGGTTGCCTCTTTATTATGAGTTATCAAATAGTGATATTGATAAAATCTGTAAAATTATAGTAGATGAGATATGTAAAAAATGAAAATATTAGATAAATTCCAACGATTTATTAATGAAAAAGATGCGGGTTTCAAATATTTAACTATTGTATTGGTAACTATATATGTGCTTTATAGATTCATATATTGTCTTGGGTGTAGAGAGCCTTGGTATGACGAGGTTTATTATATTTCTCCTGCTTTAGATTATTTATTAAATGGAACATTGCATATAGTACCAGATTTTCCACGCACACCAGAAAATGCGATTTGCTGGAATACTCCGATGTTTTCATATGTTTATAGTCAAATATTTGATTTTTTTGGATTTAGTTTTACTTCCGTTAGGGTTATTGGATTATTCAGCGGTTTGTTTATATTCTTTTCGTTTTTGTTTTTGATTTTTAAAATGACAAAAAATTGGGTTGCACCTTTTGTTTATGTTATTTTTTTTATTACTGATAAAACAATTGACCCTGCATTATTCACTGGCAGACCAGATGCTTTGTCTTTTGTATTTTATATTTGTTCTCTTTATTTGTTCAATAAAACAACTAACCAAAATTTGTTGTGGAAGAAATACATAAACATAGTTGTCTCAGGTATTTTATTAGCGATTGCCATGACTATATCTATACGTTTAGTTGTTGAGTGTATTTTATTTGTGCTATTGCCATTTTTATATATTAATAACAATGGACATAGAAAGTTTTTAGATGTAGTTTTATATGGTTTTTTTGCAGTAATAGGTATCTTTCTAATTTATTATTGTGTGTTGGGAGATGTATCATTAATTTTAAATTCTGCAGAAAGAACTAGTGAAACTGGTTTGGTGTCAAAACATTTTGGTTTTGATCCATATATGAATTTGTTACGCACACCATACAATGCGTTTAAGTTTGTTTTCTTTTATTTTGTACTTTTATTTTTGATAATAATAAAAAAAACTTTTATCAAGAGAAATGCTTTTTTGTTGTCCAATGTTCTTTTTGTGATTGGTTTTACAATTTTTATAAAAGAAGTGGGGCAAGGAAGTAGTAATCCATATAGTATGGTTTTACTTCCAATAGTTTACGTTGTGTTTGCTTATGTATGTTATATATTGTTAAATGCAAAATCTTGGTGTTTTACTACATACGTTATTGTTCTGTTCTTTATCCTTTTAACAAATTTAGCAACATTTGTCCCTCGTTTTAGTTTTTTAATTTTAAATCCAAAGCTGATTTGTTATGAAAATAAAATTGAGCAGTTCATAGAACCATATTTGTCAAAGGATGATATTGTTTTAGGAGCACCTCGTTTTTATTTTATGACACGCAATAAGGTGTCAGAATTTTATATAACACCATTGTTAGGTGGAAGTCAGTTTCATTTAACGAATATGTCCAAATTACTCAAAGAAAAAAAATGTAATATATATATCGGAGAAGAACCAGATCAAGATTCATCAAAAATATTAAATGTTGAGTTGCTTAAGGAAATACCAAGAATAGAGTATAATGGATTTAAGTGGGTGATTAATCGTTATTCAGAAAAACAATTTGGCATTTATAAAATAGTTTATGAAAAAAAATAGTTATGTTGAAAAATTAAATTGGGATTCAACTTTTTTTAGACAAAATATCGGTAAAATAACTTTATCAGATAGAAATGATATTTTAACATTAAATAATCTTGAAAATAATAATCAATATGATGTTATTTATGTCTTTTCAAATGTGTTATTATTTGATGATATTGTTGAAATGTGTTTAACTAATAGTAACTTTATTCATGTAGATAGAAAAGTTACTCTTGAGTTAAATCTTGATTTAGATCATAATAAATATGAAGATTTTGATGATATATCGATTGCTTCTAATGTTTCAAATGATATAATTAATCTAGCTTATGAAAGTGGGCACCTTTCTCGGTTTTATAAAGATGAGCGATTTCGTCAATATTTTCCTAGTTTGTATAAACTGTGGATAGAAAAAGATTTTTTAGAAGGATATGTTTTTGTTAAGACATTTGAGAATAAAATTGTTGGTTTATTAAGTGTTACTATTAATGATCACATTTCCAATATTGGTCTAGTTGCAGTTGATACAATTTTTAGGGGGCAGGGAATTGGTGTACAGTTATTTAATAGTTTGTTTTCTTTTTTGAAAAGTAGAAATGTTAAATTATGTCGGGTAGTAACGCAATCGGAAAATGATCCCGCTCTCAAGTTGTATGATAAAGTAGGTTTTAAGGTAATAGATGTTGTAGATGTTTGGCATTATTGGAGATAATGTATATGAAAATTTCTTTTGTGATTCCATGTTATAAGTCTGAAAAAACTATTGAAAATGTTGTTGAGGAAATTATTCAATTATTAAAAAATAAAAAAGAGTTTACTTCAGAAATTGTTATGGTCTCAGACTCATCCCCAGATGATGTGTTTCTTGTCATAAAAAAAATATGTAGTAAATATCCTTCATTGTGTAAGGGTGTTGAATTGTCTAAGAATTTCGGGCAACATGCAGCACTTATGGCTGGTTATTCATATTCTACTGGAGATGTAATATTTTCTTTAGATGATGATGGACAAGCTCCTCTTGAATCAATTTTTGATATGATTACTAAAGTAGAAGAAGAGTGTTTTGATTGTTGCTTTGGTGCATATAAAAATAAAAAACATAGTTGGTTTAGAAATTTTGGAAGTAGAGTTAATGATAAAATGGCAGAATATTTACTTGGTAAACCAAAGCAAATTTCTGTGACAAGTTTCTTTTGTGTAAAACGCTATATAATTGATGAAGTTTTAAAATACAAAAATTCTTATCCTTATATTTTAGGACTGATTTTAAGGGTGACACGAAATATTTGTAATGTAGAAGTTAATCATAGAGAGCGAATACAAGGTAAATCAGGGTATACATTTACAAAATTACTTGGTTTATGGATGAATGGATTTACTGCATTTTCTATAAAACCATTGCGTATAGCGTCTTTTGTTGGTGCTTTAAGTGCTTTTTTAGGTTTGATTTTAGGTGTTTTGTCTGTAATCAATAAATTATTTTTTAATAGTGCGGCTCCGATGGGATATACGTCAACAATTGTGGTAATTCTTTTCTTGGGAGGATGTCAGATGCTCATTTTGGGTTTGATAGGGGAGTATGTTGGACGTACATATGTTTGTTCAAATAGTGCACCACAATTTGTTGTAAAAGAAAAGATTAATATATAATTATGAGAGCAGTTTTTGTTCAATCTTACTTAAAATATGATAAAAATGAGTTTCGTGCAGCACAATATCACGGAGCAATTTTTGCTGAGGAATTCTGTCGGCAAGGGCATCAAGCATGGAAAATGATTGATGGAAATCCGGAAGTTGATATTCCAATATCTCCACTTTTACTTGTGTCAAGTCAACAGCAGCGTATCTCTCCAGATTATTGGGCAGAACAAAAGTTTGATTTAATAGTTGTTTATGGTGGACACGATTTGTCTTTCTATCCAATGTATCAAGCGATAAAAAAAGGATTACCGAATTGCTTGTTAGTATTAAAAACAGATGCTGTTCACGGAATGGTTGAAGTTTCTATTAAAAACATTCTTAAAACTTTTACTACATATTATGTTAGAATCCGAAATGGAGGGGCAAAATTTTTGAAATGGAATGGCTTTGACGGTACTTATAAAATTCCAATTATTCCATCTATTGTTTTTGCTATAGGTAAATGTGTTAAATCTTTTTTGAAACATGAAAGAAAACTCCTTCCTTTAATTGATTTGGTTGATTATGTCTCTTATGAAAATAAATATGCAATTGTTGAAACCCAAGATTGGCTAAGAAGGCAAAAAAGAAAAGATCTGGTAGATAAAATTGTTTGGCTTGGTTATCCTGTGCGTGATTCTTTTGCTCTATCTATAGAGGGTATTATTAGGCAATCTAATTCAATTATATCCGTTGCAAATTGGAAGCATGCTAAAGATATAAAATTACATGCTGAAGCAATTTCTTTGGTTTTTCAAAAAAATCAACAATCTACTCTAACAATTATAGGGAATAATTCTGACAAACTATATGATCTCATAAAAAGGATATCACCATTGCATATTCATAGAGTTAAAGTAATAAAAGAAATTCAAAATAGTGAATTGGGAAAATATTTACAGTGTTCGCAAGTTTTTATGGCTTGTTCTATTATCGAAGGCATTTGTTCTACTCCAATAGAAGCTATGTCTTCTGGTTGTTCTTGTGCTCTGTCTTGTGGTTGTGGTGTCCCATGTTTCTCTGAATTTGTTCAAAATAATTGTGGTACACAAGCAAAATCTAGACGCCCCAACGATATGGCTGAAGCTGTTTTAAAAGAGTTGTCATTGTGGCAAAATGGTTTGAGAAATAGTGATACAATTAAAAAAGAGTGGAGTAGAACGCTTGTTTCTAGTGGGTATAAAATATTGGTAAAGTTGTGTAATTCGAAAATCTGTATGTAATATAGTTTTATAGTGATTTTTTTACACGACAAACAGTAATCTCATAATCTTTTCCAAATAAATATAATAAACAGCATGCTCGATGTTGCCCATCTAATATTACATTGTTATTATCCACACAAATACAACCTGTTGTAGGGTTGTATCCGTTGTTTTTTAATGATTTTAAAAGGTTGTCGATTCTATCTGATGTCCACGGAATCTCTATTTTTTCATTGATTTTTGTAGCATATTGTATTAGGTGTTTATCTGCGATGTCTTTATGCATTTCAATATAATTATCATATATTTTTTTGTTTTTTGTTTTTAGATATTGATATGGAGAAACTTCTTCTAGAGAATATTTTTCTCCTTTCCAAATTCTTTTTATATCTCCAATTTTTATTTTGTCTAATATAAAAATATTGCCTGTTCCTAATATTTCTATAGGTAAGTCTATGTTGTATTTTTGTTTAAAATACATATAAGCTTTAAAAAAATCTAATTCCAATCGCATGTTACTGCAAGAATGTTTTGATTTTATTGAAAATCTATGTTGTCCTATTTTTTGTTTGTATTTTTCATATGCTTCATTATTATTTAATAATTTAGAAAAAAAAATTAAGAATGAGTAAAAGAAATATTTAATATAATCCATTTTGTATTTCTCCATGTGACTTTATCTAATACCATTAAAAATGTTGCATTTTAAAAAAATGAATGCGAGTTGCATTCCATTGTTAGTTTTCTTAAGTATTTTCTAATGAATAATTAGTTAATTTTGTTGTCGTGCTTTTTTAGTGTTTGTATAAATTTATAAAAAATCCCCCAAAAAATTAAAAGAGGAGTAATTAATAACATTATATAGTAATTTTTTTTGCTAGATAAATTTATGTCACGTTTGCCATATTTACCAATTAAACCATGAATAAAACCATCACCAATTGCTTTTTTGATTACAATATCTTTGGATTTAATTGCTTGTGTAATAAATGTCTTTAATAGGCTTAAAATTGGTAAGTTAAAATCTTTGTTTCTTTTGTAAAAAAGAAAAATGTTTCTTGATCTATAATATGCAGAATTACCATTAATATTGCTTTGCTCATGTTTATGGTAAATTAACGAATTAAAACAAATACCAAGTTTATAGCTGTTTCTAGATAACTTATGACAATAGTCATTCTCTTCGCAATAACAAAAGTAACTTTCTTCCATACCTCCAATCCCTTTATAAATTTTGCAATCTATTAGCATTCCACATCCAACAACCTTCTCTGTGAATAAAATGCCGTTCTCATTGAATGAAGAAAATTCATCTTCTGAAGAATGAAAACCTTTTTTTGTAAAATTGCCATCATTATCTAGAGAGTAATACCTACTACCTAAAAGAGCAAGTCTAGGATGTGTTTTAATGGCTTCAATCATTGGTGATATTGCATCATTAATAAATAAACAATCATTATTAATCTCATAGACATATTCGTATCCAGCTTCAAGTGCTAAATTTATAGCTCTATTCATCCCTCCAGCAAAGCCATAATTTTGATCAAGTTTTTTAATTTCAACGGATGGACAAATTTCTTTAAATGCTTCTGTGTCATCAATATCAGAACCATTATCTACAACCCAAATTGGTATTTGTATGTTGCAAGACATATAGGATTGAAGCAGTTGTGTCGTATTTTTTGTGCCGTTCCAATTTAGTGTTATGATGACCGTTTTCATAATTAAAATTGATTTTTATATTTTTTTATTCTAGAACAGTTTTAATGATAATACAATTCAAAGATATTTTAGTAACAATTTTTCATTAATTTTAGCATAAAATTTTATATAAATAAATCTCTTTTATTGTCTTACAGATTTTGTTAAAATAACGCTATGAAAAAATTTGATACACCAATTTTAGTTACAAGACCATATCTTCCTCCTTTAGAACAATATAAAGAAGGGCTAGAGGAAATTTGGTCAAATCAGTGGCTTACAAATAATGGCCCCGTTGTGCAACGTTTCCATAGTGAAATATCTTCATTTTTAGATATCCCTGAAAACAATATGTCTTTGTTTAACAATGGAACACTTGCATTAGAAATTATTTTCCACGCAATGGGGTTGTCTGGTGGAGAGATTATAACTACACCATTTACTTTTGTTGCAACAGCACATGCAATCAAAAGAATTGGTGGAACTCCAGTTTTTGCAGATATAGATCCTGAAACATTATGCTTGTCACCAGAAAGTGTAGAAAAAAAGATTACCACAAGAACAAAAGCAATCGTTCCTGTTCATGTATATGGTCATCCATGTGATGTAGAAGGCTTTCAGCGCCTTGGCGAGAAATATGGAATACCGATAATTTATGATTCTGCTCACGCTTTTGGCGTAAAGATAAATGGAAAAACAATTGCAGAGTGGGGTGATGCTAATATGTTTAGTTTTCATTCAACTAAGCTTTTCCATAGCATTGAAGGTGGTCTTTTAACCTACAAAGATTCAGCTATTAAAGAGCAGGTAGATAATTTACGCAATTTTGCAATTAAGTCAGATGTAGAATGTGTTGATGTCGGTACTAATGCAAAAATGAATGAGTTTCAGGCTTTGATGGGATCACTTGTTCTTAAAGAAATGTCAAATATTATTGAAAAACGTAAGCAAATATATTCAATATATTTAAGTGCATTTTCTAATTCCAATGATGTTACATTATTGCCTACACCTTCAAGCATGTATGGATTAAATATAGAGCATAATTGGGCTTATTGCCCAATTATGTTAAAGGATTTTGAAACTAGAGAAAGAGTTTTTGAGAAGCTAAAGGAATGCAATGTATTTGCTCGAAGGTATTTCTATCCATTGCTTACTGATTTTGCTCCGTATATTTATGCACAAAATACTTGCCCAGTCGCAGAAGATATTGCTAAACGAGTTTTAACAATTCCTACTTATCATGGGTTAAACTTGGAATTTGTTCAACAAATCGCAGAAAACATAAAAAGATTTATATATGGATAAAAATTTAGTAATAATAGGTGCTCGTGCAATGGGGCGTGAGGCATGCAATTATGCAAAGGAGTGTGGTTTCGTAGTAAAAGGGTTTTTAGATTCAGATAAATCGGCACTTGATGGTTTTGATGGTTATCCCGAAATCTTAGATACAGCTGAAGATTATACCCCTAATAGCGATGATGTGTTCGTGTGTGCAATTGGAGACCCTAAATATCGGCAATACTATACAAGTATTATGTCCTTAAAGGGAGCAAAATTTTGTTCTATAATACATCCAACTGCTTATGTTGGACCCAATGTACAAATTGGGGAGGGCTCAATTGTCTGCCCAAACGCAACATTAACTTGTGATTTAACGTTGGGAAGACAAGTGATAGTTAATGTTAATTCTTCTATTTCACATGATTGTAGTATTGGTGATTTTTGTTCTATTTCGCCAGGTGTTTCTATTGCTGGAAGAGTAAGAATAAATAATTTTGCGTTTCTTGGTGTCGGTGTGAAAGTAATCCCAGATGTTGAACTTGCTTCCAATGTTATAGTCGGAGCGGGTGCTGTTGTTACTAAGTCTTGTTGTTCAAAAGGCGTTACATTAGTTGGTGTGCCTGCAAAACCTAAATATAAATGTATCAATGAAAACTAACGAGAGAAATTCTAGTATTGAGATATTCCGAATACTATCGATGTTTTTGATAGTGATGCATCACTATGTTGTAAATTCAGGAATCCTATCTCTATATGAAACTGGTTCTTTAAATATGAACCAGTATATTATCCAAGTGCTTGGAGTTTGGGGTAAAACTGGTATAAATTGTTTTACATTGATAACGGGCTATTTCTTGATAGGGAGAGAGTGTAAACCAGTTTGAGCATTCAATCTTTGGGCAGAATATCTCTTTTGGACAATTTTGTGTTTTTGCTTTTTAGCAATTATAGATAAAAATATTATTTCTAGTTATGACATAGCTAGAGGATTGTTTATGCCAGTCATGAACTCAGATTATTTGGCTGTGGTGTTGTTCTTGTTTTTATTAGTGCCTGCTTTAAACAAATTAATTTCATCTTTAACAAAGAAAGAATTTTTATGGTTGATTTCGATTCTATTACTATATTATACGATAATACCATCATTTACGTTAAATCAGCATTTTGATTTTCTTCTATGGCTATGTGTAATTTATTTGATAGGGGGGTATTTGGAATTATACCCAATTAATCTATTATCCAATAACAAATTAGTGCTACCATTGTTTATTGTTTCAATTATCGGATTATGCTGCTCAATAGTTGTTATTTCAATGAATGTTAATGCAGGGAAAAGTTATTGGTTTATATCAGATGCCAACAAAATAGGAGCTTTAGTAATTTCGATATTGTCATTTTCTTTTTTCTTAAATTTAAAGCCAATAAAGGTAAGATGGATAAATTTAATATCTGGAACATGTTAGGGTATATTATGTATCCATGCTAATAGTAATCCAATGCGAGAATTTTTATGGAAAAGAATTTTTAATAATACTTATTGGTATAATACAGAATATGCTGTATTACATTGCGTTGCTGTTTGTGTTTTAGTTTTTGTTGTTTGTTCAACAATGGCCTTAATATTTAAGTTTTTTATAAAACAAAAATGGGAGAGATTATTAAATGTTTTGATTTTGAATCAAATAAATGCTATTTTTAGTTATATTCAAAAGAAAATGTAGCTTATTTTTATGTGCTCTATTTAATTTAACGAAAATGGAGTGCAGAAGGTGGTTTTACAACCTATGATTGTTTAAACTTTTTCTTTAAGATAAAAACATTTCTACATTTATTGCAAATAGTATAAAATTTTAATATTCCGTGAAACACCCAAAAAGGGGCATGGATAGAACTACATATCATACTTGTTGTTATAATTATATTTCTCTCTCCATATAGGCGAAGTAATTTGTTGGCTGTTTTTACTAGGGTTATTTCTCCGACTTCATATGCTCGAAATAATGCCTGTTGAGCCGTTCTACGCATTATGTCGTGATATACAAATTGGTCATTATTGTTGAAGATAGAATTTAATTTTAGGTAAACTTCAAAGGCATCACAAAAAAGCATAAAAGTTCGTTTCTTATTTTTGCTTCTAGTTGCAGACTCTTTAGATAAGTGGTAGCACGCAGTAACATCTGGTAAATAAGCCATTTTCCCCAATGACATTAACCCAGTCCACAACTGAATGTCACCCAAACGTCTTATTTCGGTATATATGTTTTGTGGATTATTTTTATAAAGAGTTAAACAGTGTTCTCTTCTAAATAATGTTGTTGCGGTTGCTACTGGCCATCTAAGTAATAATCTATCTGATTCAGGATGTGTTGATTTTATAAGAGATTCTATTTCTGATTTATTTTGGTAAACACTTATAAATTCTTCGTTAAAATATCTGACTTCTGCATTAGTATGAATAAAATTATAATCAGGATTTGATTCAAGAAAATCAACTTGCTTTTGCAATTTGTTTTGAGAAATCCAACAATCATCACCTTCACAAAGAGCTATGTATTTACCCCTTGCCATGAAGAAAATTCTTATTAAATTTTTTATGGATCCTACATTTGTTTCTGAAGTTATTAACCTTACTTGGTTTGGATGTTTTTTTTGAAATTTTTTACAAAGACTTAATGTGTTGTCTGTAGAGCAATCTTCCCCTATGATAACCTCGAATTCAAAATTACACTTTTGCATTTCAAAACCTTTAAATGCTTTTTCTATGTATTTCTCGTGGTTGTATGTAATGCAAACAATACTAACAAGAGGTTTTTGACACAACTTGTCAGGATTACTTATTTCGTTTGATGGAATGTTGTTTGTGTCAGCATATTCAATAGGACTAAGAATATTGCTTATTTGTAATTTGAATTTTTCCTCAAAAATTTGTTGTTGATCAATTTTCATTTGAATTAACCTAGAATTTTTTCTTTAAATTTGTCAAGGAATGTTTTAAATAAAGGAACATCACATATGTAGGCAAGAGAACAAAAGATGGTGAAAAAAACAACCCCCTGTATTGCTATTGTCAAAAAAATGTTAGTAATAAAAAAACTTGCACATAAAGATGATATGGAAGAGATAATTGAACATATTATAGAAGGGCCACAATCAGAGATTTGTTCTTTAGGTTTATAATTTATTAGTTTTATATTTGGATATGAGTTAATAATACAATTAAATGGAGTAAGGATTACTTCTCCTAACGCTAACCAAATAACACCAAAAGGCAATGTTATTGCTAAACTGATTAAAATTAAAACTTTTTTAGTTGCTTCTAATATTAAGTAAATATCGCTTCTTTTTAATGCTAAGATAACTTGAAGATTTGTTGTATGAAGATGCCAAAAGGCATAAGTTATACATGCCATTTGCATAAATGGAATAGCAAATGCCCATTTTTCCGTATACAAGATAAGTATTAAAGGTTTTGATATTGTTGCCAAAAAAAACATTAAAGGAAAAATTAATAATGATGATGTTTGAATAGATTTTCTTGTAATGTTTTTTATGGTTTCAATGTTTTCTTGCTCTTTAGATAGAGCAGGTAATAATACGGATGATATAGAACCTTGGATTGATGACATTGAAAATCGCGGGATATGGCTTCCTCGATTGTAGAATCCCAAATCCCTTGATGAGTAGAATTTGCCAATTAATAGTCCATAAATTTGTGTAAAAAATGTGTTTAATAATCCAGATGCTAATAGTTTTGAACCATAAGAGAATAATTCTTTTAGACGTTTATATGAGAAAATTAATTTAGGTTTCCATCCAATGAGAAACCATCTTAAAATTGTTGCTATAATTGAACCTATTAGACTACTCCAAACTAATGCCCAAATACCAAAATCAATATATGCTAAATATATACCAGAAATACCACTAATTATTGTGCTAGGTAATGTGATAAGAAAGCTTTTCGAGAATAGCATTTCTTTAGAAAGAACAGCGTTTTGAACACTGCTAATTGCATCAAAAAATAATTTTAGGGCGGTGACTCGTAGTATCGGTATTAGTATTGGTTTAGAATAAAAAGAAGCAATGTACGGCGATAGAAAAAATAGTAACAAATATGCAATACATGAAATGATAATACTAAAATAAAAAACAGAGTTAAAATCTAATTCATCTGCATTTTTTTTTTGGATTAAAGCTCTACCAAAGCCTGAATTTACTATACATTCAGACAGAGCAATGAAAATGGTTAGTAATGCAATTGTTCCAAATTCTTCTGGACCCAATAGGCGTGCTAAAACTATGGAAACAAGAAATGAAACAATTTGCGTGGAAAATTGTTCGCAAAACCGCCAAATTACACTGGTAAATATTTTTTTCTTTATGTTTTCCATTAATAAGTGCTTACATTAAAATAGTGAACATTTATATTGTTTGTTTGGGTTTGAAATTTTAGGTTTTCATAACATGATGATTAGTAACAAAAAAATTTTATATTATTATACAATAAAGTTTTTTAAATGTAAATTGATTTGACTGGTAAAAATATGTTAGAATAATATAAGTTTGAGTGGTGAATATACTGTTGAGATGTTTCATGCCTCCACATTACAATATTTTTTTTAAAAAATACTGAATTCAGTGTATAAGATTTTGGTAGCATCCAAAATATTAAATAAGATATCTTGCATCATAGTTTTGTTTGTTGTTTTCAATTATATTATAAGATGGGTGTTTTTTTATTCAAAATGTGTAAATGTTTGTGGGCTTTTTGAAAAATAAAAGTTGTCTATCATTATAAGATAGCAATATGGAGATAAATTATGAAAGGCATAGTATTAGCTGGTGGTTCTGGAACTAGGTTACATCCAATTACTCGAGCTGTAAGCAAGCAATTACTTCCAATTTATGATAAGCCAATGATTTATTATCCAATTTCTGTATTGATGCTTGCAGGGATTAAGGATATTCTAATTATCAGTACACCACATGACTTACCTTTGTTTGAAAATCTTTTGGGTGATGGTTCGCAGTTTGGTGTTAATTTTTCATATTGTGAGCAACCAAGTCCAGATGGATTGGCTCAAGCATTTATTCTTGGAGAAAGCTTTTTAAATGGTGATTCTGCTGCACTAGTTCTTGGTGATAATATCTTCTTTGGTCATGATTTTAAGAACACAATATGTAGGGCAGCTAAACAAGCAGAAAATGGTGCTTGTGTATTCGGTTATCAAGTGGCAGATCCTGAGCGTTATGGCGTTGTTGAATTTGATAAGAGTGGCAAGGTTATAGGCATAGAAGAGAAGCCTTCACAGCCAAAGTCAAATTATGCAGTTCCTGGTTTATATTTTTATGATAAGCATGTTTGCGAGTATGCTAAGGCACTTAAACCATCTCTACGTGGTGAATTAGAAATAACAGATTTGAATCTTGAGTACCTAAAGCGTGGAAAATTGCGTGTGCAGTTGTTTAGTCGTGGTATTGCGTGGTTAGATACAGGAACTTATAGATCATTGCTTGAGGCATCAAATTATGTTGAGACAATACAAAATCGACAGGGTTTGACGGTTGCGTGTCTTGAGGAGATAGCGTACCGACAAGGTTTTATTACTACTGAACAGCTAAAAGAGCAGGGCGAGTTGATGAAGAAAAATGATTATGGTAAGTACCTTGTAAATATAGCAGAGGGCAAATATGATATTTGAGACTACAGATATTCAGGATGTTGTAATAGTTCGTCCTAAAACATTTCCAGATTCACGAGGTTATTTTCGCGAATTGACTCGTAGTAATTTATTTGCAGAGAATGGTATACCTGATAAATTTGTGCAATTTAATAATTCTTTTTCCACAAAAGGAGTTATTCGCGGAATGCACTATCAGTTAAAAAATCCACAATCCAAGCTTGTTAGTGTTGCATATGGTGAAATATATGATGTTGTTATAGATTTACGTAAATCTTCATCAACATTTGGTAAATGGGTAGGTGTTAAGCTATCTGCAGAGCGGGGTGAACTATTATATGTGCCTAAAGGTTTTGCTCATGGCTTTCAAGTGTTAAGTGATTGTGCTTCCCTTGTCTATCAATGTAATGATTATTTTACACCAGGCGATGAATATGGCGTTAATTGTTTTTCTTCAACGCTTGCTATTGATTGGGTTGAAATTCCAGTCGTAATATCAGATAAGGATAAAATATTGCCAGATTTTAGTAATATTCCAAAGGAATTTCTTTCTGATTAAAGTTGCTTAATTTCGGATATCTGTGCTTTTACGTATTGCTTTGGCAATAGGTAGCATGCGAGGAGCAAATCCACCATAAAGTAAAACTACATCGGCATTGTGCTACCTCCAATATTCTGGGTTATGCCAATCGGTAATGCTTGCTTTTTCTAGTAATGGCGATTGGAGCTGCGGCAAGTCTTTCCCTTCATCAATGATAATCTTTTTTGCACTATGACCTTGTTCCGATAAGTATGTAGCAAACCGCGCACCATCTCGCTGGAGATAGCGCGACTCATTACCATCATAAATTACTGGAGTAGGGAATAGAAATTTCATTTGATGCATGCTAACCTTTTTTACATTAATTTTACCACATCATATTACAAATCGCAAGAGTGGTAATTCTGCGGCGCTTACTGGGGGCGCATCTGAGTTATTCACCCGTTATATTTTTGCATCACCTATATTGCGGGAC
>CALDQE010000022.1 GCA_937911295.1 uncultured Verrucomicrobiota bacterium
GCTGTAATCAGCGAGTCGCTTACTTACGACGGCGGATTAGCATTGCAACGCCTGCAAGTGCTAGCATAGCAGAAGCTGGCTCTGGAACAGCTGTAGATGTTGGTGTCCATTGAGATGGTGCAGCTAGCATAGCTGCATCAAAAACCAAACGTGAATTTGGATCTGTTACACCTGGTTGATAAGCAACAGCTGAATTTGGATTTGCACCAACATACATTGCATTGTTTGCAACATCATAAACAACTACTGAGAAAGAATATTCCTCACCATTATTGATTAGTGAGCTAGTAGCTGTCTGTGCAGTTGCTTCTGGTAAGCCAGCAGCAACTGCAATTGTATCAAGAGTTGCAGCAGCTAAACTTGCCTCAAATGCTTCTGTAGTTGATGTATCTAGAACAGTATCTGATAGAACGAGGTAAATGTTTCCTGTAAAAGAGTCACCATTTGAATTTGTAAGGCTACCACCTCTACCTAGATTTACACCCCAGTCAATAGATGCTGCAGAAGCAGAAACTGTAACTAGGGCAATTGCCATCATTGTGATGAATTTTTTCATGTTTGTTTTACTTTCTATTTTATGGTTTATTTTAATGATTATAAAAGGAGATATGTCCTCCCATTATAAGTTTTTGATCAACTAGGATTGTTCCTAATCAAAATTGTTGTTGAATTATTCAACTGTAGGGAATACAACGGTACCACCTGTTGTTGACATTAACCAGAAACCCTGACCAATATCAATATCAGCGTGTAATGCTGTTTGATAAGCATCGCCCCAACCTGCACCTAGTGCGATATCGTCATCGTAGTTGTCTGGTGTATTATTTACATCATCAAATACACCATCCATTGAATCTCCCCAATAAAAAGCCTCTAGATAAGAGCGAGTAGAATAATCCCAAATTCTAATGGAATCAATACCTGTTTCTGCGAGACCTTCACCCTTAATATCTTGTAATTCTATAGTCATTGGTAGTGAGTTACATACAAGAGTCATAGCATTTTTAGGAAGAACAATCTTATTATTTGTTGTCAACTCTCCAGAAAACTGAACAGCACCACCCGTTGTAGACATCATCCAAAATCCTTGACCAGGGACTAACTCAGCGTGTAGAGCTGTCTGATATGCATCACCCCAACCAGCACCTAGAGCGATATCATCATCATAGTCATCTGGTGTATTATTTACATCATCAAATACACCATCCATTGAATCTCCCCAATAAA
>CALDQE010000023.1 GCA_937911295.1 uncultured Verrucomicrobiota bacterium
CGCTAAATACTTCTAAAAGCGAATTACCTAATTGTTCTATGAGAGTTTTAGGAGCAAAACCTGGAGTAAGATTGTATAGTTGGGTATAATGTTTTTCAGACCAAGTCTTAAAACTATTTTTAAAGTATTCGCTTTGTTCACAAAAATCTTTATTATTTGCTATGGTTTTACGAATTTCATCTTTTTCGCACTTTAATTGGTAATAACCATTACGTGTGGAATGTGTAGAAAAAAGTTCGTCACGCAGAGTTGGACACACATCCCAATACATAGCAAGTTGTTCTACATCGTGTTTTGGTAAACCACCATACAAATGTGCATCTATATCTTGTAGAATTTCTGTATCTGGTGCAGAAACATAACGTGGAATATTTAAATTAAAATCATTACACTCTATTTCATCCATTGAAACGAAGCGAGCATAATGTGGCACATCACGTTGTGCATTCCACACGTCAACAATACGACGAATATCTTGTTCTCTAAGACGATTCTTTGAGCCATCTTTTATGTAGCCATTTTTTGCATCTATCATAAAGACACCTTTACGTACTGCAGCCTCAGATTTATCTATAACAATAATACATGCAGGAATACCTGTTCCGAAGAATAAATTAGGTGGAAGTCCGATAATACCACGAATAATTCGTCTTTCTACGATAAACTTACGGATTTCTCCCTCTGCATTTCCACGGAAAAGGACTCCATGAGGCAAAATGATTGCTCCCTTGCCACTAGGTTTAAGTGATTTAATCATGTGCAAGAAAAATGCATAATCACCACATTTTGGTGGAGGGACTGGAGCACAACCTTCACCAACACCCCAACGATCGTATAAATCATTCTCTTGAGCACCCTTCATCCAACCCTTGACAGAGAATGGAGGATTCGCAAATCCATAGTCGAACATCTTTAAAAGTGTACCGTCAACCACATGTTGAGGGTCAGAAATTGTGTTTCCATGCTTTAATTCTGCATCATCAATACCATGAATAACCATTGACATTTTTGCCATACCAATAGTTGCCAAATCGAGTTCTTGACCCTCAATTGCTATTTTAGCAAATGGCCGACCAGATTCTGCTGCCGCTCTGATTAGTAGAGATCCACTTCCACAAGTCATATCATAAATAGAAATCATAGGGCGAGTATCCTTCGCAATATCTACTACTCGAGCCATAACTCGGCTCACTTCCCCAGGAGTATAAAATTGCCCTTTAGATTTGCCTGATTGTGTAGCGAAATTTTTCATGAGATACTCATAGGCATCGCCAATAAGATCATCATCTGCAGCTCGATTATTGGAAAGATCTAAGTCTTTGTCTTGGAACACTCCAATCAAATTAGATACGGTCTCTACTAAATCCTTACCCTTACCTAACTTCTGCTCATCCGCAAAATCAGCATTAGTAATCGTATCCGCAAGCTGTTCATTTGCTTCTCCGATACGGGCAAGAATAACATTCATTTTTTCACCAATATCTGATTTTCCCTTTAAAGCAACTAGATCATCAAATGTACAGCCTTTAGGAAGGTCTATATATAAATCCCCATCTCCATTTTTTGCTCGATCACTTATGTATTTGATAAACAATATGACCAATACATAATCCTTATATTGACTAGCATCCATTCCTCCACGTAATTCATCGCATGCTTGCCAAAGTTTTGAATAAAGCTGTGATTTCTTAATAGCCATATTTATAAATCTCCATTCTTGTTAAAATTATTAAAAACATTCTTCATTGTATTTAGTGATTCATCAAGTTGCCTTCTATTTTCTCTTACGAGAATGGTATATTTTTCTAATTCTTCTGCAATTTCAGAACAAGTTTTATCATCTACAACAGGGACAGGTATTTTCTCTATATTCTTTGCTGAGATTGTCCGCAACAGTGACCCTGTACTTAAACGCAGCAACCATTTTGCTCCTCGCTCACTCTCAAGATAAGCACGCAAATAGTATGCTAACTTTTGATTACCATTCATTCGCACTATCCATAAGTTCTCATCCGCAACTAGCTTTTCATTACGAGAGTCCACCACTGCTATTTTAAATGGATATCCCATTCTGGAAATTAACAAATCTCCTGTCTCAAGCACAGCATCTTCACCGCCTACTGGCACTCTTGTTAGTCCAGGTAGAGATTCATCAATAAGACCATCGCTTAAATGCTTGAATGCAACCTTTTTAACTAAAGAAGATTCATCACCAGCCACACTATTCCACTCAGAAATAGAAAGCTTCGCTCCTCGACGAATTTTATTAACTTTATTTCCCAATGGGTAATAATTATTGTATATGAGATTCTCCCCTAGATAAAAATCTGGGGTTAAATTGCAATTCTGCGAAAAAACAGACTCAAGGCTCTTTGTAGTAACAGCTTCAAAATCATTTAAATCTCTATAATCCTTTAAAAGAGTATCCACATCCAATATAGATTGTCCATCTATTTCGCGAAAATATTCCTCTCCATTAACAAACTTTATTTCTTTAACATCTTCTCGCATTACGACTAAGGCAAAATTTATTTGAGTCCCATTCAAAAAACCTTTAGGAATAGATATAACTGCCTCTATCAACCTATTGCGAATCAAAAACTCGCGATATGGTTGACTTTGCTTTCCATTCAATGCTTGCATCGAAACCGCTACTACGGCTCTTCCTTTTGGGGACAATAGACTTACCGCACGAGCAGCAAATACCCAATCAGCAGAAGAACGACGTAGTTCAGGAAATTTATTAAACCGCTCATCCAACATCTTTTGTGCCATTGAAATATTGATGGTACGTGTTTCCACTCCCAATGGAGGTATTAGCACTACTCGATCATACTTTTCGCGTTGTTGTGTAAAGATGCTACTAGGTATTACCTTCACACCAATTTCAGCAACATCGCACATTATATATGTTATTGCAGCCAAATCAGGATTAAGAGAATACCCTACCACATTAAGCCCTGCATCGCTTCCACATACATCCCACAATGAAAACCAAGCCCTACGGACAAGCTTACCAGTACCACAATTTAAATCTGCAACAGTATTCTCATTAGATATTTCTAAAAGATTCAAGCACAATTGGTCTATAATCGGATGTGTTGACAACTCATCACGATTATCTAACAATAACGCCGTTGCATCATTACTAAAAAAGTCAACCAAAGTATCCTCATCAAAAACTCCTATTTTCTGCTGATATTCGTTCCAATGCTCCGCTAGACACTTATTTATAAAATCTTTTACATATTCTGGAATATCTTTTTTACCTGAAATGATATCATCAAGATTAGACAGAGGAAAAGACTTTCCTTGTCTAATAGACAATAGCACGACATAAGAAACTGCAATTATAGCAAACTCTAATTTTGCAGAAAATTGGCGAACTAAGTCCACCAACGGTTGTATTTTTTTTGTCTTTATTATTGATCTCATTAAACTTTCCTTACTTGTAAGACATATATTATCACAAAGCCAACCACAATGTCAATAGTAATATCTTACTATTTTATCAAGGAAAGCTCTACCACAACAATAAAAAACAACAAAATTTTGTGAGATACACTCAATAATTGGCTACTTTCTACACAATCTAATTTTTATTTTTCCCTTTCGAAGAGAAGGAAAAGAGGATAGTCGTGCAATGGGATATGATTTAGATGGAATACAATTTCGCTCTTCCACTCTACCATTTCTTCTGGCAGGGCGTAAATTGTACCTTTCATTGAATCAATAAGCTTTGGTAGCTTTTTGAAGCCACCGAATGCTATGGTCATTGTTTCACCTATTGACATATTTATTAGGTCAGTAGGCTTCCAATATGTGAAAAGCACATTCATCGAAACCTAGTCCAAGCTTGGAGCGTTTTACATTTATACTTGCTACAGGCTAAACCTCACCAAACTTCTTTAATCTAAGGATATAATCTGCCCTAGAATTGCAGCTAAAAGCTATCACTTTGTTGTAGAACCATACCACCCCATAATTTGCAAGCGAGGCAGCTCGTATGAGAGCTGACACAATGCACAAATTGCTGCACTATCTAATGCTGGTGCATCAATATCAACAAAGAATGCATATTCCCAAGGCTTGTCAGGTACTGGTTGAGAGCAAATTGATGCAAGGTTCAAGCCTTTATCTGTGAATACATCAAGTGTTGAGGACAATGAACCATGCCTATGTGGGAGCTGCATAATAATGCTTAATCGAGACGCATCAGGGGTTACAATCAGCTCACGTGTTACCACAATAAAGCGTGTTTGATTACATGTGGTATTGCAAGCATTTTCCTCAAGTATCACAAGTCCAGCCTCCTCTGCTGCAGTTCGAGAGCAAATTGCTGCAACTGATATATCTCCCTTCTCTAAGATATATTTAGGAGCATAGGCTGTATTTTCAACACTCTCCTGCTCCCATCCAGAAGAACTAATTCGGTTAGAGCATTGACTCAATGCTTGAGGATGGCTTACAACGCATCTAACATCCGTAATTTTTGCACCAGGAATCCCAGCCACACAATGTTCAACTGGAATATCAGCATAGCGTGCAATAAATAGCTTCTGCTGCAATAGTTGGTAAACTGTATCAACCGGTCCACCCGTTGTATTTGCCAAAGGCAGCACCACTGCATCAACCTTGCGTTCTGTAAGTGCATTACATGCATCAGCAAAAGACCAAGCCGGCTCTAAGACTGCATCTGGGAAGAAGGTTCGAGCAGCCTTTTCTGAATATGACCCAACCTTTCCTCCATACGCAACTCGCTTTACATTATCCAATGAACCATCTGCAACAGCAGGAAGAATAGCTGTCGCATTCTGATTTTTGCGTTGAGATGAAAGCATATCGTATTGACGTTCACGAGAGACACGCATAATTGTACGCATAAAGGCTTCTACAGCATCACCATCCTGAATATTAACCTTACCTCGTGCATTTGAAATAACGATATTCTCTCGTGCTGCATCAAAAATTGCCCCACCACTCTCACCTTTGGCTTTTGCAACACGCTCTGAAACTCGAAGGCGTTTTGCAAATAACTCAATTAACTGGGAGTCTATTTCATTGATGTCATGTCTGCATTGCTGAAGAGAGTCATTTTTTGATTCTGTCTCTGCGGGCTTTGCTACTGGTGTTTTTTTTAGGATAAAATCATTTACTAGCTGCTCCAAGCCCATTGTGTAGCTTTTAATTCCAAAGCCAGCGATTTGCCCAACGCATACAGCCCTAATTACTGATGTATGGCGGAAGCTCTCACGCTCGTGGATATTGGAGATATGCACCTCCATTACAGGAAGTCCTGTAACATCAATCGCATCACGTATTGCATAGCTATAGTGAGTGAATGCACCTGCATTTATGACAATGCCTGCTGCGGTCTCGCGTGCTTCATGGAGTTTTTGAACTATTTCGCCCTCATGGTTTGATTGGAAGCACTCTGCCTCAAAGCCCAATTCTGCAGCACGGGTTGTGAAAAGAGCCTCAACATCGGCAAGTGTAAAGCTTCCGTATTGCTTTGGATCGCGTTTACCCAGCATATTCAAATTTGGTCCATTAACTAATAAAATCTTCATAAGCCACACCTATATAAAATTATTATTGAAGTAAATCAAGAAGGACAATTGCCATAGCACTCTCCACAACAGGCACAGCACGAGGGACAATACATGGGTCATGGCGACCATTTATCTGCAATTCAACATTTTCCTTCGCCTCAAGATTTACAGTGTCTTGTGTCGTATAGATTGATGGTGTAGGCTTAAATGCACAGCGCATTACTATTGGCATTCCATTGGTAATACCACCTTCAACACCACCGGCATTATTGGTCTTGTGGGAAATCTTTCCTTCAACAAATACAAGCGAATCATTATTTTCTGAGCCACATGACCTTGCCACATCAAAGCCTTTACCAAACTCTACGCCCTTTACAGCAGGTATAGCAAACATCATCTGAGCAAGGCATCCTTCAACTGTATCAAAGAAAGGATTACCAATGCCAGCTGGCATTCCAGAAGCCACGCACTCAATCACTCCGCCAACAGAATCTCCATGTGCGTGAGCCTCAGCAATCTTCTTTTGCATTTCATCGCCCTGGACATCATCAACAACAGGGAAAGGCTTATCAGCCACAGAAAATGGGTGCATTGCATCTCCCACAAATGCGTCTTTAACACCAGCAATCTCAACAATGCGTGCATGGATACGAATTCCCCGTGCAGCAAGAGCCTGCAAGCAAACGGCACCAGCAAAGGCTAATGGTGCCGTGATGCGTCCAGAAAAATGTCCTCCCCCACGTGGGTCATTATACCCTCCGTAACGAAGCTTACCAGTGTAATCAGCATGACCAGGACGAGGCTGATTAAGAAGGTTTGAATAATCTCCTGAGCGGGTATTTGTGTTGCGGATAATAGCAGCAAGTGGTGTCCCAGTAGTAAATCCATTGTAAATACCAGAAAGAATTTCAGGTACATCAGGCTCCTTACGGGCAGTTGCCCACGGTGCATTACCAGGAGCTCGACGCTTCATGTGCTTTGCGATTTGCTCCATATCAAGTGCGATACCAGAGGGCAACCCATCAATAACAACACCGATGCCATCTCCATGTGATTCACCGAAAAGAGAAACCTTTATGTTCCTACCATAAATTGAACTCATTGAAGAACTCCTCCAAATATTGCATAATCCTCAAAGAAATTTGGGTATGACTTATTGATTGCAAATTCATCTGTAAGAATCACCTCATGTGCTGCACGGGTTGCAAGTATTGCTGCGGTCATTACGATGCGATGATCATTTGAACCTTCAATTTTTGTTCGTGGTGTTAGTGTGGTATCCATACCTGTGCCATGAACAATAATGCTATCAGCTGTGCTTTCTACCTCAACACTAAAAGCACGAAGAAGCTTACAGGTGCTTTCTATTCTATCACTTTCCTTAAGACGTAGGCGACCAATATTTTCTAAATATGTGTCACCCTTTCTAAAGATAGCTGCAGCAGCTAAGGCAGGAACAATATCGGGAATATCCTTTGCATCAATATGGCGCTCTCCTTTCCCACAATATGCTTGGTCAAGGATTACACCAAACACAGCATCACCTTGACTTGTATTGCGTGGTAAATTAGAAATTGTAATCTCGTTACCAATATAATTTGCCAATTGCCAAAACGCGGCTTGAGAGCAATCTGCCTCAGCAATAAATGGCGCTGTGGCAGTGTACCTGCTAGACCCTGCCACATGGAAGCCAGTATCAGTACGCTCCACCTCAACACCAAAATGACGCATTACATCAAGTGTAAGCTCTACATAGGAAGCAGACTCAAGTGGTGTTGTTAGCACAATATCAGATGGACCAGATAGCAGTGGCAAGGCTAATAAAAGCCCTGAAATATATTGCGAGCTTACATTACCAGCAATTTTATATGTTCCTGGCTTAAGCTTTCCTTTAACAAGCAAAGGCAAATAAACGCCCTCTACACCTGGCATTACAAGCTCAACACCATTTTCCGATAGACATTGCTCCAGCTCCTTCATTGGGCGTTGTGGGAGCCTTCCACTGCCTCCAAAGCATATTGGCAAGCCGAGTGCTGCCGCCAGAGGCACCATTAGGCGAAGTGTTGTCCCAGACTCACCACAATCAAGCAAAGGCTCGCCCTTTGCCAAGCCCAGCAAGCAACGCTGGGTGGCCTTAATATCGTCAGACGGATTTTTAGGGACAAAGCATTGTCCTCCAGCAAGTGCTGAGCAGATTAGTCCTCTATGGATAAGGCTTTTAGATGGTGGAACAATCACTGTTCCAGAAAGCTTTGTTGGAAGTATATGTAATGACATAACAAAAATCTCAATTTTTTAACCTAGAATTGTACTTAGCTCATCGATAAGGCGAGCTGGTTCAATTGGATATAATACACTCTTTCCTATGTCTTCTAAAAGAACAAAATGCAATTTATTTGCTAAATTCTTTTTGTCAGAGCATATCGCTGAGGCAAGCTCAGTGGCTTTGTACGAGGTAGTTGTTGGCAAGCCATAGCGTTCTAGTACACCAATAAGCCTTTCTGGAACAGACTCTTTGGTTACACCAAGTTTCACTCCGAGCTTTGCTGCAACAACCATGCCGATTGCAACTGCCTCACCATGTGAAATTCCACCAAACCCCATATTTTTCTCTATCGCATGGCCAACAGTATGACCAAAATTAAGGAGCATGCGTTCCCCTAAGTCAAATTCATCGCGCTCAACAACACCAGCCTTAATGGCGATAGACCGTGCCACAAAAGCTTCATCACTCACGCTGCCACATTCCAAGCCACGGAAAAGCTCTGCATCGCTTATGCAGCCATATTTAATAACCTCAGCCATTCCCTCAACATAGCGGTTTTGTGGCAATGTCTTGAGCATATTAGAGTCCGTAACAACGGCGATTGGCTGATGAAATGCCCCTGCGAGATTCTTGCCAAAAGGCAAGTCTATTCCTGTCTTGCCTCCAATAGATGAATCAACCATAGCAAGAAGCGAGGTTGGTACTTGAATTATTGGACAACCACGCAAATAGGTGGCTGCTGCAAAGCCAGCCAAATCCCCTACCACGCCACCACCTAATGCAATGATTACATCCTTTCGCGTAATACCAAGCTTATTAAACTCTTCCCAAAGCTCTATCAGCTTATCTGGCTGCTTTGATGCCTCACCAGCAGGCACCACAATCCCAGCACCTGTTGTGAAGCCAGATTGAGCGAGTATCTCCTTTATATGCTCCAGATAATGTGGTGCTACATTACTATCAGAGACAATTGCTGCACGACGCCCCTTAACAAGCTCAGCAGCAAGCTCGCCTAGCTTTTCAATGACACCTGCTTCTGCATAAATTTGTGTTACCTTATTAGCTGTTTTAAGATTTATTTTCATAAAGGATATATGGTAAACGCTTTGGGTTTATTAAAACTGATTTAATTGGTGTGGCTGCGTAGTACAAAATGAGTACACAGCCACATCAATTTGGCTAGAAATTGATATATGATTAGATTTCTCTGCCACAAGCTTGAGCGATAACAGAGAGCTTTTTCATCAATGATGAGAATGCATCAGGAGTTAGGCTCTGTGGGCCATCGGAAAGAGCAAGCTTTGGATTCTGATGGACCTCAATCTCCAAGCCATCAGCACCTGCTGCAATTGCAGCCATTGCAAGTGGCTCAACAAGATTTGCCTGACCTGCAGCATGTGATGGATCCACAATCACAGGTAGATGTGTCTTTGCCTTCAATACCGGAATTGCACTAATATCTAGTGTATTACGAGTAGATGTTTCGAATGTACGGATACCACGCTCGCAAAGAATAACCTTTGAGTTACCCTCTGACATAATATACTCTGCTGACATTAGAAGCTCATTGATACTATTTGAGAAGCCACGCTTTAGAAGCACTGGTCTATCTATGCGACCTAGCTCCTTCAATAGCTCGAAGTTCTGCATATTGCGTGCACCAACCTGAATAACATCAGCATAATCCAAGAACAAGTCAAGCTGAGATGGGTTTGTAATTTCTGTTACAACAGGTAGCCCAGTAAGGGAGTGAGCTCTACGCAAGTATAGCAAGCCCTCTGCACGCAAGCCCTGGAATGAGTATGGAGAGGTGCGTGGCTTGAAGGCACCACCACGAAGCATTGTTGCTCCAGCCTCGCGAACAATCTGAGCGAGCTCTGCAATCTGCTCCTCTGACTCAACTGCACAAGGACCCGCTGCAACAACTATCTTCTTCCCACCGATTGCTTCGCGCCCTACCTTGATAATAGTATCATCTGGGTGGAACTTGCGGTTCGCACGCTTATAAGGCTCCTGCACCTTAACAATGCGCTCTATCTCCTCATGCATTTCAATTTCTTGAGCAGAAATATGTGAGGTATCGCCAACCAAGCCAATAATAGTTGCCTCAGAGCCAATAATTGGATTTGTTTTTACATTATATTTTGTGGTAAGCCAATCGCACAAAACATCGATTGCTTCCCTATTTGTACCTTGTTTTAATACTAATATCATGGTATATTCCCTTTTCCTATGTAATTATTTATCAACAAGGCGTGCTAATGCTTTAGCGATGTCTGTTGACGTATTATTTAAATTTGTTGTTATTTTAAAATCTGCAAATGCCTCATATATAGGCTTACGTGTATTATAAAGAGCTTCAAAGCGAGCTTTATCCTGAGCTAGAGGGCGATGTAGATCACCAGCTACACGGCGTGCAGCTTCCTCAACCGACACATCAATATACACAACTACAGCTTGTGAGCACTCACGTACTAGCTTACGATTTGCCTCTTGTATTGGGAAGCCTCCTCCAGTGGCAATTACAGCCAAAGCCTTAGAGGCAAGCACATCTCGAGCCACAGAGGTCTCTATTTCTCTAAAGCCAGCCTCTCCTTCTGCAGCAAAAATCTCCGGTATTGAGCGTCCTTCACGTGCTTCTATTTCAGCATCTAAATCAACAAAGCGTAAACCAAGCATTGTGGCAAGGTCCTTGCCAACGCTACTTTTGCCTGACCCCATAAAACCAGTTAACACGATGTGGCGTCCGAACACATTCTTTTGTGCTTCTTTAATTTGAGCCAAAACCTTTGCTTCTACCTGAGCCACATTGATATCTAGCTCCGGATTCCAAATGCACTGGGCTTCAATTGCCTGACGCACAAGCATTCTTAGACCAGCATAAGCCTCTGCCCCGCTCTCCTCTGCCTTAATGAGCAGGTTGCTTGGCAATGGGTTATAAATTGGGTCGAACACAACCACGCCAGGGCGAAGCAGCTTCTCCACCCCTGCTGGAATTGCATGAGGTTTAGGGAACATACCTACTGGTGTACCATTTAAAATAACATCTGGCTCAAAGCCCGCTGGTGGCAATTCCCCGCTATATTTAGGAGTAACAGCTTCTGACACACTGCCACGAACTGCCTCCACAACACTAGCAATCATCTCAAGGGCTGTTGAAGAATTTCTTGCAGCAACAACCACATCAGAAGCACCGCCAACTAGTGCAGCTGATAGCATCATGCGGCAAGTACCCCCACTACCAAGCACAAGCACACGCTTCCCTTTAAATACTATCCCGTATGCACCAAAACCCAAAATATCTGTGTTATATCCAACACCTTTGTAAACGGTATTCACGCAAGTGCAACGCTTAGCACTTTCAGCAATGCTATCCAAATATGGGACAATAGCATTCTTATGAGGAATTGTGCAATTAAAGCCATCAAGCGTTGCCAACAGCTCAGGAACAACCTTTGGCATATCCTCAGGAGCAATATCATAGAGCTTATAATCACCCTCAAGGCCTATCTCCTGCATTATTGCAGTATGGATTTGAGGAGAAAGGCTATGCCCTAATGGATGACCTATTAAACCAAAATGCTTCATTTTGTTGCCTCCAAAGCTTCTGCATGGCTCTTTGCCCGCAAGCCCTCAGGAATAGACCTACGAAAATCTGATGCCTGAGTAAGACGAGCCTTAATTCCATCAAGCTGACACTCTTTTAAAAGAGCCAAATATTCCTCCAAATATTTTATATATTGCTCAAGCGAAGGAATTAGCTCACTTGATTCTGAAAAAATATCTGTCCACAGGCTAGGAGAAGATGCTGCAATTCGCGTGGTATCCTTGAAGCCACCACCAATAAGCTGCTTCATTGCAATATCGTTTGTGCCAGCAACAATTTCAGAAAGAGCAAACGCTGCCACATGAGGAAGATGAGAAATCATTGCGACTCTGCGATCATGCTCTATCGCATCCATAAAAATCACCTCTGCCCCAAGAGAACGAATCAAGGTAGAAAGCATTGCAAGCATACTTCCAGGCACAGTGCAATTTTCAGGCACACAAAGTACATAGCGTGATTTATTAAATAGTCCAATTTCAGAAGAATAATAGCCAGAGCCTTCTGAGCCAGCCATTGGGTGACCACCCACAAAATTGGTTAGCCCTGCAGCTGCTGCCATAATTGGTGCCTTAACAGATGCAACATCTGTAATAATTCCGAAGCATTCTGGATCTATTCTTGAGAGAATTTCGCAAGTAACACGAGGAGGTGTACAAATGAAAAGCACCTCACAATTGTGAAAATCAAGTGTATTTATGTCAACACCACTTGTAGCCACACCATCGGATAAAGCAGCATTTACAGCCAATGGATTTACATCTGCAACCTGAATTGTTGCATTGGGGCAAGCTTTATGTAAAGCCTTAACGAGTGAGCCTCCGATAAGACCCAGACCTATAACACCGAAGCTATTGAAATTTGATTTGTTTTGCATAAACATGACTATGACCGATTATTTTTATAACCGGCTTCGTCCTTTCTCCTAAAAATTATTGAAATTATTGTACCTAACTAGGATTACAGAGTAACGAAGCCGTTGCTTGTAAAGTAAAAGTAAAAATAAAAGTAAAAATACTTACTAAATCGATCAAGTCCAAAAAAAGAAACCGCACGGTCAAAAAATGATCGAGCGGTCTTATTCTCTAGTATAGAAGCGACAACAACACTTGAAGTGCTAGATTCACAATCTAGTACTGCACTTGTTTCGTTGTTGATAATATTTGCTTCACACATAACAGAATTCCTAATTGAAATTTGATGTCGTTAATTATTGCACAAATAGACTTCACAATCAAGTTTTTTTTGAAAAAAAGTCAAATATATTGTCCTGTGACCTGGGACTAGTTGCCTGCAATGTTTACGGGGAGATTGGGAGGATTGGTTGGTGTTTCGGGGGTGAGATGTGGTTGTAACAGCATTTGTCTGATTAAGTCATTCGTGTATGCACATTCGTGCAGTAAAACAGGAT
>CALDQE010000024.1 GCA_937911295.1 uncultured Verrucomicrobiota bacterium
TTGACACGCAACCCTTGACATGAGACTAGAGACAATAGACGTGACCTGGTTGACGGTAGACGTTAGATAGCGAGACAAATTTCAAGCTACCGCCAATGCCTTCGGCGAAACACGGAGGATAAAGAGAACGGAGGCACGGAGAGGTGCTGGGGTTATTATTGCTTGCACAATTCTCCCTTGTCCTCCGTACTCCGCGTTAAGCGAAAGCAACAAGCAACGCGACGTTAGACAGCGAGAAATTGTTTAAAGATGCTGTCGCGTAGAACTGCGGTGTCATCCTGAACAAAACACCACGGGAAAAGCCAAGCTTATCCCAAGTTTTTCTTGAACTCGTCTTTGAATTTATAATATAATTTTTAAAAAACCTATTTAACTTCTATAAAAGGATTATTATGTCTGATATCATTGTTGATTTTTCAAAAAATAATGGGAAAATAAAGCCAATGCACGCGGTAAACAATGGCCCTGTTTACAAATTTGCTTCTGATCAACGTGTCACAAATATGGAATATTACCAAAAGGCAGGCATTCCTTTTGCACGAAACCATGATGCTGCATTCTATGCAAACTATGGTGGTGAGCATATTGTTGACGTTAATTTTATTTTTCGCAATTTCGATAACGACCCTTACAACCCAGAATCTTATGATTTTACTCTTACCGATGAATATATCAAGGTAACAGAATTTGCTGGCACAAAAACCTTCTATAGATTAGGCTCGAAAATTGAACATTGGGGAAAAAAGTACAATACACTGCCACCTAAAGACTTCAAAAAATGGGCTATCATTTGTGAACACATCATTCGACACTACACCGAAGGTTGGGCTAATGGCTTCCACTATGATATTCAATATTGGGAAATTTGGAATGAAGCAGATCTTGACTCAGATGATTCCCCGCATAAGCGCTGTTGGGGTGGCACAGCAAAGGAATTTTATGAGCTATTCAATATAACACTAACCCACCTCAAAGAAAAATTCCCTCATTTAAAAATCGGCGGTCCAGCAGCTGCTATCTCTAAAGATTGCGATTGGTTAAACAATTTCTTCAAAAGCCTTGGTGATGTAAAGCCTGATTTCTTTAGCTGGCATGTATATGCAAATAACGTCTTATCCATCCAAGAGCGCATTAGAAATATGAAAGGGATGCTTAACCGATATGGGCTAACCAATTGCGAAAACATCTTGAATGAATGGAATTATGTCCATGGCTGGGTTGGCGATGATTGGGTATACTCCCTGGAGCAAATGAAAAAAATTAAAGGAGCAGCCTTTATTGCTGCGGTAATGGCAATGTCACAGCAGGAAGAGCTTGATATGCTTATGTATTATGATGCTCGTCCATGTGCAATGAATGGAATGTTTAATAGTGATATTGTCTGCAAATGTCTAAAGGGGTATTACCCATTCTATATGTTTAACCAACTCTATACTCAAAAGACTAGCGTTGATGTTCAACACAATAGCAGTGACCTCTGGGCTTGTGCAGCAAAGGGTGATGAACAAAATACAATGCTTACTTACTTTACAAATGATGACACTGCACCATCTAAGAATGTAAAGGTAACATTTAAGAATGTTGAAAATCCAGGCAAGGTAAAGCTTGAATATTATCTTCTTGATGAAGACCACAATGCTGAAATTGTTCGCGAAGAAATATTTACTTCAACCGAATTCTCCACATATATCACAATGCCACGGCAAAGCACTTACTTATTTAAAATAGTTAAGCTATAAGTCTAGCCTCTAAAAAAACAAACCTTATTTATGGCAAGAAAAACACACCCAACAACATTTCCGGCTGTGCCGGCAGACTATATCAATATTGTCCAAATTTTTCCAGACCGAATTGATTTTTCTGTTGCGGAAATTTCCAGACAGGCAAAAGCTCTCGGAATAAAAAAATTTGCTACTTCACTCTCTTTTCATCCTCAAACAACACCGGCACGCGATTTAATTGCACCCTTATGTGAGGTTTTTGAAAAAATAAAAGCTGGTGTAAAAAAGGAAAAGCTAGACATTGAGCTTGGAGTTCTTATTCAGAGCCACTCTGGGCACGGATGGAATGGAAAAATTCCCCTAACAGAGGAGCGATGGCAAACCATTGTCCTATCCGATGGAAAAAACACCTCGCGCTTTTGTGCTTTAGATAAGGATTTTCAAGGTTATGTTGAAGAGGTGGTTGATTCAATTGTAGCGAAAGGACCAGATTTTCTATTGATTGACGATGATTTTGGTCCAAGAGATTGGGAATGCTATTGCCCTCTACACATTGATCTTTACAACAAGGCACTTGGTACATCCTATACTGGAGATGAAATTAGGAGCATTGTAAGAACAAGACCTTGGAACGATGCCGAGGTAGCGAAAATATCAAAAGCAAGAGCTGAATCTGTGCTGCCATTAGCTAAGTTAATTCGTAAAACAATTAACCGAAGAAACCCAGAGCTTAGGTGTGGCATCTGTGTTGGAGTCAATTATGGCTTTGGACACATCATCGCAAAGGCACTAGCTGGCCCCAAAACCAAGCCTTTTATTCGCATAGGTAATGGGATATATGGCTGCAAGCCACCTACAGCATTTTATGGAGTCACTAGAAAAACCTATCGAATGCTAAACATTCTTTCTCCTAGTATTACGGATATTCTTAATGAAGCAGATACCTTCCCACAAAATGCGTGGGGGACAAATGCCCAAATGTTTGGTGCACAAATCGCATTAGGGCTATGGGCTGGAATAGGCGGAGCGAAAATGTGGATGGCGGAATTTGAGACCCCTATTGACAGAAAGTCTCAAAGACAATTTGAGAGCACACTTCTAAAGCGTAGTGGAATGCATCATGAGTTACTTAGCATTGCCCAAAGCATAAAGCGCACTGGCATTGCAGCTCCTCTTTATCCAATAGGAGCATTGGCGTACAACTCAGAAAAAGCCGGGGGTTGGCTCTATTGTGCAGACTGGTTAGATGCTCTACTTGGGCCATTGGGTCTTCCTATTTTATGGTCAAAACCTTCCAAAGAGAAGCAGCTTTATGCACTTTGTGGGTGTGATGTTGAGCTTATGTCTGATTATGACATTAAAAGGGTCCTTTCTCATCCTGTCTTAATAGATTCTGGTGCAGCAAAAATATTAACTGCTCGTGGTTTTTCTTCTCTTATGGGTGTAAAAGCAGACAATGGAGATAGCGACTTTTTCTTTACGCGAGAAGATTTCGTATCCGACAATAATTTACGAATGAACTTGATGTGGGAGGAATCAATGGCACACCTAACACCTACATCTAAGAGCACAAAGATTATTACAGAGTTTAAATATTTCAGAGGTGCAGTAGATACAACTCCAAAGACTATTTCTCCAGGAATGACCTTTTATAAAAACCGGCTTGGTGGCAGGGTCTGTGTTGTTGGTTGGAGTCCAATGGAGCCATATTATAAAAAATTCCGTCTTACACGCAGAAGCTTTATCTTTGAGGCAATTAAATGGTTAACTGGGGCACTTCCAGATGGAACCTTTGCAGAATATGGCAATGTTTTGATACAAACAGGAGAATTACCCAATAAAACAAAGGTTTTATTTGGCTTAAATCTTACATCAGGCACCTACAGCAATTTTTCAGTACATATAGCAAAGCGGCCTAGAAAAGCAGAGTTATTATTGCCTAATGGTAGATGGGAAGCGCTCAAATACACTGTTAGTAAGGCTCAGCCCGGTGTCATCAGCTTCAAGCACGCATTTAAGCCTTTAGAGCCAACCATTATTAGATGGACAGAATAAAGCCAACCTAAATTCCGGAAGATTAGGAGCAGAAGCCAAAAGCAACGAACTGCAATTATGGTCTCATTGCACTCATTTAGGCGAGTGGCATTGCAAATAAAAAAGGCTGGGGTTTTCACCTCAGCCTTTTTTTTAATTGTTAGCGGCGACCGCGTAGCTTACCATGCTTCAAGAAGCCATCGTAATTTTGCATTACGAGATATGCTTCAATCTGGCGCATTACATCAAGAGCGACACCGACAATAATCAACAATGAAGTACCACCTAAATAGCGAGCCATACCAACAGGAATATTTGTCCACTGCTGTAGGATTTGTGGTAGAACAGCGATAACTACTAGACCAATAGCACCAATCAAGGTTACGCGTGTCATTGTCATATCCAAGAATTCAGCTGTTGGCTGACCTGGGCGAATACCAGGAATATAGCCTTGGCTATTCTTTAGATCATCAGCAATACGAATTGCATGGAACTGTGTTGCAACCCAGAAGAAAGAGAAGAACACAATCAAAATTGAGTAAATAACAAGGAACACAGCATCTTGACCACCTAGCAAGGATTTACCGAAGTCCTCAATAAAGCCAATCTTTATCTTGCTCAACAACCAACCAAATGCTTGTAGGATAGGACCAGCAAAGATAATAGGCATAACACCACCGAAGTTAACACGTAGTGGCATATATGAAGTATTTGTACCTGCAACAGCAGAACGGCCACCAACTGAGCGGCGTGCAGTGCAAATTGGAATGCGGCGGACACCCTGAGTTAGAGCAATTGTACCAGCAAATACGAAGAAAGCCAATGCAAGAATAAATACTAGATAGAAAAGATTCCATTCTGCTGGCTGATTACCAGTTGGGAAAAATTTGCTAGCACACTGCATAATAGCAGAAGGAAGACCAGCAATAATGTTAATCATAATAATGATTGAAGTACCATTACCAATGCCACGCTCAGTAATCTGCTCTGCCAACCACATTGTTAGCATAGTTGCTGCTGTAACTGTAATAACAGTCAAAATACGGAAACCAAAACCTGGAATTAGAACAATCTGCTCTGGAATACCTAGCATTTGTGGGTTCTCAAGCATTGTTGCAAGGAAGAAAGCCTGAACTGCACAAATTATCAATGTTAAATAACGTGTTGTTTGATTTAACTTCTGGCGACCAACATCACCCTCACGAGCCATCTTCTCAAGAGAAGGTATAATTGCTGTCATAAGCTGAATAACAATTGAAGCAGTAATGTATGGCCAAATGCTTAGCATACCAACAGAGCATTGTGCCAAAGCACCACCACTGAAGATATCAAACAAGCCCATAAAGCCACCACCTGTCTCACGCATACTTTCAACAAAACGCTGAATTGGTGCAATATCTACACCAGGTGTTGGTACTGTAGAGATAAAACGACAAATCACAACTAAACCAAGTGTAAATAAAATTCTTGATTTAAGCTCTTTAATTTTCCAAATATTTGCAAATGCTGACATGGATAGTGAAACTCCAAAAGTTATAATAAAAAAATATTTAGGGTGATGCTCCTTTTGAGCAAACCCTTATGACATTTAAACTTGTAATTGCTAATATTTTGCCACAAACACTGCCTATAAGTCAACACATTTATTTTATACAAATACTTCGTGAGTAGAGCATCTGGGCACACAAGTGCTATCGCTCCAGAGCTATAAGCGAGACAGAGCCAGGCTTTTGCCATTACAAAGAGAGCACTGTTCAATGAGCACGGGGCGGCTCCACCTCCCTCAATGGTAAAAGCAATATATTTATATTATCGTAGGGTTGAGGCTCTGCCCTCAAGCTATCGTAGGGTTGAGGCTCTGCCCTCAACCAATTAAAAATCAACTCAAAATACACGATAAAATCAATTTTCCAAATTTTACATATTGACTTTAATACTAAATATATAGTAATATAACAACAAATCAAGTGGTGGAGTCTTTTTAGCAATGAGAGGATTTCCGCTTCTTTTATTTTTGGTCACAATTATTTTTCACATACGGAGGTACTTATGGCAGCAGAACTAGACTTATTGACAATCATTAATACTCTTGAATCTAGCAGAGGCATTTCTAGAGCGGATTTACTTGCAGCAATTAAAGGAGCATATTCTATCGCTTTACGTAAATCTATTGGCAACATCCCTACTCGCATTGAGATTAAAAACGGCAAGAAAATTGCTGCAGAAAAGCTTGTTTGTGTAAGTAACACAACATTAGGAACTGGCTTCCTAAAGGTAGAAGAGGCAAGAAAAATCTCTGGATATGAAGATGCTAACGAAGGTGATGAGATTTGGGTTCCAATCCCTGATACAGCACTAAATCGCCAAAGCGTACAAATTTTCAGACAAGAGCTACTACGTAAGCTTCGCGAAGATGAAAAAGCAACAATTGCAGAGCGTTTTCGTAATCGTGTTGGAGAAATCGTACCTGTTACGATTAAGCAGCTTTCTCGCAGTAAGGATTATATCTGCACAATCGAAGACACAGAAGCAATCCTATTTAAAGAAGACTACCCTTCTTCCGATGTTTATAGCAACGGAAGCATAATTTTTGCCTGCATTGCTGGTATAAATGAAACAGAAGAAGAAATGAAGCAAAACATCCTATACCGCAATGGGAAGAAACCAGATGCTCGCAAGCTAGAGGCCTTTGAAAAAAAGATTTCTCAGCAGCAGAATATTCCTGGCATTCGTCTAACCCGAGTAGATGATTGCTTTATCAAAGCAGTTTTTGCCAGCGAGGTTACAGAAATTAAGGATGGCTCAATCGAAATTGTAAAGATTGCACGTATTCCAGGTCGCCGCACAAAGGTTGCTGTACGTCGCACATCAAATTCAGAGGTTGATCCTGTTGGCTCCTGCATTGGTTCTCATGGAACTCGCATTAAAGGTATTTTAAGCAGAATCAACTATGATGCTAAGCAGCACGAAAAGGTTGACATTATTGAATGGAATGCAGACCTACTAAAGTTTGCAGAAAAAGCATTAAGTCCAGCTAGTGTATTATCTGTCGAGGTTTCTGAATCAGATTATAATACGCTAATTGTCCGCGTTGATCCAAGCAAGAAGACCTCAGCAATTGGCAAAGAGGGCGACAATATTGAGCTTGCAGCTAAATTATTAGCAGACTTCCAGTTCCCTGGTCAAAGATGGAGAATTACTATTGAGAAGGACAAGCCAGCTGCTGTTCGCTCTTTTGAAGAAAACACAGCAAATGCAATTAAATTCTTTGTTGAGCAAGTAGGTATTTCACAAAATGATGCAGAAGTACTTATCCATAACGGATTTATTTCAACAGACATAATCACAAGCTTTGCAAATCATGGTGGGCTTGAGAGCTTCATCAATTCTTTTATTCCAGAAAGCATTGCTGATGACCCAGAGCTACCTAGCCGCGTTTGGAATAAAATTATTGAAAACGAGGAAGAAGATATTGAGGACGAGGCTTCAGATATAATAGAGGGTGAATAATGAGACTTTTTGAATTAGCTAAAGAGCTCAATACCTCCGCAAAGGAGCTATTGACACAAGCCCAGGGATTGGGTGTTGATATTACCTCATATGTTTCAAAAGTAGAAGATGAGGATGCTGCTACAATACGTTCTGGTTACAAACAGCGTTCTGCTGTTGAGCGTGCAGACGAAGAGAAGAAAAGTTCAGAGCGTGCTGCTGCGAAAAAAAGCAAGGCAACAGCAGCCCAGAAAAAGCAATTGGAAGCAGAAACCACAAAGCTTAATGAGGCTATTGAACGTGCTAAAAAAATGAAGGCATTACGCGATGGCTCTGCTGCAGAATATGAAGCAGCAAAGGCAGCTGCTGAAAAAGCAAAGGCAGAAAAGCTAGCGAAAGCCAAAGCAGCAGAAGAGGCTGCTGCAAAGGCCGCAGAAACAGCAAAGCGTGTTCAGGAAAAAATTACTGAGCAACGCAATAAGCACGCTCTACCTGAGCGTCCTGTGCAAACAGCCCCAACAAAAGCAGAGCAAAAAGAAAAGCCTGCTGCACCTGAAAAAGCAAAGGAAAAGCCTGCAGAAAAGCAAGCCAAGCCAGCAACAGCTGCTGCGGCTCCTGCAAAAGAGAAGCCAGCAAGTCCTAAATTTAACAAGGATGTTGATAAGCCTAACAAAGACAAGAAAAAGCCATCTCGTAGCTTCCACCCAGATGATGAGGATGAAGAGGACGAGCTATTCCGTAAGCACTCACGCAATGGTGGCATGAAGCAAGGCGGTGGCAAAAATGACCGCACTCGTGGCAATGAATCTCAAAGCTTTAACAAAAATGACCGTTTTGGCAAGGACAAGCAGAAAGACAAGCATGGCAAAAAGCATGAGGCAGCTCCTGCAGCAAATGCCGTTGATGCTGCTCTAGATCCAGCTGCAGCAGATATCGCAGCAAAAATCTTCCGCATTCACGGACCTATGCTCGTAAAGGATATTTCAACAAAGCTTGACCAGCGACCAAACATCATTATCGCTTCCCTTATGAAAAAGGGCATCTTCGCTTCTATCAACCAAGCCGTTGATAAAGAGGTCGCAATTGAGCTTGCTAAGGAATTTGGCTTTACTGTTGAGGTTGAGAAGAGCCGCCGTTCTGCAGAGAATCGCCCAATTCAAAAGGATAAATCTGCTGATGATGAAATTCCAGAGGATACAATTGAACAGCTCAAGCCACGTCCACCTGTAGTAACATTCCTTGGTCACGTTGACCATGGTAAGACATCTCTAATGGACTTTATCCGCAAGGCAAAGGTTGCAGCTGGCGAGGCTGGTGGCATCACTCAACACATCAATGCTTATACTATTGAGATAAATGATGAGCCTATCACATTCCTTGATACGCCTGGTCACGCAGCATTCTCTGCTATGCGTGCTCGTGGTGCAAACCTAACTGATATCGCTGTAATTATTATTGCTGCTGATGATGGTATTATGCCACAGACTAAGGAAGCTATTAAACACGCTCGCAACTCAAATGTTACAATTATGGTTGCTATCAATAAGTGTGATCTTCCAACAGCAAATCCTGATTTAATCTACCAACAGCTTGCAGCAGAAGGTCTAACCCCTGAGGATTGGGGTGGCGATACAATCGTATGTAAGGTAAGTGCACGTACTGGCGAAGGCGTAGATCACCTTCTTGAGATGATTCTACTCCAGGCAGAAATGCTTGAGCTCCGTGCAAACCCAGATCGTCGTGCAAATGGTACTGTTGTTGAAGCCCAAATGCAACCAGGTAGCGGTCCAATGGCTAGTGTCCTCGTTACTGGTGGTACATTGAATGTTGGCGATATTATGCTTTGCGGTGAATTCTATGGAAAAATACGTGCACTGACAGAAAGCACTGGCAAACGCCTAAAATCCATCGGACCTTCTCGTGCAGCAACCGTTATGGGATTGTCTGGTGTACCAGAGGCTGGTGCAGAATTCCGCGTTCTTCCTAATGAAAAACGTGCAAAAGAGCTTGCTGAACAATATGCCGAGCAGAAGAAGCTTGAAAGCCTCGGTGCTGTTTCTCATGCACGCTCCATTGACGATATCTTCAAGAAGATTACCGATGCAGAAAAGCTTCAGCTCACAATTATCTTGCGTGCTGATGTTCAAGGCTCAGTAGAAGCAATTGAGGCTTCTATTGCTGAAATCAAGAGCGAAAAGGTTTCTTGCAATATCCTACATAGCGGAACAGGTGCAATTACATCTAACGATGTCCAAAATGCTGGCAATGGTGCCGCTATTATCATTGGCTTCGGTGTTTCACCAGAGGCTGGCGTTCTTTCTGAGGCTCGCCACTATGGTGTAACCGTTAAGACCTTCCGCATCATCTATGAGCTCCTTGATTATGTTAAACAGGAAATGCTAAATCTTCTTCCTGTTGAACATAAAGAGGTTGTTATTGGACATGCACAAATCAAGCAAATATTCGAGCTTAACCGCATTGGTGTTGCAGCAGGTAGCTTAGTAACTGATGGTGTTATCAGTGTCACTGGTAAGGCTCGCGTTTTGAGAAATAAGAAGGTTATCCACACTGGCGATATTAAGACAATCCGTCACTTCAAGGATGAAGTCAAAGAGGTCCGCCAAGCAATGGAATGTGGTATTCTTCTTTCTAACTATGAGGAATTCCGCGAGGGTGATGTTATTGAATGCTTCACCTACGAGGAGCTTCCTAAGGTCCTTTAACAAAGAGAGGCCTCACCTATGGGTAATGTAGATCGCATTGCACGCGTAAGTGAAATGATTCGCCGTGAGCTCGCCCTTTCCATATACCACATTGGATTGGGCGACCCAACGGACACCGGAGCAATCTCTTTTGTAAGTGTTGAGCTCTCAAGAGATTTACGCTCTGCTTCTGTCTATGTATCACTAATGCCAACTGGTAATATTGATTCTGAGGCTCTTATGAAATGGCTACGCCGCCATCGTGTAGATTTCCAAAAGGTAATCGCGGATAAGGTCTCACTAAAATATACACCAAAGCTATTTTTTAAGCAAACGCTATCTATTGAGAAAGGGGATAATGTCCTCAACCTGCTCAATCAGTTGGAGCAAGCAGAAAGCATAAGCAATACAGATGAGCCTGACGCTTCTACCGAAGACTAGTCTCATAATATTAAATAAGCAGAAGAACGCCAAATTAGCGTAATTCTGCTTATTTAATATTCAACAAATCAAAATTTAAAATAAATTGGAGAATGATATGAAAAAAACAACTACCCTTCTAAGCTTAGTATGTATAATTTGTGGCATTGTGATTGAAGCCACTGCTGTAGAGATTCCTCCTCCAGCTGCTCCAAATGAAGTAGCAAAGCAGCAAAAACCTCTAAAACCTGGACGCAGTCGTGCTCCAAAATTCCCTCCTGAGGCATATATCATTCCTGAATCTCATCTTCTTATTATCAATCACAACAATGCTGTTGACCCAGCCTGGCTTGAAGAAGAGCGTGCTCACTTCCAAAAGCAGCTTAATGTCAATGTGAAAATTGCAAATACCTCTGATGAATTTGGCACCGATGCTCGTGCATTTGCCCTTTCACAAAAAGCTAAAGCAGACAAAAATGCAAAGATTATCCTAATTATTACCGAAGATGAAGATGCTCCTGCAATTATTTCTGCACCGTATGAGTATTGGGCAGTGATGAACAGTAATTGGGTAAAAGCAGGTAATGCTGATGAAGCAACAACAAACCTACGCATGGGAAAACGCTTATTCCAGACGCTTGGGCACTGTATCGGTGCAGGTCATCGCGTTGAAAGAGAAGCTTGCATGCGTTATACCACAACTCCAGAGGGAATGGATGATTGCCTATCACACGGCTTCCATCCATTAAATAGCAATATCTTTATGATTGTGCAGAAGGATCTCGGGCTGCAAAACATCCGCCTTCGCCCAAGAGATGAGCTAATCGAAATGGGATTACTCCCTCCTCGCAAAAAGCCAGCAGCTGCTCCTGCTCAATAAGCAAAAAAAAATCGGCAGTTTTTTAATTGCCGATTTTTTTTGTTTTTATACATTATAAAAAAATTCCGCTGGATATTCAAAGCCAACTTTTTGCATATAATTATATGTTGCTATCTTAAGTGCTGCTCCTAATTTTTGTATATACGGCTTCTCCTGCTCAACATAAGAAATCTCATTCAATGCAAATATTTGTGCTGGATGCTCTTGCTCGCATAACGTTATCCCATATGCAGAGGGATTTGCTGCGATAGGGCTATGTACGGTTAGTGCAAAACGATGCCAAAAAGCAGAATCTAATAATCCATTAGCAAACATATCGCGGACATTTGTTAGTGCCTCTAAGGTCTCTTCTAATGTCTCTGTTGGAAAATCATACATAAGATATGCATGAACCATTATACCTGCTTGCTTCAAAGCTCGACATGTCTCTCGTGCACTCTCGAGGGTTATGCCTTTATTCATAAGCTTCAAAAGTCGATCTTGAGCACATTCAAGCCCAGCAGACACTGCCACACACCCCGATTGTACCATTAGCTGACAAACCTCATCTGAAAACCCTTTATCAAAGCGAATATTTCCCCACCACGTTATTCCTAGCCCTCTTGAGATAAATTCCTTTGAAAGCTCTCGAGCAAGTACAGGAGGAATTGCTTCATCTGTAAAATGAAAATCCTTCTTGCCTGTTTTTTTAACTAAATTCTCAACCACATCTGCAGCTTGCTTAGCATCACAGCAGCAGAAGTTACCAATGTAATCAAGAGCAACATCACAAAAGGCACACTTGTGCCAATAGCACCCATTTGTCAATTGCAGCTTCAGCCATACCCTATCCGACCACAGGTTATGCATCGGATTTACGGATTCATACATCGGAATATATTGTTCAAAATCTATTCCTTCATAATCTGGCTCTATAATGTGGTATTTTTTAGACTCACCTCCTGCGACACTTGTATCGTGATAGCCAGAGCGAGTACGAGTTCGTACTAATGCATGCTCCCCAAGAACACCCTGCCACGGAGCAAAGCCCTCATCATAACAAATATAATCAACAAATTCAAAAATGCGTTGATCAGTAATATCTCGAAGCTCTGAATTAACAAATCCGCCTCCAATAACTACTTTTATTGACGGATAGTGCTTTTTCAATAATGCGGACAACACTAATGCCATCGAGACTGTACCTGGGAAAGGCATTGTAAACCCAATATGCGTTGGATTAAACTGATCGATACGAGAACTGAGCAGTTCAAAAGCTTTTGTCTCAGTATATGTGGCATTCGCTAAATTAGAATGAGAAATGCAGCGGTCATATAATTCATCAAAACTTATTGCATTTGCAGAAATGCTTTCTGCATAGCGTGAAATCTGAAAGCTTTCGTCTTGAATTTGCTGAAAGAGCTCTGCAACATCATCAAGGAAAAGCGACACCCTCATCCTTGCAAGCTCCGTTTTGGGGAGTATCTTTTTAGCGCGTTTTAATTCATCTTCAAAATTATAAAAATTTATTCCTTCTGGAAGAGAATCACGCTTTAAAAAGTATTTTGTTAGTTCTGGTGCATTGCCTTTCAAAAAATCAACAGCAGCATCAATAGTCTCAAAATAATCCTCATAATAAGAAAGGAAAAATTCACCAACCTCGCTTTTCCTAAGTTGCTTTGACTTCTTAACCTTCCCTAGCATTGCTTTTATTTGCTTAGAAGAAAAAATTTCCGAAGCTAATTGAGCTGATAAATCTAGCTGTGAAACAGCATACCCCTTTTGCTTCAAAAAACCAGCTAGCACTGGTGTGGCAGCATACGGGGAATTTATTTGCACCATTGGTGGAGTGACTAGCAATATTTTTGGTTGTTGCATCTCTGATGCCACTCCAAATTATTTAAATTCTAGCATACGCTGAATTGGCTTGCGAGCCTTATTCATAAGCTCCTCATCGAGGATAACCTCAAATGGATTATTTTCTATTGGAGCTTCCAAACAAGCAAGAACATCAGCAAGTGAAAGCTTTTTCATATCTACACATGTAGGAGTAGGCTTGAATGGAATTAAAATCTTATTCGGATTTTCAATTTGTAAGCGGTGCATAATACCACATTCTGTGCCGACAATAAAGCCAGGTTTTTCGCTTTCACGAATATATTTGAGCATTCCGCCAGTGCTTAATGCTTTATCAGCCAATGCTACCACCTCAGGGGTGCATTCTGGGTGAACAAGGAATTCCAAACCCGGATTTTCTTGTTTTATTGATTCAACATCTGCCACTGTAATGGCATTATGAATAGGACAATAGCCTGGCCAAAACTCCATTTCTCTATTTAGGGCTTTTGCGACATTCCTTCCCAGATTACGATCTGGAAGGAACATAATTTTTTTATCACGAGGGATAGATGCAACAATTCTTTCTGCATTTGCACTTGTGCAGCAAATATCCACCTCTGCCTTCACTGCTGCAGTAGAATTAACATAAGCCACAAGCACATGGTCGGGATGAGTGCGGCGATACTCTGCCACAGCTTCACCAGTTGCCATATCAGCCATTGGGCAGCCAGCATCCCTAACAGGCAGGAGGACTTTAGAATTAGGAGAAAGTATTTTAGCTGTTTCTGCCATAAAAGAAACGCCACAAAAAACAATTACAGGAGCTCCAAGCTTAGATGCTTCAATACTTAGCTGCAACGAGTCACCTAAGACATCAGCTATATCTTGCAGCTCTGATGCAACATAATTATGAGCAAGAATTACTGCATTACGTTCTTTTTTTAATTCATTTATCTTCTTAATTATGGCTTCACACATAAAACACCTGTAATTGTTAAAATTTGCTAAATTATAGCATTTAAACAAAAAAACCTCAATAAAATCCTAAAAATATTATGGAAACGCAGGCAAGCTTTATCGCCCCAGTTAAGCACACATATATATTGCTCTCAAGTTTAGATGGGGACAATGAGGACATAGGGGACATTGGCGACGGGAGAGCAAGATTTTCTAGCGCTTAAATAAATTTGTCCTAAAGGTCTCCTGTGTCCCCATTGTCCCCTAAGCGCTAAACTGTCTGGACAATCATCTAACGTCTTTATAGAAAAAGAGCTTTCACGCTAACGCGAGCGTGAAAACCCTTAATTTATTTGGACATTAAACTATTAGACTAATAGATGTCTATGTAAAAAAAATTGGTTTTTCAACCCTTAAAGCGGGTTGAAAAACATTTTTCGGAGGCTTGCTTGCGGTGCTTTTTATTTGCACCGCTTGCTACGCCTCCTCTTTTCTTTTAGCTCAGTTAATAAACTGTCCAAGAGGCGACGAGGCGGAAGCCGAGGCCGTAGCTCCTGTTATCGGGATAGTTCCAGTCCCTGCAACCCGACCCGCAGTAAGACGCACCATCATAGTAGCTACCACCACGGTTAAAATTGGAAAAACCTTCAAACGACGCAGTCCACTCCCACACATTACCATGCATATCGTATAAGCCCCACGCATTTGGCTTCTTTTGACCTACTGGATGCGTTTCGCCTCCTGAATTATCTATATACCAGCCCATCTCATCTAGTGTACCCTCACGCCCATCTGCTAGCAACCCATATTTACCAGTACTTCCTGCTCGACATGCATACTCCCATTGCTCATGGGTTGGTAGGGAGAAGGTTAGCCCAGCTTTCTTTACTTCTGAACGTGCGTTAAGTTTCTTAATAAACTCTTGGCAATCATTCCAAGAAACACACTCCACTGGGCGAGATGAATCGCCAGTAAAACGTGAAGGATTTTCACCCATAATTAATTGCCACTGTGCTTGTGTTACCTCATATTTTCCCATAAGATAATCTTCCCTTGGTATTTGAACCATGGTTTCTATTATCTCCGTTACGGATGTTTTGGTTTCTATTGTCTCCTTTACGGATGTTTCTGTCCTAGAGGCGACGAGGCGAAAGCCGAGGTCGGAACTGTCTTCGGGATAGAGCCAGCCGTGCACGTCATCCGACTCGCAGCCAGACGCACCATATCTGTAGGAACCACCACGGAGAAAACGGGGAGAACCATTAGCCGACGCAGTCCTCTCCCACACATTACCATGCATATCATACAAGCCCCATGCGTTTGGCTTCTTCTGCCCTACTGGATGTGTCTTACCAGAATTATCATCATACCAGCCCATCTCGTCTAACGTGCCTTCTCGCCCATCTGCTAGCAAACCATATTTACCAGTACTTCCTGCTCGGCAAGCATACTCCCACTCTTCCTCTGTTGGAAGTCTAAATGTAATGCCTGCTGACTTTACTTCTGTACGTGCATTAAGTTTCTTAATAAACTCCTGACAGTCAAACCAAGAAACGTGCTCTACAGGACGAGATAAATCGCCTTTGAAATACGATGGATTATTTCCCATGATTTCTTGCCACTGCTCCTGAGTTACCTCATATTTGCCAAAATACAACCCTTTATGCTCGGCACTATCTGGTATTTTAACCATACTTTCTATTAAATCTATCACGATTTTCTCTCGTGTTATATGCTCTGCTTCTGCTTTCTCTTCTTCTTTGCCACATCCTAGCATTGAAAATACAAGAATCGCAAAAGCTGATATTTTTACAAAGTTTTTTATTTTCATTTTTTACCTCATAATTATAAAAAAATATACAAAATTTTCTTTCATTTTAGCATCTACATTTTTAGATTGTCAATTGCTAAAACTAATTTTATGAAGTATGCCTACGGCATATGAAGCATTGCGAAGCAATATATGCGGTAAAAGATTAGTGAATAGGTAATAGTGAATAACGAATAGATTCGGTTTAGTTCAGGATAAATAAATTTGTCCCCAAGGTCTCCTGTGTCCCCATTGTCCCCTAAGCGCTAAAAAGCCTATTCAATCGTCTAACGTCTAATCGTCAAATAGATTAAGATTTTCACGCAATGCGTGCGTGCAAGGCAATATATGCGGTGGAAATATTTAAATTTCAGCAAGGCGGGGACGCCATGCTGCCCTATTATATATTTTTTTACCTGATCTATTCATTATTCATTATTCACTATTCACTAATTCTGTAGGACGCCACGTCCTACACCCCAGTTAAGCACACATATATATTGCTCTCAAGTTTAGGTGGGGACATTGAGGACATAGGGGACATTGGCGACAGGAGAGCAAGATTT
>CALDQE010000025.1 GCA_937911295.1 uncultured Verrucomicrobiota bacterium
CGCAACCGAATCCGTTAGGATAATGGGAGTTCCAATGCACCTCTTTTTCGTAAGCGTTATCAAAAAGCTGACCGCTGGCTTGTGCTATTAACAAATTCGGCTTTTCGTATCCAACGAAGGAAATTGAAGGAACTGACGCTGCCAACACTGTGTAATCAGGCGAATCGTTTATAACCTGCAAGCCAAAGGTAATTTCATCCTTACGATAAGCTCTTGCGGTAATAATTACTCGAATTGGCAATGAGCGAGGAAATTCAAAAGCAACACGAAGCTCGTTTTTCCCAGCCCATACATTAACCTTTTCCCATCCCTGCTCAGCCGAAAAGCATTCTACTGCGCCTGTTCTGAGATTTTTAATTTTTAGGGCGGTCATAGGATTTACGCATGGCTCGTCAGTAGGCTTGAAATCAACAAGAGAGGTTTTAGCAAGGGATGCTCCGTCTTTTCTGACATAAATCGCACAAGTAAGGCGACCGCTTGTAATATCGTATCTTTCTCCGATAATTTTTGTAATCTGTAAAGGCTCTGTGGAGGCAACCTTCGGTAACACAGGCTTGCCCGCACCAAAGGAAATAACTGATGTAAGCGCATGAGATTCGCTTATCATATTCAAGAAGAAATCTATTTTTGTGCCTACGTTACTTTTTAGAGAGCAAAATTCAACCTCGCCATCACCAGAAAGATACGGAACAATCGCATTAACGCTTTTAGGCGCAAAGGATGTGCATCCTGCATTTGACAGCATAACGTAACCATAATCGTCACACAAAGCGCCGTTTGAAAGTGTAACCTGGTGCGTTATATCATTGACACCAACTGACAAATCAGGTTTAAAGCCTTGGCAGGTATTAAATTTGCTTCTCTCAAATTTTAAATCCATCCAGGACATCATATGGATAGGCAACTGTATTTTTGATGTAAAATACGTACTCACGCGGAGTGCATTATCACCGCATACTTCAAGCTTATAGTGCGCTATAACCGGTCCTATCTGAGCGTTACTTTCGTCGGTTGGGCAAGCGTGAATTGTCAAAGCGTTCTCGCTTTCCTCAAATTCTACGTTTGAGCCGAGCATATTATAATATCCAACGGTTTTCAAGGTATCCTTAGAGAAAAACCTATACTCATGCTTTCCATTTGTAACGGTATAAAACAGGTTGCCATTTTCATAATCAAGCCTGAGTGTAAATCCGTTTTTAAAGTTAAATGCTTTTAAAAATTGCATAATAATTCTTTTTTCTAAATCGGTTTTTGTGTAGCTATAGCTCTACACTCCTTTTCAGATTATGCTTTTATTCTTTGATGAGAAACATAATTTATTGCAAAATAAATTGAGGGCGAACTGCAAACAATCCGCCCTCATTTTTAATTATTTAACGATAATCATAAAGCCAGATGCAGAATTTGCCTCCAACCAGATACCTGTCGGCAGCTCTCCCTCAACCGCTGGCTCTAATAATCCAGCTGGTTGATTTGTTTCTGCATCCCAACCATAGGTATAGGATAATGTACTGTTTTTACCTGGAACAAGCCTTACATTATCAACATTTATTCCAGGCTTCCATGCAACCAAATAAGTGGCATAGCTCTTGGAATCTGCAGAGCGAAGAGCTGAGTCATCAACCGCAACAGCAAATCCTGCTGTACTTCCCTCTGTAACCCTTGCACCAAATAGGTTTGCCTTTGTTGTTTTTGAGAATAGCGGAATATCTACATTATATCCTGTGGATGGGAGTTGGAATAATACCGTAAACTCTGCATGCATTTGACATTCAATTTTATTGTTATTCTCAGTAATATAAAAATCAGAAAAGTTTCCTTCAGTAACCTCAACAAAAGGAGAATCTCCAGCAATACGCATTGATATTTGCTCCTGAGGAACTGTATTTCCAACATATATATTACCTATTCTTGCTGTAGCATTTGAAACTACAAAAGCCTCACCCTCACCACGAAGCTGTAGATTTCCAGAACCAACATGTGTAAAGATTGCACCTGACTCTACTATAAGTGTTGAATTAGTTCCTCGAATTGCTTGCTCTCCACCATTAAAGTTAACAACAGCATTATTCGCAAAACGCACCACCGCCCCAATAGCACTTGAATTACCAACTCCGCTATCAAATCGATCTTTTTCGCTAATTTTTATATTCTCAAATGAGATATTTGACCCACTCATCATCCCGCCATAAATATCACCCGAAATCACATCTTCTGTAGGATTATCTCCCCAAAATACTATGTCAGAATTTATTCCATTATCCATATACATCCTATAGCAAGGATATAAACCATCTATCTGAACACGTGCTTTTATGTCCTTCTGCAAATATATATTGCAATTATTATTTGAAGGGAAACCAGTTACGATTCCATCTGAAGGGTTACTATGATTCCATATATTAGGATCATTCCAATTTAGCTCTGTTTCTTCAAGATCATTTCGCAATGTATAGCCTACAGCATCTACTGTAGTATTTTTATTCACAGCACTTTCTATAGACCAAATTGTTCCACCTGCTCCAATATTTGAAATAACAAGCTTTGTGTAAACATCATGTGGGAGCTCAGGGAAAGTAGCCCTTACTTCGTAAGCCCCTTCTGTTTCATTAATAACAAATGTCTCTTTCGGAGCTAAACTATCTTGTGTATCTCCACCCCAGATAGTTAAAATTGTTTGACCAGCTCCTCGTGTAAATAGACCACTATATATGATACTTCTATTATTTACAGTAACATTTGGAGCAACATCAAAGCTGCTAGCACCTAGAGTTGTAAAGGATGTTATAGATGTGGCATCATAACCACCCTCTGTTGTTTCCGCAACAAAGTTATAATAATATGTTGTAGATGCTTCTAATGCCTGAGTTAATGTAAATGTACCCACTTCTGTTGCATCTTCAATAGGAATAACAACTGCATCAGACATATCAGCATTTTTACTTAAATGCAATGCTACTGTTATATCTCCTTCACCAACGCTATTTACGCGTACAGTAAAATCACCTTGATCACCTGCATGATTTACTCCTAAACCAAGAATACTTGTTTTAGACAAATCAATAAGTGTAGTACTTGACCAACTTGTTACTCCCCAGTCCTGCACTGCAAAAAATCTAACATAAGCAGCATCAGAAGGAATATCATATGTTAAATCACAGCTTGATTGGCTATATGTTCCCACATAAGTAATATTATCCCACTCGTTTGTTGCTTCTCCCTCATAAGTATCACCATAGACCGCCCATACCTCAGAACTAGCAGTAGTCTCTCCCAGAGATACTGAAAATGTCAATTTTGATGAATCATCAGCAGATTGTACATATGAATTTATGTTAATTGTACGACCTGGTTTAAATGGCCACAAGAAGGTTGATGAAGAGGTATTCTCAAGCATTGTCCAACTGCCTCCAGGGTTACTTATACATTCTGTCTCCCCATCCTTATTATAACCAAAAGCATGAGACCAACCTCCGGCACAGTTTCCGGCATTACCACTAGAGCCACCTAACCAAACACGGATACGGTGCCATCCTGTTTCAACGCACTCATAACTGCTATATGTAACGGTTTCCCAATGTTTTCCGCTATCGTTATGAGTCTCTACTCCGTCTATTTCCATACGGAAGCTATCACCCATTTTTTCATAGAAATTGTAGGTTGATCCTGCATCCATCCACATATAACCGACATATCCGTATGATTTGTAGCTACCAAAGGTCCATATATTCCCTTCTGAATCTGTGTATTTTAGCCCATATACAGATTTCGTAGAGGACCCCACACCAGCCATTACTACACCAGGCACAAGAACCAACCCTTCAGAATATTCATCAAATGTGAAGGTTGATGATACTCCTGAATAATAATATTGTAATAGACCTGGCTCTTGATAACCTAATTCACTTGTAAATAATGGCTCATCCAAATCATTAGTCTTAAATGTTAATACACTCGTTGCAAATGAATAACCTCCATCATTTTTAGCAACTAAACGAACATAATAGGTGTGGTTCGGTGCTAAATCTTTGATAGTAAAAACAACATCATTTGAGACATCGGTTAATACAGCATAAGGCTCTTTTTTGAAGCCTTCTTCTGAAAAATCATCCAAATCACCACTTAATTGTAGCTCAATTGAAATTTTATTCTCAGTGGCACCTGAGCCAACAGAAAGAAGCTGTACTGGTAGCTTTGCAGAAAAATTAGATAATTCAATGCCCTTTAGTGCGACAGAAGGCTCTGGAGCAGCTTCATCTACTCCGGAGACACGGAAAATAGCGACACCTGAGCCTCCCTCGGCACCGTCATAGAATGTATTATTTCCACCGCCGCCACCGCCGCCAAAGCCATCCTTACCGGCGTAATCATCCCAATAAGTCAATGCAACATTAAACGACAATTCTGGAAAACCACTTCCACCTCCACCAATGCCACCAGCACCAGGAGTTCCAGAATAGCTACCACCACCGCCGCCACCAGCATAGTAAATCTCTTCACCAGTAATATCACTTGCCTTACCAGGACCACCATCACCACTTTTTGAGTGCTTATCACCTGTTGCGGAATAACCAGGTCCTCCTGCACCACCACCACCTGAAGGAGCATTACCCTTATGAGCACTCGCAGCACCTCCAGCATGACCTTGTCCTTCTATACCTAAGCCATCAGCTCCATTGTTAGCACCACCGCCACCAGAAGCACCGTCAATGCCTTGACCGTTATTCCAGCCACCGCCGCCGCCACCGCCAAAAGCCTCGTAAAGAACTGTTCCATCCGATGCGATTATCTTTGTACTTGTACCTGAACCACCGCGTGAAGAAGAAGGAGAGCCTCCTGCTCCTCCCTGACCTACAACTACCGAATATGTATCTGCAGGAAGAGTTACAGACTGAATTTCCAGAAATCCACCTGCTCCGCCACCGCCAGCACAATCGCGACCACCGCCGCCGCCACCACCTACCAAAAGGATTCTAAGCTCTTGTTCTTTTAGTAGAGTAAAAATTCCATCCTCTAAAAATGTATGAGTTACATCTGTTGAATTAGCCACATTTTTCTCTACACCGCCACTTGCGTATATAGAACCAAGTGCCTGCATTCCAATTAGTGAAAGTGATGCACAAAGTGCAAATGATAATTTTTTTAATTTCATAGCAACAATACGATAATTTAAGTTTTGATTTTTAGATATAAAACCCTTATTCAAGACTATTTATAATCTTAACATATCACCCCCCCCCCCGTCAAGTTCTCTTTTGTTCTGTGAGACAAAAAACATCAACACTTTAGGCTTTGTGTGACACTTTGTCCCTAAATATGGCGTTTTTTATATTGGCACACTTATTGCATATATAAACGCAAAGGAGAAAAAACTATGATAGAAAATTTTACACAAAAATCACGCGAAGCACTACAAAAGGCTCAAGAGACCGCAATTCGCTATAACCACCAGACCCTTGAGGTGGTTCACCTATTGTATGCACTCGTAAATCAGGAGGATGGCTTGGTTCCTAGCCTTATAGAAAAGCTAGGTGCAAATCTAACTATTGTTAAGGCAGATATTGAGAAGGAGCTTAATAAGCTTCCTCGAGTCACTGGGCAGGCCGTAGAGAAGGATAAAATTTACGTTTCTCAGGAATTTAATTCCTTCCTCGTAAAGGCAAGTGATGCAGCAAAGCAGCTCTCGGATGAGTATGTTTCCGTTGAGCACTTTATTCTTGCAGCTTTGGAGCTTCCAAACGCCTCTCCTGCACAAAAAATACTAAAGGCAGCCCATATAGATAAATCCGCTGTTCTCACAGTACTAAAAGAGGTTCGCGGCAACCAGCGTGTTACAAGCGACAACCCAGAACAGCAATATGAGGCACTAAAGAAATACGGCATTGATCTAGTTGAGCTAGCAAGACAAAATAAGCTAGAGCCAGTAATTGGGCGCGATTCCGAAATTCGCGCTGTTACTCGTATTTTGTCACGCAAAACAAAAAACAACCCAGTCTTAATCGGAGAACCAGGCGTCGGTAAAACTGCAATTATTGAGGGATTGGCTCAGCGCATTGTTCGTGGCGATGTCCCAGAAGGCTTGCGTAACCGTAAGGTCTTTTCATTGGATATGACAGCCCTAATGTCAGGTGCAAAATATCGAGGCGAATTTGAAGAGCGACTTCAAGCTGTATTAAAAGAAATCAAAGCAGCTGCTGGTCAAACAATACTATTTATTGATGAAATTCACACGATTGTTGGTGCTGGTAAAACAGAGGGTTCTACCGATGCAGCAAACATGCTCAAGCCAATGCTTGCGCGTGGAGAGCTGCACTGCATTGGAGCAACCACGCTTAATGAATATCGCCAATATATGGAAAAAGATGCTGCATTGGAGCGCAGGTTCCAGCCTGTAATGGTGGATGCACCATCTGTAGAGGATACCATTTCTATTTTGCGTGGGTTAAAGGAGCGTTTTGAACTACATCACAATGTACGCATACAGGATGCCGCAATTGTCTCTGCTGCTACACTTTCTGATAGATATATTTCAGATCGTTTCCTACCAGATAAAGCAATAGATTTGATTGACGAAGCTTGTGCTGCTATTCGCACAGAGATGGACTCAATGCCAGCTGAGCTTGATGAAATCACTCGTAAGGTAATGCGCCTTGAGATTGAAGAAACAGCACTCAAGAAGGAAACTGACAATGCAAGTAAAGAGCGTTTAACTGCACTACATAAAGAGCTAGCTGAGCTAAAGTCAGAGGCAGATGCAATGCGCTTGCGTTGGACAACAGAAAAGAACGCACACAATGTCGTTAAGGAGCTACGCCAGAAGCTAGATCAAGCTCGTGGTGAATGTGAGGCGGCAGAGCGTGATGGCAATCTTGAGGCAGCCGCACGCCTACGCTATGGCACAATCCCAGAGCTAGAAAATAAGCTTAAAGAGCAGAATGAATTGGCAAATTCTTCTAGCCAAGAGCGTCTATTAAAGGAAGAGGTTTCTGAGGAGGAAATTGCTGAGGTAATTGCACGCTGGACAGGTATTCCTGTAAAACGACTTGTTGAAGCTGAGCGAGAAAAACTCCTACGACTTGCAGACACACTCCATGAGCGCGTAATAGGTCAGGACGAGGCTGTTGAAGCAGTTGCTGATGCTGTCATGCGAGCAAGAGCAGGCATTCAAAGCCAGAACCGACCTCTTGGCTCCTTCCTATTTCTTGGACCAACAGGCGTAGGAAAAACGGAGCTAGCAAAAACTCTGGCAGAGGCACTGTTTGACTCTGAGAGTCAGGTGGTACGCATTGATATGTCAGAGTATATGGAAAAGCACACAGTATCACGTTTAGTTGGAGCACCTCCCGGATACATCGGATATGAGGAAGGAGGACAACTAACAGAGGCAGTACGCCGAAAGCCATATTCTGTTGTTCTACTTGACGAATTGGAGAAGGCTCATCCAGACGTTTTCAATATCCTATTGCAGGTATTGGATGATGGTCGCCTCACAGACTCACATGGTAGAACCGTAAGCTTCCGCAATACCATTATCATCATGACAAGCAATCTTGGCTCAAGTTATCTTCTTGATGCTATTGAAGCTGGTGGCATAACCGATGAGGTTAGAAATCGAGTAATGGCAGAGTTAAAGGGACACTTCCGCCCAGAATTTCTAAATCGACTTGATGAGCAGGTAATATTCACCCCATTGGGTCGTGATGAAATTGGTAAGATTGTAAAACTCCTATTAGGAGATTTGCAAAAGCGTTTGTCAGAGCGTGAGATTGAGCTTGAGGTAACACCTGCTGCAATTGAGGCAATCATCACAGGAGGATATGATCCTATATATGGTGCACGCCCATTAAAGCGCTACATCCAAAAGGTAATAGAAACACCTCTTGCTCGTAAGTTGCTCAGTGGTAACATTATTAAGAGAATCACTGTAGATTATAACAATGATGAATTCTCATTTGACTAAGATTATATAATCCTGAGTTCGGCATTGGATTGCCGAATTCAGGATAAACCTCTACTTAAGTATTAGCATCATAGGTGGGTCCAAATCAGGATTTTTCCACCAGCGAATAATTTGTGTTTGAGCAGAACCATCCTTCCATGTGCCTATACCATCAAATGTTTCTGGGAATGTAAACACAAATTTCTGGTTGTTCGTTTCTGCAAATTCATAGAATTGCTCTCTTGAACGCCACTCAAAATAATTTGTAACAGTATATGACATAGCATTTGAAAACTGAGCAGAATGCCAACCTTGTGTAGGGAATTTACTATACCAAACATTTACACCAAGATCACTTATTGTATCTGAGAACATACGACTGTAATTTGCAAAAGTAAATGCACCTCTTTTGGTGCATTTAGTCGTGCAAAGTTGCATTTACTTTTGCATACTACAGGGCAAATAACAACAATCAACAGCCCTCAATAACAACCATATCTTAGATAAAAGTAAGATAACACTTGCAAAGATTTATAAATTTAGATGAGTGTGAATACTTTAGGCATAAAAAAAGGAGTGACGGCATTGACATCACTCCTTTTAGATTGTTTATTTAAAATAATGCTATTTTACTAAGATCATTGTTGCACTGCGCAAATCATCACGCTTTACTTCCAATACACCTGGGCCATAGAAGTGGAAGTCATCAACGAACTCTGCTGAGCTTTCACTTGAGCCCCATGTACCACGAGGCATTGACTCATCGTTGATGTATAGCTTACCACAGGTAAATGTACCTGGTGCTGTAGCATCATAGGTTGTACCTAGAGCAACTCTTGCTGGTGCATCACCTGCATCCTCAAGTGTAATTGCTGCAGAGCCACTGATTAGAGAATAAATCTCTTCAGATTGTGTGCCCTCATCTGTCCATAGCTTGGTGCCTTAACGAGCCAAGCCCAAAACAGCACCTGCACGAACAATAAAATCAGAAACACTTGTCATTGTACAACCAATTGGATATGAGCCCATCTTGTTACCAATTGTTTGCCAATCATAAGCACTTGCATTTGCCCATACACCCCATGATGGATAACCCAACCATAGGTTACCACCATTTACAACTAGCGTGTCCTCAACGCCTGTCTGGTCACCAAAGATAAATAGACGACCTGGTAAGCACTTTACAAGACCACCTGGTGCAATGATGCTTGACCAAAGTGAGTGCTGACCCTGACTTGGAGACTTGAAGCAGGTTGCATGGATATAACCAGGTAATGTTTCATCGCCAAGCACAATTGTACCGGCTGTCTTAGAGGCGTCTCTTACATCAACACGAACATCATTATCTGCTCTTGTAAATGCCAAAGCACCACTCTTGATAGTAAGTGTATAGCCATTTAGCTTACAATCACCTGTAGCTTCAAGAATAAGTGAGTTAATTGTTACATCATTTGATAATGAGAAGCTGTTTCCTGCTCTAACAACATTTGCATCCTCTACTGCATTATAAATATCTGTAGCATTATTTGTGCAACGAGCGACAACACCATTTGTAACAGTAGCAAAGCGTAGCTGCCATACCCATGTATCTAAACCATGAATATCATTGCCATTACCACCATTATCATTTTCACCCAATACCATCCAAGGGATAATTTGGTATACGCCAGTATCTTCAGATTCTTCATCTGATGTTCCTACAAGATAATCCTCCAAATCAGGAATGATGTAAACACCATATCTAGAGAAGTCTATGCGGTTATTTACATTTGCACCATTAACCATGAAGGAATCATAAGGTGTCTCACGAGTAAACTTTGTAATTTCTAAATCACTAAAGTAGTTTCGTGTTGCATCGAAGTTAGCTGGCTTTGCAATGTAGCCCTGGCCACGAAGACGGAAATCGTCTAAACGCATTACATAAGGTTCACGAACGCCTAGATTTGTATCTTGCTTAGGCAAACGCAACCAACCACCATTCAAACGGAAATATTTACATGCCAAGAAATTTTCTGGTGGATTTTCATATTGAGGAAGGCTAGTTGTAATATTAGCATTCAACAACACAAATGAAGAACGATTTATAGAGGAAGTACTCAAATCTGCATCGCAAAGATCATCTGCCTTACTTACACCACCATTTACCTCATAAGCAACATTAGGAGAGAATGGAATTACAGCATTTGGATCAACAAAATAGCTTGTAGCTAAGTAGCGATTCCAGCCATTGTACTTAACAGTACCTGCGAAATCTGTATAACGCAAACTATATGTAAAAGCATCTCCAGGAGCAATGATTTCAATTGTTCCTTCGCCCTCTACACCAAATCCACATGTCTCAAAACGACTATAGGTTGTGGTACTTGTGCTACCATACTCAAATCTAAATGAGTAGCGAGAAGGGTCGCTACCATAGCGGAATTGAGATCTATCAATAATTCTAAAGGTCTGGCCTTTTGGGATATACAAGTATAAGCCTTCAACATATACGTGAATTGTTTTATTGATATTGTTGAAGTATGGGCTATCAAGTGTGTGAGGAGCGCCAAAGACAAAATCCCAACCCTCATCATCATTCTTCACCTTAAGCTGCTTAGCTGCTTTTGCACCATTGCCTGAACCAAATGCATATTGGCCACCACCTTGTGGATTGTCAATCAAGACGAATGGGCGCTCACCATCTGTTCTATCAAGAGTTAGAACAGCATTTGCATTATCTACACCAGCGATAGCATTCCAGTTGCCACCATTGCGGATAATGATTGAGCCAACTGTTATGCCATCAGCAGGAATTTCAACACGTGCCCAAGCACCATTGTAGTAGATAATAGCAATATCATCAGAAGCGTTTGGATATGTACGCTCTGTGTTTGAAGTTAGCTTTGTCCATGCAGCATTCTGCCATTGAACCGTACCATTTACATCAAGCATAAAGATATCTGCTGTATCTACTACTCTTGGTGCAACAAAGAAGTCATAACGATTTGTTACTCCATTATATGGATCACGTACCTCAAGGAATGATATACCTGGATTAACTGTGGTAAATGACATACCATCTGCTCCTATTTGAGCAACGCCATCACCATTAACTAAATATGTTCCTCCCAAAATTGGCAAAAAGGAAGCTGTATCTCCAAGCTGGAAGACCTTCTTATAAACTGCTGATGGATCAGCAAAATCATAGCTTGATGAATTTCCATTAGCAACTGTTTGTGTCAATGTTTTAGTAAAACTAGAACCACCAATGACTCCAGTAATTTCAAGCTTCAAATTATGAGTATTACCATTATTTAATGAAATAGTTGCGCTGATTTCTGGAGCATCCATTGTGATAGAGTCAAAGGTTGCAACCACTGTTGCTCCATCATAAACAACAGCGCTTACTGCACAACCATCAATAATAGAAATCATTGTTGAGGAAACAGTAACAGAACTACCACTATAGACAGCATTCAAATCGGTAGATTCAAATGGGAATGAAATTGTTGAAGTTTCAATAACCTCAGAAAGTGTTACTAGCTCCCATGAATTGATTGCACGAACACGAAGAAAGTATGGTGTTGCACCAGAAAGTCCTGAAATAGAAACGATGCTTGATGTTGGAGCATCACCTGTAACAACAAATGGCTCAGAAACAAGCGTTGCACTCTCTGAGAAGCTTGCATCAGTAGATGCCTCAATGTATAGTGTTACATCCTCAGAGCCATCACCAAAGGTGGTTATTGGGCAATAAACACTAATTGTATCCCAACCCAATTCCTGAATTTCAGCACCTAATTCTACTGGTGTAATAGTAAGAGTTGTTATTGGTCCAACTACATTTGAGACGCTCTCTACACCTAGATTATTAGAGCCCACTGCGCGAGCATAATAAACTGTAGAAGGTGTTAAATTCTCAACAACAACTGACTCACTACCAAAGCCAGAAACCGCTAAATCCTTTTCAAAGAAGATTTCAGAAAAATCCTCTGTAGTTGAAAGCTCAAATTTTACATTAACACTTTCTGCATCAGCACCGATACCTAGCACATTCACATTATAAGATAGGTATCCATAGCTAACAACTGATGAAACAAGCTCAAAGCATGGAGCCTCTGATTTTAAGGAAGCTGGTGTTGTCCATTGCACCCAAGGATTTGTTGTTGTATTTTGGTTACCCATTGCACGCATAGCCACAAAATCAGCTGTGTCTGCAGCTCCCTCGATAGTACCAGAAATGGTTCCATTCTCTGTTACCTCATAAGTAACAACATTTTCCCACCTTAAAATTTGATCATTGCCATTTACAGGGCCATAAACAATAGATACTGTACCACCCTCTGCAGGGATATTTGTTAATGTAACAGAAAAATCTATGTTATTACCATTGATAGAGATATTTGACTCTGTAATATAGTTATCCTCTGTATATGCACAACGCAATAGAGAGGCATCACCTGGATCTAGAAGAGCTGTCCAGCCATTAGAAAGAGTCTTAAAATCATCTCCAGATGTATTACCAACTGTATTGTATGCAATACCAACCTTAGCGCTATTTGCTAGACCAGCACCTCCGCTACCATTACCCATGCGGATTTCAATATCATACCAGCCTGTCTCTGTAGGAGTGTATGAGCCCATTGTTAGGTTTTGATGTCCGGTATTTTGGATGATTACAGTATCTTCAATTTTGATATATGTCCAGTCATCAATAGACTTTGAGAATGTATATGTAACATCCTTCTCCATATACATTTGACCAACATAACCAAAATCACGGTTATTACCCCATGACCATCCTTTTCCTAGCCAATCGTAAGCGGTTCCAGATGTATTCGCCATGATAGGACCTGCTGCATAGGTCAAATTATCTGCAGACAAGATATCGTTATTTAGATTAACGTTACTGCTTCCTGAAAACTGTGCTTGAGCAAGTCCAGGAATATAAGTTGTTGCTTGCAAAGCTACTGTTGAAACTACAGCAATAGCAATAGCAAATAAACCTTTAAGTTTATTTTTCATAATTTTCCTCATGAGTATTTGTTAATTGTATACAATAAAATTGAATAACCACTTTCCGATTTATATAGGTATATTACCATACCATATATATAAGAAGCAAACAAAAACACCTAAATTTGGCAATGATGTGTCAAATTTAGGCAAACAATCACCAAACACGGATGGACACGGACACACGGATGTGTGTTTTTCAAGAACACGGATGGACACGGATATACACGAATTGGTGATGGAAAACGAGATATCGGAGCATGGTGCTTTAGCGCCAACAAGCGATAGCGCATTTCGATAACACGGATGGACACGGACACACGGATGAGGTTTTCAAGGACACGGATGTGTACGAATTTTCACGAATGCTATCCCGAAATGAGATTAAAAAGATTGTTGAGCTAATGCTTAATGACCTACGCAAGCGACTATCCGCTCAAGAGCTTGAGCTTGAGGTAACACCAGCTGCAATAGAGACTATTGTTGCTGAAGGTTATGATCCAGTATATGGTGCACGCCCATTGAAGCGTTATATACAAAAGACAATCGAAACACCTCTAGCAAGAAAGCTTCTTTCTGGCGAAGCCACTAAATCAATAAAGCTTGATTATATAGATGGCACATTTCATATTGACTAATTAGCGGCTAAAAGCAAAGCCTAACTTCGGCAATAACAATCGCCGAGGTTAGGCTTTATAATTTTAATGAGGAAGAGTGCCACCAAAAGCATAGTCACCACAAAATTATGACTAATCTGACACAAATCCTCTACTAGCTAGTGCAAATCAATTAAATTTATCAAAGAAAATTGATTTTGGAGAGCCTTTTGCTTCCAGAGCGGACGTAACTGCCTTAATCATCCCATCACTTCCACATAGATATACCGCAAGATTATCTGTAGAGTCTAGCTTAGTAGCAATTGTATCAGTGACAAAACCAGTACTGTATTCACATGGCAAAGGCACTGCTGGTGGGGTTGCAATTGTCGGCATAAAAATAAAATTACGTTCTTCAGCTTGCAAAGCGAGGAGCTCATCTAAATATGGCAGCTCTTCTGCTGTATTTGCACCATAGATAAATATCACCTTACGATTAAAGCCCTTTTCCTTTAGTGTACGAAGGAGTGACATTACTGGAGAAATTCCAGAGCCACCTGCGACGCATAATAAATCGCCAGACTCCTCTAGTGATTCGTAGCCACTATATGGTGCAGTAAAGGTTAGCTCCTCACCGATAGCAAGCTTCTCATGAATATACGAAGAAAGCTTACCACCTGGGACAAGACGCACATTAAGCTCAATAGCATTTTTTGAGGATACGGGTGTGGCGATTGAATACGCACGTGATACGCCAAACATTTTTGGACCGTCCACTACAGCAAAGGCACCTGGCAAATACTCAAGAGGCTTTGCAAGCTCAAGACGCACTCGCATAATATCCTTTGCCACAAGCTCGCGTTCAACTACTTTACCCTTGCAAAGATAAATCCCCTTTAGCTCACCTGGCAAAGAAATTGTCATATCTGATGACACTGCCACACGACACGCCAAGTGCCAGCCTTCTGCCAGCTCTTCTGGTGAAAAATGCTTTTCCTCCTCAGCTGTTGGTGCAATTCCTTTTGGTGAAAGAATTTGCACCTTGCATTTTCCACAAAAGCCTCTACCACCACAAATTGTTGGCACAAAAATGCCTGCCTCGCGTAGTGCCACAAACAAGGATTGCCCAGACTCCGCGATCACCTCACGACCATCTGTTAATGTAAGCTTAAACATACTATTCTCTCCAAATATCTAAATTAGAACGAAAGGACTAGCAAGCCACTTGCAGGAAGAGCCACCTCTGTAAAGCCAATAGCTGGTGCAACAAGCTCCTGCTCTCCTCCGATTGAATCATAAACCACTGCCTTTGTTGCAGCACGTGCCAATGACAAAACAATGCCATCTGTGCCTGATGCATTGATTATAGAAATGCTCTTTGCATTGCTCTCAGGTTTAACCACAATACCAGGGCTATACACTGCCACAACCTCATCCTCATCTGTATATGCTGAGATATGCTGATAATTTGAGGAAGCAAGGCGAGGAACGAGCTTACCCTCAAGCAACGTCGTGCGATGCTGCTCTCTAAAGTTTAGCCAGAATTTCAATGCAACCTTATGCTCTTCTGGTAGCTGCTCTAATTTCACTGAAATCTGAGGAACAGCAAAAATAACATTTAGTAATTGAAGCATTGCTGTTTTATAGTCTACAGCCATATTCCATTCAAGCATATCAGAATGAACTGCTGTTTCTCCAGAGAGCAAACGTAAATCAATAGTACCAACACGATTACGATTTATATCACCAGGGCAATCTCCTACGCGGAACATATTTCCATATTTACGGATTGCCGGACCGATATATGATTGGCGAAATTCAATTAGCACATCTGGCTTAATTGCTTTGAGACGGCGAACCACCTCAGTAAGCAAAGCATCTACTGCGTGAGCGACAGATTTAATATCGCGGCCAGCATAATTTTCTGCAATTGCAGGATCTTCGCCCTCTATATGGAAGTTATCGATAAAGTCAAACTTAAATCCATCCAGCTCCCAATCTCGCATAGCATTTTCGTAGGTTTGAATTAAATACTCACGCACCTCAGGGAAGCGAGGGTCAAGCACTAGGGCTTGGGTATTTCCGCCGCGGAAATATAGTGATTTATTCTTAAAGCGTTCGTAGTGTTTACTCTTTATACCCACGAAACAAACAGAGTACCAGAGCAATAGCTTTACATCTATTGCGTGTAGGCGTCGTGCAAAATCACGCATACCATTTTTAAATCTAGTAGTTGATGGCTCCCAATCGCCACAGAAAGCATAGCCACGTTTCTTATCATCTGTTTGCCAGCCATCATCAATAATGATACCATTTAAGCCATACTCTTTTGCGAGGGCACACTCTGCCACCAATTCATCATCAAAAATTTCTTGATGATATGTATACCAAGAGGAATAGATTGAATCATAAGCGGCTTTAGGAGGAATGGTAGGTTTATATTCTTCAAAAGAAGCAAACCATTTGGAGGCTTCTTGAAGAGCATCTGCATAGAAGCAATCTCGCATATCGATGCGAAGGATAAATTCATAATTTTGGATTGGTGCTTCTGCTTGCTCAAACATACGGATAGAAGTGGTTAGAGCACAACCTTCTTCAAGAATACCGCAATGAAAGACCACAAAACGCAAAGCATCTGAGCAAGCAATAAGGAATCTATTTCTATCTGCGTTATTATTAACCTGGACTATTGGCACCTGGGTAGCCAAATCTGAGTGAGTTCTGCTCCACCAATTTGGTGGGATGCCTCGGTAGAAGATGCCACCAGAGGTCCATTTAGCGAACATATCCGTTTGCGGAATTTTATTATCTAATCTTAGAAAGGGAGGGGTAAGAGGAGCTGGAGCTGAGAGCGAAATCTTTAAATGCTCTAGCTTTGGTTCAACGAGCACAGAAGAGGCACGAATCTTCCACTCACCTAAATCACCTACTACAACAAAATCGCCTAATAACTGAGATTGAACATTCATATAATTACTCCGATAAACAATTAACCTAATTTATGAAATAAATTATAGTTAATTAGATTGGAATAAGCAAGTATCTTTCATCTAGCAAGTGAGTTTTTCCCTATTAAACCTTGCACATCAAAGCTTCACGCTAGTCTCAGCGATAAAAGAAACATAATATTACATCGTAGGGTTGAGGCACCATCCTCTAGCTAAACAAAAAAGAGTGGGCATCATACCCACTCTTTATTAAAAGCTATTCGCCAATTAGATTTGCAATCTTCACTTGAGCATCGTAATAATCATATTGAGCGGAGACCTCTGCAGCCTTGGCTCCAGTTAGAGCCACTTGAGCATCGGTTCTCTCTAGCTCGGATGCATCACCTACTTCATAGCGAGCAGCAACAATATCATAATTCTCTTGAGCCAATTGAGATGACTCCCTTGCAACATTAAGCTGGTCTGTTGCCCTTGTAGCATCTAGGTGTGCAGCTGTTAGCTGATTAAACAAAGCTAACTCCTCTGCTGCTACAGCACTACGTGCTATGCGTAGCTGAGCAACTGCAGCTTCAATTGCACGGCGTTTCCTTCCCGCAGAAAAGATAGATTCTGTTAGTGCAGCTGTACCAACTAGCTGAGATATCCAATCCTCATCATAGGAAGCATCATACTTCAAATTGATTCCTAGATTTGGATATAGGTCAGCAATTGTCTTATCTACATAATGCTTTGCCCCTTCCGCCTGAAACCTTAGAGAAGCAAGAGTTGGTGCATTTGTGTAAGCAATCTCCATTAGCTCAGCAACTGTCTTTTCTGTGTAATTAGCTATTACTGGCTCAGCAATCTTTAGCTCTGGAGCATCAATCAAGGCAAGAGATGCATTCAAGCCTGTACGTGCTGTCTTAACCGCATTAGAAGCAGTTACAAGAGACAACTTTGCATCGCTAAAATCGACCTTTGCCTTGGTTACAGCATAGGAATTAACAGCACCAACCTCAAATCGGTCCTGCATCTGCTTCAAATGCTCTGCATAAGCAGCAGTGCTTTCTTCTGCCACCTTTTGAAGCTCCTCTGCTCTGCACAATGCAAAGCAAGCACGGCGAACCCCATAGCGTGTAGCATTTGCTGCAGTGCGTAGCTTGTGCTCAGCAGATGTTAGATTTGCCAATGCCTGAGCACTAGCTGCACTAGTCTTTCCAAAATCGTATAACAACCAATTTATAGAACCCGAAGCTATTGGCCCATCAACATTTTCCCAATCACCCGAAACATCAGTACCAGAATATGTGTAGCCGATAGATGCATCAAGCGTTGGTATTAGTGTTGAATCAATATCACGAACCGCAAGCTGTGCTAGCACAACTGCCTGACTAGCTTGAAGCATTGTGGGGCTTGCCATTAGTGCTGCTGCCTCTAGCTGCTCAAGAGTACATGGTGCACTAGCATCAAGCCCTGTTTCAGCAAAGGTCATTACGCGCTCACCATTTAAGCGATTTGCATCATCCTGAGCCTCTCGTGCCTTATGCACTGTAGAACAGCCACTAGCAATGGTTGCTCCAACAGCAAAAATAAAAGCACACTTATAAAAATTCATATTCATTTTAATCAATCTCCTAAATTAGTCCTTGATCTCTGTTCCATGCTCTTCTGCATACTTCTCTGCAGCTGTCTTCATGTGGAAGCGATGCTTTACCCACTCACGGAAGCGCTGGAAGGTAGCATACAACGCTGGTGTAAGAATGATACCAAAGAAGGTTGCTACAACCATACCGGCAAATGTTGGTACACCAATAGCCACACGGCTACCTGCACCCGCGCCACTTGCTACAACAAGTGGGAATACACCGAACAAGAATGACCATGCAGTCATTTCTACCGCACGGAAACGAAGATTTGCACCATCGGTCGCTGCTTGGATAATTGAGCTGCCTTTATCGCGCTCCTGTTTGGAAAATTCAACCATCAAAATTGCATTCTTCGCTGTCAAACCAATCAGCATAACCAAGCCCAATTGAGCATAAATGGACAAGGTCTGACCAGCAATATGTAAGCCTATAAATGCACCCAAAATAGCTGTTGCAACTGTAAGCATAACTGGAACCGGGATTGCCCAGCTTTCATACTGTGCCACAAGGAATAGATATGCAAATAGCACTGCCAAAGCCATCAAAGGTCCAATGCGACCACGGTTTTCTTTTTCATGATATGACATATCTGTCCACTCAATTCGATATCCCTCTGGAAACTCGTATGCTTCAATAGCATCCATCACATCAGAGCTTGGAACGCCTGGCAACAAGTTAACAGATATCTTAGCTGCTGACATCTTATTAAATCGCGAAAGAGTCTTTGGACCTGTCGATGTACGAATTGTAGCAATTGAGCTTAATGGTATTGCTTGACCAGTCTTTGTTGAAACTATCTGTAGACGCATTACATCTTCAATTGTTGCACGCTCTGATTGAGTTGTCTGCATCTTTACATAGAATGACTCGCCCTTAATGTTAAAATCATTTATGTAATAAGAAGCCATCTGACTCTGCAATGCGAAGAAAATCTCATCTGGGGATAGGCCCATATTGATAGCCTTCTCTCTATCCACATCTAAAAATAGCTGTGGTGAGTTTGCTGTAAAGGTGCTATTAGCGAAAGCAATGCGAGAAGAATCTGCCATCATATCACGACAGAACTTATTAGCAGTTGCTTCAAGATCCTCATTTGTTACCTCACCCTCAACGCATAGATACATAGACAAACCACCTGTAGCACCCAAGCCATTGATTGCTGGAGGAGTAAAGCAAATGATACGACCATCTACCGAGCCGGCACCAATCTCCTGTATCTTAGCCATAATTGCGTCAGAGCTTTGAGAAGGCTCCTTACGCTCATCCCAATGCTTAAGGTCTGCAATAAGCATACCTGCATTTTCACCTGCACCTGAAAGGAAGCCAAAGCCAGCAATTGTAAGTGTATTCTCTAGACCTGGAATATCCTTTATCTTCTCACGGAAATCATTGATTGTTTCCCATGTACGCTCTAGAGAAGCACCAGGAGGAAGCTCTATGTTACAAAGAACAACACCCTTGTCCTCTGTAGGAAGCATTGAGCTAGGTGTATTCTTACCAATAAACCAAATTCCTACAAAAATTAAAGCAAGCAAACCAAGTGTTAGACCCGCACGACGAACTAGCATATTTACAGCCTTTAGATAAATGCCACGCGAGCCATCAATCATATAGTTTACTGGCTTAAATACTTTTGGTGCATGCTCTGGTGGCTTGCGCAAAATCAAAGCACAAAGAGCAGGGCTTAATGTCATAGCAATAAGAGTTGAGAAGCAAAGAGCAATACACATTGTAACAGCGAACTGCATGTAGATAACACCAACAATACCGCCATAGAATGCAAGCGGAATGTAACAAGCAATTGTTACAAGAGTTGTCGCAATAATTGCACCAGTAATTTGAGACATACACTTAATAGCAGCCTGCTTTGCATTCAAGCCCTCACGCTCCATAATTGCCATTGTTCCTTCTACCACAACAATTGCGTCATCCACCAAGGAACCAATAACAAGAATCAAGCCAAACATCGTTAGCACATTGATACTAAAGCCAACCGCTATCATCACTGGGAAGGTTGCCAACAGCGAAACTGGGATAGCCAATGAAGGAATAACTGTTGCACGCCAATCCTGAAGGAATAGGTAAGTAATAATAATAACAAGAATCAATGCGGTAACAAGTGTTACAACAATTTCACGCATTGTTACACCAATAAATTCTGTTGGGTTATATGCTAGTTTGCACTCTACACCCTTTGGCAAACGAGAGCGAATCTCTTCCATCTTCTCTTCAAGAACTGACATAACCTCCATTGAATTGGACTCACTGTCACGATAAATTTGAAGAGCAAATGCTTCATGACCATTCCATTTTGCAGAAGCAGAATATTCCTGCTGACCTAATTCAATAGAAGCAACATCCTTTAGGCGAATTGCACTTCCATCACTTGCAGTACGTATTACAATATTACCAAACTGCTCTTCTGATGCCAAACGACCAGTTGTATTTATCTTCATTTGAAGATATGCACTACCACCCTCACCACCAAGAGTACCAGCTGCAGCCTGAATATTCTGGCTTTCAACCGCTGCCTTAATCTCTAACACTGACACACCAAGAGATGTCATACGCATTGGGTCTAACCAAATACGCATAGAATATGGCTGAGCACCTTGCACCTCAATAGCAGAAACACCATCTACGCGCTGAACAATATCTTTAACATTCTTTGAAACATAGTTACTCAACTCCTGAGAGCTCATCTCTGAACCATCAGTCAAGAAGGTATACATACAAAGAATATCATTGCTTCGCTCCATAATCTGAACACCTGTTCGGATTACCTCAGATGGAAGCTTTGGCTCTGCACGCTTAATAGCATTCTGCGTATTAACTAATGCGATATCCGGATCTGTGCCAGACTTAAAGGTGATTAAGCAAAAGTATATACCATTATTATCGCAGTTAGAATTGAAGTATAGCACATCATCAATACCGTTGATTTGCTCCTCAATTGGGAATGCAATTGTATCACGAATTACATCTGAGCTAGCACCGGCATATGTACAAATAACATACATAGATGGTGGTGTGATATTTGGATACTCCTCAACTGGAAGATTACCAACAGATAGCACACCAGCTAGCATTAGCACCAAGCTCAACACCATCGCCAAGCGAGGCCTATTAATAAAAATCTTAGAGAACATTTTCTTATCTCTCCTATAACATATTTTATAAATTTTGTACGGAATAGCAATTTACTCTCATTCGTAAAAATGCGAGCGAGCAAGCTTACTATTCCTCAACGCCATTTACCTTTGCACCTGGATAAACCTTATGTGTACCCTTATGAACAACTATGTCATTCTCAGCTACACCCTCTTTGATATATTGAACACCATCAATAGAAGGTCCTAAAACAACATCACGTAGCTCAGCAACGCCATCCTTTACAATGTATAGCTGTGTACCTGCATTCTTATAGATTATTGCTGTGCTTGGCACACCAACATACATTTCTGACTCCTTAGATGCAACATTAACTGTCACTGCAGAGCCAACATTTAGTACGCCCTCAGCATTATCAAATTGAGCATATATGCCAATGCTATCTGTCTGCACATTAACTGTATTATCAGCAAATAGAATTGTTCCTTCCTTTAGATACTTTGTACCATCTGCTAAAACAATGCTTACATTGGCTTTTTCTTTTAGGTTTGCAATAGAGCCAAACATTGTCATTAAATCACGAGAGCTTAAAGAAAACTTTACACGCACTGGATCAACCTTCACAACGGTTGTTAGCACACCAGAGGAAAGAGAGATGTAGTTACCAACAGTAAAGGAGTTAGCACCAATTTTTCCTTTGATTGGGCTAGTAATTGTTGCGTGAGCAAGATTATCTTGAGCAAGAATCAGATTTGCTTTAGCTGCTTCAAGAGCTGCTTGAGCAGAGTTAAATCCATTTACAGCAGCATCCATTGCATCTGCTGAAGCGACCTTGCGTTCAAACAAAACTGTTGTTCTATCAAATGTTTTCTTTGCATAATCAAAATTTGCTTGAGCTTGAGCCACACTTGCTTCTGCTGCCTTAACAGCTGCTGTATATTTAACATCATCTAGCTTGTATAGAACTGTGCCCTGCTCTACAATATCGCCCTCTTTAAAGCATACCTCTTTAATTTCACCAGCCACCTGTGCTACTACTGCAACTGTTTCCTCTGCAATTATGCGTCCAACATAGCGGCGAGCCACTTCGTGCTTATATTGCTGTGCTTTTATTATACCTGCTGTAACTGGAGGCATTTCCTTCATATCTTGAGCATGGCTCATAGCTGTTAATGCACATAGTGCAACGATAATATATTTACCCTTTGTCATTTGTATACCTTTCATATTATTAAATTTTTTCGAAATTGATTTTCTATTCTGCATCAAGAGCCTTACTTTTTTCTATTAGTTTAGAATATGTATGCTTAAGCACTCGAACAAATGCCTCTTCATCCTCTTTAGAAATATCCGCAAAGATTTCATCTGTAATATCGTTATATCTAGCTTGAGCACTTTTTATAAGCTCTCTCCCCTTATCGGATATAGTGATAATTACAGCACGACGATCTTGGTCATTTTGAGTTCGGACAACCAAGCCCTTTTTCACAAGGTAATCAACCATTTGTGATGCAGCACCCGATGTAACCTTAACACTTTTTGCAATATCCTTGAGCATAATAGCATCGCTATTATGTTCAAAAATAAAATTAGCCACCTTAGCTTGAGCTATCGTAAGGCGGTTCATTTCACTTATGTCTTTAGGATCTTCGAGTAGCCGGATTTTGTTTGTAACATCTCTAAGAAGCATAGAAATATTTACAAATTCCTTCCATACAGATTTAATAGAGTTTTCCATAAAAAATAGTTTAGTATGCTAATTTATTTAGAAGACCGAACAATTTACCATAAAACGGCGTAAAAAGTAAAGACAAAAGTAAAAAAAAATGGTTTTGGTAGGTGCTATAATTTGCAAAAGTAAATGCACCATTTTTGGTGCATTTAATTGTTCGACATGGCTTTGTGTCACATTTTCTTTGTCCAGTCAAACAAAATTGGTTTTAATAAGCAATTTATGCAAAGCAAGTTGTTGAGGCGTCGCCCCCCCAACCTCCTTACCACATCTTTTTTATGAATTAAATATACGGTCGCCAGCATCTCCTAGCCCTGGCAAAATATATTTCTTTTCATTAAGACATCTATCGATAACCGCTGTATAAATATTTACATCAGGATGATGTGCCTGCATAAACTCAATTCCCTCTGAACAAGAAATCAAACAAGCCAAAATTATACGCTTATAGCCCTTTGCCTTAATATTTGTTATTGCTGCAGCTGATGAACCACCTGTCGCCAACATCGGATCAATCACTATCGCAATTGAGTCTGACTCTGCCTCTGGAATATTACTATAGTATTCAATTGGCTCGGCAGTAACATGATCCCTGCACATTCCTAAAAAACCAACTCGAGCAGATGGCACAAGTTTAACTGCGGCATCTAACATACCAACACCCGCACGCAATATTGGAATGAAAACAATTGGAGCACCCAACTCCTCACACTCTGCCACCTCTAATGGTGTTTCCACGCTAATTGGCTTTGTTGGAAGCTCACGTAATGCTTCAAAGATAACAAACTCAGCAAGCTCTCCAGCCAAACGACGAAACTCCTCCGATGGAGTTGTTTTATCGCGCAAACGTGAAAGCTTATGAGAGACAAGAGGATGCTTGATTTCTGTATACATAACCACTCCTTGAAGTTTTATCGTGTGTTTTTTCAATTATAGCTTCGTATTTACAAAAGCCTTGCCAACACATTCACCAATTGCGTGATATGTGTGATTTATTGGATCATAAGTAATGGGATTTAGCTTACCCATATCTATAGTGCCGTCAGCATTAAATATGCGTTCCTCAGCAGCGACATTAACAATGCGACCAATCAGTCGGCAAGTAGATGCATCATAAGAAATCACCTCACACTCAAGCACCATTGGTAGTTCCTTAAATATCGGTGCATCCACAAAGCTACTCTTCTCTATTGTCCAACCTGTTTTTTTAAGCTTTTCTGGGTCTTTATTGCCAGAGACAACACCAACAAAATCTGCAGCCTTCATATTCGCGACATCTGCAATTCCTACAGTAAATCCACTATGCTTCTGAAAATTGTCAGCTGTTTTATGCTCATCACTTATGCAAATAGTGATTTCTGTTTCCTCACTAATACCGCCCCATGCGGCTGTCATTGCATTAGCGACACCATTCTCGTCAAATGTCCCAACAACTAATACAGGCATAGGATATAAAATTGCTTTAGCACCAAGATTCTTTTTCATAATTTTATTTTCCTTTCATTTATTGTTCTGCTGCCAATTTACCTGACGCAAGAGCCCATGTAATATTATAGCCACCACAAGGAGCATCCACATCAACTAACTCACCTGCCACATACAAGCCTTTTATTTGCTTGAGCTCCATTGAAAAAGGATCAATCTCCTTAATGGAGACACCACCGCGGGTAACCATAGCATTTTCCCAATCACCCAGCCCAGAGACTGTGAGCTTTGTACCAGAGCAAAGCTCAGCCAGGCGCTCAGTCATACCTCGATTAAAATATGCAACAATTGTATCTGCTTCCACTCCTGCCTGCTTACACAAAGCCTTTGCCAAAGCCTTGGGTAAATATTTTGAAAGCATTGTATGGACTTGACTTGTCCCATAAGGTCGACGCCAAGAATCAAATAAATCAATCCAATCCTGGAGTAGCATATCGGCAATATACGATAATTTCAGAATATACGGCTCCTTTGATTTGGCAAAGCGAGAAGCTATTTGTCCAGAATATGCTAGAGCTGCGGGGCCACTGATTCCTGCATGTGTAAAAAGTACTGCACCTGAGATAGGTTCGACTCCTTTTGCAGATAGCAATGCGTTGGGGCAAGAAATTCCCGAAAGATCAGCCAGCCACTTTTCCTTAAGAAAAATTGGCGTAAGTGCTGGCATAAGTGGGGTAATTTTAATACCATGCTTTGAGAGCAATTCATAGGCGGCACCAGTTGAGCCTAACGCACGGCGGCACTTCCCTCCCGTACAAACAATTACTTTATCTGCCTTATAGGCTTTTCCATTTGCTTGTACACCGACAACTCGCCCATTCTCTACAAGAAAATCTGTCACTTCGCAATCATAAATAAAGCTAGCGTTTTTCTCTGCTGCCAAATATAAAGCACCTACCACATCCATTGCTTTCCCTGATTGAGGGAAAATGCAGCCATCCTCCTCTACGATAGTAGAAACCCCATTAGAGGAAAGAAGTCCACAAATTTCTTCTGGGAGGAATTGAGATAAGGCTGGTTCTACAAAGCGGTCTCGCTTACCAAATACAGCCATTAGCTCTTCTATTGTGGCAGAGTGGGTAACATTGCAGCGACCTCCTCCTGTAGCTAAGAGCTTACGAGCAGGTTGTGAAAGCTGCTCTAGGACTAGTGTTCTACTAGCCTTAGAGAAAATTGCTGCGGACAAGCCTGCAGCTCCAGCTCCCACAATTATTGTTGTTGACATAATAGATTTTAGAAATACAAATCGCGTTCACCAGCACAAATGCGATTATAACGCTCAAGCACATTTGGGAAGAACAATGGATAAGTTTCCTCGATTGCCTTCAATTCCTTTTGTATTACTGGCTCACATATTGCAATACTTTCTGGAGAAGCAAAATCATCTAGCCATTCTCTATATGTTAGCACAGCATTTATCTTGCAGAATGTACCTTCTTTACCTGTCTTAAGTGCATCCATAATGCAACCACCCGTGCGGCCGCAACGATATCCGGCTGTGCAGAAGGATGTAATAATGCCTTTACGAGCCAAATCAACAATCATCTGCTCTAGGCTACGCGGGTCACCAAGCATAAATTGCTGCTCATCCATTTTCTGAGTAGTGGTTTGTTGGGAATAGCCACCAATATCGATACGTGTAGAAGCATCCATTTGAGTGATACCCAGATCAAGGCATCTATCACGTAGCTCAGCTGTTTCACGAGCTGTAACGATAAGCCCTGTATAAGGAACAGACAAGCGAAGAACCGTAATTGCGTGGATGAAATTATCATCCGTAAATGAATTTGGTGAATTTGCCACATCAGAGCCACTGGCAGCATGCATGCGAGGAACAGAGAAAGTATGAGGACCGATACCAACAAAGCGCTCGAGCTCACGTGCATGAGTAATAAGTCCCATAACCTCAAAGCGCCAATCCGGCTGCAAACCAAATAATACGCCTAAACCCACATCATCAATACCTGCATCAAAGGCTCGATGCATACAAGTCAAGCGCCAACCATAGTCGCCTTTAACTGTATCAGCTGGATGCATTGCAGCATATGTCTTGTGGCTATATGTTTCCTGGAAGACCTGGAATGTACCGATACCAGCCTTTTGCACAATCTTTAAATCATCGATAGAAAGAGGAGCTGCATTAACATTGATGCGACGGACATTGCTATTGCCGTGACGCGTTTTTACGTTTACAGAATAGATAGCATCAAGGCTTTCTGCAATAAACTCTGCCCCAGTCATTGGGTGCTCGCCATATACAGCCATTACGCGTTTATGCCCGTGAATTCCAGTCATAGCAGCTGCTTCAGCTTTAATTTCATCCATAGTTAGGCAGCGGCGTTTTTGATGAGGATTATCTGCACTAAAGCCACAATAGCGACAGCGATTAACGCAGTAGCTAGAGATATACATAGGGGCGAAGGTTACGATGCGATTATCATACACCTTATGTTTAATTGCATTAGCTGTTTGCTCCATTTCCTTGCGGAGTTCTGGGTCGGTCACAAAAAGAAGAGCAGCTGTTTCTTCTGGCTCAAGAGTTTCGATAGCGAGAGACTTTGCAAGGATATCGCGGATACGAGCTGGGTCAGTATTTTTTTTGCCAGCCTCGAGTTGGCGCATAATTAGTTCATCATCAATAAAATCGCGCCCATTTGTATAGTAGCGTGTAATTTCGTCACGCTTAATCAATTTTTCCAATAGACTATTATTTTCCATAATTTACTCCTTGGGTTCAGACCATTCCTTACCTCAGAAAATTGTGTAATAATTGTATCATATTTGTGGCAGGATAGACAAATCAAATTTCATTTTAATGGCTAAATGAGATGAATAGAAAATGAGTTTTTCAGTACATAAGCGAAGCCGCATTAAATTTCGTAAAGAGGCATTGGTTGTGGCGCCCTTATTTTCCGTGGGTAACCCATAGCCACTAAAATAAAAAAGGGGCAGATTTCTCTGTCCCCTTTTATAAAAAATCACTTAAAGAATAAATGATTTATTAGTCCTCTGCAACAACCCAAACCTTGATTGTCTCAGAAACTTCAGCACATACCTTAACATCAACATCGTATGCACCAACAGCCTTGATAACATCTGCAAGAGCAACCATTGACTCTTCAACGCCATCAATGTTCTGCTCCTTAAGAGCAGCAACAATCTGAGCAGCATTTACTGAACCATAAAGTGCCTCACCATCTGTTGTCTTAGCCTTAATTGTAACAGCTACATCCTTTAGCTTAGCTGCAACAGCCTTAGCTGCTACAAGAGCTGCCTGAACGCGTGCCTCACGCTCTGCCTTTAGCTTAGCAATGCGACGACGTGCTGCTTCTGTTAGTGGCTCTGCATAGCCATTAGGAACAAGATAGTTACGTGCATATCCATTAGCAACAGTTACTGTATCGCCCTGGTTGCCTAGATCTGCAACATCCTTAAGAAGAAGGAGTTCTACTGACATTGTTATTCTCGCTTTCTATTACCTAATTATTACATCATCAAGCCCATGCTACGTGCACGACGTACACCCTGCTTAACTTTGCGCTGTTGTGCGCTTGTTAGGCCGGTTAGGCGCTGTGGAAGAATCTTACCCTGCTCGCTAACAAAGCGGCGAAGGAATTCTACATCATTGATATCGATTACCTGAACATCTCCATCTGGAGTCTTCTTACGAATTGGTGTTTCAGGTCTACGTGTTTTTGAATCTTTACGGATTGGCATAGCTTCTCCTAACTTTTTCTTTGGTTATTAAAATTTACTTTAAAAAGGAGCGTCTTCCATATCATCTGGCATCATAGAATCATGTGACTGATAGCTATCTACCTCTGGAGGAGGAAGTATCTGATCAGAGGACAAACGATTGTGCTGGGTTGCACTAGCTGTACCACCATTTACAATCGGTGCCATAAACTGCACACGTGATGCGACTACACGAATCTTGCTCCTAGACTCTCCTGTTGGTGTTTTCCACTCATCGTATTGAAGGCGACCATCAATAAACACTGGCATACCTTTACGAAGATATTTACCACAGGACTCAGCCTGCTGGCCCCATGTTGAAACATCTATAAATACAGTGCGCTCAACACGCTCGCCTACCTTATCACGAAATGTTTCGCTTACAGCAAGGCGTATATCGCATACTACTGAGCCAGTAGGTGTTCTACGCAATTCTGGATCTCTTGTGAGATTTCCCATCAATATTACTTTATTAAAGCTAGGCATATTAACTTTCTCCCTAGTATTCTGTACTTAATATATGTTCACACACAAAAGCTAGCTTATGCTTCTTCTGTTTGAGCCTCTGCTGCTTCAGCTGCCTGAGCAACCTTTGCCTTATAAGCTGCGCGACGAGCATCATCCTTCTGCTTTGCTGCCTCAATGCGCTCATTGCGAAGAACGATTTGAATGCGGAAGCACTCTTCATTCAAAGCAAAACGTGCATGGATTGCAGAAATCTGCTCTGGATCGATAGCAAAGCGAGTCTTTACATAAACACCGCTCTCGCACTTACCCATAACGCGAGCAAACTGCTTGCGACCTAGGTTCTCTACTGATTCAATTTTACCGCCAAGTTTCTCGATATCGCCATTTGCGCGCTCGATTGCCTTGTCCAATGAATCCTCATTTACATTTCCTGCAAAGATTAGCAGTGCTTCATAATTTCTTGGCATAATTTTTATTCCTTAGTTGTTAAAATTTCTTTTGCTTCTGAATCCTGTTTTTGCACTGATGCTGCATTAAATTCATTCATCGCTGTTACAATATTTGTTTCTACAATTTTCTTTGCAGCCATCGCGGCTCTTTCGCAAGCTTCTGCCATAAGTTCTGATCGCTCCTTGGAGTATTTACCTAAGACATGCCCGATTAGCTCACCTTGCTGGTGCTCTCCTCGTCCGACTCCAATGCGAACCCGTGTGAAATTAGATGCTCCTAGCTGCTCTATTATTGAACGTAGCCCATTGTGCCCGCCATGGCTCCCCTCTGCCCGCAATCTAAGACGTGCTGGAGGAAGATTAACATCATCACATAGAACGATTAGATCTGTTACCTGCAATTTGTAGTAATTCAATATTGCTGATAGAGACTCTCCACTGAGATTCATAAAGGTTTGTGGCTTTACAAGTAAAACTGCTTCTGCACCTATTGTGGTCTTGCCTACTTCAGCCTTGAAGCGTTTCTCTTTATTAAGCGAGCAGCCCAGTTTGTTGCAGAGAAAATCAATTGCATCGAAGCCTGCATTATGAGGCGTCTGATCATATTCCTTCCCTGGATTTCCTAAGCCTGCGATTACCTTCATATTTACTCTATCTTAGCTACTGAATTTACATAAAAACAATATCAGTACTTGGACTCTCCTTAAACCTATGCAATCTCGCCAAAATCGACGTGTGTTATTGCGCCGGTTAGGCTATCGCGCTGTACTTCGCGCATAACTGCCTTTACTACCTTACCATCGAAGCTGATTGCGACAACATCCTGCATGGTATGCTTGATTAGTGCACGCCCAAAATCATGAGCGTTCAACTTGAGAAGTGTTGCTTCTCCATTTGTACTGGCAAGCACTGCCGGAATCATGCCACAACGGCGCAATCGGCGTGCAGCTGTAGAACCACTCTCTGTGCGTAGCTCTGCATTCACTGAGATTTCATCTGCCATTTTTTATTTTCTCCTACCCCACAGCGGGGTTTTGTTATTACTGTTATTATTTTTACAATGCTAATCGTTCGCCAAACCTATTTTGTGGCTAAACGAAAAAATTATTACATTGAAAACAAGGTGCTGATTGAGCTGTCGTCCGTAATACGCTTTATTGCCTCACCAAATAATTCTGCCACTGACAATACCGTAATAGGTAAGTCTGGAGAATGCTCTTGAGGAACTGTATCCGTAACGATTAACTCGGAAATTGAAGATTTTGCTAGACGCTCACGGCCCTGCTCATTTAGTAGTCCGTGAGTAACTGCTGCATAAATATTATTTGCACCATGCTTCTTTACAAGATTTGCTGCTGCACAAAGAGTGCCACAGGTGCTTGTTAAATCGTCAATCATTATTACATCACAGCCAGAAACATCGCCTACCAAAGAAAAAGCCTCTACAGAATCGGCTCCCTTGCGCTGCTTTGCTACAATGGCTAAACCACATCCAAAAATTCTTGAATATGCATAAGCATTTTTTACACTGCCTGTATCTGGTGCAACTACTACTGGATTTGTTAGATTCTTATCCTTTAAGTACTTCACTATTACTGGTGAAGCATGTAAATGGTCTACTGGAATATCAAAATAGCCAACAATCTGTGCTGCATGCAAATCCATTGTTAATATGCGATCTGCACCTGCTGCTGTTAATAGGTTGGCTACCAGCTTTGCTGTAATTGGCACACGAGGCTGATCCTTACGATCCTGTCGAGCATATCCATATATTGGCAATACTGCTGTAATTCTTGCTGCTGAAGCACGACGCAAGGCGTCAATCATAATCAAAAGCTCCATTAGCATTTCATTAGGGCGACCACAAACAGATTGAACCGCAAAGCAGTCCTCTCCACGAACACAATCGTTAATCTTTACGAATGATTCGCCATCTGGAAAGGATACAACATCTGCTGCACCTAACTCCATTCCAAGATATGATGCTATGCTTCCTGCTAGCTTTCTATTTGAGTTTCCGGAAAAAATTTTCACGACCAGCTCTCACTTCTTATGATATTTTTGGTTAATTTAACAAAAAGTTTATATTTTAGTGAGACTTGCCAACAACCATTCTCCTTGCCTCAGCTTAGAAAAGTGGTTGCCCGATATGGATTCGAACCATAACTCAGGGCGTCAAAGGCCCATGTGCTGCCATTACACTATCGGGCAATGTCTCAACGACTTTGCTCCAAGTCCCTTCCGGTAGCCGGCTCTGTATCTCGAGAGCATGCTCCTTACTTTCTGCTAAACCAAAAACTGCTGACCCACTGCCCGAAAGCATTTGAGATAAAGCACCCCCATTGCCAAGTGCCGTATAAAAGCACTTCGTTTCTGGATATTGGTTGAACACGGTATCTTGTAAACCGTTGAAAATATATCGACATGCCGCCCGTACATCACCTTCTCGTACGGAATTGATTGCATTATCGCATATTTTAGACCTATCAGTCAAGCACGGAATACAATTTTCGTAAACTTTTTTTGTGGAAATCGCAACCCGTGGGAATGCAACCACTAACCAAAACCCTTTTGCAACCCTCTCCCCAGGCTGAAAAATTGGTGAAACAATCTCCCCTCGCCCTTCCATTAGAATTGCTCCGCCATAAAGTAGACCAGGAATATCTGAGCCTAACATAGCAGATGGTTCAACTAGAGTCTTGCGTTCTACCTCAGGCATCCAAAGTGCTCGCAATGCCTCCATCGTTCCGGCAGCATCAGCACTACCACCAGCCATTCCTGCCCCAATTGGGACTCGCTTGACAATATGTATGTGACACCCCTTATCTGTGCCACATAAATCCTTCATTAACCAGGCTGCCTTTACAGCCAAATTCTTTTCTGGAGGACAATTACCCAACTCTGAGGTGTCTACACCATCCCCTACTGTCTCTAGAGTAATTTCTCCATCATCACGCTCTGTAACCGTTATTGTTTCATATAATGAAATAGGCAATAACACACTACGCAAATCATGATAACCATCCTTGCGCTTTGAAAGTATCTCTAATGTTAAATTGATTTTACCTGGAGCATCTACTATTGCTGTTCTAGACATATGCCTATCCTTGTACGAAATTTTGGTGCAGTTAAAGTGCATAACTTTGCCATTTTATGTTCGCAAAGTCAAGAAAAATAGAAATCAATGCATCAAACAATAGTCTTTAAAATCAAAAAAAATCTAATTTCATTTTTATGCGTGGTGAATTAAATACGCAAAATAAAGACTATATGACAATAAACGAAGAAAACTTTATATCATTATCATCTCCGTTTATTGTGAAATATGCTTTAAACTTACTCTTTCTTGCTGAATGCTGACAATTGGTTAATTATTCTGTCTTTTAGAATATAATTATGATTGTTCCAGTTGGGACTTCCACTATGTCGCCATAGGTTACGAAATCTGTTCCCGGTCTCTGAGTATCATGGTTTGCCTGTACCCAATCTTCTGAGCTTGTTCCACGACGAACACGAATTTCATCAACATTAAAGTTGCCAGAACCATTTCCGTTTATACCGGAGGTTAAGCCCATCCCATTTGGTTTAAATGAAACCGCATGCTTCCATGTCCATGTTCTTACCTTCTCTCCATTAACATAAAATGAGGTTTGCTCAGTTTCTGGAGCAGAAGAAGCTATCCATGAGGTTGTTATAAAACGCCAATTTGAAGTATTTGAAATATCTTCACTCCACATCCCTTGATCATAATCGCCTGTCATAACATAATACTGTGTATGACCCAATGCCAAAGCATTTCCCTCATTATTGCTATTGCTATACAAAAACATTCTATTGTAATCTGCCGATGGTATCATCCATGTTTCTGTGGTGTAACCAGTTTCATCAAAAAGCCATTCTGTTGTTGCTGTAGGCTCTACCTTTACACCAGACTTAACAAATTGCCATGTTGTCCCGTTTGCTGAAACAATATCATTTGTACAAACACCTGGATTGGTCGTATTAAAGACTGGCACTGCGGTTGCCCCATTTCCACTTGCATCTGGAAAAGAACCATCACTATTTTGTGTAGAAAAATGCCATACACCAACATATCCAGCTTGTTTCCAAATACGAGCTGGAGAATATGAACCATGAACTATTTTACCAGCATTTATATCCCAAAGCATTTTAATTGTTGTTGTTCTGCCAACAATTTTATTTACAGACACCCAAATGCAAGACTCTCCCTCTGGATTCCAGTATTCAATTTCGTGAGCCAAAAGAGTACCAGCATCATTCACAAAGCGAATCTCTGTCACATCAGAAATTTCTGAAGCAATTTCTGAAGGAATACGCAAAAGTACTGGGAAATACTCAAGCTCTTCCTCTCCATCATAGCCAGAAATTGTTATATCCATGTATTTACCAAAAGCAGTGTTTGAAATTTTAGCAACACCCTTTGTTGTTAAGATGTCAGAATATTCTGTTTCTAACACCTCCAATCCAATTGGCTCAAAAATAAATTTGACAACATAATCCATATCCTCTTCAAGTGTTGTTGCCTCAGCAACCCACTCTCCATCTCTAAAATATGGAGTAACACTTATGTTCTTTCCGTTTCCATCCGGCACAAATATTGCAGTTGCTTTACCTGCTTCATATGAAGCACCCTCAACATCAACACCAAGTGTCACTGTTGCACTTGTTTCGCCAATCTGCTTAATTTCAGGTTTGACTAAGCCTTGAGTAGTAAATTCTCCAGAAGAATATACTGGCTTACCATTATTCATTACAGTGATTAGAAACTCATATCTTGTGTTTATCTCTAAATCATCGAGCTCTATCTCAATGTAACCAAAATTGCTCAAGGATCCTGCTGGCACATCTTCACGCACAACCTCACCACCAGATAAAAGTGTATATGTAGCAGTATAATTCTGAAGTTCATCTCCAACGAACACACCAGCAATTGTTGCTGTTGTGCTTCCAACCTTCGGTGCACTACCAAAATTACCAGTAATACTTTCTGATATAAATGCAACATTTGCTTTTGACAAGAATGTAGAACCCTGCTTCCCGGAATCATATACTGCTTGAGTCCAATCCTGAGAGGATGCTATCTTGCGTAAACGGAACTCATCCATATAGCCTTTAAAAGAGGAACCTCCACTATCATCTGATGCATATGAGCTAAGAGAAAAACGAGAAAAATCTGTATTTGTATCTGTTCTATTTAAATTTTTATGGACAAAATCTCCAGCACCAGCATTCAAGCTCTCTGCACCACAAAATAGATATGCTGCATTATCGTTGGAAGCCCAAACTGCAGAAATAAATACCCAACCCTCTCCAGGAATTATACCATTTTGTGAATTGTGATGTGCATTACCATAAAGATAACCTCCTAAACCTACCTGAGCACCAGTATTCCAACCTTTTCCAGTAGAAAAGATAATGTCATTGTCCCAATTTTTGTCACGATTTACCCAACCCTCTGCGGAGTAATGATCCTGCATTCTATCTTCATCCGTATTATATGCTTTAAGTACATCATTAGGTAAGAAAAGACCACCTAATGATGTTCCTTTAATAGCTGCACCAAACATTGAATTATCTGATGAAAGCGTTGGATAGGCAGACGCAATCTTAGCTGTTGCAGTGTAACCATTACCTGAAGAATCTGCAACCGCTGCTCCATCACTAACTATTTCGTTCATGTGCCAGACACCAATATATCCCGCAGAAGACCAAACAGCCTCAGGATTATTTTCTGGAAGCTCAGCATCATCCCTTGCTCCCATAAATGCACGAAACTTTGTCTTAACACCAGTAACACAAGGAATTGACACCCAAATTACAGACTCTCCCTCAGGATTCCATGTGTCGATTTCAAAATTAAGGCTATTTGCATCTATATCTGCAAATCTAATCTTCTCATAAGCCTCTTCTTTGGTTTGAGCAACGTTATCATAATCAAAACCAATAGGATTATCATGAGAGAAGCGAACTGCTACAGGGAAATTTTCCAAACTTGTAGTGCCGTTGTATCCAGAAATTAGGAAATCAACAACTTGAGTAAAATCTGATGATTTAACTTCTGTTGCAAAAAGGCTTGCTGAAGCAATCATAACCATAGCAAAGCAAGCAAGTGTCAATTTTTTCATAATTTAAAACTCCGTATTTATATTTTTAAAAGTAAATTTATTCTCTATAACTTAACTATTTCACTTCACAATAAAAATAAAGCCTGATGGCTCTATTCTTCGTAGGAATCGATATGAACGCATGTAGTAACTACACAAGCTTGCATACCAGACAATTTGAAGTGAGGCATTTATAGGATATAAAATAATTCAACCAAATCGCTCACCTTCAATTTTGAAAACTATTTTATCAAATAATCAATTTAAGATAAAGCAATTTTAGGTAAGATAAATGATTGAATTTTATATACTCTTTAGCATCTGTGCAATGCATTGCTATAGACAAGAAAAATGTAGGTTAGATTTCCATTTCTACTGGTGTACTATAAGCATAGATGCCCATATGAGGATTTTCCTCTCGGTATTTACGAAGTCCACCCATTGCTTCAGCAAGAATTGCTTCCTCTACGACTGAAACATACATCACGTTGTAGCCTGGCCAAATGTGATCATTTGTACGTGGACCTGTCCGGTGCCCTTGCCCTGAGCATTGCTCAAAGCGCGTAAACTCATCTATCCCGTGCGCCAAAAGCAATTTATTTATATCGTCAGAACCAGATACATCACAAATTATTACAAGCTGCTTTTTCATAAATTATGCTTCCTTTCTTGCACCACGACGCTCACGCCAGCCTTCAACAATGTAGTATAGGGTTGGCACAATAATCATTGATACGATTGTTGACAACAACAAACCTCCTACTACAACAATACCCAATGGACGCCATGTTGCAGAGCCATCACCCGTTGACAATGCCATTGGCAGCATACCTAACAATGTTGTACATGTTGTAATTAGCACTGGTCTCAATCTCTGCCTACCACTGTCTGTAATTGCCTTACGCAATGGCACTCCTCTAGCACGCAAAATATTGATGTAGTCAACAAGCACGATAGCATTGTTCACAACAATACCAACAAGCAAAATCATTCCAATATACGCAGTCATACTTAGTGGTGTATCTGTCAATAGCAATGCACCGACTACTCCACTGAAAGCGAATGGAACTGAGAACATAATCAACAAAGGATGCATTAAAGACTCAAATTGTGCAGCCATCACCATAAATACGAGTATAACACCAAGCGTAATCATCATAATCATTGCTTCTTCAGACTCCTTTTGCTCCTCAATCATTCCACCATACTCAATCTGTACACCACTAGGAAGAATTATCTCCTCCTTAATGCGGTCCTCAAGCTCTGCCATAACCTCGCCCTGAGGTCTGTCAATCGAATCTAACTCAACAGTAATAATTCGTTGCTGATTCTTTCTTGAGATAGTCACTGGCCCAGTATCCTCTACCACCTCTGCAATCGAATCTAAGCGAATACGCTTACCATTTGACAAAGGAAGCTCAGAGCGCCGAATATCCTCAATTGTATTTCTATTTTCTCGCTCAAGCCTTAAGGTAATATCATACTCATCTTCTCCCTCGCGATATTGAGAGCAATCATCACCTTGGAACAATGTTGAAATAACCGTTGTAAGCTCATTCATTGAAAGTCCCATGGCTCCTGCCTTATCCCTATCTACCTTGATTGTAAGCTCTGGCTTACCCATGTCTTGTGAAATACGAATATCTCGAGTGCCGCGAACGGTCTCTGCTATAGCTTTAATTTGATTTGCTATCTCTGAGGTTTTCTCTAAATCATAACCATATACATCAACCGTTAGATTTGCACCACCTCCACGCAAAATACGATTCAAAAAGTTATTTGAATTAGCATATACCTTAGTAATTTCCGGCCAAGTAGAAACCTCGCGAGTAATTAGGTCACCATACTGCTCTGCAGTCTTTGTTCGATACTTGGCATCAACTAGCTTTAATCTAATTGAACCAATATGAGATGCTCGATTACCTCCAAAGCCTCCAGAAGAGCCACCTGTCGACATATTGATTAACTTAATATTTTCTTCTCCGACAATTTGCTTGATTTTCTCAATCATGCGATAGCCAGTCTGAGTCGTAATCTCATAGCGTGTACTCAAAGGCAAATGGAAGGATACACTCAACTCTCCAGTATCCTCCGTTCCCATAAATTCACTACCAACAATGGTAAATAGATAAATGGTCAACCCAATAACTAAAGCAGATAAAGTAGCAACAACCCACCTAATCTTAAGTGCTTTCCCTAATAGCTTTGAATAGCCCAAATCTAATGCATCAAATTTTTTGTCACTCCACTCCATAAAGCGAGCATATCTGCTACCCTCTTTAACCTCACTTCGAGCACGCAAAATTTTTGAGGCGAGCATAGGAGTAAGCAACAATGAGCAAAGCACTGATGCCATCAATGTGGCAGCAATCAAGCCACCTAGCTGTTGCATCATAATACCAGATACACCCTCAATAAACACCAACGGCACGAACACAACTATTGTTGTGAGTGTTGACGCAATAATCGCCGTACCAACCTCATCCGCACCAAACATTGCCGCCTCGCGTTTTCTAACACCGCGAGTCATGTGCGAAATAATATTTTCCAAAACTACAACGGCATTATCAACCACCATACCAATTGCAACTGCCAATGCGGACATACTCATGATATTGATTGTCCACCCTAAGGCAAACATAAACACGAAAGCAATAATTAAAGAAAATGGAATGGTTAGTGCAATTACTAATGATGTCCGAACACTACGCAAGAAAAATAGCGTCGTAAGAACAACAAATAAACCACCATACAAAACGGTCTCACCAACAGACTTAATTGATTTAACAATCATGTCGCTACTATCACTAACAACCTGAATGTCATAATCTGCAGGAAGACTCTCCTTTATCTCCTCTACCTTCTCCAGCACGCGGCGGCACACTGCCACAGTATTTTCCCCAGAGCGCTTCTGGATATTAACCATCATACCACGCTTACCATTGCGCTCTACAACACGTGTTTCCTCAACAAAGCCGTCCTCTACGCGAGCCACCTCAGACAAGCGAACAATTGTGTCGCCCTCCTTCTTAACAACAACCATCCCTATCTCATCTGGATGCTCAAATTCCGCTGGAACTCGTATTGTATAATCAATTGTGCCAATACGGATATTTCCAGCTGGCTCTGTCTGGTTATCTGCATCTATGGCTTTAGCGACATCAACGACAGACAAATTGTATGCAGAAAGCTTTTCAGGATCAAGGTGCACATTGATTTGGCGCTGATATCCACCAAAGGTATCTGCTGTACCTACACCAGGGATTCGTTTAATGACATCCACAATATCGTCATTAACTGTCGTCTCCATTTTTTCAATATTTTCTGTACTTGTAACGCTTAAAAAGAGGATAGGCATATTAGCCGTATTAAATTTAAACATTACAGGATCATCTGCATCATCCGGAAGGCGACGCTTTGCACGCTCCAAAAGGTCACGCACATCATTCGCTGCCTCACCCAGCTCTGTACCCCATTTAAACTTACAAGTGACGCGGGAAGAGCCTTCGCTTGTGGTTGAGGTAATTTCATCTAGGTCAGTAACCGAGCCCAAAGCACTTTCAACAACACGCGTAATCTGTGTCTCAACATCCTCTGGGCTTGCACCATCCCACGTTGTAAATACAGAGATTGACGGGCTTTCAATCTCTGGCATCATATCGACAGCAAGTCTTGTATACGAAATAATACCTAGAATCAAAATCGCAAAGAAAATCATCAAGGTAGTTATTGGCTTTTTTACACCTGTTTCAGAAATTCTCATTTAATTATTTCCCTCCATTTATTCACACATTGCCACATATTTAAAATGTCGCAGCAAAATGTGGGGCAAATGAAATCAACTATTCAGCAACAACCTTTACTTTTGACCCATCCGCTAATCTATGTTTACCGTCAGTAATTACCTCAGTTCCATTAGTAATTCCCTCTGTAATTTCTATTACATCATCATAGCGAATGCCAATACCCACTGGGGTAAGCTTTGCACAGCCATTTTCGATTGTATAGACATAGTATTTATCTACCACGCGATGTAATGCATTATAAGGAACAACAAGAACATCATCTCTTTGGTTGAGGAAAATTTCTCCGCTGACAAACATGCCAGCCTTATAGCGGCCTAAAGCATTTTCAAGCTTTGCTCGTACAGTAATTGTTCTTGTTAATTCATTTGCAGTAGGATAAGCTTCCTCCACGACAAGGGTAACAGGCTCCTCTGGATATGCATCAATTGTCAATTTGATTTCTGTTGTTCCGACCTTTAGAAGAGGGAAAATGGTAGTTGGAATATCAAATAGAACACGTAGAGGATTTGTTTGTGTAATTGTATAGATTACATCTGATGAGGAAACCATCGCACCAGGATAAAGCTTCTTTGAGGAGATTGCTCCATCCATAGGTGAGATAATTTTTGTTTCATCCAGATTGAGCTTTGCTGCAGACAAATCTGCTTTTGCACGGTTAAGCTCTGCTTGTGCACAAAGCATTGCAGACTCAGCAAGATCGGCCTCCTGCTCTGTAGCAACTGCCTTTTCAAGGAGTTTTTTTACACGCTCATACTCGCGAGTTTTATCCTTAAATGCAGCTTCAGCATATTCCACAGCTGCCACAGCTGCATCATATTTTGCAGTATACTCGCGAGCATCAAGCATAGCAATAACATCGCCCTTTTTAACAAGAGCTCCTTCATCTAATTCTTTCCCATCCGCATTAGTGGTTGATAGCAAGCGACCAGCCACACGTGGGCTAATATCAACCACAGCTGGAGAGGTTAGCGAACCCGTCTTAACAATTGTTTGAGCAATTGTCCTTGTTTCTGCTTTTGCTGTGCGTACAGCAAATACACGTTCATCGGTCGGCTCTGCTCCAAAAAGTGCTGAGCTTGTAAGAGCCAAATTTGCACATAATAGTGCGAAAAAATTAACCTTGCGTTGTTCCATAAATTACCTCACTATTTCAAAATATTATTCTATACCTAATGCTTCTGCATTCATATTACCAATTGCCAAATTATAATTAAGGCGAGCCTGCTTAATTGTATAAATAGATTTATAATAGCCGCCCATTGCTTCAGTAAGAGCCGCACGAGCATCCAGCACCTCAATCTGGGTATTTTTCCCCACCTTGAAGCCTTCTTCTACCATTCTATGAACCTCCTCTGAAAGCTCCTTATTTTTCTTTTGTGATTCATAATAGCGTTCGGCATAAGCAAGCTGCATAATAGCATTTGCTGTTTCAGAGAGAACATTCTTCTCTTGAAGACGCAGCTCTGCCTCTGCTTGTTTTAATGCTGCCTTTGCAGATGCTAGCTTGTAGGAGCGACTAAACCCATCAAAGATTGGCATACTAGCTTTAACTCCTGCTTGCCATTCATCCTCCCAATCGCTTGCTTCTCCCCTACTATTCCCATAGCCTCCAGAAGCATATAAATCAATGTGGGGGCGATACTCTGCTTTTACAATAGCAATATTTTCTTCTGCTTTTTTTATATCGCACATTGCAGACAAAAGCTCTGCTCTATTATTTAATGCTAAGCTATTGGCATTAGAGGTATCTATTTTGCTTTCATCCAACACCAACTCATCAACAAGCTTTACATTACTTGCTTGGGAGACACCCATCGTATTAAAGAGCTTAAGCATTAACTCATTGAGTTCATTTTCCTCACGGATTAACTCTGCTTGTGCATTCGCCACCTCCACCTCTGCACGAAGTAACTCATAGCGGGAAGCAACTCCTCCATCGAGTTTATTTTTAGAGGTATTATATAATCGCTCAGAAACATCAACCGCACTTTGGTACACTGCAACGAGCTCTTGCTTAAGGATTATTTCTGTGTACAAAGAAGAAACTTGGTAAAGCAAGTCATCCTTCATTTTCCATACTGCCAAACGAGTTTTTTCATATTCATAATTTGCAAAACGATATGCTGCAGAAATTGCACCACCCTGCCACAAGGGTTGCGTTAAGGTAAGCTTCAAATCATAGCTTTCTTTATCTGGATCGTCGTATGGAGTAAGAGTATTCACATCTCCAGACAAATTAAGTTTAGGGAAAACCGAATAGAATGCACGATTCACATCGGCAGATGCTTTATCTAGCTCAAGCTTTTGCTTAAACAATTCAACACTATGGGTCAAGGCGAGCTCAATGCATTGGCTGAGGCTCATTTCTCCTGTAAGCACGGTAGCATTCGCGGTTTCGTTATTTGAGGGATTATTTATAGCAACCGACACCTCCTGTGCCTCTACACCAGCAAGCACTTGGGTTGAACGAGCTGCATTTAATGCTCGAATATTCTCTGCCACTTTTTGCTGTTGCGTTGCAATACACCCCGAAAGTAGTCCTGCACTAGATGCCGCAGCTAGCAAATACTTATAAAAATATTTATTCATTAAATTCCTTCCATGCCAAGGAACTCATTATTTCTTAAAAAATAGAGTCCTGTAAATCTTCAATAAATCTGCAGTAGCGCTCTTCACTGTTGGCTCAATTTTTCGTAGCATGCACTTAATCATATAATTATGAGCCACGCCCTCAAAAACAATAGACAATTCATCAGCGGATAAATCGCAGGCTAAATTTTTCTCTATTGCTTTTTCGAAGACAGATAATTCCATTGAACGAAATTCAGTAAACGCCTCTCTAATTTCTTGATTAAGAGGAGAAAGCTTTGCTTCACTTGGCTTTGTCATTGTCCCGATAGAATCAACATGACGAACAGCATAAGACATACGTAAAAAATCGCCATACTTAATAGCATGTTCACACCAAAGCTTTGTAAGAGCCTCGAGTGCTTCTATTGGAGAATCAATTAAAGGCTTCACACGGGCATTAAAGTCATCCAACTGTTTATTTGCAATGCGCAATACGACGTGACTAAGGAGTTCCTCTTTATTTTTATAAAAGGTATAGATACTACCGACAGCAAAATCAGCTTGTTTTGCGATGTCTTCGATAGTCGCATCACGATAGCCTTTTTGCAGGAAGCATTTTTCTGCAGCTTCCAGCACTTCATTCATATGAGCTAAGCGTTCTCTTTGACGTCGGGTTAAAGTTTTAGTTTCTACCTCTTTCATAGTGCCTCACAAATATATTAGTTAATTACACGGTCATAAATTGAATTACAAGTATAATACTGAATTATCGTTCAAAAATCAACTCTAAATTCAAACAAAATAATCCAATGCACGAAATTTGATTTATTGCTTCAATACTTTAATTTATGATAAAATGTACTTATTTAATAAGTAATAATAGAGGATTTAATATGAATGAAACAATCAATACAGCTTTAGGGCAATTTTTTATTTATAAGGACGAAAATTCTGGATGGAGCTTTTCTACCACGTGCACCACAATTGAGGATGGTGTCGATGTAATCAATATCCTCTTATCTCCTGAAAATGGCGAAGAGAAAGTTCCACCTAAATTTACTTTATACTCTAAATGCGAAAATATTCGCCCTTCAAACTATCGCTGGACTCCTCTCTCTGAAAATATGTGCATGCCTCCAGATTGGCTATGCGAGGTTTATTCCGAGCTGGCTTGGTCAGTTCCTGTCTCCTGTGCTATTGGCGAGCACTATAACAACTCTGCCACATTTACTATTTCAGATGCTTATCGCAAGGTCATAACCAAGCTTGGAATTAACGAATATACTGCTCATCCATCATTTACTGCTGAATTTTTCACTGTTCCAGAATCTCCAATGGGCCCTCAAAAGCTTTCAATACGTATTGACTCCAGAAATATCCCTTACTACAAGACAATTAAATCTGGTGTTGAATGGTTGGAGCAAATGCCAGAATATTCTCCTTGTATACCGCCTCAGAGTGCATGGGAGCCAGTATATTCCACATGGTACAATTTCCATCAAAATATCCATGATGAGCCAATTATCAAAGAATGCTCTGACGCCATTAAGTTTGGCATGAAAACGGTAATTGTTGATGATGGGTGGGAAATTGACAAAACAGGCGGTGGGCTATACCGTTATTGCGGAGATTGGGAGCCTGCTGTAGCTCGTTTCCCTAATATGGCCCAATTTGTAGAGAAAATTCACGAGCTTGGAATGAAGGTTATGCTATGGTTTTCTGTACCATTTGTGGGTGATGACAGTAAGCTTGTAAAGCGTTTTGACAAGATGACACTTATCCGCCGAAATGGGCTTTCTACTCGAGTGCTGGACCCACGCTTCCCAGAGGTCCGCGAATATTTAGCCAGCGTGTATGTTAATGCTTTAAAGGCATGGAAGTTGGATGGCTTTAAATTGGATTTTATAGACAACTTCTCTTTGCGAGGAAATCCAGATCCTGCATTGGAGGATAATTATGCTGGGCGAGATTATAAATCAATTCCAGAGGCAACAGATGCTCTTCTTTCTGAGGTCAGCAAGGCCTTACGTGCAATAAAGCCAGATATTATGATTGAATTCCGCCAAGGCTACATCGGGCCTGCAATTCGTAAATATGGCAATATGCTACGTGCAGCAGATTGCCCGGCAGACATTCTTCGCAATCGTTTACGTACGGTAAGTCTTCGTTTAACATCTGGTAATTCAGCAGTTCATTCGGATATGATTGAATGGCCAAGAGACGCAACAGCACAGTTTGCTGCACTTGAAATTCTTGCTATTTTATTTAGTGTACCTCAATTATCATTAAAGCTAGAGGATTTGACTGATGACCAGGCCCGCATGATGAAGCATTGGATAGATTTTTGGTGCGAGCATAAGGCAACACTAATGAATGGTGAATTTATTCCTTTAGAGCCAGAGTGTTGTTTCCCTATTGTTAAGGCACTTTCTGAAGAGGAAGCAATCACCGCAGTTTATACACCAAATCGAGTAATCGGCATTAACGAAAAGAACACAGAGATAATTGTTAATGCTACGGGTGAGGAGCGTATGTTTATTGACTTAGGCGACGCTCGTTACAACATTGAGCTTTTCAATACATTTGGTGAGATGACTACATCAATGCAAGGAGCCTCTGGAGTTACCTCCTTAAATGTTCCATTATCTGGCTATATTAAGCTCCACCGTGCATAAAAATTTTGATAATCCAAAGCCACTACAGCTAGCCGCTGCAGTGGCTTACATGGAAACCGGAATCATTACACAACTATCTTTGTATTAACAAGCTATAAATAGTATCTCTTTAAAAATTACCCATAGGTTCTGGTTTTAAAACTGTAGGAGGAGTTAATCCAAGCGCTTCAAATGCCTTTCGGGCAACCTTAGGTATTGGTTCTAATTGCCATTCATTACCTGTATTTGAAACACTCACATCCCACAGCATTAATTCTAGCATCTTGATTACTGGGATTTTTTTAATGCATTACATTCTCTTAGTCGTTCATACACTCGATAAGCCATTAAGATACTCAAGTGTGATTTATAAACTAGCAAGATTCTTGCGTTTCTAGGCTGTGCATTCCTGTAGTATTAAAATGCTCTTCGCACTTGTATGTGTCAAAAAGTTGCTCAATTTCTTCTCGCATTTTGTATGTTTTAAATACGGTTTCAGCCGAGTAGCTTTTAAGAGATGTTTTTAAACATATTGTACCGTAAAGTAATTGATGTTCTGTGATTGCAGCTGATTTCTCTGGTGTCTCATTGCCTATGTCAAGACTTAGCTTTATATTGCTTAATTCAAGACACTGTAATGTCTCATCCAAAAATAAGGAATATTTATGTTTATCTTCTTCATGAGACGGTTGCTCATAATACCAAATATTCTTCCGTTGTATAAAACCTACCCTTGAACCACATAAATCCGGGCTTATATATAGGTTTTTACTTAAAAATTGCAAATTTCAGAGTTTTTAAGGTTTTTCATGTGGGTAAACTCTAGAGAGATACGGTTAATTCCATCTCAACGCAACCAGGCATTGAACCTGTCTATATGAATCTACTAATAGGTCGTAAAGGTGGCTTATGTATCATGACGCTTCATTGGTTAAATGCTGGTTTCATGGTCGGTATTTTAATCCCTATAAGTGCACAGAAAGTGTAGCATTAGCATTTGACCATCTATACGAAGAACTTGGTCATGACATTTTTACAAATATCTTTCAAGTCATACTGACTGATCGTGGCACAAAGGTCTCAAACCCTACCTGGCAAGAAAAACTCGTTTTTTGCTATAGACTAAATGCAACACTAAAACAAATGTTGCATTTAGTCTGCCCATAGTTGCATTTACTTTGTCTATTGACCAAAATTTATATAACTATGTCAATACAAAAAAGTTATTTATATTTTTATGGGCGGATACTATTTAGATTTAAGAATTATCAGTTACTCGTTTTTAGACGTCTCTTCTGCTTTCTCTACTAAATAACGGGCTACTTTATTTTCTGTAACCATCTGTTTCTGGCTGGAAGAAAGTTGTGACAATGCACCAATTATGCCATAAGCGGTACCACGTCTCATTACATCAGGGGTATTTACGATACCATAAAACCCAAAAAACTGTTCATCTTTTGCCTCCAATTTTTGTTGATCAGATGTCTTTTTAGATGCAATAATTCGCTCTAGCTTCGAAGATTTTGAAATCGCATTTGCATATTCGTTAATTCCGTAACTATCATACGAAGAGAAGAATAATGCTTTTGTAATATTGTTACTAAATCTTTCATAATATTTAGTATTCCATACAAATGGCTTTGAATATTGTTCGTCATTTAATTGTATGTCTGTTTCAAACTCAATTTCATGCGTAATAGATGCTGGCCAGAAAAAAAATGTAACCTGAGAAAATATAGCATCAAAAACACCAACAAAATCTTCTTGTTGTTGTTGAGCTGACATAAGTCCAGTAGGCAATGTCATCTTTTCTCTAACTATAATAGGAATAGCATTATCATCTGTTGAAAAAACATTAGGATACTGTTTTTCTAGCCATTCTGTATATAAACGACCATCAAGAACCGTATCTTTATTTTTATGCTCCTCCCTGTTACTACTAAATCTTAATTCTGCAACCTTATATTTTTCATTGCTATTTAACTTTATTTGCTTATAATTTTCTTCTTGAAGGATTTCCACCTTTGAATATGTGGAACATCCTGTCATAAGAACAGCAAATAAGACTATTAATAATTCCATATAATATTTTTTCATTTTATTCCTTTCTTTTGTTTTATTTTGTTAGTTACTCTACAACAGAAAATGTTAGAGAATATACTCCTTCTGAAGAAATTTCTTCATTCCCTATTAAAATTGACCGTTCTCCTGGAAGATTAGTTACTTCTTGCAATTTTACGTTTAATAATTGATAAAGCACCCATTGTTGTGCAAACATACTATTACACCCTGAAAAATCGCAAATTATCTTCCCTTTATATTTATTCACATCATAAAAAAAAGACTTGACAATAGGAATTCGCGATTCTGTTGTTGGACGTTCAATCTGCATTTTATGGACAACCTTTCCTTTATGTGATACAATATCTTTTCCAAGTATATATGGTCTAACTTGATAATACCGGGCCCATGCATCTTTATTTTCAAATAATGTATCACGTTCTGTTTCAGACATCGAAGAAAGAATTGATACAATAGCATCCGCATAAGCAGACAACCTATCTTGTCCAACCACATTTTTAGGACTTTTCCATTCAAATGAACCTTGTTTCCGCCACCCCGAAGATTTTGGACAGACAAAAGAATCAAAAGGGTAAGTCAACCATCCATGATAAAAAACATCTTCTTCTGAAAAAAATTGCATGTTTTTTAAAGTACCTTTTCCAATTTCTAAAGAAATATTATCTTCTATACGTGATTTTTCCCTAAATGGAGTAGCAAACAATGAGAAAGAAAAGAAACACGCTGATAATAAAGAAGGATTATCATGATTTATTGTTTTCGCATTACGAGAAACAATAATTGGTATAGCATTTTTTGATTTTGAAAAAAGATTTGGATATTTTTTTTCACATTCATTATGAAGCGTTTCACTACTTTTTATTTTTCGTGAAGTATGAAATTCTTCTGTTATATCAACAACATAATAAGGCCCACCAATTTTAGGATTTATCTCAACATTAGGTATGTCAATCCTCACACGCGACCTAGCTTGCATACACCCTTGAGTGGCTAACGATAAAATCAAAAAAATCACAACCGTCAATATTTTATTGAAGTTGTTTGAATTTAATTGTTCTAACATTATTTTCATCCTTTTCATCAGTTTGTATTATAAATTGATATCCCTGAATTGGCTCTCCGCTAATATCCCAAACTACTCCTTTTGTTTCACATATTTTAGGAATTAAACGAGTCATTATAAAATCATCAGCATCTTCATCAGAGATACCAGAAACATCTACCTTTATAAAACCTAAAAATGTTGTTGGAGAAAATGATTGTTCTAGAATCCTTGGTGATACTTTTTTTTCGAAAACATCTTCTTTTGTAAATAACTGTTTTACTTGTTGATGCTTTCCATGTTTATCAATATAAACCGTATCTGCTTCTATTATATTTCTTCTATATGCAATCTCAGCACGAGTTAAAGGAATTTTTTTCGAAATAGACAATATTTCATCCTCTGTCAACTTGTCTAATGCTTCTCCGAGAGCATAAGCTATAGTTCTAGGACGAAAGTTAAAATCTAAAACATTGCTTAATTTTTGTGTATCAAGATTCCGCCACGTAGGTCTTGTTTTTTTGTTTAAAGCAGCCCAAGCAAAAGGATGATACCTCAATATTGCATTTGCACTACAACTAGACTTACGCCCAAGTTCTCCATCATCAAGATAAATTTGTACATTTACTTTAACTAGATTATCTCTATTCACCATTATTGAACCGTTAGAGGTGATGCGGATTGAAACAGGAATCCCATTTTCAACCCCGTAAATATCAGGTCTAATTTCAGATAATTGTTGATTTATTCTTGAAATAGCCTCTTCATCAAAAACATTTGGAGCAGATAAACTTGAAACTCCAGATAATCCTAATGAACCATTTGAATCGGCAGCAACAACATGAAATTTATATGGTCTATTGGTTCTTTTAACCTGAGTTGTATTATATGCTATTGATTCAGCTGTAAACGACATACACCCTGAAACAAAAAAACCAATAGAAAAAACAATAATAAGTCGGATTAGATTAATGAACATACAGTTTCCCTAATCCTCAATTACTGAATGTTATCAAATTGTTCTTTTGGTAAATTATTTAATGCATCAACAATTGAAGCAGCAAAACGCTTTATCATAAACGATTCAACTTCTTGAATGTCATTAACTTTTACATATTCTGTATTATCAGAAATTGGTCCAGCAAAAGAAAGCACAGTTGGTAAACTTGTCGAAGAAATATAGCGATTAATTGCGGAAAAATATGATGTTGGCAATGGGTAGCACTCATTTGCACTTGACTTTGTATTTGCACCCCAAACCCAAACACCAAAATCAAAATAATGTTGTTCGTCTTTAAAATACTGACCAATCTTGTTATAAGGAGCTTCTGCTATGATAACAGCAACATTAATCGGTTTACCATTTTCTGAAAAAAGTTCAGGATATTGCTCTGAAAGATAATCATTAAGCATATCTGGATCTGTAGCAGTTGCTCCAAACCAAAATTTAAATACTTCACTAGATAACAAAGAATACATATTTCGTTGCTCTTCAGTAAGTTCAAATTCTTTTTCACTTTTATTTTTTGGAAGACACATTTCAGATAGCTCAAACTCTGATTTAGGCATAATAAGTGCATTCATAAAGCCAACCATTTGTAAACTTACTTTGCTTTCATCAACACCAAATAAATCAGCAGCATACATTTTTTCAGTTTCAAATACTTCTTGGTGCCCTTCCTTCAGTGCTTGTAAATTCTCATCGTAATTAAACAATTTTCTAAAAAATTTTGATTTGCCGGCGTTTTGATCATGTATCTCAATACTCTTAAATGGATTATGCATACTACCCACATACACATTTTCAATTCGATACGGTTGCTTACTTTCTACTCTATTCGAGACTTGTATATTTTCAGGCTTAAATGAAGATTCCGCCAAATAGGTGGTACATCCAGTAAAGACAGATGTAAATAGAGTTACTAAAATCATTAAATAATTATTTTTCATAAGTTTTCTCCTTAAGTTTAGTTTAGTTTATACATTTATTTTGTAAGTTTACTTTATTCTTTAGTAATTTCTGACATATCGCTCCATACTACAAGACTTTTTTTTACGTCAATAAGTTGCAAAGACAATACATGAGAATACATATCTCCATTACGATAGCAACGATAAGTGCCTCTCAACAAATAATCTGCTGGTTGGCGAGAATCAAAAGCTTGTTGAGATGCAATGTCCATATCATTTATTTTAGAATCTCTTGATATTTTAGATGCTAATTCTCGAGGATTAGTATCGGCAATAATTTCAAAAAGACCTGTCTCTTGAAGAGTTTTTAGCAAATATTCTCTTACTAATCCTATTTCTCGAAATGATCTTCTGTTTGAAAAATTCGATATGCTATCTATTTGTAATGATGGTTTTTTATTTTTGTTTAATACCACTTGCTCTTTGAAAGCTGCATCATCCTGCATTCTTTTAATCAGATCTACAACCATTGTTTCAATATCTGAAACGGTTATAGTTTCTGCAGTATTTAAACGCATACTATTTGAATTAACACGTTCCATATTTGCACCGCCTGCAACAACCACTGCGGACAAAAATAGTAGTGACAATAATATTTTCATACTTTTTACTCCTTAGCAATCTCTGCAATTTCGCTCCATACCTGAAATCCTGTTTTTATGTCAATAAGCTTGAGTGTTAATTCATAGGTATATCTATCTCCATCTTCAAAAGAACGGTAAATGCCATACATCTGATAATCTGCTGACTTATGAGTACCGAAAACTTGTAAATTATCGTCATTTTTTAGACCAACCTCCACATTCTTTGTTATGGATTCGGCAAGTGTTTCAGAAACTGATTCTTGAGAATTAGCATCATCCGTAATTTCAAATAGTCTTGTTTTGCGCAAGGCAATCTCTAATCTCTTTCTTGCAGAGTTGAGCTTTGGGATTATGCGCTCTTTTGCATGATTTTCAATATTTCCTATCTGCAACACCGGCTTAGCGTTTTTAGATGCTGCCAGCAAATCGTAATGTTCTTTAAATGCTTCATCGTCTTGCATTTTTTCAACTAAATCTGCAACTGCCGTTTTTATATCATAAATTGTTTCATTACTTGCTTTATCGAAGTTAACACTATTAGGATTTACATATCCGTGATTTGCACAGCCAGCGAATAATATTGCTGATAATGATAGTAGTGATAATATTTTTTTCATAATTTGTTCCTGTTTATTTACCGAAAACTGAGTTTTTTGGTTTGGATGAAGCTGAGTTATCATTTTTACGCTGTTGACCATAATTAGAATAAGGAGTTGTAGATTGCTCCACCGAAAAAACCTCTGGAGGTAAGTTAACTGTCCCAGTTGGAGTTGTATCTGCTCGAGAAGTTGCAAAACGCTCCACCTCTGCTCCTGTCATTGGTTTACCTGTTTGAGCATCGATTATGGACACAGAGCCGTCATCATTATACGAATAAGTAATCCCTGCATATTTAACATTCTTCTCTCTCAATTCTTGATTTATCTTATATCCCCCCACATCAACTACACCATGAAATAGTGCCTCTTCCGGATTAGGATATTCATTATACGTACCCAATGTTTGTTTTAAATCAATTGTCCTTGTTTCTAAATTGTAAACTACTTCTTCTCCTGTGGAATTTTGAAATTTTGCATATTTTATACCTTTTTCACTATACTTTTCTAGGTATTGCTCTATTTGTTGGGGTTTTGTTATTCTTGTACTTGCGCTGAAAGCTTCTGCACCTACATCAGCACCCTCAAGAATACAAACTGCTACTGCACCAACGGGGCCACCAAAAACAGAACCTACTAATCCACCTCCGACACATCCTAGAATAGTTCCCAATGCTGTTACTCCATTCTTCTTACTTTTCCGCTCTTCAAATTTGCTGACCGAGTTTATGTTGTCTGGTTGATGAAATTGATCTCCCAACACAAGACAAAAATCTCGTTGATTCCCATTACGAATCTCTCTCATCATATCGTCAGGAGTATAAGGAACAGCCATACCAATATTTTGTCCTTCATGTGTATTTGTCGCTATTTTAAATTTTTCCCGTTCATTAGCTCCAACAACTAAAACATCTTGCAATGAGCCTGACCATTCTTTCTTTGGGTCATAATTTGGGCTCCCCGGTTTATTGTATCTGAGTGCTTCTTTTAAGCCTCTTTCTTGATTTGGATTATAATTCTCTTTGAGAGTAGTGTTGTTTGTACCATCCTTATTACTAATTTTTTTTACCATATCAATTGCAGCGTCTATACCGTCAGATATTTTTTCCAAATTTTCCTCAACCGTTGGTTTTGGCTGTTCAACAGCAACTTCTGAAGAGGAACTATTAACACTTGGTATATCCAAGTTGGTTTGTGGCTTTTTGGTAGTAGTAGACGGTTTTGAAGTTGGTGTACCTTGAGGCTTTGATGTTGGTGTACCTTGAGGCTTTGATGTTGTTTTAGGCTTTTGCTGATTAAGCTCGTTTCGAATATTTCCGAAATCAAGAACCATTTTTTCAAGTTCCATTCTACGTTTATTATCAGCAATTTTATCTTCAATAGTGTTTGGTGGAAGGATTTGAACTTGATTCTTACATTCTGTACACTCATAAATCAGTATTCCAGAAATTACTCCTTGCTTTCTAACAAAGTTAAATGATAAACAATAATGCTTTTCTTCTAGACGTTTAAGATTTTGATTGAGGAGATTAGTAACTGCTTCTTGTTCTTCTTGTGCTTGTTCTTGTGCTTGTTTTTCATCTATTGGTATAACTGGAGGAGCACCAAATGATAATGCTAGAGCGGAATTACAAAAAAACAATCCTAATATTGCGATTGTAATATAATTTTTCATTGTAGAATATTCCCAATAGCTTTAATTCCTTCAATAATGCTTTTGCCTGTATCCACACCAGTCTTAACAGCTTCTAGCCCATCAATAAGCGACGGAGATGAGGGCTGTGTTTGTGTATCTACTGGTTGTTGTGATTGTTGAATAGGTGCTTGTACTGGTTGTACAGGCTGTTGCTGCACTGGAGTATAGCTATTTTCTTGTGGTTGTTGTTGCTCAAGAGGGATTGCAACACCTACATCTGTATTGTCATGACGCTCACGTTGTGACTTTTCTTCCTTGGATTGCTTCTCATTTGTTTTAGCATCTTCATCTCCATCTGTTTCTACATCATCATCCGCACCTGATGAAAGAGGTGAAGGTGCTGCTTCTGCATCATTCAACCCTAATGCAGAACCTGCTTGATTAAGTAAATCATTTGTAGAAGTACCTACCCCTTCACCGTTCTTATCTGGATTCAAGCCAAAATCTGGCATTTCACAATCTCTCATTGATAAAACCTGAGGCATACCATTTAAGCGTGTATATGAGCTAGATAAATATTCACCATAGCCTCTTGCACGTAGCAATCGAACTTGGTCATCTGTTGCTCCTGATTTCTCAATTCTATCCATTAGTGCATCAAAATGCTTGTCCTCTTTACGAATCTTTCTACCCTCTTCGTTTTCGCGTAAAACAACCATGAATGTGGTTCCTTCTTGAAGCTTAGCACGCACTTCAAATGGTGTTGTATATGGATATGAAATTTTTACATTATGAAGTCCATCTGAAACCTTAACCTTGAGAGGTGCTTCACCAATTGTTCCTGCTGTTCCATAAGAAACACCATCAATAGACACATCTGCACCAGGGAAATTACATCCAAATGCTACCTCTATAAGCTTTATCTTCATGTCTTTCCATGCAACCTTTTCACATTTTGCTAGAAATTCTTTGGATGCCTTTGCGACAAGATTTTCGACTAAATCATAATAAATAGAATCTGCATCTTGAGAAAGCATTGACGGAGTAAACGTCCTTGAGACCTCTGTAACAGTTACAGAAGCAACATTTGCCCCTTTGGGAATACGCTTTGCAGACAATGTAAGCCTCATTTTTACAGCATTAGCTTTTGCTGGACTACCATAACTGATGATTGATGTTTCACCTACTGCTGCAGTAATCAAAACCTGTGCCTCCAAATTCTCAGCCAAGCGTGTAGCAGAGGAAAGTGGCATATTTTCACCCCATGGACCACGATTTTGCTGCTCTCCAATCACATCATTTGGATCAATTATATTAAAAAGCTCTTGTGAAAGTTCAGCAGAAATTGCATCACCTAGATTGGATAATGGCTTTTGATATTCATCTGACGCATGGTTTTGAACAATCAAAACAGCATCAATAGGCTCAGAAACAACAAAACTTGCAAAAAAACAGATAACTAATAATAGAAAATTTTTCATTAATATACTCCTAATATTTTTTAATCATTAAAGAGGACGAATCGTCAATTTAAATTCTTTAGCATCGGGTAATGGACAAACACCTTGAATTACAGCCTCCTCTTTGCCTGTTAAATAGAAAATTTTCCATCCCTGTGTTGCGGATTTTATGACCATCCCATTCTTGTCATACCAAGTAAATTGATATTGAAAATTTATATCCTTATCATACTTATTTTTAATAGTAATTTGAGTTTTCAGAAAATCACCATCCAAAACAATAGGTCGTTCTTCTATCAACTCAACAAAGGATGCAAAGGAATAACTTTCTATAATAATATTCCCTTTTTTCAATGAAATACCAGCGGTAGTTGGTGCAACACATCCGACTACAAGACCAAAAACACATACAGATAAAAACATAGTAAAAATTTTCATAAAGCAATCTCCTTTAAAAACCTAAATTCATAATTGGGAAAAACTCAAGTGACGAACCTTCATTATAATTACCAAGACCTATTTGTAATCCTTCAAAATTCTTTGCTGAGTTCCAAACACCCAATTGAACCCCACTTCCAGCTCTAGCTATATTCACTAAACCTAGCTGCAAACCGCTAAGTTCAGTTGCACGATTTAAGACACCTATCTGTAAACCTGTCAACACTCCGTCAGTTGAATTTAAAATCGATGCTGCTTGCACCCCATAGAAATCACCAATGGATCTATTGACTATTCCAGCAAACTGTAGAGCTCCGTCTGAATACCCTATTTTATTATAAATTCCAGCACTTTGAACCCCGATAAAATTATTCTTTACTTCATTACCAACACAACCGAGATCCAACCCATAAACATTATTGTGACGCCCAACAAATATGTTAATTCTCAAAAAGAAAACATCCCAATTTTCGGCAGGAATTTCAACACCAGGGAATAAACCAATAGCAAATGGGCAGGTTCCTTCTCCAATTTCGCTGGATTTTTCTGTCAAATCCCTTACTTTAGCAGTGCCATTTTGGTATGCAGAATTATTCTGTTTAAATGAGTTTACTCGTACAACATCTGCTGTTGCAGTGATTGCCACACAGCAAACGGCAAACACGAAAAATATCTTTTTCATAATTTTTCCCCTCTACCCTTCATTTATTAGAATTGACAAAGCTGTTTAATCTAAAGCAGAGGAGAATTTTTCAATAAAAAAGCCTCCCTTTATATCTTAAGAGAGGCCGTGAGAGTGCCACAAACACAATACAAAGAGAGGCACGTAAATACACTACGTGGCTCTGCATTATATCGGTGTTTTGAAATTTCTCACGTTTCTCTTAACGATAACCTGCAGTAACAATAAAATTCTGAAGAGATTCACTAATCCCTTATTTGTATTGTGAATAATATCACTTATTGAATTTATTGGCAAGAATATTTTTCTTACAAGAACAAATTTTGGACTATTTCTTAGTCAAACAGCATAAAATTCAACATTTGAGACGAATTTTACTTGTGCGAAAACCATTGAAGGCTGTCGCTTCAAAGCACACACCTACTTACTGAGATTCGCTATCATATTGGTGTTACTAATTTGATTTACCTACAAATATGTCTGGCCAACTGTCATTGGAGGTATTGTAGGTTATACGAAGAGTCTGTTTTGTCTCTACATTCATAAGAAATATCTCATAATCACAACTATCCTGCTCATGTCCTCCTGTACTTGCTCCATATACAAGCCAGTTACCATCCGGAGAAAAACGAGGGAAATACTCGTGACTAAAATCACTTTCTGAATCAAAAAATATTTTTCCTGGCGGATTTAATGCATCACACCAAAAGATGCTATTCTTTTGCTTGCCCGGATGGTTCATATATGCAAATTCTGTACTGCCGCTCTTTCTCCAAACTGCCTGACACCCAGAATCTATCTTTTGAAGCTTCTTCCCATCCTTAGATATGCTTGCAATATAATTCATACGACCTCGAAGTGTTACAAGAAGGCTTGGCTCTGTATCATTTATATCTGGAATTGTAAGCTGTGTTCCTTCTAAAATTGGAGCAACTCCACTTTTTAATATTACTCTATCCTCTGTGGTAATAACACCATTTTTTTCAATTATTGTTGCTTGAACCAGCTCTGATGCGTCATTACGCATAAAAACTACCGAATGCCCACTTGGATCCCAAACAGCCATAAACGCATTTGTTGCAAGCAAACACTCTTCCCCCTTTTCAAAATCGTACAAATATGTATCCCATTTACTCATATTTCTAAGGGATACCCATGGCTCTGTAGAACGAGAGAAAACAAATTTAGTTCCATCAGGAGAAAGCTTTGGATATGTATCTGTAAAGCCAGAATTAGTTAGGCGAGTAATTTCTCCAGAAGCAATATCCTGAGAATAAATACTATGCAAGCCATCCCTATTTGAACTCCACACAATTCTTCCCGCAAGTCCATTTAAAAATTCAGCCCTATGCTGAAGCTCTTCGGCAGGGATTTCTATACTACTACCCTTTGGTGGCGGGGTAAGGCGTCCTCCCTTCACAAAGCTACGATACGACAAAAGTAAAAAGCCAAATGCTATTGCTATTGTGCTAAGCAATACTCCAGCACGTAGCATAGCTTGCCATGTGATTTTCTTATCGCATTTTGTCTTCTCAGCAATTTCTGCATTACTGTCTGTTTTCCAGACAAAAGCAATCAAAGATATAGCACCCAATGAATAATCGATAATTTGGCTAATAAAGTGCATTGCGAACATAGCAATTACAACAAACTTTAATGACGCTTCACCAAAGCCCATGAGCTTAAAAGCTGAGATACCACCAGTTTCATAAGTACCAAAGCTCATAAAAGAAGGAACTGGCAATGCTGCAGAGCCTTCAGCACCTATTAGAGCCAGAACCACCTGTGAGCTCGATGCTGCTGCCAATTCAGCAGAAAGAGGTATAACAACCGACTGAAACAAGAATAACAAACCAGCATATTTACATGCTCTTACACACACAGACAGGAGCAATACCTGTAAAAGCTTACCACTCTTTCGCACAGCAACAACAGAAGTGGCTGTATCTTCTAATAGATTAAACAGAGCAACCAAAAATTTTGGGAGCGATGTGAAGCGTGCTTTTATTCGAGCTGCAAGTTTACCAAAACAAGGTAAAATATAAAATATTCCAACACCCCCAATAATGCATAGCAATACTAGCATTATTACTGAGCCAAGTAGCGAAATACTATTGGTTGCCATTGGTAGAGCAACAGCAAATACTAATAATAATCCAATAAAATCAAAAAGCAAAGATATAGAAAGAGAAGAAAGACCATCGGCTACAGCAATGCCACAGCCTCGCTTTAGCAGTGCAACATAGCTCAATTCACCTATTCTCGCAGGAAGCATATCTACAAAAGCTCCACGAACGAAGGTTACAAGAATCATTGGTGTGAGTTTTACTTCTGTACCAGCACTCTTGAGCAAAATCTTTGCTCTAATCGCTCTAAAGAAGGTCTGCAATATTTGGCAAATAAGGTATATTGCAACATAAAACATAACTGCTGATTTTGCTGCATCTACAATTGTAACAATAGACACATCCCCATTCTCGCCAGAAACAAGCTTAAGCAGTAAGCCTACAAGAATAATTGAAACGATAATTGAGGCAACAAATTTTATAATACTTTTCTTCATTTCTAACCCTTATATAACAAATTCAATCAATAGTTTTATGAAACACAATTCTTCTTCTAAGTGGAGAAGGAAAATTTGTGTTTTTTAAAGGAGCAAGCCTAATAAATTTCCGCACTTATAGATGGCACGCTACCACACTTGCACACGAGAGAGCGACTGAGAGTTGCTTCTCGAGAATACCTCGCACTTTTCTTCTAACTTCTCTTTTATAAACCAACCAATATATCGCGAAGCTTAGTGCGAACCTCATCAAGAGACATCCCTGTTAAGGAAGCACCCGCTGCACGAGCATGACCACCGCCACCAAGCCTTGCACAAATTGCAGCTGCGTCGTATGGCTCTTTTGTGCGCAAGCTTATGTTTACAGGTGCATTAGGGAATGGTTGACGAATAAATGCAGCCATTTCTACCCCACGTATAGAGCGGACAATATCCACAAAATTCTCTGAATCAGAGCCTATGCAACCCTCTGCAGCAAAATCTTCGCTTGTTAGAAAACCAACAGCAATTTTGCCATTACACTCAACTGAAATACTCTTAATTAGGCGTTGTTGGAGCATTAGTCGCTTCAGTGGCTGGCTTCCATATATTTGCTCATTAATATACTCAGTGCGTACTCCTTGAGCAGCTAGCTTTGCGCCTATCTCAAGGGTAAGAGGTGATGTACAGCTATAAGCGAAACGACCAGTATCGGTCACTATACCCGTCCAAAGTGCTTCAGCTATTGCTCTATCAAAGTGGCAATGTGGCATGGCAGCAAGAAGCTGATAAACCAATTCACTAGAAGCAGCAGCATCCTCGTCTATCAAAGCTTTCTTTGCAAAGCCATCGATATAACCCTTATGGTGATCTACACAAAGGGAGACACCAATCTTTGGAAAAACTTCCTTTAATTCATCTGGCAAGCGCTTTGCTGTATTGCAATCAACAACAATTAGAAAATCATCATCCTTCAATTGGTCCACTGTTAGGACATATTCCATTCCTTGGAGAAATGCGTATTCTGGGCGGAGCTCATTAAAACCAATGCAATGAGCATCAAAGCCCTGTGTACGCAAGCCCAAGCACAAACCGAGAGCAGTGCCATAAGCATCACCATCTGGGTTAATATGTGCAGAAATCACAATTCTTGTGGCAGGGTCTACTGCTGCAAGATATGAGGCTGCAGCTTTTAGCTGCTCAGCAAAATTATTCTCTTTAGACTCACTCATTTTCTATCACCTTACTAAAGCAATTATCACGAGCCCAACGTAGCTCACCAAGAAGCCCCTCTTTAATATCAGTTGTGGCACCACTACAGCTATTCCAGACCTCCCATGTATAGGTCTCGCACTCAAAGTGCTTACAGCCAGAGGCAGCAAGTGCTGCAGCAAAATCGGCAGTCTTCAGCTCCTCTGCTGTGCTTCCTAATAAGCCTGTTGGCGTGACATATAATGGCACATGGAAATGGACTCTAAGCTCGGCACCTTTTGAAGGAGCAATATTTAGTGCAGCAGGAATGTCATCTGCACGAGTAATAATGCCATCAGCAGTGCGATGAACTGTCTGGTGCAAATATGTGCTCTCATTGTATTGCGCAAGGATTGCTCTACCCTCAACAGTATCAGGAAGCACCATAGCTGCACTTAGCTGCACCTTGCCTATAAAGATGCCGTTTGAGGAAAGTTCACGCACAGCGGCTGCTAAATTTTCAAATTCAACGCTTTGGTGAGCAGTATCAAAGCAAATACCGAGATAGCGCTCTAGCTCTGGGGTTAGCCCTGCTGCTCGGAGCTGCTTAAAGAAATCAATTAGCTCAGGCGTTGTTTCTGGATAGCAGCCAGGCTCTGCCTCAATACAAAGCACAATGCGTTTACCATACCTCTCTTCCACAGACTGCAAATGCTTTGCCGCACGAATATAATTTTCTATTGCCTTTGTATGAGGTTCATTCCATGCCTTAAAATTTGCTGGAGAGGTAGAGATGCTTCCGTATTCAACTGTATCAGGAAGAAGCTGAGCGAGAATATTTGCAGAGCGTTTTGTATATTCTAGGCGCTCCTCCATATCCCATGCAGGGCGATATACCTCGTCCTTTACTTGGACGCCATGAAAAGTACCAAAAGGAAAAGCATTCATTGTGAATGCAAAGAGGCGGTTGCTACGCATTAGCTGCAAGAGAGCTTGAAGTAAAAAAGGATTTGCTGTCAGTTCATCAACTGCTTTTGCTGCAAGTCGTAAACCAACACCAAACCGCTCACCGGGCATTGAGAATTCTTTACCAATTGGTGCTGCAAAATCAGTTATTGCTTGCATGACATCGCCAATGCCTTCGCCCTTATGAACATTCATGCAATATGTTAAATACTTTTTACTCATAGCATACCCTTGTTCTACTTAGCACATTACACTATTGGCGTAAACTTTTTAGTAGTGCAATTTCCTTTGCATAGCCATCTAGCTCATTTGGTGTTTCCAAAAGGAATGGAAGCTGACGTAGCTTAGGGTGATTGATTACACGGGCAATTGCATCTAAAGGAAGCTGCCCCTCGCCAAGCTTTGCGTGACGGTCCTTATGAGCAGCAAGCGTATTCAAGCTTCCATTAAGATGAATTGCCTTCAGACGATTAAGACCAATAACACTATCAAACTCAGCAATCACACCATCCAAATCTGAAACAATATCATAGCCACCATCCCAAATATGGCAGGTATCGAGGCAAACACCAAGCTGCTGAGACAGCTCCACATTATCAATAATTGTGCGAAGCTCCTCAAAGCTTCTACCTATCTCACTGCCCTTGCCAGCCATTGTCTCTAGCAAAACAAGTGTGCTCTGCTCTGGAGAAAGGATGCGATTTAATAAATCACAAATTAACTCAATGCCCTTTTCTACACCCTGCTGCACATGGCTACCAGGATGAAAGTTATAGTAACTATTTGGTGTATATTCAAGACGTTTAAGATCATCTGACATCACCTCAAAGGCAAAATCACGAATGCGTTCATCTGCTGCACAAGCATTAAGAGTATAAGGTGCATGTGCAACAATTGGTCCAATATCATTCTCTTCTGCCAATTTCAGATATGCATCAATATCCTTTTGCGAAATAGGCTTTGCGGCACCACCGCGTGGATTGCGGGTAAAAAATTGAAATGTATTTGCACCTATCTCAAGGGCTGTTTTACCCATAGCCAAATAGCCATTTGAGGAAGACAAATGGCACCCTACCTTAAATACATCTGTATTATTCATAGCACATCCTCACTGGAACATTTAATTCATGAAGTCTGTCTTTAATGCTCTTAATCGTGTACTCACCTGTATGGAGCATACCAGCAACAATAGCTGCATCCGCATGGGCTATGTTAAAAGCATCTGCCAAATGCTCAGGCTTTCCTGCACCACCTGAAGCAACAACAGGAATAGAAACCGCATCTGCGATTAGCTGAGTAATCTCTAGCTGGAAGCCAGCACGTGTACCATCTGCATCAACAGAATTAACGACGATTTCTCCAGCACCCTCGCCCTCAGCACGCTTTGCCCATTCAACAGCATCAATACCTGTGCGGTTACGGAAGCCGCGTGTGGTAATCTCATACCCAGATGGGCACTTTGCCAGATCATCTGTTTTCACAGGGTCCATACCAAGCACAATGCACTGAGAACCAAATGCTCTTGCTCCCTCACCAATCAACGCCGGCTTTGCAACTGCTAATGAATTAACTGAAACCTTCTCAGCTCCAGCTAGCAAAATTTTTGACATATCCTCGAGAGAAGAAACGCCTCCACCCACAGCAAAAGGAATACGAATTGCTTTTGCAACAGCTGCCACCATGGCCAAATCTGTTGGTCTATGCTCAGCAGATGCAGTAATATCGTACACCACTAGCTCGTCACAGCCCTCAAGATAATAGCGCTCAGCAAGCTCTACTGGATCACCTAAATCGATATTATTCTTAAACTTTACGCCCTTTGTTACACGATTCTTAATTACATCGAGGCATGGGATAATTCGTCTTGTTAACATTTCAACTCCGTAACATTATTTTGGGTTAGCACCTAAATTATTAGCATACAATCGCCATAGCTATAGAAGCGATATTTCTCTTGAATTGCTGCTTGATAAGCCTTAAAGACCTTATCACTACCAGCCAATGCACAAATCATCATTAGCAAGGTTGAGCATGGCAAATGGAAATTTGTAAGCATAATATCTACTGCCTTAAATTCGTATGGCGGATAAATAAATGCAGTGCTGCGGGCCTTTTCTGCAGTTACCACACCATTATGGGAAGAGGCAGAGGTTTCAAGTGTGCGTACACTTGTGCTTCCGACAGCAAGGACTCTGCCACCGCGAGCCTTACACGCTGCCACAGCCTTAGCTGTTGACTTTGGCACCTCATAGCGCTCTGCATCCATCACATGCTCTTCAACATTTGCCACCTTAACTGGTCTAAAAGTACCTGGCCCGACATGCAAAGTAACAAACTCACGGGCAACGCCATTAGCGGAAAGCTTTTCAAGCAATTCATTTGAAAAATGCAAGCCAGCAGTTGGAGCGGCCACAGCACCGATTTCACGAGCATAAACAGTTTGATAGCGTTCTTTATCCATTTCAACTCGCTCATCACCGCTCTCCCGATGGATATATGGCGGAACAGGTGGCACACCATACTTATCAAGAATTTCAAAGAAATCGCCAGCGGATGCTACTGTAACATCGACCTTTCCATCATCATACTTAGCTTGAACAGTTGCTTTAATCTCACCATTTGCCAAAAGCATCACCGCACCTGGTCGCATTGGACGGGAGCTCTTGCACATCACAGTCCAAGCACCTGGCAAACGAACAGATGGTTCAATAAAAAGCACTTCAACCTTACCTGGTGTATCCTCCCAAGTACCAAATGCACGTGCTGAGAATACGCGAGTATCATTAAACACCATTAAATCCTTTGGTGTTAAATAATCAACAATATCTGCAATGTGCTTATGCTCAATCTCGCCAGTGTCACGGTGTAACACAAGCATACGAGAAATGCCGCGTTCTGCAGGTGGCTCTTGAGCAATTAGCTCTGGGGGTAAAATATAATCAAAATCTGAAGTTAGCATAAATAGTAGTAATTTCTTTTAATTTAATTCTTTTTAGATGCATCACCTAATCGCTCCAGCATATTGCGAACTGCCTGAAACATCATATCGACAGAGATAGAATTCATACATTCCAAAGACCCTTTAGGGCAGACGCGTTTACGACAAGGTGCACAAGCATTTGTCTGAACAACAATATTACCAAAACCATAGGGCCCAGTACGCTCTGGAGAGGTAGGACCAAAAGGTACGACAACTGGCGTGCCGGTAGCAACACCCATATGCATAGGACCTGAATCATTTGACACAAGCACATTCATCTGCTTAAGCACAGCCATTGTTTGGGCAATAGATGTTACTCCGCACAAATTTTTGCCAAATTTTGTTGCTGCACAAATTTGGTCGCCAAGCTCCTTTTCGCCTGGACCTCCAATAACATAGATTGCGGCATTTAATTCTTGCTCAAGCTTTTGAGCGAGCATAGCAAAGCGTTCTGCCGGCCAATTTTTTGTTATCCAGCGCGACATTGGTGCGATTGCGATATTCACATTTGGTTCAAACTCCGCATGTGGCAAATCAAATTGTGGTAGAGTAAGTGGATACATTGCCTCTGATGGAACACCAATATCAAGATAGCGAAGAATATCATAGCACTCATCTACAGCGTGGCGGTTTTTATTGCGCTTTCCTGCCAATGCGTGGTAGAACATAGGCGAGCCTTCACGAGCAAAGGATGGTCCGATACGTTTCTCTGAGCGTGCAGCTCGAGCAACTAAGGCACTTTTCATTAGTCCTTGTAAGTCAACGACCATATCATATTCATCTGCCTTATGAAGAGAACGCAGAGCTTTAAAATATTCGCGAAGCTTTGATGGGCGAGGAACTTCAATGACCTTATCAACACAGGAAAAGCAATGCACAATACTTGCAAAATTTGGTTGGACCGCCCAATGGATTTCTGCACCATAATGCTGTTTAAGGGCTGCCACTGCAGGAAGGGCATGAAGAGTATCGCCAAATGAGCTAAGCTTTACAACGAGTATTTTCATAAATGTAAATTATTATTTCGGATAAAATCGGTTAAATTTGATAAAACAAAATTTATATATAAATTTTATCACGAATAGGTCTAATAATCAATATTGAATAATCTTTCACGCTTATCCCGATTTTTAGGGGGAAATAAGCACACACCAAAAACAATAAACTCGCAAGTCTAATCACTTAGCAACTTGCGAGCTTAATTGTGTTTACATTTCTACAAATTGGTTATTCCTCTGGCAATGTAATAAACATTGACCAGCTGATTACATACCAACCATTCTCAATACGTGTTAGAATTGTATTGCGACCTTTTCTTAGGTGAACCTTGCGGAAGCCCTCATTAATTCGCCAATATTTTAGTTCGTTAGTACTACTCCAAACCTTATAGTCGTTAATCCAAACGTCCATACGGTCATCACTACCAACGGCTACCCAGTAATCACCCTCTTCTTCCATGAAGACCTCTGTGTATGCATACCAGATACCATACTGATCCTGAGACCATGGGCGAATCTCAGCACCACCATGTAGGTTATATGCATTATACTCCCACTTGAGAATTTGTCCATCCTTACCAACGTAAGTTGCATCTAAATCAACCTTACTTTCTGGTGCAAACTTACGGGTCAGGTTAACGCGATTTGGATTAGGGAAAGGTCCAATAATATACCAATTTGAGATGCGGGCCCATTTTGCTGGCACACCAGAATTACCAATAAAGTTACCAGTTACTAAGCCCTCCATGCCTCTCTTCAAGGCAGGAACACCCATACCCTCTGCAGTACCGCCACGGACACCCTTTTCTGAAAGTCCCTTAACACCGGTCATATCCTCTGCTTTAACCTTTGTAGGAATCCATTTTGATGATCCAGCATTGCTTGATCTACCACCTAGCTTTGCATATGGGCTACCACCACGAGTATTATTCCCTTGTGAATTAGAAGAAGCAGGATGCATGCTAGATTGAGCAAACTGCTGAGAGGTTCCTTGTCCATTTTGAGAACCCATTCGAGCATCTGCTTCAGCCATCATGCTAGACAAATCCTTAGCCTGTTGAGAAGAATCCTCTGAGCCTGCTTCTTTAATTTCATTTGCCATATCAGAGAATTCATACATACGAGACAATCGCTCTTCGCGAGACATCGAACCTCCCTTAGAATAATTAGAATTATATCTATCTGGGAATACCATTACCTCAGCCTCAGCCATCACGCTCTTGGCAACAGCACTAATATTCTCTGCTTCACGAACAACCTTTGTCATCTCCTCACGCTTATTCAAGAACTCTTGCTCTGTTGAAGGCTCTGATGAAAGTAATGATTTATCAAACTCTGGGCGAATAGTTTTTGCAACATCTGTTATTTCAATCGCCTGAGATAATGGCATTTTTTGAGTAATTGCAAGCTCAGTAGCCTTTATATCACGATTCTTTTCTGCAATCTGACTTTCTAGCTCCTTTGCCATTTCATAAGCTTCAGACAGAGGCAAGCGAGAAAGCATTGTATTTGCCAACTCAGGAGACTCCATTGTTGGGTCAGCAAAAGGCTCAGGTTGAGCGGATTCACTAGCGGCAAGCTTTGCAACATCCTTAACCATTTCCATCAATGCTTTTTGAGCTTCAGAAGCTTTATTATCCTTTTCATCAAGCTTCTTTGCCTTTTCTGCGGCAGCCTTTTCTAGTTCTTTCTTCTTTGCTTGAAGCTCTTCTGTATACTTCTTCGAGCGCTCCTCTTGGCTCTTCTTGTGATTCAAATCACGCTCAGCATTTGAAAGAGAAATCTGAGCATTACGATCCTTTTGTCTAGCAGAATTTAGCTGATCATTCTTTTGACGAAGGTTAGACTCAGCTTCATTGCGAGAGGTTTGAGCAGCCTTTTGTGATTGCTCTGCAGCAGTATATTGCTCCTTCTTTTCTTCAAATTTTTGCTTAGCCTCTGCCTGTTTTTGTTGTGCTTCTGCAAGCATCTTTTCACGTTGCTCACCAATCTTCTTCTCACTAGCCAGCTCGCGCTCACGGCCTTTAGTCCTTTCAGAGGCATTGTGATGCTCCTGCCTAGCTTGGTCTGCAGCACGTTTTGCATTATTCTGCTTATTATTAGCATCATTTAAAGCATTCTTGCTAGCATTGCTATTTTTCTCAGCCTCTTGCTTATTCTTTTCAGCTTGGGCTAGCTCCTGATTTGCTTTATCAAGCATCTGCTTTTTCTCAGCTTCTGACTTTTTAGCATTTTCGAGATTTGCTTTTGCTTTGGCGATTTGCTCTTCGCTTTTCTGTTGATTCTTCTGAGCATCCGCTAGCTCACGTTCGCTCTTTTTAGTAGCTTCGTTAGCACGGTTCAATTCATTTTTAGCATTTTCTGCAGAACGCTTTGCTTCATTTAATTTATTATTAGCATCATTTAAAGCATTCTTGCTATCGTTACTCTTTTTCTCTGCGTCTTGCTTTTGTTGCTCAGCTTGAGCAAGCTCTTGATTTGCTTTATCGAGCTTTTGCTGTTTTTCTGCTTCAGCCTTCTTAGCACTTTCTAGCTCACGCTCTGCATTTGCTGTTTTATCCTTTGAAGCCTTTAACTCATCCTGACGCTTTTTCGCCTCATTATCCTTATTGCGGGCATCATTTTCAGCTTGATTACGCTCATTTCGAGCCTTATTCAATTCATTATTGGCATTATTAGACTTTTGGTTAGCCTCATTACGTTGCTTTTCTGCTTCTTGCTTCTGTTGCTCTGCTTGCGCAAGCTCCTGAGCTGACTTTTCCTTTTCTTGGCGTTTTTCTTCTAAAGTCTTTTCAGCTTTTTCACGATTTGGCTTATATTCATTTTCAAACTTTTCTGCTTCCTTCTTTTGCTCCTCATAATTAGCATTTATAAGCTCATTATCCTTACGCAAATCCCAAACCAACTGCTTACTTTCTGCTTGAAGAGCATTTACCTCTTGCTGTGTCTTAAAGGCAGTTTGAGCTGCCTTTGTGGTTTTCTCCATTCCCGTAATTTCAGCCTTAGCAGCAATAACATCAAGCAAATTCTGGGCTAATGCTTGTGCTTGCTCGGCATCCTTAAAGCTTTGTTCATTCTTGTTTACAGCATTTGCGATTTGCTGGACAGCCTCTTGAGTTGCTGCTTGCTCTTGCATATCAGCAAGATCCTCGATAAAGGCTTCTGACTCTTGCTGATTTTCAAGGCTTACCTCTTGCTGCTCAATAACAGCCTCAAAAAGCTGCTCCATCTCAGACTTAACTTGCTCTGACTCCTGCTGAGCCATTTCATCATAATCCTTTAGAAGTTCATTCTTCATAAACTCCATATTGTGGAGGATTGTTTGTAGCTCCTCGAGATATTGAGCAATCTCATTTTCTCTTGCTTCCTCTACCTCTTCAGCAAGATCCTGTAGCTGCTCCTCGCTCATACGAGAAAGCTGTGATGGGGACTCCTGCTTCTTTTCTTTGATAATAATCTCACGTAGAGGTGTAAAAATCACCAAAAGAATAAATCCTATAATATGGAGAATCAATGATAATGTGGGCCAAACAGCCGCCATTCGGCGCTGAACCTTTTGTCTCTCTTTAATATCATCAGAGAAGAGCTTATGTGTAGTAGCATCGTGATTATCATTTGTGCTTTGTTTTGTATCTATATCGTTATTGAAATTTTCACTCATACGGAAAATCCTCTTTTTTGATTATTTTGTTAAATTATTTTCTAGTGCTATGCAAATAGACCAGCCGAAATTCCAATGTCCATTTTCTACACGTGCCAATATTTTATTTCTGCCCTTGCGTAGAAGAACCTTACGAAAACCTTCATCAATTCTCCAAGCCTTTAAGACATCGGAGCTAGTCCAGACCTTAAAATCATTTATCCAAATATCAGAGCGATCATCGCTACCTATTGCCAGCCAAGCCTCACTCTCTTCCTCCATAAAAATCTCGGTGTATGCATACCAAATTTCATATTCACCAGAATATTCTGGAAGAACCATTGACTCCTTTGCATCTGGCTTTTGCCAATGATCTTTTTGCTGAGTAGCTGTTGCCTGAACATATTCCCATTTGATGGTTCTACCACCCTTACCGATATATGTGGCATCTAAATCAACCACGCTTTCCGGTGCAAATTTACGGGTAAGATTAACGCGATTTGGATTATCAAATGGACCAATGACATACCAATTATTTACATATCCCCAAATTGCTGGTACGCCATCTGAGCCAAAGATATTACCAGGTTCAAGACCTGGCATTCCAGGCTCAAGCTTTCCTATACCTTTCAGACCCGTTTTTCCGCCAGGCACTGAGACTAGCTTTGTCTTCCCGTCCTGTTTTTCCATATCATACGTTTTTTCAGAAATAGCCTCTGGAGGCTGAGATTCTGCTAACTCTTCTGCTTGACGCATTAACTCAGCCAAATCCTTCTCTCGGTTCTGCTCATCCTCTGCACCTGCTTCAGCAATTTGATTTTGAAGCTCAGCCAAGTCATTCATACGCTTCAATCTATCATCTTTAGATTCTGCAAAATCCGCTCCATGCTGCTGTGGCTCAATGAGAAGTGCGGCTTCAAGCATTACCTGCTTTGATTTAGTAAGAATATCCTCTGTTTCTCGGACAACCTTAGTCATCTCCTCGCGCTTTTCAACAAATTGAGCTTCTGTTTGTGGATTTGAATTCAAGATTTCTTTTTTAAATTCTGGGCGTTCTGTTTTAGCAACATCAGTAATATTTTCCGCCATTTTCATCGACATCTTTTGATTGATAGCCAATTCAGTGGCTTTGATATCGCGATTCTTTTCAGCAATTTGCTGTTCGAGCTCCTTTGCTTTCTCATAAGCATCTGCCAGTGAAATATAGGAAAGATTTACATTAGCAAGCTCTGGAGAAGTCATTTTCTCATCAGCAAGAGGTTCTGGCTTTGGCTCTTCATTTTTTGCAAGCTCAGCAATCTCTTTTACATGCTCAAGGAGTTCCTTTTGAGAGGAAGAGGCCTTATTTTCTAGCTGTTCTAGGCGATTTATTCGCTCTTGGACCTCTTTTTCAACCTTTACAAGCTCATTAGACTTATTTTCCTTGTGCTTAGTGGTATCCTCCATTGCCTTCTGCTTACCAGCAAGGGATCTTTTAGCATGCTCATATTCCTTTTTTGCTTTATCGCGCTGCCCTTTTGCATGATTAAATTTATGCTGAGCATCCTTTTTCTCTTTCTGAGTTACGTCTTTATTTTGGGCAAGCTCTTTATTTACTTTTTCAGCCTCTACAAGAGCCTCTTCTTTAGCCTTTAATTCCTCAGTCTTTTCCGTCACCTTTTGTTCAGCTGTGGCCACATCCTGTTTGTGAAATTCTTCAAGCTTTTTCTCTGCATCAGCTATATTCTTTTTCAAATCGATTTGAACTGCATTTTTTGAACGAACTTCAAATAGCTTTTGGCGAGTTTCTGCTTGAAGTTCATTTATTTCCAGCTGTGTTTTTCTTGCAAGCTCAGTTGCATCAGCTGTTTTTTTCATTTCTGTAATTTGGGCCTTAGCCACAATTACATCTAGGAGATTTTGTGCGATTGCTTGCGAATTCTCAACCTCCTTGAGAGCATTTTCTGTATCAGTAATTTTTTGGGCTACCTCAGTAGCAATCATAGAAACATCTTGTTTCTCCAAGTTAACGACCTGCTCAATGACCTTTTCAATTTCGTTTTGGAGTTCAGCACTTTTTGTTTGCTTCTCAATAACTTTATCAAAAAGCTGCTGGACTTCAGATTTAACTTCTACAGCTTCCTGCTGAGCAAATTCATCATAGCTCTTCAGAAGCTCATTTTTCATAAACTCCATATTATGGAGAATAGTTTGTAATTCAATAAGATATTGAGCAATTTCGTTCTCTCTAGCAAGCTCAATTTCCTTTGACAAATCCTCAATTTCTTCAGCACTTACACGAGATAGCAAAGAAGGTTGAGGTTTCTTTTCAATAATAATTTCCTTAAGTGGAGTAAAAATAACGAGAGCAACAAATCCTAGAAGATGGAGAACAAAAGACAAAATAGGCCACAAAAGAGCTAGCTGGCGTTGCCTACGCTGCCTTTCTTTTATATCATCAGAAAAGAGACGTGTATCACAATCCTTTTCTATTTTTTCTCTTTGTGTTTCCATTTTTCTAATTTCGATTATCTTCTAAAATAGGTTGAATAATCTGGAGGCATTTCATTGCTCAATATCAAGGCAATGAAAGCACTCCAGAACTAACCAATAGGGAAAAAAGCTTAATACAACTATTATTTAAACTTTTCACCTGGATCAGTATGAATACCGACTACACCAATGCCTTCAGCTTTGCAGGTATCCATTACCTGCACAATGAATCTAAATGGTGCATACATATCACCAGAAATACGAATGCGTCTATCTGGGTTCTCAGCCATAGCTGTTTTCAGAGCGACACGTAGTCCTTCTGCACCAACTGGTTGAGAATTTATGTAAAACTTTCCATACTTATCTACACCGACAGTAACCATATCAGATGTTGCCTTAACCTTTAGGGAAAGATCTGAATGTGGGAGCTTAAGTTCAAGCTCCTTCTCAACCTTTTTCATTTGAGAGGAGACAAGGAAAAAGATAAGCAAAAGAAAAACGCAGTCAATTAGCGGTGTCATCTGTATATCTACAGACTCTTCTTCGTTATGTTTAATTGCCATATACGTACCTCTTATGGATAAAAATCAAAATTAAAGTTAAATTATTTGGGGAACCAAACAATTCAAAAGCTTATATATTACGTTGTACGAACAGGTTATTGATAATATCATTTACCTCTTCTTCTAGGAAGATTGCGTAAAGATTTAGCTTATTTTTAATAAAATTGTAGATAAACAAGCAAGGCATAGAGATAGCCAAGCCGGCAACAGTTGTTACTAGAGCCTTACCAATATCATCAGCAAGAATACTTGGGTCACCCATTTCACCAACAGCAGCAACTGTTTGGAAAGCACCTAGCAAACCAACAACAGTACCGAAAAGACCTAGTAGAGGGGCAATTGTTGCAACAGTTGAAAGCATAGAAGACTTACGATTCTCAAGACGGAGCTCACGACCAGCCTTATCTTCAGCGAATACCTTTACTTGCTGATAGTCTGCTGCATCCTTATGCTCAAGCATTGTTTCAACAACGCGAGCAAGGGCACTCTTATTTTTAGCACAATATTGGCGAATATCTTCAAACTGTTCATTCTTCCAAAGGGTGATAACGTGGCTAGAGAAGCCATCTGGAACGATTCTGCTACGGCGTAGAGTACAAGCACGCTCGATTGCACAACCAAGACCTAGTACAGAAAGGAGGCCCAACCAATACATAGTGGAACCACCCTGCTCAATCTGATGGACTAAGCTTTGAAATTTTGTTTTTGTCTCATTGTTTTTTGCATCTGAGCTATTAGAATCTGTAGAAGCACTATCTGTTAGATTTGTTTCCGTAGCGGAAGCAGTTAGATTTGTATCAGTTGCGGTTGAAGTTGCAGCATCATTAGCAAAAGCAAACATAGCAGCACTAGCGACGCTTAGAGCAATTAGAGTTGTTTTTATTTTCATTTTATTTTCCTTATTGATTAGTTTTATTATTATAAATTGATAAATGCATACCTATAGTAGCACCCTTGAAATTAGCATAATTCATGCCACAAAAAACAAACTGACACAAAATATATTGTTTTGAGGGGAAAATAAAGTAGTTTTGACACAAAATTACAAATACGAGCACCTGCTTAAGTGTATACAACAGAACACAGTTTCGTAATTTACATACAAAAATAGGCATACTGATTGTGTTTTCCATAGGGTTAAAGACAGAAAGGGCGAAGGGAGTGGCAGTGTAAGCTCTGTGCAAGGCGAAAAGGTCTGCTCTGCTGTTGTATCAATCCTCTTAGTATCACCACACAAGTATCGTGCCTTATACACCCGCCAGCGAGCCAATCGTGTAAATAAAAAAAAGGCGTAAGCCGAAGCCTACGCCTTTTTGTATTTTAGCTTTTGGTTTTTCTCTTAACCACCTAATAGGCGATACAAAATACCAGCAGCAACTGCAGAACCAATAACGCCAGATACGTTTGGTCCCATTGCATTCATCAATAGGAAGTTTGTTGGGTCTTCCTTTAGACCTTCCTTGTTAGCTACACGTGCAGCCATAGGAACAGCAGATACACCCGCTGCACCAATTAGTGGATTAATCTTTGTCTTGCTGAATACGTTCATTAGCTTAGCCATTAGAACACCAGCAGCAGTACCGATACCGAATGCAATAACACCTAGAACCAAGATACCTACTGTTTCTCCTGTTACAAACTTCTCAGCAGCTAGCTTAGAACCAACTGAGATACCCAAGCAAATTGTAACGATGTTGCATAATGCATTCTGCATTGTGTCTGACAAACGATCAACAACACCGCACTCCTTAGCAATATTACCGAACATCAATGCACCTACTAGAGGTACTGCAGATGGAAGCAATAGTGCACAAAGAATTATTACAACCAGAGGGAAGATTACCTTCTCGATCTTCTTAACTGGACGTAGTTGACCCATCTTAATCTTGCGCTCTTTCTGAGTTGTAAGAGCACGCATAATTGGTGGCTGGATAATTGGAACAAGAGCCATGTATGAATAAGCAGCAACAGCGATAGCACCTAGCTTATCTGGGGCAAGCTTTGAAGTTAGCCAGATAGCTGTAGGACCGTCAGCACCACCGATAATACCGATAGATGCAGCATCCTTCAAACCAAAGTTGATACCAGGAACAAATACGCTTAAAGCGATAGCACCGATCAATGCAGTAAAGATACCGAACTGAGCTGCTGCACCTAGTAGAGCGGTTTTAGGATTAGCAATTAGCGGACCAAAGTCAGTCATTGCACCAACACCCATAAAGATTAGGATTGGGAAAAGACCAGTATCAACACCAAAGCTGAAGATATAATAAAGGAAACCACCTGGAGAGACGCTTGCATTAGCAATCTGCTCTGCTGTCATTTCACCAATACCTAGCATTTCAGGCGTTGTAACACCAGCTAGAGGTACATTTGCCAAAAGGCCACCAAGACCAATTGGGAAAAGCAATAGTGGTTCAAAGCCCTTTACCAAAGCTAGGTAAATTAGGAATACACAAACAACAATCATGATTAGCTGGCCAACGCCATAAGGCATACCGCCAAGCATATGAACTTCATGACCTTTAACAAACTGACCATCCTTGCGAGTATAGCCCTTTGTTACCCAATCAGGAGCATCTGTGCTTAGGAAGCCATAGATACCTGTATCCTTCCAGATACCCTTTGCCTTGTTTAGAATCTCTTCTGTTGTGAACTGCTTTGGACCTTCATTTGAAGCTTCTACTTCTGCTGTAGGAGCTTCAACTTCTGGAACTGGAGTCAATGCAAATAGAGCTCCTGAGCCCATAAGCATTGCTGCTAGCATTACTAATAATTTTTTCATTATATGTAAAACCTTTCATTCTCTTTATTACCCATTGCTGTGGCAGGGTGTGGTTACACTCTGCCACAACTTGGGTTTAAGAGCAGCTATTAACCTACAGTTGCTAGTGTATCGCCAGTGTTGAACTTATCACCCTGAGCAACAGACATTGTTACAGTACCATCACATGGAGCCTTGATTTCCATCTCCATCTTCATAGCTTCGATAACCATGATAACTTCGTCCTTAGCAACAGAAGCACCATTGTCTGCAACCATACGTAGAACTAGGCCTGGCATTGGAGCCTTAACCGGCTCGCCATTGCCTGCTGCAGGAGCTGTGCTAGCTGCCTTGATGCCATCTGCGATTGCAACTGTGTATTTCTTGCCATTAACTGTTGCAGCACCATCTGCAAGAGAAACGCCATAAGCCTTACCATTAACTGTTACTGTGAACTCATTACCTGTTGAAGCAGCAGCTGGCTTAGCAGCAGCACCCTTGCGAACACCATTAGGAGCCTTTGCAGGATCCTTCAAGTATGCAATACCCTTCTCCTGGCAAGAAGCAGCAATAAATACATTCTCATCTGTAATAGGTAGACCTGCATCTGCAAGTGCCTTCTCTGCTACAGCACGACCCTTCTTCTCATCCTTATCATTGATAGAAAGAACTGTCTCTGTTGTAGGAGCAAGACCTAGCTGCTCAGAAGCAATCTTTACGATTTCTGGGTCTGGTGTTACAGGTGTCTTACCGAAGTAACCAAGAACCATCTTACCATAGCCTGGAGCAATCTTCTTCCACTTGCCGAACATAACGTTGTTCATAGCCTGCTGTACATAAAACTGAGATACAGGTGTAACAGAAGTACCAAAACCACCTAGACGAACAGCATCATACATCTCTTCAATCATCTGATCATACTTGTCCATCATATTGTTATCGCGCATCATCTGTGTATTCGCTGTTAGAGCACCACCTGGCATTGGAGACCAAATGATGTTAGGATTTACAGCAGTTGCCTCAGGTGGTAGGAAGTACTCTGCCATCTGGTCACGGAAAATCTGCTCTGCAGCACGAATCTTCTCAATATCGATGCCCTCTAACTCATAATCAGAGCCCTCAAGAGCGTGCCACATTGTGATGATATCTGGCTGGCAAGTACCGCCAGAAACTGGAGACATAGAAAGGTCAAGACCATCTGCACCACCCTCTAGAGCAGCTAGGTAGCAAGCAATACCATTACCAGCTGTCTCGTGTGTGTGGAACTGAATGTGCTTATCACCAACTAGCTTACGAGCAAGCTTAATTGTCTCGCGAACTGTCCATGGAGAAGAAGTACCAGAAGCATCCTTGAAGCATAGACGATCAAATGGAATACCAGCATCAATAATCTTCTTTACGCGGTCAGCATAAAATTCAGGAGTGTGTGCACCCTTGTTGTCAACACCAGGAGGAAGACCCATCATTGTAACAACAACCTCGTGCTTTAGACCAGCATCGTGAATGCACTGACCAGACCACTTTAGGTTTTCAACATCGTTTAGAGCATCGAAGTTACGAATTGAAGACATACCATGCTTCTTGAACATATCAGCGTGTAACTTGATGATGTCTGATGACTGAGAATCTAGACCAACAACGTTTACACCGCGAGAAAGAGTCTGAAGATCTGCCTCTGGGCATGTTGCACGGAAGAGGTCCATTACATCAAAAGCATCCTCTTGGCAGTAGAAGTAGCAAGACTGGAAGCGAGCACCGCCACCTGCCTCGAACCAGCGAATACCGGCATCATAAGCAGCCTTTACAGCTGGCATAAAATCCTTTGAAAAAACACGAGCACCGTAAACAGACTGAAAACCGTCACGGAATGCTGTACACATAATCTTAATTTGTTTTTTGGCCATTGCCAATCTCCTTGATATTTGTGGTTAAAAAATTGTTTTAGTTAAATTATTACTTACCTGCGCGCTTCATTGCAACAGCGATTGCAACTGCTACTGCCTCATCATCTGCGGCTGCAGTTGGCTTCTTTGGTGCTGCTGGCTCTGGGTCAGGCATCATAAAGCTTAGCTTAGGTGTGACTTTAGCCATTAGCGACATGACGACGATAAGGATGAGAAGAAATAAAAATACTGATCCCATACCTGCAGCCATCAAAATAAGTGATTGTGTAATCATTTCCATAATTAATGTACTCCTGAATGTTGAAATAAACGCCGTTTAATTATACATATTTATAAAGAAAATCACAAGCGAAAAATAAAAAAAGTGCACAAAGAAATCGTTTGATAGTGAGACTAGAAATAAATTTGAAGATTGGGTCGATCAGTATCAAAAAAAACAACCAGAAACACGCTATTTGTGGCGCTCCCCCACCCAGCTTTAAGCTGAAATTTTTGATAAAGATTCATCAACCTTCTAGGGGGAATTAAACCGAGGAAAATAACAACAAGAAGATGAAAATCAATGACTTTTGAATGATTATCCTAGGCGAAAAATCAAAGAAAAAATCTGCTAAACAAATGCTCGAAAAAGTTTATGGAATTTATATCATTCAGTGCTAGAAAACAAACAAAAATCAAGCCAATAGCTTCTACAAAAAGCTATTACTTGCACTACTCTTTTATAGCTAAAATATAAATTTTACACAAAATCGACACAATATTCAAATTTGATTAACTTATTTATAATAAACAACTTAAATAATATTTATGCTACACAACAACCAGCTTCGGGCAAATTACACTTGTAAGTTTTAGTATAATATGAGAAAATGAATAAAAATTATTTAAAGACAAATATTTACTATGACATATATAAAATCATTCTTCAAAAATTGTGCTGGTGCATACATTGCTCTAGCTATTTTGCTCATAATTTGTTGCATTTCTAATGAAAGCTTTAGAACCGTAACAAATTTAACAAACATTTTACGCCAATGCTCATATAGTGGCATTATTGCTCTTGGCATGACATATATTATTATTGCTGGAGGCATTGATCTAGCAGTAGGCTCTCTTTTTGCTCTTTGCGGCGTTGTCACGATAAACACAACCCTAGCAATTGCTGCGGCAGGTGTTTCTCCTATAGCAGCAACACTTATAGGCTGCCTTGCAGGTGTTGGCTTAGGCATACTTGGAGGTGCAATAAATGGTGCACTCGTAAACCTTGGAAAGCTTCCCCCTTTTATTGCTACACTCGGCACCTATTCTATTTATCGATCTCTGGCACTTTATTTTGCAAACTCAGGCACAGTCAACTGCATGAGCAACAATCAAATAGAGGCTTGCTTCTTAAATATTGGAAGCTCTTCATTCTTGTCCCTTGCAACACCAGTATGGATAATGCTTATCTTCGCAATCGTCCTAGAGCTCATCCTTTGCTTCACACGATATGGCAAATATACTTTGGCTACAGGTGCAAGCGAGCGCGTATCTCAGTTTTCAGGTATCAACACATCACTAATGCGTTTTGGCAGCTATGCTATCGTTGGCCTATGTGTAGGTGTCGCAGCAATACTATTCTGCGGAAGAATGGGTGCAATTCAATCCTCAAATGCCGGACAATTCTATGAGCTAGACGCTATTGCCGCTGTGGTTATTGGTGGTGCGTCTATGGCTGGTGGTAAGGGCTGCATTCGTGGAACAATTGCCGGTGTTCTAATACTTGGCATTGTTTCTACAATCCTTGATTTCTGGCACATTTCCCCTGCCCTTCAAGGAACCGTTAAGGGCTTAGTAATTCTAATTTCTGTTTTAACACAAAGAAAACAAAAGGCAAAATAATGAAAATAAAATCTATTATTAAATTCACACTTGTTGCAATGGCTAGTGCTGTTGTTTTTATGGGTTGTTCTAATGGTCCTAAAAAGCCAACAATCGCAATTAGCATTCCTAGTGCTGATCATGGTTGGACAGGTGGCGTTGTATTTTGGGCAAATAAGGCAAAAGCAGAGCTTGAAGCAAAATACCCTAATTACAATATCGTTGTTTCAGCAACAGCAAATTCTTCTGACCAATTTTCAAGCATTGAAAATCTAATGGTACAAGATATTAAGGCACTTGTTATTCTTCCACATGAGCCAGCTCCTTTGACACCAATTTGCCAGACAGCAAAAAACAAGGGCATTAAGCTGGTAGTTGTTGACCGTAATCTAGCAAAGCCTATTGAGGATTTAGCTGTTGTAGGTGACAATCCTGGCTTTGGGCGCGTTGCTGGAGAGCAGATTGCAAAGGCACTAGATGGCAAGGGTAAGGTTGCAATAATGCAAGGTGTTCTTTGCCAAGTAAACACTGATCGTGTAGAAGCATTTAAAGCAGTAATGGCACAATATCCTGAGATTGAAATTATAGAAGAAGGTATTTCTGATTGGAATACAGAAAAAGGTCTAAAGCTAATGGAGAACTATTTGCAAATGCACCAGCAGATTGATGCTGTATGGACCGGCGATGACGATGTTCTTCTAGGTGCATTAAAGGCTTACGGTGAGTCTGGGCGTACTGATGTTAAGACAATGCTTGGTGGTGGTGGCAGCAAGCTTATCATCAAGAAAATCATTGATAAGGATCCGCTAGTAACCCAAACAGTTACATATCCACCAAAAATGATTTATCATGCTGCAGAGGAAGCAATCAAGCTTCTTGAGGGCAATGTTCCTGCGGAGAAGAAGCTGGTAATTCCTGCTGAGGTTGTTGATGCATCAAATGCAGAAGCAAACTACTACCCAGAATCAGCATACTAATCAAGCACGCAATTTTCAGCTATAAAAAAAGGTGAGCAGCCCCACTGCTCACCTTTTTTTTGCCCTCAATAATAAATTCAATTTCACCTTTGCACAAAATCCTCTTTTGGTTACTGGGAGAACACATTTGTGCAGAATGACAGGCTAGGGACAGAGCCCCAACCCTACGATATAGCTTATTATTTCTTTACCTATGAGAGTGGTGAATCCGCCTGCCGCACACGAGCATTTTCACTTAGAATTTAAGCATTATCTCCCAACGAAGAAAATATGCGGTCTTGCCTGAATTATAATAATCATCTGGATCAAGAACCTCACCCAAAACATAACAATTCACATTGTCTAACAATGGAAAAGAATATTTTGCTGTGCCCAACCAACCACGGTTTGAGCCACCTCCTGCGCCATTCTTCTCTTCTGCAAAAAGAGGTCCTGCCGTTAGCTTAACCTTATGCTTATTTTCAAAGGTGTAGCCAGTCTCCAAATAACATTGCAATAAATTATTCCATGTGCCTACACCATCACCATCATAAGCAAAAATCATTAGCTCGCTAATCCAAGGATATCGCCCAAATAGAACATTAAAGTCCTCACGCTCATCTGTGCTGTCGGAATCGTCTCCACTCATATAAACAGCATTTGCAGAAACATAAAATCCAGCAGCTGGGTCAATTGTATATTTCAAGCCTCCGCAAGCAAACAATGCATTGCGGTCATAATCTGTAGATTCACCATATTGATAAGCAAGCTCTAAATCTGCAGAAAATTCATCAGAAAACTTTGGCTTCAAATAAAATCCAGCAGTATGAATATCCTCATTATCCTGATAATCACCCTTTGCATTTACCCATGCGGTATCGTGCTTCCACACATAATAAACACCATATTCACAAGCAGCATTTGCTCTGTCAGAATAAAACACACCAGCAGCTACTTCATCCATTGAATTGTAGCCACCCGCATAGCCTGTAACATCGCGATGCTCATGACCAATCGCCAATTCATCCTCACATTGAGTATAAAAACCAAAAATATCAAGCACGCGCTTCTCTGCAATTGGAAAGGTTAGGCGAACACCATCAAAATATGAGCTACGAGAGCCATCCTTAGCTGTACCATCGGCAAACAATCTACCACTGCCTAGCACCGCATCTTGGCGTCCAATTCGAAGCACTGAACCATCAACAAACAAATCTTTAATAGTTAAATAAAGATTATCTAGCACTAGCTCATCTGGAAATTTATAGGATTCCTGACCAACATTCTTATGGCGAAATTCATTTATCAAGCGAAAATCAAGCGAGGTATTTATTTCCTTAAAAGCTACGCCACCCCAAGCTCTAGGACGAATACGAAAATAATTATTATTTCCTCCACGAGTTACTCCGCCTGGCATTATTGGGATATTATCAAATGCTTCTTGTCGAAGCCTTAAATCGGCACCATAACGAAATTCAACAGCCTTCGCTTCCTCTAGCTTTGGCTCCTGTGCTCCCATCAATGCACTTGTCACCCCTGCCACAACACCTAACAAATATCTTTTCATCATTTCACCTTATACTATCTAAATCTCCAGCAAAGCTTCTAACGCCATTCCACGTGAAGCCTTGATTAAAATAGTATCCTCTGGCTTTAAAATGCCTCGTGCATAAAGAGCTTCCTTGGCTTGAGCGACAGATTCAAATCCGAGTATAGACTCATCAGACATACCCGCTGCTATTGCTCCTTGCACCATTGCCTCTTTAGAGACGGCACCTATTGCCACAAATAAATCAATTTGTGAAGCACAGCGTCCAACCACCTCGCCTACCTGCCTATGATACATTGGCGAATTTTCACCAAGCTCAAACATATCCCCTAGAACAACTATTTTTCGGGCAGGAGCCTTTAGCTTTGCAAAGGTCTCCACAGCTTTGCTCATCGAAAGCGGATTTGCATTATAGGCATCATTTATCCAATGATAGTCAAACTTCTCTATTCTTTCCCAACGCATTTTTGCATCAGACACAATAGGACACGCAGCCACTAGCTTTGACAAAGCTATACCATATTCGTGTGCAACAGCTGCCCCCTGCAAAATATTTATTAGCTGGTGCTCTCCAATAAGACCTGTTGGAAGAGAAGCCGCTTCTCCATCCTTTGAGCAACAAATTTTTACTTCACCAGTGGCAGAGTCAAAGGCAGTAGCATAATAATCTGCGGAGCAATCTCCTACCCTGCCACTAACTGTAACAACGCGTGCCTGCACTTGTCCTGCCAGATAATCAAAAAAATCGCTATTTTTATCTAGCACCACAAAGCCATTAGAAGGGACAGAGCGAAGCAAATCTGCCTTTTCATTAGCTATTCCAGCTAATCCATCTTTAAAATTCGCAATGTGGCATGGTGCGATATTGGTTAGAATAGCTGCATTTGGAGCAATAATTCGTGCTAATGGAGCAATTTCACCGGGGTGATTTGTTCCTGTTTCCAACACAGCACAGCGAGAAGTCTCCGACATTGCAAGAATACTCTTTGGAACACCAAAATTATTATTCCAATTACCTGGTGTTTTAAAGGTAGACGCTGCCACAGAAAGAAATGCTGCGGTAATTTCCTTTACAGTGGTTTTACCAACACTGCCAGTTAGTCCAACAATCCAAGGGGCAAGCTTTTTCTTCCAGCCTATGGCTAGATTATTAAGAGCTTCGTGAGTATCATTTACACGAACGGCAATATGCACAGCATCACCCTTAAAGGCTGCTGATTTATCAATAAGCACGGCTCTTGCACCTGCTTCAAGGGCTTTCCCAGCAAAAAGATTTCCATCAAAGGCAGAACCCTTCAAGGCGATAAAGAGTTTACCCTCTAAAGGCAATCGCGTATCAGTTTCGATACCATCAAAAGAGACATTTACAAAAGACACATCAGGAGAAGCATCGACTGACCCTCCTGTCCAATCACACAGCTCCTGCAAAGAGAACATCGCTACTCCTTTAATCAATTCTTTTTAATTAGTAGCGATATGCGTCTGCCTTGAAAGGACCCTCTACTGGCACGCCTATATAATCTGCCTGCTTTTGAGTAAGTGTTGTTAGCTTTGCACCTAGCTTATCAAGATGCAAGCGTGCGACCTCCTCATCAAGCTTTTTATCGATTACATAGACACCTGGCTTACGCCCACCTTGCCACAAATCGATTTGAGCAAGGGTCTGGTTAGTGAAGGAGCAAGACATAACGAAGCTTGGATGACCAGTTGCACAGCCAAGATTTACTAGACGACCTTCTGCGAGCAAATAAATGCAGTGCCCATCAGGGAAGATATATTTATCCAATTGAGGTTTAATTTGCTTATGCTTAATTCCTGGCCATTTCTTTAAATCAGCCACGCGAATTTCATTATCAAAGTGACCGATATTGCATACAATTGCCTGATCCTTCATCTTAGACATATGCTCAGCCGTGATAATATCGCAGTTACCAGTTGTAGTAACATAGATATCAGCATAAGGAAGAGCATCCTCAACTGTAGCAACCTTATAGCCAGCCATACAAGCTTGTAGTGCACAGATAGGATCTACCTCAGAGCACCACACCTGAGCACGGTGATTCTTCAAGATTTCTGAGCAACCCTTACCTACATCACCATAGCCACAAACAAAAGCAATCTTTCCTGCGACCATAACATCAGTTGCACGCTTAATGCCATCCACTAGAGACTCGCGGCAACCATATATATTGTCAAACTTTGACTTTGTAACAGAGTCATTGACATTGATTGCTGGTACAAGAAGCGTACCCTCAGCAGCCATTTTGTAAAGACGATGTACGCCTGTAGTTGTTTCCTCAGAAACACCCTTCCAGCCAGCAATTGCACGAGCGAAGAAGCCGTTGTCCTCTGCAATGCGCTCACGAATCACCTCGTAAAGATACTTTTCATCCTCGCTCTCAGGAGCCTTATCGAGTAGAGAAGGATCTTTTTCGCAAGCATAGCCAAGGTGAAGCATAAGAGTGGCATCCCCTCCATCATCAACAATTAGGTCCGGACCGACAAGAGTGCCATCCTCCTTCTTCCAGGTAAGAGCCTTGATTGTGCAATCCCAATACTCGCGAAGAGTCTCACCCTTCCAAGCAAATACAGGAGTGCCGCTTGCTGCAATTGCTGCAGCAGCCTGGTCCTGAGTGGAAAAAATATTACAGGAAGCCCAACGAAGCTCAGCACCCAGCTCGCGAAGTGTCTCAATTAGCACAGCGGTTTGGATTGTCATGTGCAGACTGCCTGATATACGAGCACCAGCAAGAGGCTTTTGTGGTCCATACTTTGCACGAGTCGCCATCAAGCCAGGCATTTCATGCTCAGCCATCTTAATTTCTTCTCTACCCCACTCTGCCAAAGAGATATCCTTTACTTGGTATTCCATAAATTTTCCTTTCAAACCTTTGAATTAAAATGCTGCCTTAATTGCTTCTACCTTATCGAGCTTCTCCCAAGGGAATTGAGGGCGACCGAAATGACAGCCATTTGTGCTCTCGCGATAGCTCCAGCCCTTTGGTGTCTTAAGCCCTAGCTCTTTAATTAGCATACCAGGACGAAAATCAAATACTTCGCCAGACTCCAAGAATGCAGCCATACGCTCCTCAGAAACATTACCTGTGCCATAGAATGAAACATTGATACTTGTTGGGCGAGCAACACCAATAGCATATGACACTTGGATTTCACAGCGTTCTGCAAAACCGGCTGCAACTATATTCTTTGCTGCATAGCGTGCATAATAAGCAGCAGAACGGTCTACCTTTGATGGGTCCTTACCAGAGAATGCTCCGCCACCATGAGCAGCCACACCACCATAGGTATCAACAATAATCTTTCGACCTGTCAAGCCTGAATCACCACAAGGACCACCAATCTCAAACTTACCTGTTGGGTTGATTAGGAATTTAGTACCAGAATTGATAAGTCCTGTATAATCAAGAGTATCCTTAGCAACATCAATTAGGTCCTTACGAATTTGCTCTAGGTCAACGCCACGTGTCTGGTGTGAAATAACAACTGTTCTAATTGCTGTTGGTTTACCACCCTCATGAAGTACACTCACTTGACTTTTTGCATCTGGACGCAAATAAGGAATCTCTCCTGCATGGCGAAGCTCAGTTAGGCGAGTAATTAGCTTATGAGATAGGACTGCTGAGGTTGGCATAAATTCAGCTGTTGCATTTGAGGCATAGCCGAACATCATACCTTGGTCACCAGCACCTTGGATATCATCGCCACCACGAGAAACACCCTGATTGATATCAGGTGATTGACCATGGATAGCAGAGATATACTTAAATGTATCGTAGCTAAAGCCCTCTGATGGGTCATTATAACCAATATCTTTAACTACATCACGTGCAATCTGCTCATAATTTATGCGGTTATGTCCGGCACAGGTAATTTCGCCCAGGTTTACAACAAGATTATGGCCAGCCGCTGTTTCGCATGCTACATGTGACTCTGGATCTTCTGCTAGACAAGCATCTAGGATTGCATCTGAAATTTGGTCACAAACCTTATCTGGATGACCTTCTGAAACTGCCTCTGATGTAAATACATGTGTTTGGGTAAATTTGCTCATAAATAACTCTCCATAATTCGTGCAATGGCCCCAATTGGATTTACTGACCAACCAGCCAATGCGGACAAAAATTTATATGATTTTATCATATAATAAAAAAATACTAAAGCGAAAAAAGAAAAATTAACCCAAATGGGTGAAAGGAGGGGTATCAGGATTGCTTGCGTGGGGGCTATAAGTGCGAGGATATCCCGCAGAGCCGTAGAGGTGGGGGTATTTTCGGTGAAGGTTTCTTTGAAGGTTGAGGACAGAACCTCAACCCTACGATATTACTTAGACCGCAACCCTACTATATAGTATGTTTGTTTTACTACAGATTCGCACACCGTCTACTCGTCTAACACCAAAATTGCCTTAACGCCTAATTGTCCCAAAGTTGAGCAAGTGCCATCCCGCCAGTAAATTTGTATCCAATTACTGAATTTGAAGCAGATTGATTGAAAGCCTCAAACACACCCAAGAAGCACCCACCCCTAACTATTGCTTGAAAAAATGCCTCATTTTTGGTTAAATATCTTTATTTGTAATCAAAATTTCTTCTGTTTTTATTATGAACAATAACGCACAAACAACTAAAATAATGATTCTAATTCCTTGCTTTAAAGAGGAATCAGCTATACGAAATGTTGCAACCCAAGCCATTCAAACTGGCTTAGGTGATGTTGTTGTTGTTGATGATGGCTCACCAGACAACACAGCCAATGAAGCACGTGCTGCTGGTGCAAATGTTATTGTCCATGAAATTAACAAGGGGAAAGGTGCGGCTATGATTACTGGCTTTTCATATGCTCTAGAGCATAGCTATGATGCTGTTATCACCATGGATGGCGATGGACAACATGCACCAACAGAAATAATTAACTTTGTTAATGCATGGAAGCAGACTGGTGCCGACATGATTGTTGGCTCTCGCATGGCAAACACAAAAGGCATGCCTTTTATTCGGTTGCTCACAAATAAATTTATGAGCTGGCTCCTAAGCAAAGCTCTTGGGCAAAAGGTCTCTGATACGCAAAATGGCTTTAGACTTTATACCGCAAAGATACTTCCTATTTGCATCAGCTGCTCCTCTGGTGGTTTTTCTGCAGAGTCAGAGCATTTGCTCCAGGTTTCACTACATGGTTATCGCATAGCGGAAGCCCCTACATCTACTATATATGGGGAAGAGAAAAGCAAAATCCGCCCAGTTCGCGACACTATCCGGTTTTTTAAGATGCTTTCTCATTTTAATTCAGAAAAGCGTAAATTCAAGAAAGGACAGCACTAGTTATTATATTATATAGTAATTAGGCAATAACAAATTATGGTCTCTTTCCTTTTACGCAAAAAAAAGAAATTAAACGAAAAGATTTCTCCAGCTCTTATTGATAAAGATGCATTAAATGTAATCCATCGCCTCAATAAGTCTGGTTATACTGCATACCTTGTTGGTGGCAGTGTCAGAGACATCCTCCTTGGTAGAACGCCAAAGGACTTTGATATAGTTACTAATGCAAGACCGCGCCAAATTCGTCAGCTGTTTAAAAATGCTTTTCTAATTGGTAGAAGGTTCAGACTTGCTTTAATTGTTTTTGGTGACAAGCAAATAGAAACCTCTACATTCAGGCGTGCCCCAACGGCAAATGAAGATATTGACAAAAATACACTTGGTGCTCTTTACCAAGACGCAGACAATTTATTTGGTTCCCCAGAGCAAGACGCACAGCGTCGCGACTTTACTGTCAATGCCCTCTTCTATGATGTAAAAACATCATCGATTATTGACTACACCGGTGGTATCAAGGATTTAGAAAATGGTGTTTTACGCTCCATTGGTGACCCAAACATCCGTTTTCGCGAAGATCCAGTCAGAATGCTAAGAGCAATTCGCCTTTCTTCTCGCCTTGACTTTAAGATACATTCAGACTCATTAAAGGCTATAGCTAAGCATGGTGATGAGATTCTGCAGGCATCAAAGCCACGCATTTTTGAAGAAACGATGCGACTATTTGGATTTTCAAAGGCAGAAGCATCATTTCGCAAGCTCTGGGATTCAAAGCTTTTGGCTAAACTTCTACCAGAGGTTGAAGAATTTCTCAAGGTATCGGGAGGAAAAAAGTCCAAGCTTTGGAATTATCTTGCTGCATTTGACCAGCTCAACCAAGGCTACAATACCGACAACAAGTTCTCGCGAACCTTTATTTCTGATGTAGCACTAAAAATGAGCTCTCTCATTGCTCCAATTTTTCTCGCACAAAGCTCATCCACTGCATCTATAGAGGAGCGCTACGAGCTAGCAAACCAATTGATTTTCAAAATATTTAGATCACCATTTTCCACACCTGCTTGGAATCTTCCGAAGCTCATTTGCTTAACTGTTGCGGACGCATTAGTTGGCTACGATTTTTATAAAACCAAGCAGCAAAAACGAAACAAGCTTTATTCTAAGCAATCCTATTCTCTTATGCAAGCACTCTGGGAAATCTCTGCTACAGCTAACGGAGACACAGAGGCTTTAAAAGAAATCGAGATATGGAAGGCTGGCTTTGAGAAATTTGTCGGAGTAAATCCACTTGAACCAAAGCAACAAGAACAACACAACGAGTATGATATGTTCCCACACTCCTCCAATGCTAGAAAAGACAAGCAACCTCAGCAGCAGGTGCAGTCGCAGGAGTCTGATGGAGCACCAGTAAAGAAGAGAAAATCCCGGAGACGTAAAAAGGGGAAAAGAAACCCAAGTGAAAACCCAACTTCTCCAGACAATGCAGTGGTAGAAACTGTTGCATCTACACCAATAGCCTCAAACACACAAGAGGTCAATGCTGCAGAAAAACAAGATTAACCAACGGAGTATAAATTATGAAAATACTTGTAATCGGTAATGGCGGGCGCGAGCACGCAATCGTATGGAAGGTCCGTCAGGATGACCCTTCTGTTGAATTATATTGTGCACCAGGAAATGCAGGAACAGCAGCTCTTGCTACCAATCTACCAATAAAGGCAGATGACATAGATGGCATTGTAGCTTGGGCAATTGAGAACAATCCTGAGCTTGTTATAGTTGGTCCAGAGGTACCTCTTTGCCTAGGGCTAGTTGATGCACTAACCGAGAAGGGTATACGAGCATTTGGTCCTTGCAAGGCAGCAGCCCAGATGGAAGGCAGCAAGAAATTTGCAAAAGATATAATGCTTGCAGCCGGAGTTCCAACAGCACGTTGTGCTGTAGTACACACCCCAGAAGAGGCACGTGAAAAAATAAAAGAATTTGGTATTCCTGTTGTATTAAAGGCAGATGGGCTTGCAGCTGGCAAGGGTGTATCTGTTTGTATGAATCAGGCTGAAGTAGAAGAAGCAATTGATACAATGATGATTACAAAATCATTTGGTGAATCTGCTACAGAGGTTTTGATTGAAGAATTTATGTCTGGCGAGGAAGCATCAATTCTTGCATTTGTGGATGGTGAGCACATTGTTCCATTAGCATCTGCTCAAGATCACAAGCGCTTGCTAAATAACGACAAAGGTCCTAATACTGGAGGCATGGGTTCCTACTCTCCTGCTCCATGTGTCTCAGAGGACATGATGACAGTCGTACAGAGTCGCATTTTAGAGCCTGTGGTCGCAGAGCTTCGCAATCGAGGCATAGTCTATAAGGGAATTCTTTATGCTGGGTTGATGCTAACACCAACAGGTCCACGTGTGGTAGAATTTAATTGCCGTTTTGGTGATCCAGAGACACAATCAATTCTTCCAAGAATGGATTTCAATATGGTAGAAGCGATGAATGCATGTATTGATGGAACACTCTGCAAGGAAATGATTAAATGGAAGCCTGGCAACTGTGTTTGCGTAGTAATGGTAGCTGGCGGATATCCAGGAAAATATGACAAAGACAATCCTATCGAAGGCATAGCAGAAGCAGAGCAGGATGAGGATGTAGATGTTTTCCATGCAGGCACAGCACTAAAGAATGGAGCTGTTGTTACTGCTGGTGGCAGAGTGCTTGGTGTTACTGCTCATGGAGCAGACCTCCGTGAAACTGTTGCAAAGGCATATCGTGCAATTTTAAAGATTAAATATGATGGTGCTGAGTATCGTACAGATATCGCACATCGTGCATTAAAGTTAGAGAAGGAATAATTTATTATGGAAGCAAAGCCAATAGTAAGTATAGTAATGGGAAGTGACTCTGATTGGTCAGTTGTAGTCAAGGCTCACGACTTTTTAAAAGAGTTTGAAATTCCACATGAGGTACGAGTAATTTCAGCACATCGTTCACCAGACATTGCTTGTGAGTTTGCTGCATCTGCTCGGGAGCGTGGCATAAAGGTAATTATTGCAGCAGCTGGTGGTGCTGCACATCTAGCAGGTGTGATTGCTGGACACACTACCCTTCCTGTAATTGGCATACCAGTTCAAGGCGGTGCTCTTAATGGCTTGGATGCTCTTCTAGCAACCGTACAAATGCCATCTGGTATTCCTGTTGCAACTGTTGCTCTTGGCTCAGCTGGTGCAACGAATGCTGCTATCCTAGCTGCTGAAATGCTTGCATTGAGTGATGGCAAGCTTGCTGAGTGCCTACTACAACGCAAGCAACAGCTACGTGACAAGGTAATTGCTGCAGACGCAAAGCTAAACGCATCATTGGCTTAATATTGCAATCTCACAAGTCACTTATTTGTGACATTGAGACCGATTGGGGCAAGAGCATTGTGCTCTCTGCCCCTCGCTTGCAAAAAGCACTTGCAGCACTTGTACAAAAAACTGAAGAACAATTTTATTTTTTATCCGAACTATGAAAACAATCATCTTAATTGCTATTTTTTCTTATATCATCGGTTCAATTCCTTTTGGCTACTTGGCTGGCTTAACAAAGGGTGTTGATATTCGTACTCTGGGTAGCAAAAATATCGGTGCCACAAATGTTTTTCGTAACCTAGGTAAAAAGCTCGGCATTATCACCTTTATATTGGATATGCTAAAGGGAGTAACTGCTGTTGTGATTATCCCCTGTGCTGTAAAATATTTCTTTGATCCAAATCCAAGTGTAGACGAGGCTTACATTACTATAACTGGTGCAATTGGTGTTTTAGTTGGTCACTCATTCCCTTTTACACTTGGCTTCAAGGGAGGCAAGGGCGTCGCAACAGGGCTTGGTTTGGCAATTGGTATTGCACCTATTGCAGCACTCACAGGCTTTGCACTTTGGGCTATCATATTAAGAATTTCTGGTTATGTGTCTCTAGCATCAATTATTGCAGCCATTTATGTCGCTATTGGCACATGGTTAATTGATTGTGCTGGGAGTGATAATTATGTTATCCAAATAACAATTTCGCTTTTAGCCGCCCTTGTTGTACTTAAGCACAAGTCAAATATTAAGCGACTAATTGAAGGCACAGAGCATAAATTTTCATTTAAAAAGGACAAATAAATATGAGCAAGGTTTGTGTTATCGGTGATGGTGGCTGGGGTACAGCCCTAGCAATGCTATTGTTAGAGAATGGCAACGATGTTACTATTTGGGGACCATTTGCAGACTATATAGATGAAATGCGCGAGACGAGGAAAAATCCTCGTTACTTGGCAGGAGTAACACTTCCCGACGCACTTAAGCTTGAGGCAGACATGGCAAAAGCTGTTGCTGAGGCAGAGGTTGTTGTTCTAGCAATTCCATCTCATTTTTATGATAAGATTTGTGTACAGCTTGCAGATAAGCTACCAAAGGGCTGCGATGTAGTAAGTGTTTCAAAGGGTTTTTGCGAAAAGACTCGCAAGAGGCTCACTCGTACAGCATCAAAATTACTTGGCATAGAGGATGTGGTCGCACTCTCCGGTCCTTCCCATGCAGAGGAGGTCTCACGTGGCATTCCAACAGCTGTTGTGGCAGCGTCTAACGATGTAGAGCGCGTTCTTCGCATCCAAAAGCTATTTTCGAACAAGCGCTTCCGTGTTTACACATCAACCGATACAATTGGCGTTGAGTTGGGTGGTGCGATAAAGAATGTGCTTGCACTAGCTGTTGGCATGAGCGATGGTCTTGGTTTTGGCGATAATTCACGTGCTGCACTTATTACGCGTGGACTTGCAGAGATGGCAAGACTGGGTTGTGTTTTAGGAGGAAACCCAAATACCTTCGCTGGGTTAAGCGGAATTGGAGATTTGGTTGTAACTTGTACAAGCCGTCATAGCCGCAATAGAGGTGTTGGCGAAAGACTTGGCAAGGGTGAAAAGCTCGAATCAATTTGCAATGGTATGCAGCAGGTGGCTGAGGGCGTATGGAATTGTGGCATTGTATGCGATTTAGCAGATGCTTATGGCGTGGATATGCCTATTTGCTTCGCTGTAAAATCTGTGCTTGATGGGACTTCTACACCATTGGAAGCTGTTGGCTTATTGATGGATAGAGATTCAAAGCATGAGCACTATGGGAAATAGGCTGGCAATACAGTCGTGGAGTAACACTGGTCGCCATGAATAAATACTTAAAAAAGGGCTTAATTGATGCTCTACCGATATTTTTTGGATATCTTTCGGTAGGCTTTGCTTTTGGTATTTATGCCTTAAAAATTGGCTTTCCTATTTGGTCCCCGATTTTAATGAGTTTAACGCATCTTTCTGGCACTGGTCAATTTGCATTAGTCAAGGTAGCAGATCACGGAAGTGGCTTAATAGAGATTTGCTTTGCTGTTAGTGTGCTTAACATTCGTTATATATTGATGGCTCTTTCTATCTCTCAGAGGCTTGCACCAGGCATATCTATTTGGCAGCGTCTAATGATAGCAATGGCAGACACTGATGAAATAATTGCTGTTGCCCTAAAATCGCATGGAGCCGTAACCTTTGCTTATATGATGGGGCTTTTTATTAGCTCTTATGCTGGATGGAATCTTGGAACGTTATTAAGTGTTGTCGGCACTACTCTACTGCCACAATATATAATAAATGCGTTAGGGATTGCTCTTTATGCAATGTTTGTGGCGATTATTATTCCTGATGCAAAGCGTCATCGCCCTATGCTTTATTGCATAAGTATTGCAGCCATCCTTAACATTATTCTTCACATTTTACCAAGCAGCATTCGCCCCAATGGAAGCTGGGGCATACTTATTTCTGGTATTGCTGCAGCAATAATTATTAGTGCCATTTACCCTGAACGCGATTGCGACACTACGCAAGAAGCACAGCCACAAAAGGAGGCGAATTGATGAATCTCTCCCCTACACAGGTGCTTCAAGCCGTACTTGCAACTGCCCTAATAACATATCTTCTGAGGGCTGTACCTTTACTCTTGTTACGCAAGCGCTTAAGAAATCCATTTCTTGTCGCTTTACTAAAATATATGCCATTCGCATTGCTTTCTGCAATGATTTTCCCTGACATTTTCAATTCAACAGTAGATATAACTACAGAAGCGGCAGACGCTGCCACAAAAAACAATACCCAAATCCCACTAATTTCTGCTATAATGGGTTTCGCTATAGCACTATTTCTTTCATTGAAGGATAAAAAGCTACCTGTCGTTGCGGCAGCAGCCTGTGGTGTAGCCCTTATCGTAGAACGCATTTGCACATTATTTATTTTTTAGGACAACATTATGAAACAGACAAAAGCAATTGCTCTTTTAGTAATGCTGATTACAAGTTTGACAGCTAATCTTTTTGGCGAGGAAGCGGCAGCACCAGCTATGCGAACAAACACATGGGTGCGATCCTCAACCAGCAATGCCCTTGCTAGTAATCCCGACAATTGGTCATTAAAGCATGTCCCAACAGAGAATGAGGTCGTTCGCCTACCAGCCTCAAATCCACGCTCAATTATTTGGGATGAAGCGGCACCAGCAGTAATTGGTGGCTGGATTCAAGAAAATGGCTATTTAGCAGTTGCAACTATAGCCACATCACGAGATGGTGCAATCAAAGAGCTACATATCAAAGGTGATTTTTATGTTTTTGATGGTGGTGTGACACATCACCCAAATTCAGATGAAGACAAATGGTGGCTTAATCTAAAAGTAGATGGCGATATGAAGACTGGCGAGAGATCCTTTGTTTCTGTTTCTGGTAAAGGCTTTGCTTCTGGCAAAGGGCCTTCTCCTGGCTTAGAGCCAGGCTATGGAGCTAGCCATGGTGGGCAAGGAAGCACAAGAATCGGAGCAGACTTTATCAATAATTCTCTTTGCTATGATTCAATTATAAACCCAACACAATCCGGCTCTGGAGGAACCACTAAGGAAGGTGGTTTATACTCCTACAATGGTGGGGGCGTAATTATAATCAAGATTGGCGGAAGCCTCACCCATAATGGAACAATTTGTGCTAATGCTGACGAGTCTGATATTGACGGAACAAATTATGGCGGTGCTGCTGGTGGCACGGTCAACCTCACAATCAATAAGCACTTCTACGGCAATGGTAAAATCCAGGCAAATGGAGGAAGAGGCTGGCACAATGGTGCCGGTGGTGGCGGAGGTGGCAGAATTGCTATTGTTTATAATAAAGTTTGCCCAGGCACAGAGGAAGGGCGTGACCCATCGGATTACCCAACTCGGCAAGCTGTCGCTTATGGTGGTGTCGGCGAGACAAACAACCCCCAAAATACTAATGCTGATAAGCATGTACGTGCTGCTTGTGGCACGGTCTATATTGAGAATCGCTTCCGCACCAATATCCCCGGTGGTGGCAGTGTCATAATCCGAGATTGGCAGCGCTCTACTACCGCCTCAACAAGAATCCCTTCTGATATTTGTGACAACCCAGAAGAAATTAAGGATGCGGCAATTCATGTGCATGAGGACTCTTTCGTAACTCTTACCTCAAGCATCAATATCCGTGCACTTGTTTTTTATGGTCCTAATGGACTTGATCTAAATAATAATTATATCTATACAGGCCTTGTCAAGGATGACCGATTAAGAAAAGAGCTTCGAGATTTTGGTACGTACGACATATCTAATTATAACGACATTTTTGGATGTGTTATTTTCAATAATGGTTCAATTACCATACAAACATATCTAAAGCCAATTCTTTAATAGCCCTACTCTTGTACTCAGCCTTCCTAAGATTTTTCACACACATAAGCTTTGATTATTACTCATGAAAAATAAAACACAGACGCTCGCTAGATACCCTCTTCTTGTACCCGCAATCATATTCTCAATAGGCACAGCAATTGGTTGTAGCCTATTTGTAAATCCATATCCATACTTATATGCGAGCATCGGCTGTTTTATTCTTTATATTTGCATACTGCCCTGGCTAAAAAAAATGCGCTGCGGAGAGCGATTAGGTTCATTTCTTATTTACCTAATATTGTTTATTACAGCCCTCGCAAATGCTATCTATACTAGGCAAGTTCAAGTATATGACTTTGAGACAATTCTGGAAATCGCTGAAGAGCATAGCGATGCGACATTTGTGGGAAGAATCACAGAAGCCCCACGCCGTTTTACTACAAAACGCGGCACTGGTGGCGTTAGCTTCAAATTTAACATCTATGAAATACCTGATGATTTCGGTGGCATTCAAATCACACCTACTGAGCTAGATGTAGTCTGGTTTGGGCCAAAGACAATCGGCACACTTGAGTCATCTATCCCATTGGCTGTGCTAGGAGATGGGTGGCAATTGCATGGGAAACTTCAGCATGAGATTGATCGCTATGGGAATGACAAGCTCAAGTTAACCATTAGTGGCAATGACAAGCAATGCTTTAGGGTTGATAAATACGATTTACCATTCCCTCTATCAGCCTTATCCTCTATGCGTAGCTATGCCTCTGAGTTGCTTTCACTTGGAGAGTACGGGCATTGGCAAAACTCATCAATTGTAAAAACTATGGTATTAGGATATGGTACAGATATTCCATATAAAACACGCCAGATTTTTCAGCAATCTGGCACTGTTCATGTCTTCGCTATATCGGGCTTACATGTGGGTATTGTGGCAACAATCATTGTTATGGTGTTGTCAGTATTTAGATTAAATCCAATTCTTAGAACAGCGATTTTCTCAGCCATAATTATTGCATACACCATCGCTACTGGGGCAAGTCCAAGCACGGTTCGAGCCTGCATTATGTCACTCATCTTTTACTCGTCCATTATTGTTGGTCGTCGCACTATGCTGCTAAGCACGATTGCAGCAACAGCAATAATAACTCAAGTAATTAACCCATTACAAATTACAAACATAGGCTATATTCTTTCCTTTGTATGTATTTTAGGAATTGCGATATTTGCACCACCTTTTATTGGCTTAACGGAGCGGCTAAAAGAGTCGTTAGCAATGGCAATAGAGAGTCGCAGGATTCAGCGAGAGATAGAGCGTTCAAGCGATATAATTTCTGACCTTGAGCAAACAAAAAAGCAGAAGCGATTCAGCTGGCTCAAAGAGAATTTTTTCATACGGGTATTCGTAGAAGCACTTCGACAAATACCGGAGGGATTTGCTGTTAGTTTAGCAGTTTTTATTGCATCAATTCCTGCTACTGGATATTTATTTGGGCAGATAACACCAGCCAGTATTTTTTGCAATATTTTAGTTATACCGCTTGCATTTTTCATTGTTGTAACAGCCGCATTATCAATGCTTTGCGGGATTGTTTCGTATGAGCTTGCGATAATTTTCAATTTAGCGAATGTAGCATTTACAGATTGGCTTGTAACGATTGCAGAGCTTGGTGCGGGGTTACCTGGAGCAACAATACAGCTCAAGGAGTGGACGCTTTCTGCAACAATTATATCTAGTGCGATAATTTTATTTTTAGCTTTGTTAATTCGCCCTCTTAAGAGATAGTAAGCCATCATTTAGACTTCGTAGTCTGCAAAAGCAAATAACACCCAAATTTTTCTATACTATATAATAAAGAGACTTGAGTTTTTTGCACACTTATGCGATAATAAAGGAAACGTTTAAAACAAAGTACTTTAGTAAACTAATTATGGCGAAAGATTTTTGCTCCGCAATCACATATTCTGGGAGCTCTTATGCATGGGCAAAATGCACATGCAGCAAGGGTATTTTTTCCACTTCCTCAAGTGGAACGGTTGGTCCTACCCCAATAGAGCCTCAAGTAGTAGAGGATGACAACTCCTCCGCCTCTGCAGCTGTCGCAGACTACCAAAAAGAGTTGGCCCTCTATAGCAAAAAAGTCTCATCAAAGCTTGCAGACAAGAATACTCTCTCAATTCCAACCTCTCGCTTAATTTTTAAGGTTGCCACTTTCCCATCTACTGACCCAGCAGAGATTCAGCAAATGGCTCTCAATGAATTTGAGCCACAATCCCCTGCTCCTATTGAAGAGATGGTCTTTTCCTTTGATCTACTAGAGCAAGTAGATGGCTCATCTAAAATTCTCTATGCTGCAGCGAAGGAAGAAGATGTACTTAGTCAGCTACTTTATCTTGATGTCACTCCAAAAAAAGTTGAACGCGTAGATGCTTATGTCTTGGGATTGGTACGCAATCTTATTGATGAAAACCAGCTAGCCTTAGAAGAGCGCAATGTTATTTTTGCATGCGAAGGCGATGCCTTAACAATGCTCGTCACTGATGGCAGGGCTCCTATTGCCATCCGCCACATTGGTAATGCCAGTGCCATTTCTAGCTTTGCTCTCTCTTCAAATATTAGCAAGACAATGCGCTCCGTAAATAGCGAATTTACTAAGCAGCCTATCGCAAAGCTAATCTTTGTTGACCTTCAGAATTCGCCAATAACCCTTCAGATAGAGAAAATTAAGCAAACCATCAATGCCCCTGAAGAGCTTATCCCAATAATGCTTACGACTTCAGAAAAGCAAATTGCTGCTGACAATACACTCCCACTAATTGCTGTTGGTGTAGCAAAGCGCTCCTTTGATAAAAATGTGATGAATCTTTATCCAGGCACCTGGAAGGATGAGCTACAGCAGCAAAAGGCTAAAATTAGGAATATCTCGATTTTCTCTGCAATTATTTGTGTTTGGATTGCCTTAATTTGCTACCTATATGGCTACCCATACTTGATTACACAGAAAATCAACAAAGCAAATGCAATCTCTGAGAAGCTACATCCTGAGTCAAGTGCTGTCCAGGATTATCGCAATCGCATCAATATTATTGACCGCTATTCTGATCGCTCTCACTCTCCTCTTGAGCTTTTACGCGAGGTCTGTATCTATATGCCAGAAGGAATTGATTTAACACAATTTCGCTTTAGAGGTCCAGAAAAGCTTTTACAGATTGAAGGGCGTGCTACAACAACATCAATTATCTACGATTTTATGAACAATCTTAGAAGCTCAAAGCTCTTTGGCGAGAATCGCCTGACATCAGGACCTACCCACAACAAAAATCTTGGTAAGGATGTGTTTGAGCTAACAATAGCAATCGCAAATACCACAGACAATCCTGTAGAAGGAGGAAACTAAGGCATGAGTATGTCAACAAAGGATAAACAATTGCTTGTGGTAATTGCACTAATACTGCTCTTTGGCATAACCCTCGCAAACTTTAGGAAATGTGCCGATAATATCGCTATTAAGCAACGCTCTCTCAAGACAGCAGAAGAAAATATCTCAATGCAAAAGGAGCTTATTGCAGCAAAGGATATTTGGGCTAAGCGATATGAAGACAAAAAGCCTTTAATGCCTGTCTTTAATGTAGACGACCAGGTGGACACATATTGGCTTAACATTATGGACCTTGCAGCCGAAAGGCATGGTGTAAAAATTCGTAATCGCCACTCTGGCACAGAGACCAAGGTTAGTGATGTTTATGAATTTCCAATCGAGGTTAAAGATTGGGAAAGCGAGCTAGAACCATTTGTAAACTTTATGTATGCACTACAAGCAGAAGGGGCAATGCTTGATATTAGAACACTAACAATTACCCCAATTGCAAACAAGCCCGGTTTGTTAAAAGGCTCATTCGTCTTATATTGTGCATATATGCGAAGTGATTCAGCGGAATAAATTTTATTTATATTTAGGGTGACAATATGAAAAAAAGAAATAACAACCTAATAAAATTCAAGACTGCACTATTTATTGCAGCAATCCTAACTCTAGGAGTAGCCATAGATGCTCACGCACAGGCACCTGTTCCTGCAAATCCAAATACACCTAATACTCCAGACAGTCGCAGGTCTCCTACTGCAATTAGAAGAGGTGCCACAAATCCAGCAAACAATAATAATGCAAAGACTCCTGTTAGCAAAGGCGTAAACCAAAACCCTTCTGGTACTGCTCCAGCAATCCCATTTGATAAAAGCCCTAACGGCTTAAACTTCCAAGACGCTGCAGCTGATTTGCTAATCATGGACTATGCAATGCGCACTGGTCGCCTGGTTGTTAAAGACCCTGCCACCCCAACTCCACTGATTACACTTCGCTCTACTCCAGAATCTCCTCTTACTGATGAAGAATATCTACTAGCGATTGAATCTGTGTTAAACCTAAACGGTATCGCTCTTGAAAAGGATGGAGAGAAATTCCTGAAGGTATTTCCTAGCTCAGAGTTTCATCGTCGTGGTATTAAAGGAGACATCGTTTCCGATGTTACAAAAAAGGAAGCATTGCTTCCTGAGGATGGACGCTTTGTAACAAGAACCATTCGCCTAAATTACATTTCTATCGAAGAGGCAAAGGCAATTGTGGAAGGCTTTGTTCGCACTGGCTCACAAATTCAGACCTTTGAGCGTGACAATAGTTTTCGCATTACTGACTCTGTTGAGAATGTCAACCGCATCATTGAAATGTTCTCTCATTTAGATAAGCCAATTCCTGCATTGGAAGAGACAAATATAATCAAAATCCAATATGCAAAGGCAACAGAGATTAAAGAGCGTTTGATGGAGATTGTTACAGATGCTCAAGAGGATCAAGAAAAGAATAAATCTGCAGCAACAGAGCGTACTTCAGGAGCACCTGGCACATACCATCGCCCACTTCCTCCTGGTGCCGGTGTTCCAGGAAATAGATGGAACAGAAATCAACCAAACCAACAACAAGACAACAAGGCAGCTGGCAATGCTGCAATCGATGCTGCTGTTGCTGATGCACAGCGCGGTCTAATCCGTGGCAAGGTAAGTATTTTTGCCGATGAGCGTACAAATATTCTTATCATCATCACACGCAAAGAAAATATGGTCTTCTTCAATAAGCTTATCGAAGAGCTTGATATCGCAACTGCTCCAGATGTGCTTGCAGAGGTAATTCGCCTAGAGCATGCTGTTGCAGAGGAGGTTGCCGAGCTACTTAATGAGTTAATTGATAATGCAAATAATGATTCGAACGACTCAAAGGTTCGTCGCAACGAGAATGCTAATAGCAATAACAATAATAATCAGCAGAATAATCGCCCACAAAGCACGACTACACGTAATAGAGCAACCTCTGGAATTAACTCACAAATGGTGGGTCAGCTTGACTCTGAAAATATAAAAATTCTTGCTGATGAGCGCACAAACTCCCTTCTTATTATGTCTCCAGCAGCTGATATGGCTGTAATAAAGAACATCATTAAGGATGTTGATATTCAGCTTTCCCAGGTTGTAATCGAAGCAGCTATTGTTTCTGTAAAATTCACCGACTCTCTTGAGACTGGTATGGATTGGGTTCAACGCACAATGCTATCTGGAGAAAATATTGCATTTGCAACCTCTGGTGGCGGTGGCACTGGTAAAGCTACTCCAGCACTAAATTTTGCAACCGATGCGTCTGGTCTAGCCGGCAGTGGCATCAATCTTGCAACAACCCTCTTTGATTTAAACCTAGATGTAATTCTTAAGGCTGTCAAGACAGACTCTCGTTCTCGCCTTCTAAGCTCTCCTCGTATCACAACACTTGATAATAAGGAAGCTGTACTTACGGAAACCGAGCGTATCTACTGGAATGAAGGTACAACATACTATGACGACTCAAATCGCTCAAGTGACAATGTTAAGAGTGAGGATATTGGTATCAAACTAACTGTTACACCTCGTATCAACAAGAATGGATTCATTAACCTGACTATTGAGCAGGAAATGCAAACAAATGAGGGCTACAAGCCTATCGCTACTGGCAATAACACAAGTGAATATCCTATGCTCAACACCCGCAAAATGGGAGCGGATGTTGCTGTCCAAAGCGGTGAGACAGTTGTCCTTGGTGGTTTAGCACAAAATCAAGTAACTATTGCCCAAACAAAGGTACCTATTCTAGGTAGTATCCCTCTAATTGGTTGGCTATTCCGCTCTGAGAAAGAAGAAAATACACGCACAGAAATTATTGTGTTCATCACTCCTCGTGTAATCAACACACCTGCACAGATAGAGGACGACGCACGCAAGGTTCGTGCAACCCTTGATACAGAAGGCGTATGGGACAGCGGTTGGTCATATAGTCGCCTTGCAGACCCTAAGAAAGAAAAAGAGCGCGAAAAGTATATCGATAATTCTCGTAAAACAGTTGAAAAGCCAAAATCCCCTCTCTCTGGCTATCTAACTAATACAAACGAAGAAAATGGCTTTGATAATCCAGCTAAAGGTGAGAAAAACCCAGATGGCTCTAATACTGATTATCCATACATCCACTTCACCGAGGTAGAGAATCTCAAAGCATTGCCTAATGGCGTCGTTCTTCCTACTACCGAGAACGAAGCAGAAGTCTCTGAACCTGCTGAACCAGCAGAAACCAATGCTGAACCAACAGAGCAAAATGATGACTCTGCCACAAATGCTGAGCAAAATGTTGACGAAGCAATTCTTTCAATTATAAATTCTACTCCAGAAAACCAATAACATACCGTGGGGAGATTATTATGAATATTAACGAAATTGAGGATTCCTTTTTTAAGCAATATCAAGCTAGCATACCTTTAAAGCAGCAGCTGGCTACTATTGTAAAGAGCTTCCCATTATCTGGAAGAGCTTCTAAAACTTTTTTAGATATTGGTATGCCTAATCCCATCATGTCAAAGGAGCTACGCAAAGCTGGTGGTGCATGGTCAACAGCAGTTCGCTCTCCAAAGCTTCTTGAAGCAACCTCAACAATATTGAATGGGGAAAATATCGTTTGCTTAGGTATAAATGGAGAAATTCCATACCCAGAACACTCTTTTGACTATATTGTTGTTGCTCTGGATATGCTGGCAGCTATGCCATCAAAGGAAGCTTTTTTGAAAGAATGCCATCGCGTACTAAAGCTTAATGGAAGACTTATTATTTCAATCCAAAACAAGCGCCCTCTTAGCATAATTTCTTTACTACGTAATAAGCTTGCATCAAAAATCAATGGCTTTTCTCCAATAAATATGGCAATGACACAAAAGGAAATGTTCCATTTGTTCAGCACTGGCTACAATGTTATCTCTTGTGAAAATTACTCAAAGTTTTTTACTGAAATAGAACGCATCAAGGAGTACAAAGCTTCTATCACAAAAAACTCAACCAAGAAATCTCAACCGCATTTTTGGCTCGCTAGCCAATTAGATTTCTTTGTTTTAGGTGGCAAAGGATATATTTCGGTAATTACTGCAGAAAGAAGGCAGTGGAGAGAAAGAATTTCTCCTATTTTGGCAGATGGTAGAACAATGCAAGAGGCTGTTCTATCCCAAAAAATATAACCAGATTTGATAATATTTGAATTTAAAGTATTGATTATGAAAAAATCCATAGTTTTAGCTTTATTTTGCACCTTAATTAGTGCTTCCTTTGCTAATGAGCTCCCAGCCTCATCCACCGCTACAGTTGCAGCCCCCTCTGCAATTAAACTCTTGCAAGAAACAGCACCTACGGACTCTATAAATTGGACTGGTTCTGAATTAATTCAGGATTGCATTCTTCGCTTCCCTACAGAGGAAATGCAGCTCGTCGGCAGACTCACTATGCGCCGTAGATACGGCATTGAAATGCTTGAATATGATTTCAATGCTAACATTTGTTGGGGTACACCAGAGCCTTATGCTACTTATAAATTTTATTCTCTAAAGGGTGAGCTACTTGATAATGTTACAATTAAGCGCACAAAGAATGGGGAAATTACTCTTTCTCGCGATATGAAGACACCTCTTGGTGCTCAAATTCCTCCACCCAAAATGCATGAAAGAGTGCTTGGCTCCGATGTTACATGGATAGACGCAACGATGGATTTTCTTTGGTGGGAATCTCCTGAGCTAATTGGCGAAGGCGAGGTTAAAGGAAGAGATTGTGACATAATAAAGCTTATCCCACCTGCTACAAGCAATAGTGATTGTGCATTTGGTAAGGTCTGGCTAGACAAGGCACAGCGAGTTTTGATGCAAGCCACCCAAAACGATGAGGCAGGCAAGGAGCTACGCCGTCTTTGGGTTCGTGCTGTACAGAAGCTTGAAGTTGCAGAGGGCGATGAGCGTTGGGTAATCAAAGACCTAGAGGTCGAGACAACCGGCTCTGGGCATCGCACACGCCTACACTTTGACGATGTAAAAATCGTTCACTAATCTAATCTTAGCTTTTATTGCTGAGCAGAGAATTATCTCAACACACTTTATAAACACATTCCAGTCACGGATATCTACATACCCGTATCCGTGCTTATTTGTGTACGGATTTTGTTGCCTCACCTAACTCTTCTATAGCAATTGCGACATCGGCAAGCTTAAGCTCATGCACCTCTATTGCTGTGCCTATAGAGGTTGGCAATGTAATGTTTAGATTTCCACCCAGATGCTCCCGGAAATCCTCAATTCCCTTAAAAAGAAGCATCTCTCCATCCTCTGCCTTTGCCTTAAGCCAGTCACTATAAATTGGAAGCTGCAATGCCTTAAGCAATGCTAATATCCTTGACGCTGCTTGTTCTGTAATTAGCCCCTGCATTCGTGCATAAACTGTATCTAATGCAATACCTATTGCAACAGCATATCCATGCCCTAACTCATGACCACTTATTACCTCAAGACGATGTGCTGCCCAATGACCAAAATCCAAAGGACGAGCTGAACCAAACTCAAATGGATCTCCCCCCTTGCTGATTTGCCGCAGATGTATCTCTGCTGAGCGAGCAATCAACTTGCCTGCCACAGACAAATCCCTTGAACAAATAGCATCTATTGACCGCTCTAATTGCTCAAAAAAGTCGCCATCTCTAATAATAGAAACCTTTACTGCCTCAGCAAATCCACCAAACCAATCCTCGTCACTTAATGTCGCGAGGAAGGACAAATCATTTATTACCGCAAATGGAGGAGCAAAGCTCCCCATAAAATTTTTCTGTCCATTGAAATCAATTCCATTTTTCACGCCAACACCAGCATCATCCTGACCTAGCACTGTTGTCGGCATTCGAATCAATCTTGCACCTCGATGGAGAAGAGCAACTGCTAGCCCTATGGCATCAATCACACTGCCACCACCGACAACCACCACAAAGCTCTGTCGATCTATGTGTAATTCGCCTAACTCCTTAAGCGTTGAGATAATAAACTCCGGATTATTTTTTATCTCAAATCCACCAGTAACAACCTTAACTGGTGCCACTAAATTTATTGTCTTTGAATGGCAGGAGCAATAGTGCTGAATTGAATGAATTAGTTGCTCTGTAGCTAATGCTGAATCAACATAAAAAACGACACGATGCCTTCGCCCCTCATTCAAACGCTCCAACGTTGAAACAAGGGTCAAATTCTCACTATCAAATACACAATCCGTAAATATTGTTGGGTAATTATAGCGAACAGAAAATTCTGTTGTTATCGTGTCGTTCATAATATATTAAAAAGGGGTGAGGATTACTTTATGATTAAATTTGAAACAACTGGATAATGATCTGAAGAATATGTGTTTCCTGGGAATGTATCGTTACAGGTAACAATTTCTTCAACACCAAAACCATCATTTACAAATATAAAATCAATTCGTGCTCCCTCTGTGGTGCTTTCATTTGCTTCCCAAATCCAGTTAGTAAATGTTCTAAACGGACCGGCATGAGGTACTGCAGAAATCTTCATTGCATCGTGAAGGAGCTCTTCTGTTGCCTTATAAGTAGGGGTATCAACATAGGTATTAAAATCACCTGTAAGAACTAGTGGAACAAAATCTGTATAGCGTCGTTTAATCTCGCTAACGATTAATTGGATGCCCTTAATACGAGCCTCTTCGCTTTCATGATCAAGATGTGTATTAACATGAACAAATTCTTTATTTGTTTTCTTATCCTTTAAACGAATCATTGTACAAATACGTGTACAACATGTATTCCAAGAGCGTGAGCCAGGGACATTTGGTGTTTCAGAAAGCCAGAACGTATCAGAATCAACCACTTCAAAACGGTCTTTTTTATAAATAATATAGCAAGCTTCACCCTCGTTTTTACCATCCTCACGGGATACACCCACACAATCATAATCGGGAAGCTTCTGCAATAAAGCATCTCGTGTATCTGGGATGAGCTCCTGGGTTCCAATTACATCCATATCATATTTTTTAATCATTTCTATGATACGAGGTGCTCTATCCCCATAGAACTCATTAGGTGACTTATCAAAAGGACCTCGCATATTGTAGCTAACAAGAGTAATTGCGTCTTCTGATACATTACCTTGATTAGCTTCTGGATTCAGTAAATTATTTAAAGATTTTTTCATGGTGAAACTCCACAATTATCAAAACAAATTTCTCCTATAAGTATAAGATATTGAGCAATAGAATGCAATAAATTTAATCCGAAAATTGACTACACTTTTTTATTATTGAAATAACACAGCACTAGCGATTAACAACAATTTGCTTTCACTGCCTGATTGTTTCGCGTCTTTGTCATAATAACACGCTGACGCTCTTGCTTTCGCTACTGGAAGCACACTTAGTGTGGTTTTCTGGAGTTTTGGAGATTCGGAGGGGTTTGTGGGGTTGTCCATTTTTGTTGATTGCTAGCACAATTCTCTGTGTCTCTGCGTCTCTGCGGGAGGAAAGAACCTCGCACTTCAAGTTCACTACACCCATAATCAGCCTGCTCTCTTTAGTTTTTACTTGCGATTTTTTACATATATATGATAAAATTTACACCGAAAAAACGAAACGTATGTGGGATTATCCACAAAAACAATAAAGGAGCATAAAATGGCTAGAGTTATTAATCAGGATGTTTGCGTTGGCTGCGGTGCTTGCGCTGGTACATGCCCAGTAGAAGCTATTGTACAGGATGGCGACAAGTACAAGGTAACAGATGCTTGCGTTGATTGCGGCGCTTGCGAAGGTGCTTGCCCAACTGAGGCAATCTCTGCTGAATAATTACTATACGGCTAATTTTCAAAGCCTTCGCATTCACTATGCGAATAGTAAATATAATTCCTGGTCCTATCGGCTCTGCACTAGAAGCTGATAGCTACTATGGGCAAACACTCGTGGCCGAGCTCAGATGGGCAGGCCACGATGTTTTGTTAGTGCCCGTATTGTTTCCTCTCTCTGACAATACTGGTCCACAACAAACCGCCTCACAAAACCAACCAATTTTTTGTAGTGCAATCAAACTCTATGCACGTCATTCTATGCCCGTGCTATCTAAGCTCATACCCGACTTCATTTGGAAAAGGTTTGACACAAGCTTTCTTAGAAAAAAAATTGGTAGAGGTGTATTAGAATCAAAACATAAATTCTCAGATTTTCTTATTGATATCTTCTCCGGTCAGGATGGTAGCTTTAAAAACGAAATCAACAATCTTGTCGATTGGCTTAAACAGCAGGCTCCTGCTGCCGATGCTATCCTTATCTCATCTCCTCTCCTGCTCGGTCTTGTCCCCACTCTTAAGAAAAAATTAGATACCCCTGTGCTTTGCCACATGGGTCACCACGTGGAAGATATTTCTTTTCTAAACGGTACTCCTGTACCACAGGTTTCATCAAAGCTTAGAGCCGCCTTAGATAAACCGGATGGTCTATTAGCTATAAGTGGCTTCCAAAAAAATAGAATATCTTCCAGGCTTGGTGTTGCATTAAACAAAATCCATGTCGTGGCCCCTGCTATTGAACCACAAAAAGAATTTACAAATCTAAACCCATCAGAAATTGTTGTTGTTCTTTATGGCAACACCAAACAAGCAATGGACGCTGCCACAAAGCACATTAAGCAAATCTATTCCAAGGTTGCTAAACTCAATATTAAAATTTCTCTTGTAATTCATACAACAGTCGCTAATCGAACAAGCAATTATCAGGAATACAAACTCGCACTCCAGCAACTACGCCCCCTTTGCGTCTCTATCCGTAAACTAAAGAGCTATAAGGAATTTCAATACTATCTCAAAAACTCTGCCTCAATTTTTGCCTTTATTCACTCTACCCCATTACCGGCATTCGATATGACAATCATTGAAGCAATTAGCTATGGAAAAACAGTTGTAATCCCAAACACTGGGGCTTGTAATGAAATTAGCTCATTTTCTGTTAGCATACAAACCTACGATGCTGAAAGCAAGGACGATTTAGCTAATCAAATTGTCGAGCTATGCACCCACAAGGAACGTTGCGTTATACTCGGTAGACAAAATGCAAAGATTGTTCAAGAATTCTTTACCCCATCCATCGCAGCAAAATCAATAGTTGAAAGTATTTCAAAAACAATCTCAAATTTGCATCCAAATCTACAGACCTCATACGACTCAGAGTATGTGCTCCCCACATTCTCAAACAAAAGCAATTTAAACTAATTAAACTAACTGCATAAATCACAAATTATTAACGAATTGGATATTCACTATGGAAAAGCTAACATCATTTGTTCATTTACACCAACACACTGTCTATTCTTTATTAGATGGTGCTTGCAAAATCAAGCCTTTAGTTGCACGAGCGAAAGAGCTTGGGCTCCCAGCTGTCGCCATTACCGATCACGGTAATTTGTTTGGCATTAAGGATTTTTATGATGTTTGCCGAAAAGAAGGAATAAAGCCTATTCTTGGATGCGAGACCTACATCACACGCAAACCAATTCGCTTAGAAGACCCTAACACCCCGTCAACAAGAGACCGAGGCGACCACCTTGTTCTACTTGCTAAAAATCATACTGGTTATAAAAATCTTATAAAACTAATCAGTGTCGCTGCAACCGACAATATTTATTATCATCCACGTATTGACAAAGAGCTTCTTGAAAAATATAAGGAGGGGCTTATTGTCTCTTCTGCATGCTTGGGCGGTGAACTTTGCCAATTGATTCTTGATGGAAATATAAAAGAAGCAGAAGCCTCAGCAAAATGGTATAAAGAGCTTTTTGGTGATGATTATTACATTGAAATTATGCTGCATAAATCAAATGATCCAGAAATAAATTCTAGAATTTATGCTGAGCAGCTAAAATGTAATAAAGAGCTTCTAGCTATTGCTAAGCGCCTTGACATTAAAGCAATTGTCACCAATGATGTCCACTTCCTAAACAAGGATGATGCAGAAGCTCATGATGCACTTGTCTGCATGAACACTGGGCGTTTAATGACTGACCCTAATCGCCTTCGCTACACCCAACAGGAGTGGTTCAAAACTCCCGAAGAGATGCAACAGGTATTCCCAGACAATTATCAGGAGCTTTTAAACACATTAGAGGTCGCTGAAAAGGTTGAAGAGTACGAGCTAAATTCTGATCCAATTATGCCAGTATTCCCAATCCCAAAAGAATTTGGTTCTGAGCAAGAATATGTTGAAAAGCTAACCCCAGAAATGCTTATTGAGGAGTTTGGAGAAAAGAGCTTTAATCGCCTATCTAAAAATGGTTCTGAGGATGGAATTAAGAAGCTAATCCGCATCAAATTTGAAGCTGATTATCTACATCACCTTACAATTAACGGAGCTAATCGTCGCTATCCAGACGGAATCCCCAAGGAGCATTTGGAGAGAATCAATTTTGAGCTCAATACAATTAAAACGATGGGTTTTCCAGGATATTTTCTGATTGTGCAGGACTTTATTCACGAGGCACGAAATATGGGCATACTGGTTGGTCCTGGTCGTGGCTCTGCAGCAGGAAGCCTTGTTGCATATTGCCTTGGAATCACCAATATCGATCCAGTGAAATATGATTTGCTTTTTGAGCGTTTTCTAAACCCAGACCGAATTTCTATGCCTGATATTGACGTTGATTTTGACGATGTCGGCCGCCAAAAAATTCTTAATTGGGTATCAAATAAATATGGTGCAGACCATGTTGGTCACATTGCTACCTTTGGATCAATGGCACCAAAAAGCTGCATTCGCGATATTGGTAGAATTTATAATCTTCCAATTCCGGAGGTCTCCCGTCTTACAAAGCTTGTACCAGACGAGCCAAAAATTACCTTTGAGAAAGCAATTGCCGCTTCTCCGGAGCTAGCAAACGAGAAAAATAATCCAGACCCAATAGTTCGTAAAATTATGGAGCTATCTCCATATCTTGACGGAGTATATCGTCAGCCTGGCATCCATGCATGTGGTATCATCATCAGTAGAGATCCTCTCATTGAAACCATTCCTGTGATGAAGCCATCAAATGCATCAGACGAATTACTTTCTACGCAGTATGATGGACATTTTGTTGAGCCAATCGGTCTACTAAAAATGGACTTTCTTGGGCTTAAGACCCTCACAGTTCTTAACGAAACTGTTCGTCTTATCAAGCTTCGCAAGGGCATAGACATTGACACAGATAAAATTCCTTTAGATGACCCTGCCACATACGAACTATTTACACGTGGTGAGACTACTGGTCTATTCCAATTTGAATCTGACGGAATGAAGGAAAATCTCAAAGCTCTTAAGCCAGACTGTCTTGCTGATCTTGTGGCGATGAATGCTCTGTACCGTCCAGGTCCAATGGCATACATACCTCAATTTATCGAGAGAAAGCATGGAAGAGCACCGATTGTGTATGACCACCCTCTAATGGAAAAATACCTCAAAGAAACCTACGGTATTTCAGTATACCAAGAACAGGTAATGCTTCTTTCTCGTCTACTTGGTGGCTTCACTCGTGGACAATCAGACACATTACGTAAGGCAATGGGTAAGAAAAACATTGACCTAATGAATGAGTTAAAAAGCAAATTTGTTGATGGATGCCTCGCCAACCCAGAGTTTCGCGCAGCACCGGAAGCAAAGGAAGAGAAAAAAGCTCGCGAGCTAATAGACAAAATTTGGAAGGATTGGCAGGATTTCGCTTCTTATGCATTTAACAAGTCTCACGCTGTTTGCTATGCATATCTTGCATATATTACTGGCTACCTAAAGGCAAATTATTCTGCCGAGTATATGTGTGCACAAACCTCCTCCGAAATTGGTAACTTTGAAAAAATGCCTGACTTCGTGGCAGAGTCTATGTCTATGGGCTTTAACATGCTACCTCCAGATGTAAATAAGTCCATTGAAAAATTTGTCCCAGAGGATTTTAACAATAAAATTGCTATTCGCTATGGACTTGCTGGTATTAAGGGAGTAGGCACAACAGCTGCTGCTGCGATTGTAAAGGAGCGAGAAGAAAATGGACCATACAAAAGCTTCAATGACTTCGTCTCACGAACCTGTTGCACTGGTGCATTAAACTCTCGTGCTTACGAAGCTCTAATTAGGACTGGTGGTGTAGATAGCCTTGGAATCCATCGAGCAGCCGCATTGGTAGATTTACCAAATGCTATTTCTCGTGCTAATGCCAATAAGCGTGACATTGAATCTGGGCAAGGCTGTCTATTTGGTTCTTGGGATGATGCTCCTACCACAGAGATAAATACCCCAGACATTCCTGAGATGCGTAAGCTTGATATTCTACTTGCAGAGCGAGAGCTTCTTGGTGTGTTCCTCTCCGGACATCCCCTCGACCTCAATAAAAAGCTTACAACCTCATATAAAACTATTGACCATTTAAATTCCGCACTAGAAAGACTTGGTGAAGGTGCGTCATCTAGCATAAATATCTGCTTATTTGTGCTCTCTGTAGACAAAAAGCCTTCTAAAAACAAGAACTCCATAACTATGTTCATTGTTGGCGAAGACAAAAATGGACAACGTATGGAATTCCCATATTATGTCTCCGAGCAGGATATTCTTCATGCAGAAGATATTCAGACAAATACAGCCTATGTTTTCAACCTAAGATTAAATAATTGGCAAGGGAAACGCTCTAAGCGTATCAACTCCTTCATTCGTGTTGATCAGATTCCAACTAAACTTGCTACAAAAATCTTTATCCGCGTGAACGAGACTGAAAGTAATGCAAAGCAAATTCTAAATAAGCTTAGCGATACACTGCTCTCACATCCAGGACACACAGAGGTAATCCTTGTTCTTTATCTAAAATCTAATGAGAGAGCATATATTGCCCTACCAGAAAAATACAATACCTTCATTAGTGATGAACTATTAAATGCTATCTATGAAATTACTGGCGAAGAGAATGTTGATTTCGACCTTAAGCCTCTTAATGGTAATATAAAAACAATTCCTGCTAGACAATAATAGCCCGGAATTTAGTTTGAGATTATAATTATGCGTTTATTCAATCAAAAGCTAACAAAATCACTACACCCGCAGCAGCTCTTTGTTGGCGTATTCTTAACTACCATATTGATTGGTGCAGCTCTTCTTTCGATGCCATTTGCTTATGTCGATAAGCAATGGCATCTCGGAATTGACTCACTTTTTCTTGCGACAAATTGCGTCTGCGTAACTGGTCTTGATTCCATCTGCATCAGTCAAACGCTATCTCCAGCTGGATTAACCATTGCCGTCATACTATCCCAAATCGGTGGTTTAGGTATTATGACCATTGGAGCAGCGATATTCTACATTATGGGGCGACGCTTATCTGCATCAAGTGAGGTTATGACATCACGCGATTTAGGACGAACAAATACGCTCGGTCTTTCTGGATTGATTAAAAGCACAGTTCTTTTTGCAATCTCTTGGGAGCTTGCTGCAACAATTGCACTAACTGGTCTACTATATTTTAAAGGATATGAGACTAGCTTAGACATCGCATTTATCAAGGGAATTTATTTTTCAATTATGGGCTTTTGCAATGCTGGTATGAGCCTACATCCGGACAGCCTTGCACCATATTTAAATGACTATGCAATCCAAATTGTCTTTATGATAATTGCCACAATTGGTGGGTTAGGATTTGTTGTTTTAAAAAATATCTCTTCATTAAATCTAAGAGAAAAGAATCTTCTCAAACGCACTAGATTATCTCTTCACACAAGAGTTGTTTTGATAGTTACACTTATCATTATTGCATCCACATTTATAATTACATACCTATTAGAGAAAGACAATGCTTTTGCCGAGCTCACCTTATCTGGAAAACTAGTCGCAAGTGGTTTTCATTCTATGGTCTCACGAAATGCTGGCTTTTGCACAATTCCAACAGCAACCCTCTCCGACGCCACCCTTGTTTGGTCGATGTTAATTATGTTTATTGGTGGTGCACCTGGATCTACTGCTGGAGGAATCAAAGTCACAACTCTAGCTGTAATCATTGCCTCTCTACACTCTGCTTCTGTTGATAGGAAGGAAACTGTTATCTTAAAACGAACAATCTCTAATATAATCGTGCGTGATGCTTTGGTTATATTAAATATCTATCTTTTAATCATATTTTTAGGTATACTATTCGTATCAATTTGTGAGGCAAATGCCGAAAACATTACACTCAAAGATATCGCTTTTGAGGTTGTATCTGCAACTACCACAACAGGTCTATCAACAGGCATTACGACAAGCTTGACTAGTTGGAGCAAATTCTGGCTTGTCATCTGTATGTTTTGCGGTAGATTAGGTCCGTTGACTATTGTTATGACACTTGCTAGAAGAGCCACAACCTTTTACAACAAATATCCAGAAGAGAATTTAACTGTTGGTTAATATATGCAAATTATTGACAAATCAAAAAAAGCATTAAACCCGTATCGAGTAGTTGTTTTAGCATATGCTATTACAATCATTATCGGTATGTTTTTATTATCTTTACCGATTTCTCATGTTGATGGCAAATGGTATTTTAATATGGACACTCTATTCCTGGCAACAAATGCTTTGAGTGTTACAGGTCTTGATCCCATTCATGGAGGCATAGGCAAATTCCTTTCGCATTTTGGTTTGATTGTAACGCTAACTCTTTCTCAACTAGGTGGATTGGGCATTATGACAATCAGCTCATTTATCGTAATTTTAATTGGAAGACGGTTATCTGCAAACGAGGAAAGCTTTGCTTCTAAAGATATTGGCGAATCTCATGGTGAAATCATTAAAAATCTTATTATAAAGGCAATAAAATTCACATTTATATGCGAAGGCTTTGGTGCTTTTATTCTCGCAAATTTGTTCTATTTTGGCGATTATGGGCTATCGCTAGACAATTCCGTATTTCATGGTGTATTTTTCTCTGTTATGGCTTTTTGTAATTCTGGAATAAGTCTCTACAATAACAGTATTGCTAATTACATAAACTCTCCTGCCATCCAATTGATGATTATTTTTCTTGCAACAACCGGTGGTATTGGTTTTATTGTTATTTCTGAGCTCACTAGCAAAAGCTTCTTCAACAAAAAACGTATGAAGCGAGGAAGGCTTTCTCTTCACTCAAAGTTAACAATTATTACAACATTATCAATTGTCTTATCTGTTGCTACCATAATATTACTTATCGAATATAACGGAAACGCATTCAAAGAGGCTGGTGTTACAACCTGGCATCAAAAGTTATTAAGCTCTCTATTACATGTTTCTCAATCTAGAAATGCTGGATTTTCAACAATTACGACATCTACCTTAACAGATGCCACACTTATTTTAACAATGTGCGTTATGTTTATAGGTGCAGCGGCTGGTTCTACTGGTGGTGGTATAAAGGTTACAACTATAGCGATTATCTTTGCAACAATCCGTGCTCAAATCGCAAATCGTAAGGAAACTGTAATATTTGATAGAACAATAAATGCCACAACCGTACGTGATGCTTTTATTATTTGCTACCTATATCTTGCATCATTCATTCTTGGTACCTTCTGCTTATCATTAACAGAGCAATACAACGCAGCTCACCAGCTTAAAGACGTTATGTTTGAGGTTCTATCTGCACTCACAACAACAGGTCTGTCTACAGGTATAACTCCTGATTTGACAGTTTGGAGCAAATTATGTATAGTAGTATGCATGTTTGTTGGTAGATTAGGACCAATCACAATTGTAATGCTTTTAGGTAAGCGTAATCAGCAATATTTAACAAGATTTCCTGAAGAAAACATTTCTGTAGGCTAATCCCAATCAACGGAGAACAACCATGGCAAAAAGAAATAATAAGACTGTAGGCATTATTGGAGCTGGTCGTTTTGGAAAAACACTGGCAGAAACTCTATATGCTCAAAATATCGATGTAATCGTTATAGATAAAGATGAGAATGCTATAAAGAGTTTAGCACAATACAACATCCATGCTGTTCAAGGTGATGGAACCAATCAAGCTGCTTTAAAGGAAGCAAGTTTTGAGCAATGTGACATAGCTGTGGTATCCATAAGCGAATCTCTTGAAAGCAGTATTTTAGCAACACTAAACTGCAAACAGCTTGGAATTTACAAGGTCATCTCTAAGGCTGAATCAGAGCTTCAAGAATCTGTTTTATATAGAATCGGTGCAGATGAAGTTGTTTTCCCAGACAAAGAGCGAGCATATCGTTTGGGCAGAGACCTTGGAGGCATCAAAGGAGCAATAGAATCTCTTCAAATAGCAAATGGCTATAGTGTAACAGAAATTAAAGTTCCACGCAATCTTGTTGGAAAAACGATTATTGAAGCAAACATTCGTCAAAAATATAATATAAATGTTATTGCAATAAATCGTATGCTTAACAACACAAATCGAGACACTGAGTTAATTGTTGCAACTGGAGCTGAGGTGCTACAGGAGGATGATTCACTTATCGTATTTGGTTCAGACACACAGATTGCAGAGATGAGCGACAATGCATAATTGCTCTTTATGATACGACATAATCCCGTTAATCCTGTCAATGAACCTCGTATTTCCAGGCATACACCAGCAAACTGGGAATCCCTCCGTGTTGAGCAAAAGCAATAAGTACAACGATTTAAATGCTCCCGCTGTGGCCTTCGGCGAAACACGGAGCACACGTAGTGTGGTTTTCTGGAGAACGGAGACACGGAGAGTATTCTGGGGTTTTGGAATGATTGTTGGCACAATTCTCCCTTGTCC
>CALDQE010000026.1 GCA_937911295.1 uncultured Verrucomicrobiota bacterium
GAGGATCAAGCAGTTACAGTTCGTGATCGTGATACAATGCAACAAGAAAGAGTTAAAATTGCAGATCTTAAAGCTTATTTTGAAGCTAAATTTGAATTCTAAGAAGACAAATTACGTTTAAATATTTAAAGAAGGGGGTGTCGCTTTAGCGATTTGTAAAATCGCTAAACGATGCCTCCTTTTTACACGAAGCAACGAGGTCTGAGAAAGTAAGAGAACAGGAAGAGTAAAAACAGGTTTTTGTTCTTTCTGTTCTCTTACTTCCTTTGACCAATTGCCACGATAACCATAGAAACTCGTGGAGCATGTTTCTATGGTATGTAGTTTCTGTGAAATATATTGACAAATAATCTATGGTTTGTTATATATGTAAATGCTTTACAAGTCAAAGGAGGAGAAATATGAAAAGATACAAGACAATCATTCTATCAATGCTATGTGTATTGAGCTTGACAGGATGTGGCCATAAAGGAACAAGTGTTGCTAAAAAAGATGGAGACTTACTAGGTGCACAAACATCAGGTCAAAATGGTTCAGGTCTAACGAGTGCAGGTGAGATTCCAGAGGAAGAGATTTTCCTATCGAAAGAGGAGGCTTTGGCTCAGATTGGATTAACTGAATCACCAAAGACTGTGGTAGCAACTACATATGCAGCAGCTGAGTTGTTAGATAAAGTAGGTAGTAATCTAGTAGGTGTTCCAGAGGAGTATGCAAAGGATCATAAGGAATATGAAAAATATGCTGTAATTGGAACAGAAGAACAAATTGACTATGAAGCGCTAAAAACGATAGAAGCAGATCTCTATGTGTTTGATGGTGCAAAGAGGGAAGAGATTGAGCCAAATCTAGCAGAGGTTCCTGTTCCTGATTTCCGTCTTCAGAAGCTTGCGGAATTGGTTAAGCCACAGCGCATTATTAACGCAACAGTTGAGTTTGTTGATATTGCGGGGCTAGTAAAGGGAGCAAGTCGTGGTGAGGGACTCGGGAATAAGTTCCTAGGGAATATCCGTGAGGCAGATGCAATCCTACACGTTGTCAGGTGTTTTGATGATTCAAATGTTGTTCATGTTGAGGGTTCTGTTGATCCAGTGCGTGATGCTAATATTATTGAGACAGAGCTAATATTGGCAGATATGGAGAGTTTAGAAAAGCGTATTGAACGCTTAACAAAACTTGCTCGTGCAGATAAGGAAATCCGTAAGGAGCTTGATGCAGTTATTAAGCTAAAGGAATTTGTGGAGAATGGAAATCCGGTTATTAGCTATCCGGAGCATGATGCTGATGAGCTTCAAAATACTCTTCATGATATGCGATTTCTGACCGATAAGCGAATTATCTATGTGGCAAATGTAGATGAAAACTCTCTTCTTGAAGATAATGAGCATGTCGCAAAGCTTCGTGAGTATGCTGCAAAGCGTAATGCACAGATGGTTCGCATTTGTGCTCGCATTGAGGAGGATATGGCGGGGTTACCAGATGATGAGAGAAATGAGTTTCTTTCATCCTACGGCATTGAAGAGAGTGGCCTTGATGTAATTGTTAAAAGTGGATATGAGACTCTTGGTTTAATTAGTTATTTAACAGCAGGTCCTCTTGAGGTGAGAGCCTGGACAATTCATAAGGGCTGGAAGGCACCAAAGGCTGCCGGTGTAATTCATACTGATTTTGAGCGAGGTTTTATTCGTGCACAGGTTATATCCTACGAGGATTATGTAGCAAATGGTGGTGAGCAGCAATGTAAAGCACTAGGTGTAGCCCGTATGGAAGGTAAGGATTACATAATGCAGGATGGCGATGTAGTTGAATTTTTGTTTAATGTTTAATTAAGTTTTAATATCAAGTTAGGAATGAAGCTATGCTTTCAAACAATAAGCTTATAATTTTTGCTTTGGTGCTAGGGGTTAGTCTTGGAGTGACTAGTCTAAATGCAGCAGGCGGCTTTGATAAATTTACAGAAAAGAATTTCAGTAAGGCCGCTGATTGTGATATTCAGGCAGATTCTTCTGAATATAGTTTAGATACGGATTGGGTGACCCTACGTGGCAATGTTGCAATTAAATATGGTGATATTGAGCTGCGTGCAGATATGGTTAGATTTAATCGTGAAACTGGTGATGCTGAGGCTCAAGGGAATGTAGCTTTTTTCTCAACAGCAGGAGATGTGTGGAGAGGCGATTCTTTAAAGGTAAATATTTACTCAGGAATGGCTGTTTCTTCAAAGTTTGATTTCTATTCAGAGCCAGTTCGTGTTATGGCAAATAAAGGAACTGTTTATACAGACGAGCAAAAAAATAAAGAGTATATGCTTGAGGATACAGTTGTAACCACATGCACTAATGCTCCTGGTCATTTCCATTATCAAGTTAAGGCAAAAAAGCTTTGCTTGCGTCCAGATGATGAATTTGTTGCTCAGGGAGCTGTTCCATATTTGTTTGGAATACCATTTTTTTATTGGCCATACTACTGGAAGGATTTAAATCGCCATTATGGTTTTAGATTTGAGCCTGGTTATGGTAGCGATTGGGGAGCTTTCCTTTTGTCTTCCTATAAAATGGTTGTCTATAGAAATAAGGAGACAGAAACCTATGTAGACTCAAAGACAAGCCTAGATTTGCGTTCTAAGCGCGGTGTGGCTTTTGGAGAGAAGCTTCTTTGGGCTAGAGAGAATAGCTTTGATGGATGGCTTTCTGCGTATTATCTAGATGATAGTGATTTGCCAGAGGAAGTGGAAGACGCAGAGCGCTATCGGTTACGCTTCAATAATTCTTGGGAGGTTGCCCCAAGAGATAGAATCCTTGCTCAAGCAATCTATGTAAGCGATGATCGTTTTATGGAGGATTTTTTTGAAGAAGAATATGATGAGATGAATCAGCCCGACAACTATTTGTCTTGGACACATATTGGAGACACATATAGCGGAGGCTTGTTGGCTCGTATTCGTCTAAATGATTTTTATACTCAAGTTGAGCGTCTTCCAGAGGCTTGGTATAATTTAAATTCAACAGAGCTATTTAATTCAGGAATATATATTGAGAATAGTTCTTCAGCATCATATTTGAACCGTGAATTTGATGAGAGAATTTGGGAGGGCAGGGGAAGCGATCCAGCTTACGATGTTTTCCGAGCAGACACAGACTTTGTTCTTTCTAGACCAATGAAGCTTATGGGCTTTTTAAGCATTGTTCCTCGTGTAGGCTATCGCGGGACATATTATGATAAGACACGTCTCCAAGAGGAAACAACAGTAACAGAGACAGCAGAGGATGGAACAACAACTTCAACTCAAAAGATGGTTGATGTTGAGTCTGATGCTGATTTTAGAAATGTTTTTGAATTGGGTGCGGAGGTTTCCTTTAAGGCATTCTCAATATGGAGAGATAATCGTGGCTTTACATGGCGTCACATTGTTGAGCCTTATACAGATATAACCTTTATACCAGAGCCAAATTTGTTGCCTGATGAGATTTATCAATTTGATGATATTGATGAAATTGAGGAAAGCAAAACCATTAGATTAGGTTTGAGAAATAGATGGCAATATAAGTCAAATGCACAAGAGGCAAAGGTTAGAGAATTGCTATATGTTGATTTGTATGCAGACTTTAATATGGATACCGAAGAGGATGAAGATGAATTTAAATCTTTAAATCTTGATTTACGCTTCCAGCCAATTTCTTGGATGCGCTTAAGTGTTGAAGGAGAATATGAGCAAGAGCAATCAGAGGTGACAGAGGCTTTGTTCCGCTTGAATGTATGGCATGATGCGTTTAAGGCAAATGTATTTTACCGCTATCTAGTAGAAGAAAGCAGCCTTGTTAGTGGTGTTTTGACTTGGAATGTAAGCCCAGAGTGGGCATTGAGTGTATATGGTAGATACGAGTATGAGACCTCGCGAGTTGAGGAGGTTGGTACTTGGATCCAGCGTAAACTTGATTGTCTCGCTTATCGTATTTATTTAACATACGAGCCAAGCTATACCCACTTAGATGGAAGGGAAGAGGAAGAGGATTTGAAGGTGTCATTTATTCTTTGGTTAACAGGCTTTGAGCCAGATAATCTAAGAGAATTGGATGATAGATAATTTTTTGGTTGAAAACAATTAAGAGAAAAGGTAATAAGAAGAAATGCTCAATAGAAAACTTCAAGGGATATTAGCTATTTGTTGTGTGGCAGGTATTAGTTTTGGTGCTAATGCATGGGATAAGTATGTTACGGTAAAAAAGGCAGAGGAAAAGGTTGCTCCTTCAAAAACTGTTTCTCCAGTGAGTATTCCAGTTTCAGATGCAAAAGCTACTGCTGGCTACAATAAATATGTGACACGCAAGACTTCTACTCCTGCAAAACCAGCTACAACGCCAGTGGTAAATGTTCAGCAGCAGCCAGTACAGCAGCCTACTTCCGAACAAGCATACCAGCCAGAAATTGTAGCTCCTTATCAGATGGATGCTGAACCTTTGCCAGTACCAATACATGAACAAACTCGTGATCAGGCTCAACAACAGCTCCAAAAGCAGCAAGCTCAAGCTTCATATCAACAGCAAGATGAATGGAATGATGCGTCTTTTTCTAATGACAATTCAGGTGTTTCTTATTCAAAAACTCACTCCCAGTGGTTTGATAATGATATTCGCCCAGTATTTTATGTGCGTGGTGGATTAATTGATGAAACTCAATTTGGTGATTATGGGGCAACAGAAATTGCAATTGCAGATATTCGTGCAAGATTGTTCAAGGTTACAGACTTCCTACCAGGTGGTTCACTAGATGCATGGCTATTTGCTGATGGTATGTATTTTATTGATAATCCTGGAATGTCTGCACTGCCAGACGCTCTTTTAGCCGCTGGTCTAGATTTGGGCCTATGGTGGCGCTTTACAAATGGCTTCTCGTGGGAGCTACGTGGTGCACCTGGTATTTATTCCGACCCAACAGCACCTGAGTTTTCTTGCACAGGTACATTGAATTTGCATTATACGGTTTCAGAAAACTTCTGCCTTGTTTTAGGTGCGACATATCGCCCAGAATGGGATATGGAAATCTTCCCTAATGTTGGCTTTATTTGGCAGCCAAGTGATTTATTCCGTCTGCATGCAGCATTGCCAGAATCTCGTGTTGATTTATTCCCTCGCCATATTTTTAATTTCTTTGGAACATTGGCATGGGATAACACAACCTATTGGCTGGACAATGATGAAGATTTGCCAGGAACAGTAACCTTTGATGCAATTCGTGCATCGGTTGGAGCAACAATAACCTTGTTTGATGATTTGGAGCTTACTGCAGAAATGGGAACACATCTTCAGCATGAGCTCAAGGGAGATGTTAAGGGAGAAGATACAATTGAGCTAGATAAAGCAACATTTATCCGAGCATCAATTGGTAATCGCTTCTAATAAAAAAAGGTGTGCAAATCGCACACCTTTTTTATTGTCACTAATGCTGCATTAAGTCCCCACACGGATGTTCAAGTATGCCTTACACGGATAACTTAAGCACACAAATGTTATTGCAATATTCGTGTTCCCTTTATTTGTGCATATTCGTGTTTTTGTCGTTGTTACACAAGCATAGTAGTGTATCTATCCGTGTACGGGAAGCGAGTGCTGACGCACCAAAACCGCAAGCTGGATGGCTTCGCCACCAACAGGGGTAAAGAAATAATAAGTTATATCGTAGGGTTGGGGCTCTGTCCCCAACACTCTAGGAAACTCACTCTGCGTATGCTCTACGTCTCTGTGGTAATTCTTCGCACTTTTTTATTAACCACGAAAACAGCAATACTATAGGAATGCGTTGTATTTAGTTTGGATTTAAAAAATCCGGATAAGCGTGGTATCCTTACTCAGTTGAATTTATTGCTACAATATGCTAAAATTATCACAAATTTTAGTGAATCTTAATAAGTGAATTTTGCTTTATGGTTACAATTCAGCCAACAAAAAATATTTTTAAAATAAATGTTAAAGAGCTTATCGAGTATCGCGATTTGCTGATGCTTCTCGTAAAGCGCGATTTAACTGTTATCTATAAGCAGACGATTTTAGGTCCAGTATGGTTCCTTATCCAACCTCTAATTACAACTATTGTTTTTACGGTAATCTTTGGCAGAGTAGCTAATATCTCAACAGATGGGCTACCCCATATGGTTTTCTATATGAGCGGAATTGTAATTTGGAACTATGCTCAAGGTGTAATGAATACAGCTGGTAATTCATTAGCAACAAATTCTGCAATGCTCTCAAAGGTGTATTTTCCCCGGTTAATTATTCCGTTGTCTGGGGTGGTCTCAAATTTGGTTTACCTTGGATTGAATTTGTTAATGTTTCTTGCTTTCTATTTCTATTATTATTTTACACAGACAGGAAGCACTCAATTTGGCCCGTCCTGGTGGCTACTTGCATTCCCAATAGTTGTGCTTTATACAGCAATTGTCGGGCTTGGAATCGGCTTGTGGATTGCTTCTATTACCACCAAATACCGTGACTTCCGGTTTATGCTTCCTTTTATCGTACAAGTGTGGATGTATGTTACACCAATTATTTATCCTGCTAATGTTGTTGTTAATCCACTCTATCGTGCAATTATTTGGATTAACCCTGTATCAATAGCAGTTGAAGCAAATCGTTTTATGTTTACTGGACATACCTCTCTTGATAGTACAGGAATAATAATCGGATGTATCTCTTCATTGTTGTTTTTCTTTACGGGACTGGCAATGTTCAATAAAGTTCAAAGAAATTTTGTAGATGTTATTTAATTTTAAGGTAGATTTAATGCTATGGCAGAGACAATAATATCAGTAGAAAATATCAGCAAGCATTATCGACTAGGCGTAATTGATAGAAAAACCTTTGGTGAAGAGTTTCGCTATTTTTTTAAAAAGCTATTCCGAAGAAAATTAGACGATTTTATTCGTATTGGTGATGAAGGTCGCTTGGGTGCTAAGGGTTTGTTTAAGGCATTAGATAATGTGTCATTCACGGTAGAGAAGGGCGATGTAATTGGATTAATAGGCACTAATGGTTCGGGTAAATCAACTCTTCTGAAGGTGCTAACTCGGATTACAGAACCAACCTCGGGTCGTGCCACATTGAATGGACGCGTTGGGTCGCTTCTTGAGGTAGGAACGGGCTTTCATCCAGATTTAACTGGGCGAGAGAATATTTATCTTTCTGGTGCTGTTCTTGGTATGCAGAAGCATGAGATTGATGCTAAATTTAATGAAATTGTTGAGTTTTCCAATATTTCAGATTTTCTCGATACGCCTGTAAGAAGATATTCTTCTGGAATGTATGTCCGACTTGGCTTCGCGGTAGCTGCTCACCTTGAACCAGAAATTCTTTTAATTGATGAGGTGCTGGCTGTTGGAGATGCCGAATTTCAAAAGAAGTGCCTTGCAAAGATGGACGATATTGCAAAAGGTGGGCGAACAATTATATTTGTCTCGCATAATATGAATGCCGTTCGTGAGCTGTGTAATAAATGCGTTTGGTTGAAGGATGGTAAGGTCATCGCACAAGGTCCTTCTGAAAAAATCGTTGATGAATATCTTAGAGCATCAATATCATCCTCGGGTGTTTTCCCAATTGTCGCACCAATCGATCCAGTACAGGTAGATATGGTCCGTTATTATTTTGATAATGATGATTTGATAATAGAAAATGAAGTCTCAACACATAGTGAAATCCCAAAGCTAGAAATTCAAAATATAATAAAAACAGCTTCTGGCGAAACTGTTGTAAAGGCAAATGATTACAATACTGGGTTTATATTGGAACGATTAAATGGGTCTGCTACAGTTGTTGCTCGTTTCCCAGAATTTAGGAAATATGTAAATAACGGGAGCTATTATGTTGACTTGAATGTTAATAATCCGCACATTCGTGTGTTATTAACTAGAAGTAAAGTCTTGGAAGTTATTGTAGATGATAAGCCTGTAATAAATGGTCAAGATTGTAGTATGGTTAATTTTGGTGTATTAAATATTAAACCTTCTTTTTCAAAAAAATAATTTTAGATAATGGTAATTGTTATGAAAGAGCAAAATATACGTCTCCCAGGTATTGATAATACAAATATTAATGATATACATTTGCTAAAAACACCAACTCAAATTCGTGATATGCTTCCCCAAACGGAGCTCACAAGAAGTCAGGTTGCAGAGGGGCGAGCATCAATTGAAAGAATTTTGGATTGCCTAGACAATCGATTTATTATAATTACTGGACCTTGCTCTTTACATAATATCGATGAGGCAAAGGAATATGCACGTAGACTAAAGGAATTGTCAAATAAGGTTAAAGACAAGCTTCTTATTGTTATGCGTGTATATTTTGAGAAGCCACGCTCGGTATTAGGCTGGAAGGGATTGATAAATGATCCTTATCTGGATGATACTTTTCGTATGGAGGAGGGAATAGTTACTGCAAGAAGATTCTTATTAGATTTGGCAGAAATAGGATTGCCAGCAGCAACAGAAATTCTTGATACATTAACCCCACAATATATTGGTGATTTAATTTCTTGGACAGCAATTGGTGCTCGCACAGCTGAGGCTCAAACCCATAGAGAAATTGCAAGTGGTTTGTCTACACCTGTTGGATTTAAGAATGCGACAGATGGTTCTCTGGGTGCTGCAATTAATGGAGTGCGTGCATCTCTTGGTTCTCATCATTTTCTTGGAGTAACAGATGATGGTTTGCCTGCTGTTTTCTGCACTTCTGGCAATCGTTATGCACATGTTGTTTTGCGCGGTGGTAAGCGTCCAAATTATGATGAGGTTTCTATTCTTGAGTGTGAGGAAGCTCTTGAGGCAGCACATTTGCCTAAACGAATAATTGTTGATTGTAGTCATGGTAATTCTTTGAAAAAGCCTGAACGTCAAAAGATAGTTGTTCATAGTATTCTTGGTCAAATTGAAAATGGCAACACATCAATTTGTGGATATATGCTTGAGAGTAATCTAGAATATGGTTCACAACCAATCACTGCTGATAAATCAAAGCTTCGTTATGGGGTATCTGTTACAGATGCATGTATAGGCTGGGCAGAGACAGAAGAACTGATTATGGAAACATATACTAGGTTGAAGAATTGTTCTCAGCCATATTGAAGGTAGTGCAGCTTCTTCTATTGCTAGAGATGTGATTATATAGAATTGAGGCTTGAAGTCGGGTGTAGCATGGATATGTAAATGTAACATTACACGACTAAACACACCTAAAGAGGTGCATTTACTTATGCAAATTACAATTTTGCAAGCCTTGATAGCAATAAAAACAAATTCTTGAATGTCGCTGAGTTTTTTGGTAAATTTATCTACACATTTTTCGGAGGGATGACAGAGCTTGGTTGAATGTACCTGACTCGAAATCAGGAGTGCGAGTAATCGTACCGGGGGTTCGAATCCCTCTCCCTCCGCCACTCAACTCTACAACTATCAAACTATAAAACTCTACAACTATCAAACTGTAAAACTATAAAACTATCAATAATTGAATAAGTTTGACAGTGTGCGAGTTTGAAAGTTTGACAGTTAGATAGTTAAGAGTGAAAAGTTAAATAGTAAATAATTCAATATTGCAGAGTTTGACAGTGTGCGAGTTTGAAAGTTTGACAGTTAGATAGTTAAGAGCGAAAAGTTAAATAGTGAATAATTCAATAATTGCAGAGTTTGATAGTGGAAAATTTGAGCGTTTTCAAGAAAGGGAAGCAATGACAAACGGAGAATTCAAGGTTGAACTTGAAAAACGCACCGTCGCTTTTTCTGTTGCTGTTCTGCAAATACTACGCAAAATCCCCGTCGGAATTGAGTCGCGTAATATAAAAGACCAGCTTGTCCGCTCGGCAACCGCTATTGGTGCAAATTACCGTGAAGCGAATCGGGCAGAATCAAAAAGTGATTTTCTGCATAAGATATCCGTTGTTGCTAAAGAAGCATCAGAAAGCGAATATTGGCTTTTGCTACTGAAGGAATTATATCCAAACATATCAGAAATATCGCAAATCTTGATTGAGGCAAGGGAGCTTTTGTGCATTTTTGACAAAATCCGAGCAACAATGCGTAACAAGGATAAACAATAAGGATTTTCATTCTTCACTAACAATTCTTCATTCTTCACTAACAATTCTTCATTATTCACTATTCATTATATATTATGATTGACCAAAAAATACTTTATTCAGATTGCCCTTGTAAAAGCGGGAAAAAATTCAAGTTTTGTTGCTATAATTCAATTCGTGATTTATTGCCAAACGATCCTACTCGAGCTATGGTTGCAGATGCCATTCGCGAAAGAGCTCGATCTCAAAAAATTGAAAAATTGATTTCTCAACACTCAAATATTGATCTTAATGGTTTTCACAGACACATCAAGCGTGGTGTTGATTATTTAAATAATTATAAGTTTGATTTTGCTGAAAGAGAATTTCTTCTTGCAAAAGAAAAATTTGAATTCGCACCTACCCCATATAATAATCTTGCTTTATCTGCTATAATTCAGGGAAAAATAGATGAGGCTGAGGAAATCGCACGAGACGCAATTAAACGTTTCCCTTGTGAAAATCCTTTTGGGATGGCTTTATATGCAGATATTAAATATATCAAAGGTGAAATAGCAGAAGCACTTAAAATTTTAGAGCAAGCTGAAAATATTACACCTAATTCAGCAGATCATGCAGTTCGCGTATGCGAATCTTTTGCACATTATAAACACCATCAGCGTATTATTGATTATATCATTAAATGTGATTATGAAGACGACCCAAATGCAGCCTTCTTCCTTGGTATTGCGTTTGCAAATCTTGGCAAAGAGAGCGAGGCTATCAATTATCTACGCATAGCTTCTGAAGGCATTCATTATGAATATGCTGAAAAAATTCTAGATAAGCTAATACATGGAGAAAAACCAGACACTATTTGTGGTGACTGGATGTATTTTGCTGACAATAGTTACCCATTATCAAATTGTATATTAAAACATAACGAAAAAGATAATGGTGGTCTACAAACAACTGCTGAAGCTGCATCCGAATTTATTGAAATTCAAGTGAATGATGGATATTTAGAAATCAAAGATGCGATTAAAATGCTTTCTTATGTTATTTGCAAAAATGCAGAACGATTATTAAATGCATTACGCTTAGACGAATCTCGTCCAGAAAGCATACGCAAGGCAGCACAAAAAGTTTACGAAAAAAATTATATCAAAAATAAATTTGGGGAAAACCTAAGCAAACAACAAGATCCTCTTATCCAAGGAATGATAATATCAGAAGATGCTTTAATCCCTCTACCTTTACCTGAAGAAGAAAAAGTAAAGTATGAAAAAGCAGTTCAAATTATTCTTGATCCTTCAAGCAAGAAAAATGATTTTAAAAAAGCTTTTATCATATTGGAGGATTTTTACAACAAAAATTCTGACTTCCCTTCAATAGCAAACAATTACGCATCTGCTTTATCTCGCCTTGGTAAATATGAAGAGGCAAAAAAAATCATAAGGGACTGTTTTGCTGCTCACCCAGAATATGTTTTTGGGGCTGCAAATTACTTAAATATCCTTATGTCTGAGAAAAAAATTGATGAAGCTCGTGCTATGTATGATAATTACAATCTTCCTAACAAGATTCATCCTCTCGCATATTTATCTTGGTACAATGTAGCTACTAAATATTTATCTTTGATTGGCGACAAACAAAGCATTAATCAAATGAAAAAAATAAGAAACAAAATTGTCAAAGAATTCGACCTCTAGGTAACAACATTATAAGTACCTAAATATCTTTTTTGATTCATTTTTATGTAATAGAAACCCCTTTCACATTGCAGCAACCAATCACATAGTATTTGTGACAACCCTGAGTGTAGAGTGCCAGAGGGTGGAAAGTTTGATAATTTGATAGTTTTACAGTTGAGAGCCGGAGAGCGAACAAATTGGTGCATCACAAAAACAAAAGTTTGTGTGTAAAAGCATCCAAAATAAAAGAACTGCGGTTTTATCGTTAAGTGGAGATATAAAATGATAGAGAATGATCTTTCCCACATTCATGATCAAAAAATTAAGCCACTCAAAAAGGCACTGGAATCAGCAATTGTGAAAGCGTCTAAGAAAGACTGCTGGTATAATCCATGGGAAAGGCGTGGAAATCAGGCGGATTGGGGCATTTTATCTGAAAAATTTGAGGCATTTATTAAAGAGGCGGAAGTAAAAGATATTCTGCCGATGGTAGAGTTTCTTCTGGAAAAGGCAACACGCCAAATTCAACATTCAGATGATGAAGGTGATTGCGAAGGGCAAGCACGCTATTGGGCACAAAGACTAATAAAGGCCGCAACCAAGAAGAATTCCGATCATATTACCTTGATTGATTGGGCGATAAAGGTTATTACTAAGGACAAATACTTTCTGACCGATGCGAAAACAATCGTTTTAGACAAAAATAAATTCCCGTCCCAAGAAACTTGGAATGAAATAGCCAACCATTATAAGGGTTTAAATCGGAGAATACATCTTTTGGCGTTGCAAAAAGCTGGAAGGGAGAATGAAAGGAAAAAAATACTTAAAAAAAGTGCTAAACAAAAAAAGGACTATGCCTATCTAGTAGAAGACGCATTATCGCGTGGAGATTGTGAAGAAGCACTTAATATTTGCGAACGAGGAATAGCACAATTAAAAGGTGCAGAATTAAAAATTGAAGAGTTGAATATTCTGGCTGCTCGTATTGAAGCATCGCACGGCCAATATAATCGCGACCTTAATCTGCGAAAAAAGTTTTTGATGGAAGACCCATCACTTGAGAACTATACGTCCCTATTGGAACTCGCTACAGTGCAGAACATTAGCGAGCAGATTCGCATTGAGGCATTAGAAAAACTTGAGGTAGCTCAAGAATGGTATATTCTAATGGTCATTGCATTGCAGGAGTACAGATTATTGGATGCCGTCAAATATTATTGGCATATTCACAAAGAATCATCTAGTGTTTATTATGAAAGCAATCCATTTAAACAGGATTTCGATCTTGCGGAGAGATTATCTGGAATTTATCCGATAGAGGCGTCGAAGATTCTACGTCGTGTCGTATATGAAAGTCTTACGGCATATCAGCCGATGTACGAGTATGTTGAGCAGGCATTAACATCACTTAAGTCTGAATTTCTTGTGTCGGGAAAATTTGAAGAATGGAAAGAGTTAGTGCAAACATTACGAGTTGACCACCCACGAAAAAGAAACCTTAAGGAAATTCTCGATAGGTTGTCGTAATAACAGCTTATGGGCGGGTGGAACTTTTCCTTACTGCCCGTATGCTCATAGTTCAATAGCTAGTGCGTTCCATAGTCATCACGTACGGCATACCGCGTGTGATTTTCCAATTATTCACTCTTCATTCTTCATTATTCACTCTTCATTCTTCATTATTCATTATTCACTCTTCATAACCTTGAATGAAAATCAAATAATTGATAAAATAATGGCGTTGAAAGGATAATATTGATATGACTCAAATTAAAATACCGTATGGCAGAACAGGAATTGTCGCAAATATATCAGAAGACAACCTTTTAGGAATTTATGAGGCTGGGCTACCTGCTGAGGCAGCAGATCCAATTGCAGAGGTCGAAAATGCTTTAGATAATCCTATCGGTTCACCTAAGCTTGAAGAATTAGCTGTTGGAAAGAAAAATGCAGTTATTATTGCAAGTGACCACACAAGACCTGTCCCGAGTAAGATTCTTATGCCAGCACTATTAAAACGCCTCCGTGCTGGCTCACCTAATATTGATATTACTATCCTTATTGCAACTGGCTGCCATAGAGAAACCTCACGAAACGAGCTTGTCGAAAAGTTTGGTGAGCAAATAGTTGATAATGAAAAAATAGTAGTCCATGATTCTTTAAATGCAGATAGCTTAGTTTCTGTTGGAATTCTTCCTTCTGGCGGAGAGCTTGTTCTTAATAAGATGGTGATGGAAACAGAGCTTCTCGTTTCCGAGGGCTTTATTGAACCACATTTCTTTGCTGGATTCTCTGGTGGCAGAAAGAGTGTGCTACCTGGTGTCGCTGCAAGAGAAACAGTCTTAGCAAATCATTGTTCAGAATTTATCCAAAGCCCTTTTGCACGCACAGGCAATTTGGATAATAATCCAATTCATAAAGATATGGTTTTTGCAGCAGACAAAGCAAATCTAGCTTTTATTCTTAATGTCGTTATCAATGGAGAAAAGCACATTGTAAAAGCCTTTGCTGGACATCGCGTGAAAGCCCATGAAGCCGGCTGTGCATTCTTAAAAAATGCTTGCAAGGTCTCTGTGCCTGCAGCGGATATTGTAATAACAAGTAATGGCGGGTATCCATTAGATCAAAATATCTATCAGAGTGTAAAAGGAATGACTGCTGGCGAAGCCGTTTGCAGAGAAGGTGGTGTAATTATTCTTGCAGCTAGCTGCTCTGATGGTCATGGAGGCAATGCTTTCTATAAGGTGCTTTCTGAATGTGAATCCGCTCAAGCATTGCTAGATTCTATTGCTGATATCCCAAGAGATAAAACAACACCGGACCAATGGCAGTACCAGATTTTAGCTAGAATTTTAGCAAAATATAACGTGATTATTGTTACAACAGATTGTGACCACGAAATGATTCGCCAAATGAAAATGATGTCGGCTTCTTCAATTGATGAGGCAGTTGCTATGGCAAAAAAAATTACTGGAGAGGATGCTACAATTGCAGTAATTCCAGATGGCGTTTCTGTCATTGTTGAAAAACAATAAGAATGTAATTTGTTTTAAGAATATTTAATATGAAAAAAAACCTTTCTCTAAAAGAAAAGAAATTTAGAACAATAGTCTCGATAATTGTTTTTGTAATTATTGTTATTGCACACCGCCACGAAATTGCGAATACAATTAAATTGTGGTTGGATGAAGAGTATAATTACGGTATTACCTCCGAAGAAAAATATTCTGAAGAGGAATACCAGACCAATGAGGTTTCTGTTAATGAGGAACCATTAACACAAGCCCCAGAACAAGTAGAGCCTTTAGCGACTTTGTCCTCCGAAAAGCCTAGTAATAAGCTAATTCTTAAGCATGGGAAATGGACCAAGGGCGAGGGAATCATTATAAAGGTTTTACCAGACGATACCAATCCACCTTGCCACCAAAGATTATTGTTGAAAATTTCCGACGATAGAACTCTTTTAATCACACACAATGTAGATTTAGCTCCTCGCGTAGAAAATCCACAGCGTGGAGATTTAATTAGTTTTTATGGTGAATTTATCGACAATGAAAAAGGTGGCTTAATTCATTGGACGCATCACGATCCCGATGGTGGGCGAGGAGGTTATCTTATTCATAATTCGATCCGATATGAATAGCTAGCTTGTATTAAAAATAAGAGTTTTTTTGAGTAGCTTATTGGCTTTTTGCTGTGTTATTGTTGACTATGAGAATTTTTAAAAAAATAAAAGAACGATTTAATGAGCGAGTAATAGAAGCGACAATTCTTATTCGTTGTATTCCGTCTTTAGCTGTTACACTTTTTGTTGTTAGTGTTATTTGTATGAATCTTTTAGCAAATAAGACAATATTTCAAAATGAATGGATTGCTATAGATGGTGGTTTTCTGATCTCGTGGTTGTCATTCTTGTGTATGGATGCAATTACGGTCTACTTCGGGCCACGTGCATCAAATAAAATTGCAGTTTTGGCAACAGCTGTTAATTTGCTCACTTGTATTATTTTCTTTATTGCAAGTATAATCCCATCCAATGCAGGCGTGGATTATACAGAATTAGATAATATCTTAGGCGGAACCTGGTTTATTCTTTTAGGTAGTACAGTGGCTTTTCTATCCTCAGCTTTTATAAATAATTTTCTTAACTGGAGTATTGGTAAGGCATTGAAGAGTAATGCTAATAAAAGACTTGTTTTCTCGGTGCAATGCCATTGTTCGACATTTATTGCACAATTTTTTGACAATTTAATATTTTCTTTGATTGTTTTTGTTGGCTTTGCACCTGTTTTTTGGAATGGGTTTCATTGGACAGTGCTTCAATGTGTAACATGTGCATTAGCTGGAGCAGTATTGGAGGTGGTGCTTCAGGCATTGTTTTCACCTGTTAGCTATAAAATCATTTTGCATTGGCAGAAGCATTCTATAGGAAGAGAATATTTAGACAAATATGGGAAATAGGGTAGTTGCTTATGAATATTTTAATTACAGGAACAAGTCAGGGCATTGGTAAGGCGATAGCAGAATTGTTTATTGATGAAGGGTACAATGTTATTGGATTTGATAGGCAACGTGCTTCAATTATTGATGAATTGTATGTGCATTATCAAATAGATATTCGGGATAGAGAGGCTTTGCCAGATCTTAAGGAGATCAATGTTTTAATTAATAATGCAGGAACTCAAAATGAGGCCGACATTGATATAAATCTTAAGGCATTAATTTGTGTTACAGAAAAATATGGTATCCAAGAATCGATTTGTTCAATTTTAAATATTGGTTCTGCGAGTGCACATACAGGAGCGGAATTTCCGGAGTATTGTGCAAGCAAGGGGGGAATTCTTGCATATACTAAGAATGTGGCAAAGCGTATTGCAAAATTTGGTGCTACATGCAATAGTCTTGATCCTGGTGGTGTTCTTACTCCATTAAATGCATGCGTTATGGAGGATGAGGAGCTTTGGGGACAAATTATGGAAGAGACTCCTTTAAGGCGGTGGGCTAGTCCAAAGGAGATTGCTCAATGGGCATATTTTCTCACAATGACGAATAGGTTTTGTACAGGGCAGAGCATTGTTGTAGATGGGGGCGAGTCTATTAACCATAATTTTATTTGGAAGGATTGATATTCGCCTTGCCTTCAATTAGGCTTATTGTACAAACAGACATCGCATCTACTATTTATCTGCCACAACAACTTAGGTCCGCATTTATAAAAATGCGGATGTAGAACCACTAAGATGGTAACATTGTTTTCATTTGCTATTTAATGTTGCATGAGTGATTTTTTCTTCTAATTTGCTACCCTCACATTTATATAAATGCGAGGGTAACTCATCCACGGAAAAAATGTCATACAATACTGAAACAACAACACCAAACACAGCTCAAATCAGAACATTCCCCACTTTCGCATTTATATAAATCCGAGAGTAACATACACACGCAGAAATCGTGAAAAAGCTTCTATGCTAACGGCGTGAAAATACGCCTAACAGATGTGGTTCGCCTACCTTCACATTTATATAAATGCGAGGGTAGGACTATGGGGTAGCGTTGATGTTGTCAGGTAGCGTATTTTACCTAGCTTTCTCATCGACTTGTCGTGAAAACCAGCATCGCATCTGCTATTTATCTGCCACAACAACTTAGGTCCGCATTTATAAAAATGCGGATGTAAAACCGCCAAGTGAGTAGAATTGTTTAATTTGCTAGAGGTCCATGGATGACACAAATGCTGCTTTGGTCTGGTTAAATGCAACACTTAAGGAGGGGCATTTAGTTTGTCTTTTGACCCAAAACAATTTGAATGTAAAATCATATTTATCTTTTAACGAAAATATATTATACTATTGAGTATATTCGTAAATGTGATTTCAATGATAATCGTCTAAAATGTCATTAGCCTCAAATTTGTGGTAGAAACTATGCGATTTTCTTTTGGTAATTTTAAAATGCTTCATAGACAAAAGCAGTATTGCTCACGTTGGGCTGCTGCTAATAGCCTCGCTTTGTCCAAAAAGGGTCAGGCTATGGTTGAGTTTGTTGTAGCAGTTGTTTTAATTATGCTTGTAGTTGGTGGGATTCTTACTGTCGCAAATCTCCAACGCGCAGATGCAAAAAGTATGCTTGCTGCAACCTCTGAGGCAATAGATTCTGCAATGGGTAATTCTATTCCAGATAATTTCTCGCCTGTGAAGGATTGGAATAATGGACCTGATGGCTATGAGCAAACTAAGGATGACAAGAAAATAAGTGGTAGTCTCTCTAATGTAAGAAATTCAATTACAGGAGTAGCGACTCCTAATGGTGATTGGTCTGCATTTTCTAGAAGCGATGGTGATAGTGTTGTTTATGATGATATTAAGCAGCTTGATAAAAGTGGTGGAACATCTACCATAGGAATGATAGAAGCAGAGGCTTCGGAAACGGCAGAAATTCCTCCTGTCATTCAACGTACCCTAGGTGTGGATTCAGAGGTAAATGTTGAAAATCAGGTATGGATGCCAAAAACAGAAGGGCTATACTAATGAGATTTTCTGCTTTTTCAAAAGAAAAATTTTTGCCATTGCTGTTGCTCTTATTGTTTTTTAATACACTTAATGCTGCAGTGTTTTTAAAAGGTAAGAGCAATTCGGTGGACACAATTCTTGGTAAACTGTCATCTCGTGTTGAGTATGCCTCAGAGATGGAGGTAAATGGTAGCTCTGGAACTATGACGGTTTATTCTTTACATGAACTTAATTCGTTTGAACGATTGGTGCAGATGTTTAAGCCAGATATAGCAAATTTCTCTAGTGATGTATTCAGTATGAAGTTAAATGAGGAGCAGGGGGGCGGCTTGCTGTTCGCAATAAGAGGAGCCGTTGCAGGAACAACAGGGCAGCCAGTAATTGTTATGCATTTTGATTCAGTAGCAGATGGCTCCCCCAAATGGTTGTTCCCAGAGCTGCCTGCACCAGAGTTAAGCTCGATTAAGCTCTCTGTAAATGATAAGCAAAGGAATATGCGTATTTGCACTTATTCTAGTGACCAGACCGTAGATGCTACTCTTGAGGGAGTAGGACGTACATTATTAAGCAGAGGTTGGGAATGTGCAACTCCAGGCAATAAAGCAACTAGCCTTTTTTTTGTAAATGATGATTCTATTATACTCGTGAGCGCGATTCCTTCCTCAGCAAATAGTTCTGGCAGCTCAGTGCTGATAATGAGTAAGTAGAGAAAGGCTTCCAAAGATTAGATTTTATTTTGAGAAAATATTATGAAAAAAGAACTTGTATTTCAAAAAATAATTGCACCAATTCTTTTAGTGTTGTCGGGTGTGTTTTATAGCTTTGTACTTCCTCCGCAAAGTCAATATGATTTAGCATGGTTTGGGTTGGTTCCATTATTGGTTGCGGCTCGAGTTGCCTGCCCTAAGGCTAGCTTTTGGTATGGCTTTAGTTTCGGCTTGGGTTTTTGGGCCCCTGGTATTTGGTGGTTTATTTCATTGGGTAATAAGGGTTGCCCATTCTGGCTAATAATCATTTCGTATGTTTTATTAGTAATGGCTTGTGCGTTATTTATTGCCGTTTTTGCAATGCTTGTTTCTAAATTGTGGCAGGGTGTGCATTATATAAGCTATGATGAATATATTACCGAACAAAATAGAATTGATGAAATAGAGAGTGATAGAGAATATGAGCGTGAAGCAGCGAAGTTTGCTGCCACAATGAAGAAGGCGGCCCGTCGCATTTCAATATCAGAAACATGGAGGATTCCTGTAATTGCGTTTATTTGGGTTGGGCTAGAGTATTTGCGTGGTGCGATGGGTTTTCCCTGGAATACATTAGCGATTTCCCAATATAAATCCTATGCGATTGCCCAACTTGCAGCATGGGGAGGTACAGCAGTAATAAGCTTTTTAATTGTTGTGGTCAATGCTGGTCTTTCTGGTGTTGTAGTGCGAATTTGGCGTATGCTAGTGAAGCACGAATATCCACGAATTAGGCGACATTTGGATCTTTGGGTCGCACTTATTGTTGCCATGCTCGCAATGGTTTCAGGAGTTAGGGAGTTTAAATACCAAGATAAAGTTGTTAATAATTTAAGTTCACCTAATGATTTAATTTTAGTTGGTGCAATAAATAATCATGATACACCATATTTACAGAAAAAAATTGGCACAAATAATATTTTCAATGATTTGTTGTATAATACCTATGATCTTTCAACAAATGGGGTTGATCTTATTGTTTGGCCAGAAACCTCTGTGCCATTTTTGCTGCCAGAGCCTAGCTTTGATGCTCTTATAAAGCAGTTTGTCGATGAGGGTAATTTTAGTTTGATTGCAGGTGGTGTAGAAAATGTTTTTCCTGAATCAAAAGACCCATTTAATTTGGGTTATAATGTTTCTTGTCTCTATTCTCCAGGTCAGGGAGAAAAGGCTGTTTATAGGAAGCGTCATTTAGTTCCATTTGGTGAGTATTTGCCATTAGATGAGACAATCCCTTTTATTCGTAAATTTGCTCCATTTGGGTATAGTGTTCAGGCTGGCAAAGGCGGACAGCTTTTTGATGTTAAAGGAATATCGGTTGGAATGCTTATCTGCTTTGAAGATACCTATAGTTGGCCTGCACGTGAGTCTGTTAATGCTGGTGCAAGGCTGCTTATTTCTCAAAGTAATGATATGTGGTTTGATGATGATTCGGAAAAATTACAGCATCACGCAAATGCAGTATTCCGTGCAATTGAGACACGAACACCGCTGCTTCGTGTGTCAAATGAGGGGTATATGGGTGTCGTTTTGCCAACAGGTAAAACGGTTCAGCTTTATGGAAATGACACTACGATGTTTAGCGAATATATCATTGCACGCTCAGAAGAAACAAAGCCTACTTTTTATATGCTTGTAGGTGATTGGATTCTAGCAAAGCCAGCAGCAATTTTTGTGGTGATTTTTATTTTGTTTCTTTGTTATAAACGATATTTGTACAAGAAGAATTTGAAAAATAATGTAGCCGCAAATATGGAGGTTGAGCATGCTTCAGAGGCTTAGAACATTTCTAAAGTATCTTACTTATGATATCTGGCATGAGGATTTGAATACACTAAATAAAAAACGTATGCGTAGCATTCGTACTTTACGAATTTTTATGCTCATTGGCGAGGGATATGCAAAGGATCAGTGTGTTCTTCATGCTGCATCATTAACCTTTATCTCTTTGCTATCTTTTGTGCCAGTGTTAACAATTTGCTTTATCTTTGCTAATGCGATGGGAGCAACAGAGCGCCTACACGAAGAAACAAAGGATTTTATAAAACGCATTGCTGAAGCTCCAATACCATTGGAAAAGGAGCTGACTAAACTAACCAATGCAGATATGGTGATGTCTACAACAAACAATGTAGAAGCGATTTCAATTGTTAATGCTTCTGCAGGTGTTTTACCACAGACCGAGTTGAGTATGTCAGTCTCAAGTGGTTCGATTGCAGTCCAATCATCTGTAGCAACTAATTCAAATGATAATCTTGATTTAGCTTTGGTGTCAGATGCTTCTACATCACAAACTCCAGCATATTTTGGAGGTCAGTCTTCAAATCACACAAATGGTGTAGTGACAGTTGATACAATCAATGAGCTTATTGATGTGGCCTTTGAAAAAATAAATGGAATAAATTACAAAGCCTTAGGCGTTGTGGGCTTTATATTTTTCGCATGGACGGTTTTTAGCTTATTAGAGAAAATAGAGCTAGCCTTTAATGCTGTGTGGAAGCAAAAAAAATCCCGTCCAATATTGATTAAGCTTCGCGATTATTCTGTTGTTTTATTTATTGTTCCAGCACTCTGCGTTTTGGCATTTTTAATACCACTATTGAATTTGTTGATTAATAACATAACTAAATATGATGGTGGTTTTTTTGCTGGGTTGATAAATAATTCCTTTACTCGGTTTATAATGATAGCAGGCTTGCTTATGATTGCATTTGCGATAATACACAAAGCAATTCCTTATGCAAAGGTTCGTTTTAAGGCGGCATTATATGGCGGTGCATTCACGACAGTAGCCTTTGTTTTATGGCTCAAGTTTTGCTTATCATTTCAGGTTGGTGTGGCAAAGTATAGTGCAGCATTTGGTAGCTTTGCAATTGTGCCAATAATTTTGTTCTGGGTTTATATCAGTTGGCAAATTATTTTGTTCGGAGCTGAGATTACACATGCAGTTCAAAATTGGAAGGATTATAAGCCAGAGGGTAATGTTTAGCAGATTGAAAATTGGGTTTATACAGGAATAATTTATGGGTTTAAACAGGATGACATTTCGTGAGCTTCTAGGTGGGCTTACAGATTTAATAATTAAGCTTTTTACGATTGCGGTACTTTTGTCTATTGTTCCATTAACAATGCTTGTTGAAGGTTGTAGAACGCTTTCTGTGCGACCAGAGCCTACAGTTTCCTCGCAGCTTGTGTTGATGGAGGTGACTGGTTATGATAGTGGACCACGCTCTTGTGGTTGGGAACGCGATTGGATGGGTCGCCCAGTATATAGCAGCGGACCAATGAAAGGGAAACCTAAGGCCGTGGGTATAACAGCAAGTGGTGTTCGTGCAAAATATGGAACTATTGCTGCAGATACAAATTATTATCCATTTGGTACAATAATGTATGTGCCTGGCTATGGCTACGGAGTGGTCGAAGATCGTGGTGGAGATATTAAGGGTAAACACCGCATTGATTTGTGGTTCCCAAATGAGTCTCGTGCTTTTAAATGGGGCCGTCAGAAAAATGTGCGCGTTCAAGTATGGTTCCCAGAAAAGAAAAAATAGTTTTATTTTTATGGATTAAGAAATGAATGAAGAACAAGTAATTAGTGTAGAAAAATTAGAAAAGGTTTTTAAGGATTTTTGGTTAAGACCTAAGACTCGAGCTGTTGATGGGATTAGTTTTTCAGTGAACCGTGGTGAGGTGTTTGGTTTGTTAGGTCCTAATGGCTCAGGGAAAAGCACGACAATTAAGTTATTGCTTGGGCTTTTAAAGCCAACGAGTGGTGTAATCTCAATTTTAGGTAAGTCACCGACACACACTGCCACAAAGCATAGGATTGGTTATCTCCCAGAGCTTTCTTATTTGTATAAATATCTTACACCACGTGAAACTCTTCGCTATTATGCTGGTCTTTTTGGTATGCAAGGAAAGCACGCAGAGCAACGCATTGACAATCTCATAGCGCAAGTGGGTCTTGCGAATGCTGCAGATAGAGCTGTTGGCGAATTTTCAAAGGGTATGGCTAGGCGTGTTGGCTTGGCACAAGCTCTTCTTAATAATCCAGAAATAGTTATTTTAGATGAGCCAACCTCGGGGCTTGATCCAATAGGGCGTTATGATGTTAAGCAGCTTATAAAAGGATTAGCAGCTGAAGGTAAAACAGTTATCCTCTCTTCTCATTTGCTCTCAGAAATTGAGGATGTATGTTCTAGCGTTATTGTTTTATCTCAAGGCAAAATTATTGCGCAAGGAGATTTGTATAAAATACTAGCTGAGCAAAACCGTGTTCGATTAGATATAGAGGGGATGAGTCTTGATGCTCTTCCTAAAATTGCAGAAGAGATTACCGCAGCAGGAGGGAAATATAAGGCAGGTCATCCTCGTATGCCTTTAGAGGAGTATTTCCTTAAGAAGCTTGGCAAAAATAAATAAGTTGATTGGATTTGAAATATGGTTGCTTTTATTTCAATAATGAAGCTAGCAATTAAGCAGTGCTTTAAAACATGCTTTGCATGGCTTTTATTGCTTCTTTCAATTTTATGTATTGTGGGCACAATTGGGAGAGGAGACGAGCCAGATGTAATTCGTCAAATTTGTCTTTATTGGCTACCAATGGGAGTGTTGACGATTTTTTGTGTTGGTGTGATTTGGATGGGCTGCAGCTCTATGGCAAATGACATAGAGGAAAAGCGTTTTATTGGTACAGCTGTTGCACCAGTGAAGAGAAGTACTATTTGGTTCGGGCGTTGGTTGGGGCTATTGGCATCAGCAGCATTTTTATTGGCGATTGTTTTCGTTTTAATAGGAATAAATGGAGTAATCAGGCTTGGTAGTGCTAGGCCATGTGAACGGCTTGAGCTTTTACCGGAGGCACGGGAGGCTGCTGTCCAAAATATTTATATTGAAATGCAGAAATCATTGTCAAAAGATGCGGATTCGGTAGGAGTATCAAATTTAGAGCAAAAGGAGGAGGTACTTTCTGAATTGCGAAAACAAATTCGGTGGCAATATTTTCCTCTTCATGCGGGTGGCATAAGATCTTGGGATTTTTCTTTGGATGGTCTTAGCCTTCGTGCGGGGGAAATGCTTCAGATAAAGCTTTCTTTTCTTTCTAGTATAGGAACTACAGGTGGGGCAGATGGGACACTGAAGGTTTATGCTATTGCGGAGTCTAAAGGCGATGAGCTACGACCAGTAGAGGAGTATGTTGTTTCAAGTGAGTCTCGTGGTAATGTCTGGTTTGATGTGCCATCTAATGCTTTGCTTGGGGCAAGTGTAATTCGTGTTGAGTTTGAAAATGCAACAGAGCAAGAAGATGGGGCGACAATTTTAGTAGGCTATGAGGAATCGCTTCAGGTATTTGCACCCAAGGAAGGTTATTGGTCAAATCTTTTGTATGCATATTTGATGTGTTTGGGATTACTTTCAATTATGGCTGCAATGGGGATTACCTCGGGAATGCAATATTCCTTTCCAGTTGCAATTTTTTCTGCTCTTGTCGTTATGTTAATGCTAGTGATAGCCAGTGGTGATGCAATAGGAGAGTATACTGGGGAGGCAGGTCATAGCCATTCAGAAGAAGAGGAGGAGCATCCTGCTTTATTTGCAGACATGCTTAGGGTTGGTGCTCAAGGGGCATCAAGAGTGGTTCATTATATTACGGCTACATATATTGAAGAGGAGCCTCTTGCAAAGTTGGGAGCGAATAGATTAATTTCTTGTGGCAGAGTGGGGGCGTGGTCTATTGTATCATTTGTAATACTTCCGTTGTTATTGTGTGGAATAGGAAGTCTGGTGTTGTCAAAAAAAGAGTTTAAATAGAGGGGTGAAGTAATGATGTTACGAATAAAGAGGCTTTGTGCTGAAGCGACAATGCCACGATATGCACATCCAGAGGATGCGGGGATGGATTTATATTCTATTGAGTCGCAGGTTATTCAACCTGGAGAAACGGCATTGGTGCCAACTGGCATAGCGATAGCATTGCCACCAGATACAGAGGCTCAGGTTCGTCCGCGCAGTGGTCTTGCAGCAAAAAATAGTGTAACAGTGCTTAATACGCCAGGAACAATTGATGAGGGTTATCGTGGAGAAATAAAGGTCATAATGATTAATCACGGTAAGGAGCCATTTGTTATTGAGCCAGGTATGAGGATTGCACAGATGGTAATTTGTCCAGTGCTTCATCCAGAGGTGGTTGAGGTATTAGAGTTAGATGAAACAGCTCGAGGATCTGGAGGCTTTGGTTCTACAGGAGTGGGGAGCAAGATAGATTCTATTCAGTAAAACTTTGCATAGAATTAGTGGATTTTTTACAATTTAGTGTATTTGCAAAAAATAATCGGTATTTTTTTATCTATTAGGGGTGTTTGTAGTTGAAATGCACTCCTTTATATTGCTATAATTATTAACAAAAATCACTTGCGACCCAACTAGCTGTTTTGCTATAATTCGCAATTCGTTTTTAGCACAGAAGCTATACATTAAATTATTGAAAAACTAGTATTCAGTGTCGACGCAGAGGTCGCCTGATGCTATAACAAAGAAAGCCTGTAAATTATGGGTTGGTTTGAAAAAAAAGTAACAACAGAGACTGTCGTGCCAGAGGATATCTGGCAAGTCTGCCCTTCATGTAAGTCTCATATTATGAAGGACGAATGGGCCAAAAACATTAAGGTATGCCCTAAATGTAATTATCATGATCGTATGGGCTGCCGTGAACGTATTAAACTACTAATTGATGACGGAACCTTCCGCGAGTTTAATGATCATATTGTCCCTTCAGATCCACTTAAGTTTTCTGATGCAAAGGGCCCTTATGCAGAAAAGGCTGCTGCAACTGTAAAAAAACTCGGCATCAGTGAGTCAGTTATCACCGGTAGCGGTAATATTGGTGATACTCGCGTCGTTATTGCAGTCATGGATTTCCGCTTCCTAGGTGGTAGCTTGGCTAGTGGTACTGGTGAAAAAATCCTTCTCGCTGTCGAGCACGCAATTCGCTTTAAGCGTCCATTTATTATGCTTTCTGCCTCTGGTGGTGCACGTATGCATGAAGGTATTATCTCCCTAATGCAAATGGCTAAAACTTGTGCTGCTGTATCAAAGCTCGAAAAGGCAGGTCTCCCTTATATCTCTATTTTGACAGATCCAACCACAGGTGGTGTTTCTGCTTCATTTGCTCTTATTGGAGATGTTAATATCGCAGAGCCCGGAACATTGATCGGTTTTGCTGGTCGCCGCGTTATCGAGCAAACAATCAAGCAAAAGCTTCCTAAAGATTTCCAAACAGCTGAGTACCTAAAAACTCACGGCTTTGTAGATCACATCGTAGAAAGAAAAAATATGAAGAAGTTCCTTGAGAATCTTCTTGCATATAGGCTTAAGTAATTAGGAGGAGAAAAAATGGATTTTGATTTTGAAGCACCTCTTGAGGAGCTAAAGGAAAAAATTAAGCTTTTAGAAGAAAAGGCAGCTGCTGGCGATGCTGTTGCCTCAAGCAAAGCAGCACAGCTTCGTAAAAAGCTCGAAGCACAAACTGCTCGCATTTACGCAACCCTAGAGCCTTGGGATAAAGTGCAATTAGCTCGCCACCCTGGTCGCCCAACGATTACTCGCTATTCAAAAGAGATGTGTGATGATTTTGTTGAAATTCATGGTGACCGCGTTTTTGGTGATGATCCAGCTATGCTATGTGGCTTTGCACGCATCGGTAGGCAACGCTTTATGCTTATTGGTCACCGCAAAGGCGATACTGTTGAGCAAAATATCGAATATAATTTTGGTATGGCAAATCCAGAAGGCTATCGTAAGGCAATGCGTGCTATGCACCTTGCAGAGAAATGGCACCTACCTGTTGTGACTATGGTTGATACCTCCGGAGCTTTTCCTGGACTTGAAGCAGAAGCCCGTGGTCAAGCTGAAGCAATTGGGCGTAACCTAATGGAAATGGCTGCACTTGAAACACCAATTCTAACAATTGTTACTGGCGAAGGTGGCTCTGGTGGTGCCCTTGGTATAGCTGTCGGTGATCGCATCCTTATGCTTGAAAATGCTGTATACTCAGTTATTTCTCCAGAGGGTTGTGCTTCTATCCTATGGCGTGATGGTACTAAGGCACCTGAAGCAGCTAAGGCCTTGCATATCACATCAACTGATTTGGCTGAGCTAAATGTTATTGATGGTATCATCCCAGAGCCTGTTGGTGGTGCTCATAGCAATCCAGAGGCAACTATGCAGAATGTTAAGGCAGCAATTCTTGCTGGGCTTAAAGAGCTAGAAAAGGTTCCATCCTCCCATCTAGTTGAGAATCGCTATAAGAAGTTCTCTGCTATCGGTCGATTCAACTAAGTATTATTTATCTACTATACTAATAAAACAATTTACGAGGTAAGTTTATGCAAGCAAAAGCAAAAAAGACAACTACAAAGGCTAAAAATCCGGCTGCTCAGCCAGCAGCACCTGCTCAAATAAAGCGCGAAACTCTACGTATCACAGATACAACCCTACGTGATGCTCATCAATCCCTATGGGCAACACGCCTACGTACAAGCGATATCATGGATGTTATCGATATTATGGATAATGCGGGCTTCTATTCTCTAGAATGCTGGGGTGGTGCTACCTTCGATGTTTGTATGCGTTTCCTTCGCGAAAATCCTTGGGAGCGCCTACGCCAAATTAAGGCACACGCAAAAAATACTCCTCTCCAAATGCTTATCCGTGGTCAGAATATACTAGGCTATCGCAATTATGCAGATGATTTATTGGAGCGCTTTATTGCTCTTGCAGCTCAAAATGGTATTGATATTTTCCGTACCTTTGATGCTCTTAACGATAACCGCAATATTGAAAAATCTATCAAATATATTAAGCGCTATGGTGGCCATGCTCAAGGTACAATTTGCTATACCATTAGCCCTGTACATACAATTGAAAAGTATGTAGAAATTGCTCGTGAACAAGAGCAGATGGGTGTTGATTCTATCTGTATCAAGGATATGGCTGGTATTCTTTCTCCTCTTGTTACTAAGAACCTTGTTTCCGCCCTAACAAAGGCTGTTAAGGTGCCAATTCAAATCCACTCTCATGCAACGAGCGGTATGGCTGTTCCTGCATACCTCGAGGGCGTTTTGGCTGGTGCTGGTGCAATTGACTGTGCTGTTTCTTCTATGGCTGGGTTCTCTTCACAGCCTCCTGTTGAAACAATGCTCTCAATCTTTGATGAAACTCAGTTTAATGCAAATATTGATCGCGATGCAATTCGCAAGATAAATGCTCATTTCTTAAAGCTCCGCCCAACACGTGAGCCAAATCACAGCATGCCTTCAATTATTGATCCAGAGATTTTGGTACATAATATCCCAGGTGGTATGATTTCTAACCTTCGCTCACAGCTTGCACAACAGGATGCTCTAGATCGTCTTGATGATGTTCTAACAGAGCTACCAAAGGTTCGTGCGGATATGGGTTATCCTCCACTAGTAACACCAACAAGCCAAATCGTTGGTGTACAATCTGTATTGAATGTTCTTTCTGGCGAACGCTATAGCATGATCACTCAAGAAACACGTGATTATGTTAAAGGTCTATATGGTGCTGCACCAGCCCCAATTGATCCAAAGCTAAAGAAGAAGATTCTTGGTAAGGAGAAGGCAATCACATGTCGTCCAGCTGATTTGTTAAAGCCAAATCTACCTGGTTGTGTAGATAGTGTTGATCCACATCTAATTAAGAGTGAGGAGGACATTATTTCCTTCTGCTTATTCCCAGAGCCAGCACTTTCTTATTTCACATGGAGAGATCTTCCTCCTGAGCAGCGTCCTGCAATTCCAGCTGATGAGGAGCTAGAAGCACGTCGTAAGGCTAAGCTTGGTGTTGCAGCATCTGAGCCAGCACGCCCAATTATGGCTCAAGCTGACTATGTTGCTTTAGAGAGCTTAATGTCTACAGTAAAGCAGCTTGGTATTTCTGAGCTAACAATTCGTCGTAATGATGTTGCTGTAACACTAAAGGATTCTGCTCCTGCTGCTGTTCCTGCTGCTCCATTAACAGGAGCCGCTCCAGTCGCACCTGCTGCAGAGGTTGCTGCTGCTGCATCACCTGCAACAATTTCAGAGGATAAGCCAGTAAGTAATGCAAGCAATCATCCAACAATTGAAGCACCTTTAACAGGTACCTTCTATCGTAGCTCTGGTCTTAATAAGCCAGTTCTTGTAGAAGAGGGTGGTAGTGTTAAAGCTGGTGAGGCTTTCTGCATTATTGAAGCAATGAAGCTATTTAATCAGATTAAGGCAGAGCGTCCATGCAAGATAGTTAAGTTCTTGGCTCAGCATGGTAAGGTTGTCCAAAAGGGTTCACCAATAGCAATTGTTGAATATCTATAATAGCTAAAACAAAAATTATAAAAAGCCCACGGCATTGGTCGTGGGCTTTTTAGTAATATGGATTTTGTTCGTTACATTCCTAGCGGACAATTATTTTTGCATTTAGTTTGTCGTTTCACTCCACATCATTTTACTCAAAAATATTGTAGTATATATTTATTAGTTTATGGTATAATAGCAGTGTCGTTTGAGAAAAGCCTAATGTTTGAAAGTGAGGTATATAAATGTTTTTTAAGAGAATTTTCTGGGTGATACTAGGAGTGGTCCCTTTTCTGACTGTAGGTTGTAATGCTGAACCTACTAATACTGTATCCACATCACAAGAAAGTGTTAATACTCAAAAGCAAGAGAAGGCAGCAATTTCTCCGTCTATTCCACAAAAGAATCAAATTAAGGTTTGTACTTGGAATATGCGTTGGTTTCCAAGTGGCTCTCCTGTACAAAAACCAGCAAAGGATGAATTTAAGCGAACAGATTCAGCCGCTCGATTCCTAAATTGGCAGAAGGTTGATATTGTTATGCTTCAGGAGGTGCGTAGTGCTGAGGTTGTTACCAATCTTATTAAGCAAATGGACCGTCCAGATATGAAGGTCGCTGCTTGCACTGAGTTTCCAACCCTTCCAACAGATCCTGTTCCTTCTCACCAAAATGCAATTATTACACACCTGCCAGTAATTGCTTCTGGCTATGCTAAATGGGAAAAAACAGAGGAGCTTGAGCCTCCACGTGGGTATGCGTATGCTGTAGTCGATTATGATGGTTCTCTTGTGCTGTGCTTTAGTGTTCACTTTAAGAGTAATTTTATTGCAGCCGATGAAGATCCAGAAAAAACTCCTATTATAAATCGAAAAACACGCGAGCTAACTGCTCGCCAGTTTGTCGCAATAGCAGATAAACTTTCTAACCAAGAGTACAATGGTAGAAAGGTTGAGGCGGTATTTCTTGCTGGTGATTTTAATACATCAATATTTGATGAAAACTTTAAGGGGGAAACTACAATTCAAACAATTATTGATGGAGGGTATCGTGATGTTTATGCCGATGTCCCACAGGATAAACGCGAAACAATGCCAGCCACAAAGTGGCATCCATCTACAGTGTTTGATTATATCTTCTACAAGGGCGAGAAGAAGCTTAATGATCCATATATTGCACCAAAGCAATGGACCTCAGACCATCGTATGGTGACAATTAAGCTTGTAAAATAATCTCTAAATTATATTAACCCCAAATCCAGAAACTCATTGACTAGACTGGCCAATGAATTGGCTTCTTCAACGATGCTTTGTCTCTCGCAAAAGGCTTTGGCGTTGTAGCTCTACACGTACACAGATATTGTGATAACGTGTGTGCTCTTGCTGCTGTACACGAAAGGCTTTTAACGGTGAAAAACAGATTTACGTAATCTCTGAATTTGGTACAAAAGTGTTTACTTCTAAAAATTATAAGAGTATAATTTCAAAATTGTTTTTTACTCTAGAATTATTTATAAGGAGTTTGTTATGAATATCCCTTTCAAAGCAATGACAATAGCTGGCTCAGATGTTAGCGGTGGTGCAGGATTAGAAGCTGATTTGAAGACTTTTCAGGAGCATGGTGTCTATGGTATGGTCGCACTTACTTGTATCGTAGCACAAAACCCTACTGCTGAATGGCGTCATGATGTTTATCCTGTAGAATTAAGCGTTATTGAAGCACAGCTTGCTACAATTTTAGATGGTATCGGTGTTAATGCAGCAAAAACAGGTATGCTCGCTACTCATGAACTTATTCAGTTGGTTGTTAAAACAATAAAAGAACATAATACACCAAATCTTGTTGTTGATCCTGTAATGGCTTGCAAAGGTGCCGCAACACCACTTAACCCAGAGGTCGCTAATGCTCTTCGTGATGAACTTATGCCTCTTTCTACGGTGATTACTCCAAATCTCTATGAGGCAGCTATTATGTCTGGCTTGGGAGAAATCAATACTGTAGAAGGTATGGAAAAAGCTGCTAAGGAGCTCTGCAAGGCTGGTGCAAGAACTGTTCTAATTAAAGGTGGCAATAAATTGCCTAATGCTTCAAAGGCAATTGATGTTGTTTGCACTGCTGGCGAAATTACTCGATTAGAAAGCGATTTAATCCCAAATGCTTATACACATGGTGCAGGATGCACAATTTCTGCAGCAATCTGTGCAAATTTGGCAATGGGTATGCCTGTCGGCGAAGCAATAATTAAAGCTAAGGAGTTTGAACAAAAAGCTCTGGAAGGTTCTTTCCCTCTTAACAAATGGGTTGGTCCATTGCGCCATTCTGCTTGGCGTGGGATGTAATCTTTCATTGTATTGAGTGTTTGCTATGGCTGTTGAGGTAGAACAAAATAGAAATAAACAAAGAGCCACACTCCGCGATGTTGCTGAAGCAGCAGATTGCTCTGTTGCTTTGGCTTCTCATGTGCTTAATAAGTCCTATGGTAATATCAGTTGCACTGAGGAGGTTCGCCAAAAAATAGAACAAACAGCTGCTGAGTTAGGATATTCCTCAATGCGTAGCCGCCATTTGCCTCAATTTGTACGCTCGTTTAAAATAGGCGTAAATGTTGCCCCTCTTGCTCAGGTAAATAGTTTAGTAGAAACCCTAACAAGCTTAGAAAGAACAGCGGATGGATTAGGCTACACATTAGTTGTTTATGGATATTCTACTTCTGTAAAAAAGGCAATTAGCTTTTTTGAAAAAAAATTAAAATCATCTCAGCTTGATGCTGTTGTTGATCTAACCGGAAATGCCGAAGTAGAAAAGGCTATTTCTTCTTTAACGACGAGCTTCCTGAAAATTGGACCTAATATTGCAAAACGCTTAGAGACATTGATAAAATCATTATAGAATTAGAGGTAAAAATGAATTTTAAAAATCCAGATTCTTCTATATTAAAAGATAAGAAGCTTTATATTTTTGATATGGATGGCACAATTTATCTTGGGAATAAGGTGTTCCCTTTTGCTATTCGGTTTATCAATAATCTTCGTGCAGCTGGAAAGAAAATTCTGTTTTTCACAAATAATGCATCTCATACAACAGATTTTTATGTGAATAAACTAACAAGACTCGGATTTTCGCCAATTCGTGAAGAAATTATGACTTCCGGTGATGTTACCATTGAGTTTTTAAAGCGACATCGCCCTGGCAAAACTGTCTATCTTGTTGGGACAGATGAATTGGTTGAAAATTTTCGTAAAAAAAATATCACATTGCTTTCAGGAAGCGAAGAATGTGCAGATATTGTGGTGACTAGCTTTGATACTACTCTGACTTATGAGAAGCTAGATAATGCTTGCCGTATGGTGAGAAATGGGGCAGAGTATCTATCAACACATCCTGATTTTAATTGCCCAACAGAAACTGGGTTTATACCTGATAGTGGAGCAATTGCTGCGTTTGTTACTGCTTCTACTGGTAAAAAACCGACATATTTTGGTAAACCATATAAAGAAACAATAGAAATGATTTGCGAGGCTACAGGTCTTGAATGTAAGGATATGTGTATATTTGGGGACCGTCTATACACAGATATTGCAGTGGGTAAACGCCATGGAGTGACAGCAACTCTCGTTTTGTCAGGTGAGACCACAATTGAGGATGTAGACTCTGCCACAGAGGCAGATAAGCCAGATTTTGTCTTTGAATCGCTTGATGATGTTGATAAGTTAATGTTTTCGTAGGGCATTAAGTTTTTTTTTGTGGCAGTGTCCCAATTATACGAAAGAATTTCTTTTGAAAAGTAATTGCCAACGAAATAATCTTGTTTTTAATATTTAAAGATGATAAAATTTTTTAATATATTTATTATACAATTTGTGTCCAATTTTATTAGTTTTTAGGAGAAAATATGAGCTTTGTTCCACCAGTAAAAGAATTACGTAAATTAGAAGCATTGAAAGCAGAGAGAGGCGGCAAAAATTTTGTTTTTGCGTGGGAGCGTGATAATGGGCGGTGCTTCCGCTTTTCAATTCCAGTGCCAACTGGCATGGAGGGTGAACGCGAGGTTGCTGTATTGGCTGAGCGTGCGGTAAAATTTGTTCTATGGGCTGCTGGCGGTTGGAAGCTACATCTTGCAGGACCAGATGCTATCTGTGATTATGTTATGAGCCAATATAGTGCAGGAGGAGCAAGAGACTTTGACCGCGATATGATGCTTAAATCGTATGGCAAAGAAATGGAAATTGTTCGCTGCCCAGAGAAAGAGGTCCCAGAAACAAAGGATAATTCTGAAGGTGCTGGTGTGTCATGGGATGGCTGCCGCATTGGCTTTGATTTAGGAGCGAGTGATTTTAAAATCTCTGCAGTTCAGGATGGGGAAGTGAAATTCAGTGATGAATTTCCTTGGGACCCACGTAATGCAACAGATCCAGAGTATCATTTTTCAAAATTAAATGAAGGACTTAAGCTTGCTGCTTCACACCTACCTCGCGTTGATGCTATTGGTGGAAGCACAGCGGGTATCGTTGTCGATAATCAGATGCGAGTTGCATCTTTGTTCAGAGCAATTGTTCCAGAGAAATATGCGGAGGCACAGCAGCTGTTTAAGCGTGTTCAGAAGGAGTGGAATGTTCCTGTACATGTAGAGAATGATGGCGATGTGACTGCACTTGCAGCATATTTGACTAGTGGCTCAAATGGTGTGCTAGGTGTAGCAATGGGCTCAAGTGAGGCTGTTGGCTTTATTGATAAAAATGGTGCCGTAACAGGTCGCCTTAATGAATTAGCATTTGCTACAGCAGATTTAGATGAGAATGCACCGGCAGATGAATGGTCTGGAGATACTGGTGTGGGAGCGATGTATTTCTCACAGCAAGCTGTAAATTATCTTGCTGTAAAGGCTGGGATTGATTTCCCTGCAGAGATGCCTTTGCCAGAGCGTTTGCTAAAGGTTCAAGCTATGATGAAGGAGGGCTCTCCAATTGCTGAGCAAATTTATAAAACAATTGGTATGTACCTGGGTCATAATGTGGCATGGTATCATGAGTTCTATGATTTTGATAGCTTGCTAATACTTGGCCGTGTGACAACTGGTCAGGGTGGCGAAATAATCCTCGAAACAGCTCGCAAAATTGTTGCAGAGGAGTATCCAGAGCTTGCAAATGTTCAAATAACAATGCCTGACGAAAAAGCAAAGCGCCTTGGTCAGTCAGTTGCTGCTGCAGCATTGACTTGATAAATGCGGTTTGTTGCTGTTAGTTGTCAATGAAGGAGGGCGTTGCTCTCCTTCACTGTTAAAGTCGATAAAATCCGCTATTTGAGTTTTGGTATGATATATATTGATTTAGATGATACAGTCTGTTACACTGCCACAAAGTTGACCTTGTTTGCTGCAAAGATGTTTGAGCGTCCTTACACAGAAGAGGATATGACAGACTATGATTTGCGGGTTTCATTTAAATTAAGTGAGGAAGAGTATCGCACATATATGCGTGCCTTCCATGAGACAGAGCTATTAGGAATTAAGATTTTTCCTCATGCAGCAACAGTTATAAAAAAGTGGCAGCAAAGAGGATGGGAGCCAACCATTGTGACAGGCCGCCCCACCTACACGAACGAAGCAACACGGCAGTGGCTTGATAACCATGAGCTGTTTGATATTCCAATTATCCATGTTGATAAGTATGGCACACTTTTCTCTACTTATGAAGACAAGCTGATAACACCATTCCCAAAGCTTAAGGAAATGGATGTGAAATTTGCTTTGGATGATGCACCTAATGCGTTTGAGCTTATTTCGCAGCTAGAGCTATGCCCAGCAGCAATTATTACGCGACCATGGAATAAGCGTTATCTGCCTTCAAATCCATCTATTCCAATTACTCGTGTAAATAATTGGCTTGAAATAGATAGGCTTGTGGAAAATCGCTTTAATGAAATTTAATTTTTGGGTTTAAAACGAAAAGGAAGGATTATATATTATGCGGAAAAAGTTTGATGTAATTGTTGTTGGTGGTGGCTTGGCTGGTGTTTGTGCTGCAATAGCTGCTGCTCGTCAGAAACAAAAAGTTTTACTTATTGAGCAGGAGGGTGCTCTTGGAGGTGCTCCTGTAAACTGTTTGGTTACGCCTTTTATGCCATTTCACACAAAGCTTAATGGTGTAAATACACGGTTAAACCAAGGTCTAGTTCAAGAGCTTCTTGATAATTTGGAGAAGCTGGCTGGTGAATATAAAGACCGCATTACCAGTCATTGCCCTTCCTTTAATGAGGAACATTTAAAGATTGTATTAGACCGTATGTGTAAGAAGGCAAAGGTAACTGTTCTTTTCCATGCAATGCTTTGCAAAAGTCAGGTTAAGGATGAGCATATTACATCAATAACAGTTGCTTGTTCTGGTCAGCTTCTTCGTTTTAAAGCGACGACATTTATTGATGCAACGGGAGATGCAGACCTTGCTTATATGGCGGGTTGCCCAATTCAGTTGGGTCGCGAATCCGATAATCGCTGCCAGCCTATGACACTTTGCTTCCGTGTAGTAAATGTTGATACAGTAAATTGGGATAGAGATGGTATTCAGAAGCTTTACAAGGAGCTTCAAGCAAAAGGTAAGATAAAGAACCCACGCGAGAATGTTTTGATGTTCTTTGTCCCTCATAAGAATGTGGTTCATTTTAATTCAACACGTGTAATTAAGCATAATCCAGTTGATCCGCTAGAGTTGTCAAAGGCAGAAGCACTTGCTCGTGAACAGATGCTGGAGCTATTTACAATGCTTAAGGAGAATTTTGTTGCATTTAAGGATGCGACATTATTCAATTCTGGCATTAGTATTGGTGTTCGTGAAAGTAGAATGATTATTGGTAAGCATGTTTTGAATGAAACAGAGCTTAAGGATTGCGTCAAGTTTGAGGATAGAATTGCTGCCGGAAATTATGATATTGATATTCATAGTCCAGATGGAAGTGGTACTAGCCATTATTATTTCCCAGAGGGGCAATATTACACCATTCCATATCGTAGCTTAATTCCTCAAAAGATAAATAATATGCTAGTAGCAGGTCGTTGTATTTCATCAACACATGAGGCACAAGCATCTTATCGCATTATGCCGATTGTGAGTGCATTAGGTGAGGCAGCAGGAATTGCTGCTGGTGTTGCAAATAAAGCTGGCGTAGATGTTTCTGATGCTGATTATAAGGAGATACAGTCAGAGCTATTGAAGGCTGGTGCATTTATTGGTTAAGGGGAGTGGTGTAGTGGTGTATAGCTTTGGCTGATATGTGAGCTATGTGCCACTGCATGCCTATCCCTACAGCTTTGTTCAACATGCTATGGTGCGAAAGCAATCCGCTTCGCACCATTATTATTTTAGTATGTATAGCACGCACAGTACCACAGGTCTGCCCAGTTTTATGTCTCAGAATGTGTCATTGTGGCACATATAATAAAACTTTTTTGATTGATTTTGCAGTTGGCACACCTTTTGCTATATTATTGGCAAAGTCACAACCGTGACACAGAATTTTCAAAGAAAGGTATAAATTATGTCAAAGATTCTAGGTATTGACCTTGGTACAACAAATTCATGTATGGCAGTTATGGAGGGCGGTGAGCCAGTAGTTATCCCAAATGCAGAGGGGCAGCGCACAACTCCATCTATCGTTGCTTTTGCAAAGGATGGTTCTCGTCTAGTTGGTCAGGCAGCAAAGCGTCAGGCTGTAACTAACCCAAAGAACACAATCTTCTCAATTAAGCGCTTTATGGGTCGCCGCTTCGATGAGGTTGCTCACGAGTGCACTCTTGTTCCTTACGAAGTCGTAAAGGCAAAGAATGGAGATGCCGCTATTAAGGTTGGCGATAACACTTATTCTCCTCCAGAGATTTCTTCTATGATTCTTCAGAAGCTAAAGACAGATGCTGAAGCATATCTTGGAGAAAAGATTACTCAGGCTGTTATCACAGTTCCTGCATACTTTAACGACTCCCAGCGTCAAGCAACAAAGGATGCTGGCCGTATCGCCGGTCTGGAGGTTCTACGTATTGTTAATGAGCCAACAGCAGCTTCTCTAGCTTATGGTTTGGATAAGAAATCAGAGGAAACAATCGCAGTTTATGACTTTGGTGGTGGTACCTTTGATATCTCCATCTTGGAAATCGGCGAGGGCGTTTTCGAGGTAAAAGCAACTAATGGTGATACACACTTGGGTGGTGATGATCTAGATGATGTTGTTATCCGTTGGTTAGTTGATGAATTTAAGAAAGAAAATGGCATTGACCTATCTCAGGACCCAATGGCTAAGCAGCGTCTAAAGGAAGCTGCTGAGAAGGCAAAGTGCGAGCTTTCTTCTGCACCTTCAACCGATATTAACCTACCATTTATCACAATGGATGCTACTGGTCCTAAGCACCTAGCTGTAACCCTATCTCGTGCTAAGCTCGAGCAGCTCTGCGAGGATATGATTCAGCGTGCTGCAACTCCTTGCCGCAACTGCATGAGAGATGCTGGTGTAAGCTCTATCGATGAGGTTATCCTTGTTGGTGGTTCAACACGTATGCCACGTATCCAAGAGCTTGCAAAGGAAATCTTCGGTAAAGAGCCTCATAAGGGTGTAAATCCAGACGAGGTTGTAGGCGTTGGTGCTGCTATCCAGGGCGGTATCCTAAAGGGCGAGGTTAAGGATGTTCTTCTTCTTGACGTAACTCCTCTAACTCTAGGTATCGAGACACTTGGTGGCGTATTCACTCCTCTAATCGAGCGCAATACAACAATTCCTACTAAGAAGTCTGAGGTATTCTCAACAGCTTCTGATAATCAGCCTTCTGTAGATATCAAGATTTACCAGGGTGAGAGAAAGTTTGCTCGCGATAATAAGCTTCTAGGTAACTTCCAGCTTGATGGTATCCCACCTGCACCACGTGGTGTCCCTCAGATTGAGGTAACATTTGACCTTGATGCTAATGGTATCCTAAATGTTACTGCTCATGATAAGGGCACAGGTAAAGAGCAGAAGATCACAATCACTGCTTCATCTGGTCTATCTGAAGAAGAGGTAAAACGCATGGTTCGCGATGCTGAAGCTCATGCTGATGAGGATTCAAAGAAGCGCGAAGCAGTTGATACACGCAACCAGGCTGAGTCTATGGCTTACCAGGTAGAGAAGGCTCTAAAGGAAAATGGCGATAAGATTGATGCCGATAAGAAGGCAAAGGTTGAGGCCGCTATTGAGGACCTAAAGAATGCTCTAAAGGGTGATGATATTGATGCAATTAAGGCAAAGCAAGAAGCTCTTACTAATGAGATGAATGCTGTTGCTGAGCAGATGTATGCTTCTCAAGGTGCAGCAGGTCAAGGCCCTGATGCTGGTGCAACTCCTCCACCACAGGAGGATGCTTCTTCAAGCAAGAAGAATGATGAGAAGGTTGTTGATGCTGACTTCGAAATGAAGGACTAAGCTCTTCCTTAATTATCCGTACCACAATGTTGGCTGTGGCGCAAAATTGCACCACAGCTAGCTTTTAAATAATTTCTAATTTTAAATAACACTAATCAATTAAGTATATGCTCACCTCTAATTTGGAGGCTGACATTACAGGAGAAATACAAATGAAAATCAGACCACTAGGTGATAGAGTTCTTGTAGAACCAGTTGAAATCAAAGAGCAGATCAAGGGCGGTATCTTTATTCCTGATACAGCTAAAGAAAAGCCACAGGAGGGCAAGGTTGTTGCTCTAGGTATTAAGCGCGATGAGGCTGGCAAGGAGTTGCCTTTCGATGTTAAGGTTGGCGACACAGTTCTAATGCCAAAATACGGCGGCACAGAGGTAAAAATGGGCGATAAAACATACCAAATCGTTCGTGAAGAGGATATCCTCGGAGTAATTGACTAATTTCTAACGCAAACAAAAAATTTACATTTGCACTCTGCCACAAATCAGTTGATTATTAAGGCAGATGCATGAAAGGACAAAAATATTATGGCAGCAAAACAGCTTAAATATGATAATGATGCTCGTCAGGCAGTTCTCGCTGGTGTTGAGAAGCTAGCACGCGCAGTAAAGACAACTCTTGGCCCTGGTGGTCGCAATGTTGTTCTAGACAAGAAATTCGGTGCTCCTACAATTACAAAGGACGGCGTTTCTGTAGCAAAGGAAATCGAGCTAGCTGACCCATTTGAGAATATGGGTGCACAGATGGTTCGCGAGGTTGCTTCAAAGACAAATGACACAGCTGGTGACGGTACAACAACAGCAGTTCTTCTTGCTGAGGCAATCTATCGCGAGGGCCTAAAGAATGTAACAGCTGGTGCAAACCCAATGAGCCTAAAGCGTGGTATTGACAAGGCAGTAGCAGTAGTTACAGAGAGCCTTGCAAAGCTATCTAAGAAGGTAAAGGAGCACACAGAGATTGCTCAGGTTGCAACTATCTCAGCTAATGGCGATAAGGAAATTGGTTCCAAGATTGCTGAAGCTATGGAGAAGGTTGGCAAGGATGGCACAATCACTGTTGAGGAGTCTAAGACAATTGAGACAACTCTTGATGTTGTTGAGGGTATGCAGTTCGATAAGGGTTATCTAAGCCCATATTTTGTAACAAATCCAGATTCAATGGAAGCTGTATTGGACAATCCATACATCCTTATCCATGAGAAGAAGATTTCTTCTCTACAGGATTTGCTACCAGTTCTACAGAATGTTGCAAAGACCGGTAAGCCTCTTCTTATCATCGCTGAGGATGTTGATGGTGAGGCACTAGCAACACTAGTAGTTAACAAGCTACGTGGCACACTAAACATTTGTGCTGTTAAGGCACCAGGCTTCGGTGATCGCCGTAAGGCAATGCTTGAGGATATCGCAATCCTAACAGGCGGCAAGATGATTTCTGAGGAGCTTGGCATTAAGCTTGATAATGTTGGTCTTGAGGATCTAGGTCAGGCAAAGCGTGTAACAGTAGAGAAGGATGCAACAACAATTGTTGAGGGCGCAGGTAAGACTTCTGCTATCCAGGCTCGCGTTGGCCAAATCAAGCATCAGATGGAAGAGACTTCTTCTGACTACGATCGCGAGAAGCTCCAGGAGCGTCTAGCAAAGCTAGCTGGTGGTGTTGCAGTAATCAATGTTGGTGCAGCAACTGAGGTAGCAATGAAGGAGAAGAAGGATCGTATCGATGACGCTCTACACGCAACACGTGCAGCAGTAGAGGAAGGTATTGTTCCTGGTGGTGGTGTTGCACTACTACGTTGCCGCAAGGCACTAGCTGAGGCAATGACAGCAGAGACATCAGACGAGAAGGTTGGTATGCAGATTATCTACAACTGCCTAGAGGCACCACTTCGTCAGATTGTATCCAATGCAGGTCGCAAGGAAGCAGCATTAGTTGTTTCTGAGGTTGAGAAGGCAAAGGGTGCACAGGGTTACAATGCAGCATCTGATGAGTTTGTTGACATGATTAAGGAGGGTATTGTTGATCCTGCTAAGGTTACACGCCTAGCAATTCAGAACTCCTCATCTGTAGCAGGCTTGTTGTTAACAACAGAGTGCATGATTACAGAGCTTCCTGAAGAGAAGAAGCCAGCACCAATGCCTGGTGCCGGTGGTATGGACGGAATGATGTAATAGTAAAAAAAAGCGTGGGCTTCGGCTCACGCTTTTTTTTTCTAGCATACGGCATATGCTATTCAATTTATTGGTTATTAGCTGTTGATACGTGACTTCATTGAAAACCACACTACGTGTGCTTTGCGTCTCTATGGAAGACTAACCAAGTTTTCTCCGCCAAACTTAGGATAAACGTCATTTTTCGTCACTTGTGCCAATTTATAACCGTCATTTTTCGTCACTTATACCAATTTATAACCGTCATTTTTCGTTACTTAAATGTTGACATTCTTTATAAAATATTGCATAATAATGGCTTATAAATAGATGTATAGGAGTTGAATGTATGTATATTTTACGCAAGATAGATGAAGCATTATTAGAGTGGAAGAATGATGATTCTCATAAGCCCCTTCTTTTACGAGGGGCAAGACAAGTCGGCAAGACAACTGCTGTACGCCAGTTGGCTAAATCATTTGAACATTACATTGAGGTTAATTTTGAATCAGATCGTTCAATACATTCCATTTTTAATGAAGATATAGAAATCGATGTCATACTTCAGCAAATAGAATTTAAATATCGTAAACCAGTAAAAGCTGGAAAAACTTTAATATTTTTTGATGAAATTCAGGAATGTCCTCGGGCTATTACTGCCTTAAGGTTTTTTTATGAAAAAGTACAAAATATTCATGTTATAGCAGCTGGTTCACTTTTAGAATTTGTGTTTGACGAGATTTCAGATTTTGGCGTGGGACGCATACGTAATTTATATGTATATCCATTATCTTTTGCAGAGTTTGTTAATGCATTAGGAAATAATCGGGCGTTTCAATTTGTTGAAAATGCTTCATTTGATAATCCATTGCCGGACTTAGTTCATAAAAGCTTATTAGAAGATTTAAAGAAATACATGGTAATTGGGGGTATGCCTGCTGTTGTACACAAATATATACAAACACAAAATCTATTGGAGGTACAAAAGGAGCAGGATGATATTTTAGTTACCCTAAAGGAAGATTTTAGTAAATATAAAAGAAGAGTATCACCTGAAATTATACGTGAAACCCTTCATTCTATTGCAATGCAAACTGGAGGCAAATTTACATATACAAACTCATTGTTAGGTTTGTCGTATAAACAATCGAAAGAATGTGTAAATCTTCTTGAGAGAAGCAAATTAGTTGTTAATATAGAGTGTTGTTATGCTAATGGAGTTCCTTTAGGTGGAGATATAAAACCTAAAATGAGTAAGCTATTGATGCTTGACGTTGGGTTATATTTAAGAGAGTGTGCGTTAGATGTGTCGGAATGGATTTTAGATGCTCCAGAAAAATTTATTTCTAGGGGGGCATTAGCTGAGATGTTTGTTGGGTTAGAGCTTAAGAAGAATGGAACACCATTTACGAATAATGAGTTATTCTATTGGCGACGTGATATCCAAGGATCATCAGCAGAGGTCGATTATATGGTACAACACCGAAATACATTATTACCAATTGAGGTAAAGAGTGGAGTAAGAGGATCAATGAAGAGCTTGCGACTTCTGATGGAGGAAAAAAAGATTGCACAAGCATTAAGGGTTTCAGAAGAAAACTTTTCGACCTTAGGTGATATAAAAATATTACCAATATATCTTGTAGGACAATGGCAAAAATTTATGTAATAATTTAGATAGAAAACTCCTAAGACTGCTGCTAATAAATCTAAATCCTAATTATAGGATTTGTTGTATAGTACCCGAGCACTAGCGACAGGGAACCCCGCACTTTAAGCCCCCACGATAGAGTTGAGTTTTTATCGTGGGGTTGTGGCTCTGTCCCCAACCAAGCATGTGCAGCAAAGGGCTATTTTGCGTATTCGATGCAGCGGTTTTCACGAATTACAACAACTTTCACCTGACCAGGATATTTTACCTCAAGCTGTATCCGGCGGGCTATCTCCTTGGCAAGATTCATTGCCTGACTGTCTGTCGTTTCTGTCGGATCAACTATAACATTAATCTCACGACCCGCTTGAATTGCATAGCTGCTCTTGGTCTGCTTGAAGGAGTTGGCTATCTTTTCCATCTTCTCTACACGCTCAAGATATAACGAGGTGCTCTCACTGCGTGCACCTGGTCGAGATGAAGAAATTGCATCAGCAATTGATACTATTATTGCATATCGCGTTACATTTGTGACCTCACCATGATGTCCGGCAACGCCCGCAATGATCTCCTCCGGCTGATTTAATTTGCGCAAGAAATCTGCTCCAATAGCTGCATGTGGTCCCTGAATCTCATGGTCAAGTGCCTTGCCAATATCGTGTAATAAACCAATGCGACGAGCAATTGTCGCATCTAAATGTAGCTCTGTCGCAATCAATCCAGCAAGATTTGCTACCTCAATGCTGTGCTGCAATACATTTTGCGTAAAGCTTGTACGGAAATAAAGCCGACCCAATTTGTTTAAAAGCTGCTTGTCGTTCTCAACAATGTTTGCCTTCGCACATGCCTTCGCACCAATCTCATTGAGATGTGTGTCAAAGTTCTCTGTTACAGAGCGAACCATCTCTTCAATCTTCTGAACAGTAATCGTGCCACCGGCAATAAGCTTCTCTAGTACAATGCCAGCTAGCTCGCGACGCTCAGGGGAAAGCGAGGAAACAGTTACAGAATTAGGTGAATCGTCAATAATAATGTTTACTCCAGTGGCAGCCTCAAGTGCACGAATATTCTTGCCCTCACGTCCAATAATCTTGCCCTTTACCGTTTGATCATCAAAGGATACAGTGCGAAGCATTAAGTCAGTAATGTGAGAGGCAGAGTAGCGCTGCATCGCAGGAATAATAATCTCACGAGCTAGCTCCTCGGTATTCTCTTTAAGGGTTTCCTTCTCTCGCTTAATAAGTGTGGCGAGATCCTCCTCAAGCTCCTTCTTCGCTTCTTCAAAAAGCTCTTTCTTTGCTTCCTCACGTGTAAAGCGAGCGAGCCTCTGAAGCTTGTCAGTCGCCTCATTTGCTATTGAATTTGCCTTTTCTTCGCGTGCCTTTACCTCTGAGCTCTGCTTATCCAAATCATTTTGACGCTTGTCTAAAATGGCCTCTTTTTTGTTAATTAAATCCGCCTTGCTATTAAGATTTTGCTCACGAGAGAGAAGAATCTCTTCACGCTTAGAAATAGAGTCCTGCTCCTTAATGAGCTGCTTCTTTTGCTCGCGAGTAGTTGCTTCAAAGGTTTCACGTGCTTTAATTGCAGCTGTCTTTGCCTGGATTTGTGCAGCACGAATAATATTGGCTGCTTCACGCTCAGCATCAAGCTTGGCATTAGCAGAATTTTTCTTAATTGAAGAAAGAGAATTCTTTATAAAAATAGATCTTAATTGATATCCAATAAAGGTGCCGATGATAAGACCAGAAAATGCGGCTACTAGAACTTGTGTCATTTTGATTACCTGTTAAATTTTTTGGGGTTAAAATATATTAAATTCGCTTTAAAATAGGAGCAATAAAAATTAAACCTATGAGAAGAATAACTAATGGGAGAAAAACTGCAAGCTTAATTGCTAGATCAGACCATTGGTCTGCTGCTATACCAGAATTTAAAATAGTGGATTGTGCAGGGATAATTTTGTTTGTATCAGCATTACCCTTTAGCCATTCAATAGCAGAGAAAAGAAATAGCTTGTTGCCAGAAATGCCCTGACCAACCATAGCATTAGATATAATTGAGGCATCGCCACAAACAACAATGCGAGTGCTTTGACGCTTACCAAATTCATTTGGCTTACCCAATTCAATGGCAGCAGCAATGATATTAAGTCCGTCAGCCTGGTCAGCGGAGCTTGGTTCAGAAAGAATCAAAGGGATAAATTGAGGCTTATCTGCTTGTTCTGTGGTTTTATTTCCATATAAATCAGTTGCTTGAGTGAGGAAGCAGGGATTGGAGAATGTTGTAGCGATATTTTTAAGAGGCTTTGTAATTTGATGATTGTTATAAATGGTAGTTGTAATAGGGGTTATATTAAAGTGAGAGTCCAGGTTTTTTCTGACAAGCTGCACATTCCAGCGATTAAGCAGAGAGGATAAACCATTTGCGTATTCGGAGTCGAGCAAGAATAGGGCACTGCCACCATTGCTCAAATAAGTTGAGATAGCATTTATTTCGGTTTCTGAGAAAATCGTTGTAGGTCCAGCAATAATAAGGCTATCGCAATCCTTAGGGATTTTCATTTCATTTGTAAGGCTTAGCGTTTCGATATCATTGTCATACAATTCGAAAAGCTGGGCGATATTAGAAGCACCAGTATGTCTATCTACGCTAGAGGGGTCATATTCTCCGTGACCGCTGAGGAAATATAGTTTTGAAGACTCAGTGCGAAGAAGTTTATGGATAGCAAGCGTGCAAACAGATTCGCCGATAAATTGAGATGCAGGGTTGGTTGGTGTATCAGAGGAGTCTATGGGCATATTAGATAGTTCATCCTCGGAAATGCAGTGATATTCGATTCCGCGGGCAATAATGATAGAGTTTACTGCAACATCGTATTTTTTTAGGATATCTGCGGTTTCAGTGATATCGAGATTTGCATCAATAATTTGTGTATTGATAGTAAGGCTAGGGATTTGGGTAGAAATTTCCTCATATTCCTTTAGAAGGCGTCTCGCTGGCTTTCTAAATGGGTGGGAGCGTTCAAACAAAGAGATGATTGTAATTTCGCCTCTAGTTTCACGCAGAATATCAATAGATTGCTGGCTTAGCTCTTGAGGGACGAGGGAATCGTAGTGGTATCTAACATAGATTCTTGAAGAACAAAAGTTAACAAGAAGCAAAAGAACAAAAGCAAAAACGACAGAAAGGAAGACATTGAGTTTAAAAAAAGCAATGCTTCGTTTAATATTGTTGTCTTTACTTTTGTTCTTCTTCATATATTTATAATAGTATTAGAAAGGTTAGATATTTAAGGAACTAAAATGGTGTGCTTGCTTAGAACTTTGCAGCGAAGCATTGAGCCAGCTTAGTGCCACCCTCTTCTGTGAGGTGAAGTCCATCAGAATTAAGTAGGCCAGCACCATCACCAAAGGAAGCACGAACATTAGCTAGAGCAACGCCCTCTTCATTAGCAACCTGGATAATAGCATTTGAGATGCGCTCACCAGCAGCATTAAAAATCTCGTGCTCACCAACCATTACAGGGATAGTTGCGACAATAGGGATTGATTTATTGTTTTTGCATGCATGAATCATAGCACGAATATTTTCTGCAACAACACCAGCATCTACACCATGAATTGCATCATTGCTACCAAACATAATGCAAACATAGGCGGGTTTAGATGCAAGAGCAGATTTTACCATAGAGATACCCTCGTTAGATTTCTTTCCACCAACGCCATAGTTAGAGACATTTTTTGAAATCATGCCAGAAAGACGAGAAGGGTAAGGAGCACCATCACAACTGTAGCCTTCAGTTAAGCTATCACCGACGCAGGCTACCAAATTGGGGTTGTTGTCACCGATATCACCAGAGACACCACCATCGCCATCTCCTCCACTATCACAGCCAGTGTTAAAAAGTAGAGAGAGAAGCATTGTAGATATGCACACAATTTGTTTGGCTTTTAGTTTCATTTTTATCCTTAATAATATAATTAGTTATAATGCTTATTGTCCGCGCTCTAATCTAGCGGCTAGGCGTTCCGGTAATCTTGCTGCTCGGATACGTGCTTGTGCAGAAGAGACATCGTAGGCGATGCGTCTAAAAATGACTTGCTTACTATCTGGGCAGAAAATGCAGTAAGATGACATTGGGTTTCCATCGCGAGGTTGCCCAACACTTCCAGTATTTACAAAATACTTTTTACCTAATTCAAGGTGGAAATCCTGTGGAGGGAGTTGCTCTACCATAGGACCATGTTTTTTGAATACAGTAGGGACATGAGTGTGCCCATGGAAGCATAACTGTGTATTCTGGTAATTAAGATGAGATTCGGCATCAATAGAGTCAAAAACATATCCCCAGCGTTCAGGCATATCGAGAGTGCTATGAACTAGAGTGATATTTTTATTGATTACACTATATGGTAGTTTTTTAAGCCACTCAATATTTTCTGTTGTTAGCTCACGACGAGTCCATTCAACAACATTGGCTGCTACGGGGTGAAAATCATCAAGCGATTCATCGAAGGCACAGTAATGATCGTGGTTACCACAGACGGTAATAGATGCTTGTTTTTTTATAATTTCCATACATTCATTGGGAGTGGCATTGTAGCCAACCACATCACCAACGCATAGGAAGTCAGTAACTTCCTGTGCATTGGCATCCTCGAGCACAGCATTAAGTGCATCGATATTGGCGTGAATGTCTCCTAGAATGGCAATTTTCTTTTCCATAATTAATTTATGCTTGCATTCCTAATAAGAGGGCAGCGATATGTAGGTCCTCTGGAACCGTAATTTTTATATTAGGGAAACGGCTAGGAATTAAGTGAACTTTCTCGCCAAGCTTTTCAACGGCACTAGCTTCGTCTGTAATAGTTTCATCATTGATATCGACAGCATCAAAAGCACGTGACAACAGATCAAACTTAAAGGTTTGAGGGGTTTGAACAGTCCAGATTTTGCTGCGGTCAAGGGTTGAAGAAACAGTTTGACCTTTTTCAACTAGCTTAACGGTATCAGTCATGTGTTGTGCTGCGATACCAGAGCCATTGCGTTTAGCGGATTTAATAGTTTCGGAGATTAGGGCAGGGGTGATGCAAGGGCGAGCAGCATCATGTACGCAAACGATTGTGGTATCTGGGTCACATTCCTTCATACCATTGCGAACAGATGCCTGGCGGCAAGAACCGCCAGGAACAACTGCTTGCACCTTTCGGCAGCCGAACAAACGTGCGACGCCTTGGGTTGCAATTACCTGATCCTTACGAACAACAACAATGATTGCATCAATGTCTGAGCATGCTTCAAATGCCATCAATGAATATGCTAATACAGGCTTTGGTCCTAGGCTTAAAAAGGCCTTGTCTACCTTGCCACCCATTCTCTCACTTTTCCCTGCTGCAACAATAATTGCTGTGTTCATAATGATCTCCTTTTAAATATGTTATAACTGAATTAACAGATTATTTCTTTGCAAAATTAGGGCGCTTATTGTGGTACCATGCCAACATTACAGGTGTTGCAATGAAGATTGTTGAGAAGGTACTTACAATAATACCGATAAGCATACAGGTTGCAAAACCAAAGATATCACCGGAGGTGAAAATCATTAGTGCAGCAACTGTAATCAATGTTGTGATTGAGGTTAGAAGAGTTCTGCTCAATGTAACATTAATGCACTTATTTGCTAGCTCAGTGAAGGAAAGCTTGTTGTTTTGCTTTAGCTCTTCACGAACACGATCGAATAGAACGATTGTGTCATTAACACCATAACCAACGATTGTAAGCATTGCTGCAACAATTGTTAGGTTAAACTGGAAGCCAAGAGCTGTGAAGATGCCGATTGTGATTAGTACGTCATGTACTAGAGCAACAATTGCACCTAGAGCGAAGCCAAATTCAAAGCGTAGAGTGATGTAGAGAAGCATTGCAATTGTTGAAAGTAGGATTGCAATGTATGCTGTACGCTTCATTTCGGAACCAATTTGAGAGCCGACTGAGTCAACATCAATAAACTTGATGCCAGCATCCTTCATATCATTCTGAAGAGCAGAACCCATAACCTCTGAGATTTCCTTGCCATTAAGCTCTGTGTGAACTGTTGAGATTTCCAGGAAGTTGATTTCCTTGATCTCAGCAGCTTCTTCCGCTTGAGAAGTCTGGTACTGAGGTTTTGCATCGTCAATACCAACTGCAGCGAGAGACTCGCGAATCTTCTCTAGAGGAGCTTGGTCCTTATTTTCTACCTCAAATGTTACTTTAGCACCGCCGGTGAAATCAACAGCGAAGATGCTTGAACGATCATTGATACCGCGAATTAGTGCTGTTGCATCCAATACAACAATAATAATTATAGCAGCAAGAACACAAGCCTTTGTATACTTCATGAAGTTGATGTTGATATTTGGTGGGACAAGCTCCATCATTTTAATCTTAGCAGTAGTGGTTGGCTTCACAGTAGCCTGGAAGATTAGCTTTGTAACAACTAGAGCAGTGAACATAGAAGCTAGGATACCTGCAACAAGAGTTACAGAGAAGCCACGGATTAGACCTGTACCAAATATGAATAGGATGATTGCTGTAATAACAGTGGTTAGGTTACCATCAAAGATAGCTAGGAATGCACGTTGATAGCCAGCCATAATAGAAGCAAAGGTTGGACGACCTGCAGCCTGCTCTTCACGTGTACGCTCAAAGATAAGAACATTAGCGTCAACAGCCATACCGATAGTCAATAGGATACCAGCGATACCAGGAAGTGTTAGCACTGGAAGCTTCATAATAGAAGCACTAGCAGTAGCATCCTGAGCAAATGCACTTAGTACACCAGAAGCGATAACTGCGAATACTGGCAATAGAATAATATTTAGTACTAGAGCGATTGCAGCAACAATACCGACCTTGCGATAATAGAAAATTAAGAATGCAAGTACACCTATGCAGCCAAAAATAATTGCATTTTTAGAGGCAGCAATAGAATCCTCGCCAAGAGTTGGAGAAACGAAGCGCTTTCCCATAAACTTTAGAGGAGCAGGAAGAGAACCAGCATTTAGGACATTCTGTAGTTGACGAGACTCTTCAATAGAGAATCTGCCAGTAATAATTGCATCTCCGTCAATGCGTGTCTGGATAACAGGAGCAGAATATACGACATCATCAAGGATGATGGCTAGACGTTTGCCGATATTTTTACCTGTAACATTAGCAAACTTCTTTCTGCCTGCAGAGTCAAAGGTTAGGCTAACGACGCGCTCACCAGTCTGAGGATTTGAGTCTGCCTTAGCACGAGAGAGGTTTTCACCAGTTAGCTCGACCTTACGCTTAACGAAGATAGGGAAGTAGTAGTCAATCTTTTCCTCAGATTTCTTTTCTAGCATAAAGTTTGTTCCTGGAGGAGGATTGCCAAACTTACGAAGATATAGTGCATATTCTGGGGATGTGTAGTCAACCTTTTGGTCTAAATCCTTAACATAGCAAGGATTGCCATTGCTGTCTTCTGTCATTTTATAGCCACGAGGAGCCTTGTCATCAGCCAAAAGTCTTGTTGTCATCTGGTCTGAGTTATCAGAAACAAGGGAGAACTTTAAGAAAGCAACGCTACGAACTAGGTCCTCTGCTTGCTTACGCTTCTCTTCAGTTGCACCTGGCATTTGAACATATATACGGCCATTCTTACCGCGGGAGATAACTGGCTCTTCAGTGCCAAGAGCATCAATACGAGCACGGACAACTTCAACAGCTGTCTCGTTTGCATTGCTAATCGCTTTTTCCATCTGAACAGCGATTTCCTGCTCTGAGAGAGTCTTTCCTTCAGCCTCTGCACGCTCAATAATTGTCTGCTTTAGTGCTTCTTGATCAATTTCTAGAGTGAAGCTATATCCGCCCTGAAGGTCAAGACCTAGACGAATGTTTTTACCATTTGTACCAATTAGAATAAATGAAAATGCTAGTAATACAATTAGTATAAGCCATTTCCATAATGCTTCAGTTTTCATATTTATTATACCTTATTAATATTTGTTGTTAATATAACCTAGCGTGCTTCAACAGAAGGGGTTTCACCATCCTTGATTGTACGTAGCACAGCACCACGGGCAATTTCAATAATTGTGTTAGGTGCAATCTCTACCATAAATGTAGATTCCTTAACTTCTGTAATTTTGCCGATTAAACCACCTGCAAAAAGAATTTTTGCTCCTGCACGTAGTTCATTTATTTGTTGTTTACGTTCTTTTTCCTTACGCTGTTGAGGGCGAATAAGAATAAAATAGAAAATAGCGAATATAAGGATGATTGGTAGGAATGATGCAAAACCTCCAGCAGCTTGTGGTGGTGGTTGAGTACCATTTGCTAATATTGTTGTTAATGTGTTCATAGTTTTTGTGTTCTTTCTTTTTTATTAAAAATTAATCTCTACTGCTGCGTAGCTCCTCATGGGCGATACGCCTAAATTCTTCAAAGCTTCCATTATCCAATGAAGCTCTAAGCTCACGCATAAACTCCATATAGCAATGAATATTATGAAGGGTCAGCAAACGAATGCCTAAAACCTCGCCCGCATTAAGCAGATGACGAATATATGCCCTAGTAAAGTTTTGGCAGCACACACAAGTGCAGCCTTCTTCTACAGGACGTAAATCTTGTTTATAGCGACCAGCTTTTATTTGAACAGAGCCATGGCGTGTGAAGGCAGAGCCATTGCGAGCATGACGAGTTGGTATTACACAATCAAACATATCAATACCGCGTGCGACAGACTCAACAATTTGTAGCCTATCTCCCACACCCATTAGGTAGCGTGGTTTGTCCTCAGGAAGGTATGGTGTGCTATCCTCAACGCCCTTGATAAGGACATCCTCCGGTTCGCCCACACTTACTCCCCCGACAGCATAGCCATCAAAACCAATATCCACAAGCCCTTCTGCACAGCGCTTGCGTAGCTCTGGATAGACGCCACCCTGAACAATGCCAAATAGCTTTTGCCCTTCTGCACGCTCTTGCTCTGCACAAACCTTTGCCCAAGCCAATGTCTTGGTTATGGATTTTTGTGCATATTCTGGAGTGCAAGGGTAGGGGATGCACTCATCAAAGCACATTGCCACATCAGAGCCAATTGCTTTTTGCATAGCAATTGATTCCTTTGGACCCAGGAAGAAGCGTTTCCCATCAATATGTGAATTAAATTCAACACCATCCTGACGAATCTTACGAAGCTTGCCAAGAGAAAATACTTGGAAGCCTCCGCTATCCGTTAAAATAGGGCCATCATATTGCATAAACTTATGTAAGCCGCCAACGGCCTCCATAATCTCCTTGCCAGGGCGAAGCATAAGGTGATAGGTGTTAGCCAAAATCATACCAACACCTAGCTCATTGAGGTCTCTAGGCTCTAAGGTTTTTACTGTCCCTTGGGTGCCAACAGGCATAAAGCATGGAGTCTCAACAATGCCATGAGAGGTCATTAGTTGAGATCTACGTGCTTCAAAGCCATTGCCAAGCACCTTTGTTGTTTTTAAAACCTTGAACTGTTCTGCCATAATAAATTAAAACTCAAATTCTTTTTGTTAAATGCTTATTGAGCATTTTGCTGGCGAATTACCTCGTAAATTGCTAAAGCACCAGCAACACCAGCATTTAATGAACCTACCTTACCGAACATAGGTAGGCGTGCTAGGTTGTCACAGCGCTCACGAACTAATCTACCAAGCCCCTGACCTTCGCTTCCAATAACGATACAGACCTTACCCTTGAAGTTAATGTCTGTATAATTTTTGGATTCTGGAAGTGCTTCAAGACCTGTGGACCAAACATTGTACTTCTTTAAGCGTTCAATTACCTCAGAAATATTTGGAACTAAAGCAATGCGGATGTGCTCTGCTGCACCTGCTGATGCACGAACAGCTGCCGGTGTTACACCAACAGCTCTATCTGCTGGTAGAACGATGCCTTTTGCTCCGGCACACTCACAAGAGCGAATAATCGAGCCCAGGTTCTGAGGGTCAACCACATGGTCAAGAATAACAAAGAGCTGATTCTCTTCATCCTCTTTTGCTGCTTCAGCATATAGTTCATCGATATCTACATAAGGGTAGTCCGCACAAACTGCTACAACACCCTGGTGGTTTGCAGAATTCATCCATGCATCAAGAGTTTCGCGCTTATGCTTTAGGATGCGGATGCTACGCTCTTCGCAGGTCTTTTTGATTTCATCAACCTCATCACTATCCTTTACGCCATCAGCAAGAATCATATCCAGCACTTGGCGGCGATTTGCTCTAAGCATCTCAATTACAGGTTGGCGACCAAATAGTAGCTCTCCCTCTGGGCGTGCAGGTATTGAATCCGTTTTTTTAGTAGGGGCTTCTTCTGCTGAGCTGTCAAAGCTTTTACGCTTGAACCCGCCATCAAACTTTTCACCAGAGCGCTTTTCGTTGCGCTCAAAGCCGCCCTCGCGCTCCCATGGCTTCTTGAAGCTGTTGTCGCCACTGTCGCGCTTGCTTCCGCCACCAAAGCCACCACGGTCACGCTTATCAAAGCCACCGCGACCACCAAAGCTACCGCGCTCTTCGCGACCCTCGCGCTCCCATGGCTTCTTAAAGCCACTATCGCGCTTTGAGGATGACTTGCTTCCGCCATCACGCTCCCATGGTTTTTTGAAAAAAGATGTTAATTTACTCATATTTTATTTGCTTACCTTTACAAGCATTTCTTTCTTATTTTAAGTATGTATCAAGAGTAATGACTGATGTCTCAAATTAATGATTGCCGTGGCGAGTATTTGCACGTGCTTCATTAACATGTATCTTACGACCCTTAATTTCCTTATTGTTTAATGCTCTTATTGCTTCCTCTGCTTCAGAGCGATGTGGCATCTCTACAAAACCATAACCCTTGGACTTGCGGCTATTACGCTGTGTAATAATGCGTGCAGATGTTACAATACCAAATTTTTCAAACTCCTTACGTAAATCGGAATTTCCCATTTCGTAGCTTAGATTGCCTACATAGATTTCAACAGCATTTGGGTTTGACTTGAAGGACTTCTTTTTGCCCTTGCCTGCTGAACGCTTTTTTGTTTTTACGATTAGGCAAAGAACAATGATAATAAGAACGGCAACAGCGATAAGCCCGCCCCATTGATAACATTCTACTTTGCAATTTTCACTGCTGTCGCATGGTGGAAGTAGAGCAGTTGTGGTAGCGGTTTCTTCTGTGCTTGCTAGCTCGCTTTCAGTAATAGGTGCTGCATCGTTCTCTTCAGTAATAACTGCAGCAACGATATCTGTTTTCTCCACTGCGTCTTCTGCAACAGTGTTGATTACTGTTGCTTCTGTGTTTTCGGATATGTTTTCCATTTTGTTTCTTTCTCGGTTTCTATTGTGGATTTCTTTTAAAGCGGTCCACGTCCGCTGGTTCTTGTTAGGCACGAGAGGATTTAGGATACAAATTCAGTCAATCAATAAAATCCCGTCGCACACTCTTCTTCTTTCATAGAGGTCCTCCGACCTCCTCAAATTGTTTTTTATCTATTAATCTCCTTCTAGGAAGCCTTGTAAACGCTTCATACGTGTTGGGTGGCGAAGCTTCTTTAATGCCTTTGCCTCAATTTGACGAATTCGTTCACGAGTAACATTATATGCTTTGCCGACCTCCTCAAGAGTTTTTGGATAGCCATTGACCAAGCCAAATCTATCCTCAATTACTTGTCTTTCGCGGTCGCTTAGTGTTTTCAATACCTCAGCAATTCGCTCCTTGAGCATAGCATAAGATGCCATATCGGCTGGGTTTTCTACACCAGTGTCTGCAATAAAATCACCGAAGTGTGCATCGTCACTATCACCAACTGGACTTTGTAAAGAAATTGGCTGTTGGGACATTTTTATTACCTGACGCACTCTATCCAAAGGAAGATTCATCTTCTCAGAAATCTCCTCTGGAGTTGGCTCACGCCCATTCTCCTGAACAAGTGCCTTCTGAATGCGTTGAAGACGATGTATTGTCTCAATCATGTGTACCGGAATACGGATTGTTCGTGCTTGGTCTGCTATAGCACGAGTTGCTGCCTGACGAATCCACCATGTAGCGTATGTTGAGAATTTATATCCACGCTGATATTCAAATTTCTCAACAGCTTTCATTAAACCAGTGTTTCCTTCCTGGATTAAATCGAGGAACGATAGACCACGGTTCATATAACGCTTCACAATTGAAATTACAAGACGTAGATTTGCTTCAACCATTTCTGTACGAGCCTTAGCACCTTCAGCTAGAGCTTGACGAAGCTTATCAAAGTCATATAAAAACTCTTCAGGTGTCATCAAGAATTCTGAAGCGATTTTTTCAAGCTTTTCTTCGATTTCCTTAATCTTCTCGTCGCGTGCTTTAGTTTTACGCGTTTTTTCAACTTGTTCTTTTTCAGCAAGCAGATTTTTATAAGCCTTGTAAATTTCTTCTTCAGCTCTTTGAGCAAGATTTTCAAGAGTTTTTTGTTTGAAACTTAGATTTTCGTAATTAGCAAGAAAATCAGTGAACTTATCATTAAGCTTGCTCTGTTTATCAGCAATATTTGCTTCGCGACGCTTTACAGAGACATTTGCTGTGCTATTTTTAGCCTTTTTAAGGGATTCGTATGCCTTAAAAATTTCACCACTTAAAGTTTCAAGATCCTTTCTAAATGTAGGGAGTTTAGCAATATAAGCATCACGATTATCGGCAAACTTGTCCATAACGATACGGTCAAAGCGATCTTCTTTATGCTCGATTTGTTCTAGCAAATCAAGATACATACGAGCAGCAAAGCCATAGCGGTTAAACTTTCCCTTAATAATCTTTTCGTTTTCTTCAATTCTGATGCAAATATCGCGCTCCTGTTCACGAGTTAAAAGCTGTACTTGCCCCATCTGGTGGAGATACATACGGATAGGGTCATCATAGAAATCAGGTCGTGGTTGGGTAGCATTACTATCTTGGACTTGATTTTGCTTGTTGCTGAGATATTCCTCAACACTGGCAGAATTGATAATATCAATTTGAAGGGCATTAAGCTCAGAAATGTACAAATCAATGGTGTCTGGATTTGTTGTATTTTCTGGGAGAATCTCATGGATATCTTCATAAGTTAGGTAGTTGCCTTTAGCTTCAGCAGCTTTAACCAATTCTTGGAGCTTTTCAATTTCAAAATCAGATTGACGAGAGCTAATGCCAAAGGATTCAATATCATCCTCAGACTCGCCTGGAATAGCAAAGCCCTTGGAGCCAGAGAAGTCACTGTCATCATTACCTTGGGCGGAGAGGAAATCATTTTCGTCATCCTCCTCTGATGCTCCACCCATAATTTCATCATCGTCATTGCTGCTATCACTAGCGAAGCCATTGTTTTCTGTTTTGATGAGTTCATTGATTTCTTTATCATCAAAATCTAAAACTTCAACTTCAAGCTCAGCTAATTCATCGTCAGAAGGAGCTAATTCACGATTCTCATCGAAATTCTCTTCCCATTCATCTATTACATTCTCATCTGTTGGGGTTTTATCAAGCTCTTCGGCCCAATCAAAATCTTTTTTATGAGAATTTTTTTGTCTTTTAGTTGTAGTTTTACCGAAAACCTCATCCTCTTTTTCGATGAGAACAAAATCCTTTTCGTCTACAGCATTAGGTGTTACCTTGGACTTGCTTTTAGTTTCAGCCTTTTTCTTGCTCTTGGTGTCTTCCATTGGTTTAACAGCAGCTGGGATTTTCGCCTTTTTAGGTGGATTCTCTTGCTTGATGGTGCTTGTGGATTTTGTTGGCTCAGCAGCTGCCTTCTTGTTTTTTTCGCTCGTTGACTGTGCTTTAGGTTGAGCAGGATTTTTTACTGTTGGCTTTTTGTTTGAAGAATTTGCCTTTTTCTCAGCTGAGGTGTTTTTTTCTTTAGTATTTGTTTTTTTCATAAAAATAGTGTTTTAAGAGTTTTCAATAAAGCAAATGTATGCTTTATCAACAAGATGCTGTTCTAATAGTTTTACAATGTGCTTTACTTATTGATTAAATCCGGCACCTAAATCGCTTGTATTTTTAGGGTCAATGCCTCTAGTTAAAAACCAAAGGGTGTTATATTTTTTCCCACCAATCATGAAGGATTGTTGAACTTGTTCTATATGTCCATCCATAAAAATTGCGAAAGAAAACCCAAAATCAATCACCTCTGAGGTGTTTAAGTCCTTTTGTTTTTTACGTTGGTGTATAGGCATAATAACATCAGTGTTTACGGTATCAATATTTCCTTTCTCCCAAGCAACCAAGATACAATCTCCGTGACGACATGCGTTGCCTCTTTCTCTTTTTGCTCTAAATATACCCTGGTTTGCACCGTATGTAGGGACTAATATTTCTGAAAATAGTAGAAGTTTTGAGGCTTCCGGAATTCGTCTTTTTGTCTTAGTTCCATCATCGCAATTGTATTCCTGGTTTGTTCCAATACCAGTGAGAGGTCTAGATCCATCCCACCATTTAGGGTAAGACTCGGTGTAGAAATATTCATTCATTGCATAAGTGCGGTAAATTTCCTCTTTGACTTTGTTTTCTTCCTTTGAAATTTTTTCCGCAGCTGGGCAAACATAATGCTCCATAGATTCGTTCATATATTCAAAAATAGTACCATTTTCAACACCAAAACGAGCATATTTTCCATAGCCACGATCATGATAGAGCTTGTCAGAATGTGGTTTTGGTTTACCATTGTATGATTTCAAGGTGTCTAAATCACAGTCGGATGGAGCCCAAGAAATCCAGCCAGAAATCTGCTCATATTTAGGCGTATCACCAACGCGTTCAAAGGATTGAGCATAAGGCAAAAAACCACCATGGTCATTTGCATAACTAATGCAGGCTGTGTGTAGCTGCTTCAGGTTTGTCCTGCATTTTTCATCCTGGGCCTTGCTAATGCCATTTTTTAGTGCTGGGAATATCATCCCTGCGAGAATGCCAATAACAGCTAGAACTACTAGTAGTTCCACAAGTGTAAATCCTTGCTTGGTTCTTTTCATTTATATCCTTTGTGTAGGTGTTAAAATTTTGGACCGCATCCTATAGAATTTAAGTCGCCTTTTTAGGTGGTTTTGAATAGTAAAAATTATACCAAAAAATAAAAATTATGTAAACTAAAGTTTTAATATTTTTGGGATTTTTTTATGCAATGTTGAAGCGGGAAATAAATTAGCCCCAATCGGGTATTTAACTTGGTTGTGTCTGAATTATTATCTTGCCAAGTCCCGTGCCTCAAATAATCACGCAGGTACAAACTGTGTTAAATCGCTAAATTTGTGCTAAATTGCGTGAAAATCGTAGATGTCTATATGTAATTATCGAAATTTATGATGTAATTATCGAAATTTATGGTTATATTTGATTTGCTATGCTTTTTTTGGTACTATTTTACTTGTTGAAAGACCCAATTACCCCGCAATTTTTATGTTTAAGGAGAAATTTATGAAGCAGCAGGTTTTTAATCCTTTTACCGCATTGAATGATTATGTCCCTGATGGTGAACCACATGTTTTTGGTGACCGTGTCTATGTCTATGGCTCTCACGATAAAGAGAATGGCGATAGATTTTGTATGCTTGATTATGTGACCTATTCTGCTCCTGTAGACAATCTTAAGGATTGGCGTTGCGATGGAGTGATCTTTAAGGCTTGTCAGGACCCTCTTTATTCGAAATATCGTGCAATGTATGCTCCCGATGTTACCCAGGGTAATGATGGCCGCTACTATCTCTATTATTCAATGGCAGATACTCATGGTTGTAGCAATATTATTAGCGTGGCAGTGTGTGATACCCCTTATGGTGAATTTCAGTATCACGGCTTTGTTCGTAATCCAGATGGCACTCCTATGCAAAAATTTGGCATTTTTGATCCTGCTGTAATAAATGATGAAGGGGTAATACGCCTCTATTACGGTGTTTGGCACAATTGGTACGAAGATCCAAAATTTACGGAAGAGGATTGTATTTTCCATCAAATGCGCATATTGGGAAAAACTAGAGAGCAAGTGCTTAAAGAACAAAAAGAGGAGGGTGGCTGCTTTGGTCCGGTAACTGTAGAACTCGAAGACGATATGCTAACAATTCGTAATCAGCCAAAGCATATTATCCCCAATATGGTGAAAGGCACAGAGTGGGAGGCTCACCCATTCTTTGAGGCAAGCTCAATCCGTAAGGTTGGCTCGAAATATTACTTCATTTATTCCTCCTACAAAGGGCATGAACTAGTCTATGCAATAAGCGATTATCCGGACCGAGATTTTAAGCTTGGAGGCGTTATTATTTCTAATGGTGATATTGGACTGAATGGGCGCTTGCCTAAAGATCGCGTAACTCGCACAGGTAACAACCATGGGAGTATTGAATTTATCAATGGAGAATGGTATGTGTTTTATCATCGCCAAACCACAAAGTGGGAGTACTCTCGTCAGGCTTGTGCAGAGAAAATTACAATTTTACCAGATGGCACAATACCACAAGTTGAGGTAACCTCCTGCGGCTTGAATAATGGACCTCTAATTGCAGAGGGGGTATATCCGGCAATAATTAGTTGCAATCTAATGAATTATCGTATGCCGCATGGCAAGTGTCCAGAAATGAGATTGCCACATATTATCTGTAAAAATGGAGAACGCATTATTTCTGAAATTGACAATAATACACATATTGGATTTAAGTATTTTGAATTTACAGGACCAACAAAATTGGGTGTGGTTTATCGGGCTGGTGAGCTTCCTCCAAAAGGGGAATTATTGGTAAAATTAGGAGAGAGTAGTGAGGTTATCGCCAAAGTAGAATTGGCTGCACCAGAAGAGTGGCAGGAGGTTTCTCTTGATTTGCCTGTAGAGGCAGGCCAGGTTGCTCCTTTATTCCTTGTTTATAAAGGTGAAGGAGAGATAGAGCTTAAGGAAATAAAATTCAACTGTTAACATAAAATTTGGCAGTTAAAACCGAAATTTTCTTTCCTCCCGCTAGAGAAAAATCCCGCTTCGTATGTTGGGTCATCGTAGGTTGCACTGCCACAGTTATAAACAATATTTGATATAAAATTTATAGTCACATTATAAGTGTCTTCGTTAGAAGTATTTGCTTTTATAAGGTGTTTAAAATAGCATTGTTCAAATCTGATAGATTCAAAACAGCTTCCAACAGCATTTGTTTCATTTCTGAATGTCTGATAGCTCTTGAACTCACACCGGGAAAATACCATTTTTTTTGCTGTTGTAGGTAGTTGATTTACAATAATAAATTTGTTAGTATTTTTTATATAAAAACTAAAGTTCTAATCACAGATATTGGAAGAATCGAAAATAGAATATAAAAATGAGCGAACGTGAAACAAAAATTTGTAAGGTGACTTTTGTTGGTGCTGTTGTGAATATCATCTTGACAGCAGCTAAGCTGATAGCTGGTATTTTAGGTAATAGTGCAGCTATGGTCGCTGATGCTATTCACTCTTTGTCTGACTTTGCTACAGATGTCGCGGTTGTGCTGTTTGTTAAAATTGCAGAAAAACCCCAAGATGAAAACCATGATTTCGGTCATGGAAAGTTTGAGACGCTTTCGTCAGTATTAGTTGGGCTAGTGCTATTTTGCGTTGGCTTTGGTATCCTACGTTATGGTGTTTTCCAAATAATAGCATTTTCTAAAGGAGAAACACTTGCGAGCCCTTGCCATATCGCTTTTATTGCGGCAATTGCATCTATTGTTGTAAAGGAGCTACTATATAGGTATACTGTAATAAAAGGTAAAGAGCTCTCAAGCCCGGCAGTAATCGCAAATGCATGGCACCATAGGTCTGATGCTTTTTCATCTGTCGGCACAGCGATAGGTATTGGTGGTGCACTTTTTTTAGGAGACAAATGGGTTGTTCTTGATCCAATTGCTGCAATAATTGTCAGTGTTATTGTAATTAAATCATCTATAGAATTTGTTTTGCCAGGCATTAATGATTTGCTGGAAAAATCACTTCCTCATGAAATAGAGGATGAAATGCTTCAAATAATTAAAAAGATACCGTATGTTTCTGATCCACATAACTTGCGGACAAGAAGCATTGGAACAAATTATGCCGTTGAGGTGCATATCCGCCTGCCAGGTGCAATGCCTGTATCTGAGTCGCATGAATTGACGCAAGAAATAGAGCATCGAATAAAAGAACGCTTTGGTCAACGCACACATATTATCGTGCATGTTGAACCCCAAAAATAACGCATACATTTATTGCTTTGGAGACAGCCCCCCAACCAAACGATATTATTTATTGTTTCATTGCTACTGAGGGTAGCGAACACGGGCATACGCAGTGTGTTTTCTCTTGACAAATTGCTTTGGGAAAGGGTAGTATATTGCGAAATATAGTATTTGACAATAGATGCTATAGATAGTAATATTTTATGCGGTTATATGTTTTATTAGGCATTTACAATTAAGTACTTATTGTAGTTTTATGAAACAAAATTTTTAGTATTGTTTTAATGTTGTAGGTTGTATGAATATGAAAAAAATCTCAAAAATTATTTCTGTATTGTGTGTTGTGCTTTTGCCATTGTCTGCATTTACAGCAGATGCTTTGCCAAAGCCTATTGTTGGTGAGTTTTCTCATGGCGTAAAATTCTCCGTTTCAGGATATGAGGGAACTGAGACACTTGAGAATTTCCCTGTTCTTGTAAAGCTCGAGAATGATGTTCCATCTCGCTTTAGCTACTTTGATGTTGCATCAAATGATAACGGCAGTGATATTTGCTTTATTGATATGCAAGGAAAAGGAATTCCGTTTGATATTGAGGTTTGGGACCCAATGGGTACATCATATATCTGGGTTTCTCTTCCAGAAATGACAAATGGCACTGAGTTTGTAATGTGCTATGGTTCAACAACAAAAGGAAAAGATATTTGTTCTGAAAATCCATGGAGCTCATATAAAGGCGTTTGGTACATGGAAAACACAAGCCCTGTAGATGAGGCAAATGATTACGATGGCACTGGTACATCACAGCTTTCTGTAACAAATGGTGTAATTGGAAATTCAGTTTGGTATCCAAATATTTCAGGTGAGGGAATTTCTTGTGGATCAACAATGCAAAATTCAGACCTTGCAAATGGTTTTGTAGTTGAAGGTTGGATTAATCCTGCAGTGTATGGCGGAGCTGGCGATGGTCGTGCAATTTTTGGAAAATATCAATTTATTTCTTTCCGAATTGCTAGCCAAAATCAAATAACTGTTACAACACCAAGAATTGAGGACCATAAGGCTAATTTTACGCTTCCAAATGTGAACGAATGGTATCACATTGCTTTGTCGTTCCAACCAACAATTTCAGGGGGTATGAAGCTTTATATCAATGGAGAATTGAAATCAACAATGAATGCCTCTAAGGTTCAAAATTTAGACCAATTTGGAGAAATGTGGCTAGGACGTAATGAGTGGAGCGATCAAAGATTTTATGGTGCAATTGATGAGATGCGTTTGTCTGATCAAATCCGTTCCGCAGATTGGATTGCAGCATCCTACAGTACAGTGTCAAAGGATGATTTTCTAACATCTGGAATTGCACAGAATTATGATCAAAAAGCAGAGCCAAATGCTGGCATTATAGTTACAGAAGTTGGATATACAAATGCTTCAATTTCTGTTTTAGTTGGAAATCTTGGAACAAGTCCAGACTTTTCCCAAGATGCCTCATGGGTGGATTCTGAGTTGATTATTTCAGAAAAAGAAGATTTTTCTACATATTTTCTAAAAACACAGCTAGAAAGATTTGATGCTCCAACAACAAGAATAATTCCAGTTTCTGGATTAACCACAAATACAACATATTTTGTAAAGCTTGTTTCAAAAAACAACTTTGATTTAGGAGCAGAGAGTCATATAATTTCTTTTCAAACATTAACTCCAGGAGCACCAGCAGGAATAGTAGATTTTCTTTCTTCAAGTATTGATAGTATCACTATTTCAGGCAAGGTTATTGATTTTGGCGTTGGTGCTAAAGCTGTAAAAATTTTTGCAGAGGCTTCTACATCAGAGGATTTTAGTAATGCAATAAGTTCAGAGAAAATGTCTGCTGAAATTGATAGTGTTGAGTTTTTGGTTGTTGAAGGACTCGCTCTTAATACAAGTTACTATTTGCGTCTTGGAATAGAAAATGATTGGGGAGTCGTCACTTATGTGCCATATGATACGACGCAAGCTACATTAGAGGCACCGGCTCAAATATCTGAGATTAGTTTTTTGGCAAATAGAATTGACCCTAATGAGTTTGGGTATCGTATAGAGTGGGATATAATAAACGTTGAAGATGGAGCAGTAGTTGATGTAGAACTATTTATAGATGGGGAATTTGTTGAGTCATGGGAAAATTGCGGTGGTACAATGGGTTATGTATACTATGGCGCTAAAGGATCTACACATCTTGTAAAGGTAGTTGCTACTGTCGCTTTGGATGGGAATGAGTATAAAACAGAAAAAATCCGTGAAGTAACGCTTGGTAAGAATAATTTTGTCGTTGGATATATAAATTCATATGTTCCTGTAGTAACAAAGGTTGGGGATACGATAACACTTCCTCGGTTAAAAACCACTAAGGGGTATTACGAGCTTCAGGATATTCGCCCATTCGTATTAGAGGATGATGGAGTAACAATGACTGCGATAGAGACAGGATTTACAACTGTGGTCGAATACGATATTGATGTTACAACTGGCGAACTTACAAGAAAAGCAGAAATGCAGTTAGCGATTTGTGCACCAACACCAAAGGGCGAGGGTAATGTGTTCGTTGCAGAATCGAGAAAAGCAGATATTACTTGGTCCGATTTAACATTATGGACAAATATTACTGACCCAACTGCGGAGCCATCTTATCCAAATGGTAAGGATGATGTGGTTATTATCCCAATTTATAACGATAAGAAATGCTTTATTGATACAGATGTAACTGTCGGAGCATTATATGTGGGATGGCCTTCTATAGATATGTCTAGGGGAACGATTCGAATTGAAGGAAAGAATGGAGCAACACTTACTTTTGATACAAGTGATGGTTCTCAGGCTTTGTTGCGAGTTACAGGATTGGCACGTTGGGATGTTGTTCGTAAGGAATCTTTCTTTTATTTAGGAAATGAAAAAGCGGATAAGCCTAATCTGTTGTCAGTAGAAATGCCTAATGGGTTGATTTATGATTGTGGCAAGCATCCAGACTATACGGATACAGAGCTACGAGATACGTTTAATAATATCAGGATTGGCAATGGTTATACTACTCCAATAGAGGTGCCAGAAGGTAAGGTTTTCCATATTATCAATACAGACCATGGAAATCCTGGCGGTCATAGCCAAAATACTCAGCATTCCAATTTCCGGTGGAATAATGGTTCGCAGGTTTATGGTAAGGGTACAATTATATATGATGGATCGGCAGGATATTTCAATGGTGCTTTAACCGATTTTGCTGGAACCTTAATAGTTCGCAATAAGCAAAAGTATGATAGTGTTGGAATAGGAGAACGCGATGGTGGGTATTGGTTATATAATGCTGGAACTTGGGGACCAACAAATTCTACATTAGTTATTGAAGGGCATGTAGAATATAATGGAGTAAATTCTTCTGTTGGCGTAGTAACGTATGGCTCTGCACATGCATGGGGAGCATGGGGTCCTGGTTCAAATAGCTTACATCAGGCAGGAATGGTTTTACATGGAGGTACATATTATCAAAGACCTCAAGCAAACGAAGATTGGGCTGCTGCAGGTATTACAAAAATTCCTAATAGGGCAGAAAAACTCGTTGTAAGTAATGGTTACTCTTGTGTTAAAATGTTTAAAACAGGTGTTCCAACAAATCGTGTTGAATTTATGAGCTTAGAGCAAGCTAATAGAGGAACATTTATTGTGGACAGTACAGATACGCAGGCTACTACAGAGCCAGCAGAAGGTGCTAATGCAAATCATATAATTATTCATGGTATGGAGAAGCATGCTATTGGTGGAGGAGGAGAGCCAGGAAACGAGACAGAGTCAATTATTCCTTGGATGATTTGCACTAAGCAATGGCCAAATAGAGCATATTTCCCATACCGAGGAGATCGTGCAGATGAGACAAATGTTGTCTGCTTTAAAAATGCACATCCAACAAGTCAGGCACTAGATGTGGTTCAAGATAGCAATGCAAACGTTTTTGTAAATGGTGCGTCAATTGCATTGACAAGAGATTTGACAGTTAATTCTCTTTGCATCAATAGAAACTATAATAACGGCACTGCATTAGGAGAGGGACGAACCCTAACCATTACCTCTGGAGGTTTGATTTTGGAGGGGGAAACATCTGTTATCGGGTATGAGTCAGATTATTTAGCAAATAAATCTGGAACAATTTTCTTCCCTAATCCAGCTTACATTTATTCCACAATACAATCAACCTCTGCACCAAATCAGATTTGGGCATCAATTGTCGCTCCTAAGGGAGCTGCAATTTCCTTCCCAGGAGATTTTGTCTTGGGCGGTAATCAAACTGGTATTGATGAAGAGCTAGCTATAAATGGAACCCGAGTAACAATCGGTTCAGCTACAACAGATTGCCTTTTGGATGTTCCTGTTCGCTTAGAGGGAGGGGCAACAAAGCTTACACTTAGGAACCTTAATACGCTTCTTCAGCAATCCTTATATTTGAATGACCATGCAACAATAGGACCAAAGGTTAATGTTGCTTCGTCAGAGAAGGTTGCGAAGGTAAATAAGTTGTTTATCAATGGAGAATCAGTACCACGAGGTACATATGGCTCCTCCAGCTCAAGTGCAGAATTTGTTGATGATGAGCATTTTGTAGGTGATGGCATTGTTCAAGTGCTTTCAGATGAGGTGCTTCGTCCAACAACAATTATTATTCGGTAAAGGTAAAATTGGCAAAATTTTCCTGAATTTGGGTGAAAAAACGCATAAAGTTCAAATTAACGCTTGACTTTTTTGCCAAAAAATGAGTAAATATTGTTTCATTTTTTGAAGTGCAGAAGGCGAGTGCCGTAAGCACTCGCAAAAAGGTTTTAACTTCAATAAAATAATTACGTAATTCGGAGTCCATCATGTCATTACAGAATCATGACGCAGTTAAAGGTTTAAAGCATGTTCGTCGTCCTAAAAAGACACCTGCAGAGCGTGCACGTCGCCAGAAGGCTCAGAAAAAACGTCTAGTTGCTCTTGGTGTTCCACAAGAGGTAGCAGACAAGATGAGCCCACTAGAGATTCGCAATAAGCTAACTCGCCCAGCACGAGTAAAGCGCGAGCTAGAAGCAGCAAAGGCTGCTGAATAATATAAATTTAGACAGCTGGCTCTAGGCCAATTGGTTTAAATTATGGTAAACCGGACAGGGCTTTTTCTGCCTTGTTCGGTTTTTTCTTTTATTGTATAATTTAACTATTGCTTTCATTGATTCCATCAGGAGATATAATTATGCAACTAGACGATGCAGAAATTGTTTTTCACGAACCACTTAAAGGTGGCTATCGCTTAATTAAATTTAAAACTCCAGAAATTGCTGCAGCTTCAAAGCCTGGGCAGTATGTTCAACTGCGCATTCCAACTCTAGAGGCAACTGCACTGCGTCGTCCTTTTAGTATTTGTGGGGCAGAGGATGAAATACTAACAATTCTTTATAAGCAGGTTGGTCGAGGGACCTTTGCGATGGGAGATTTGCAGGTTGGTCAGAAGGTCAATATCCTTGGCCCGCTAGGTGATGGTGCTTTTCCTCTATGCGACTCTGTCACAATACCTCTTCTTATAGGCGGAGGGTTTGGTGTTGCTCCTTTACTGTTTCTTGCAAAGCAGCTTCCTCAGAAGGGTGTACTTTTTGTTGGTGGCCGCACAGCAGAGGATATTCTAATAACCGAGGAATTTGAGAAGCTTGGTTGGGAGGTTCAACTCTGCACAAATGATGGAAGCATCGGTACTAAGGGATTTGTGACTGCAGCTCTTGATGCATGGTTAGAGTCACACCCTGACACAAAGGCAGAAATGTATGCTTGTGGTCCAGAGCCTATGCTTAAAGCGATAGATGAGCGTGCTGCCCGCTTTGGCCGTGTGGCATGGCTGTCTCTTGATCATCGCATGGCATGTGGTGTTGGTGCTTGCCTTGGCTGTATCCAGAAGGTTCGCTTGACAGATGAGGCTGGTAATGTAGTAGAGAAGACCTTGCGAGTTTGTAAGGACGGACCAATCTTTAAGAGTGGCACAATTGTTTGGGAGGCATAAAATGGATTTATCTGTAAAAATTGGCAAGCTAGAAATGAAGAACCCAGTAACCGTTGCTTCTGGTACCTTTGGTTATGGGTTGGAATATTCTGAGCTAATAGATATAGAGCGACTTGGAGCTATTACAGTAAAGGGAATCAAGAAGGATCCATGTCCAGGAAATCCTTTGCCTCGGTTCTGTGAGGTGCCTGGTGGAATGATAAATGCAATTGGCTTGCAGGGACCTGGAGTTGAGGGTTTTGTAAATGACGATATGCCATTTCTCCGTACTAAGAATGTGCCTGTAATTGTAAATATGTGGGGTACAAGTGTCGAGGGGTATGCAGAAACAGCCGCATTGCTTGATAAGGTTGAGGGTATTGATGCTCTTGAATTGAATGTTTCTTGCCCAAATGTTAAGAAGGGTGGTTCTTCCTTTAGTGCAAATCCAGATTTGATGGCAGAGGTGGTAAAAGCTGTCCGTGAGCAAACCTCATTGACACTGATTACAAAGCTTGCTCCAAATGTACCTGACATCACCATATATGCAAAGAAGGCGGTAGAGGCTGGTGCCGATGCGTTGAGTGTGTGCAATACTGTTCCCGCAATGGCTATTGATATTGAGGCTCGCAAGCATGTTATTGCCAATAAGACAGGAGGACTTTCTGGGGCAGCAATTCACCACATAGCTGTAAAGCTAGTTTGGGAAGTTACTCATGCGGTTGATGTGCCAGTAATCGGTATGGGTGGAATTATGGAGCCAAAGGATGCAATTGAGCTGATGGCAGCTGGGGCAACCGCAGTAGCAGTAGGTACCGCAAACTTTATTGATCCTACCACACCAATCCGTGTGATTGATGGTATTGCAGATTATATGCAGCGCCATGGCATGGAAACTCCAAAAGAAATTGCAATTTAATTGGATTCTTATTTCTGACTGTCAAATATTGGGATTTTTAGAGCAATGGTAAGCAATAGCTAAATTCCGTCGTCTAATTTGTCCTTTATTAGTTGCTTCCTAAACCGAATATCGCAGAAAATTCTAATAAAATTTTGCATATTTATTGAGTTAGGACATGAAACTTTTGTTCTAGTTATTTGCGTTGTTTTTTGTGACATTATAGTCTGGTATGTACTAAAATATTGAAAAATGGGGGTGTTTTTATGTTTAAATCAATTGTATGCTCAGTGTTGAGTTCTTTATTTGTAGTTTGTGTGCTTTATTTTGTTGCTTTTGATTCAAAAGAGGAATCTCTCCAGAAGACAAAAGCATGGAAGGATGCAATCGTTGTCTATGCGCTTGAAAATTATCAACTTAAAGATGGTGTGGTGAATGAAATATCAATATCCATAGTGTCAAAGCCTGGTTGGAGCTATGTTTGTGGTGAAAATAGATATATAATCTATAATATTGAACCAGAACGATATAAATTAAATGCAGATGGTGAATGCCTTCAATGCTTGCAGGTTGGGCTCTTAGATCTTAACAATCAGGTTGTTGATAAAAGATTTGTTTTAGCAGGTGTAAAAGAAGTAACTGATGTCTTTCTAAAAAATGGTGAAGTATTTGTTAGCGCCATTATGCATGATGATTCTGAAATCGTCAAGCTTGTTCCTCAAATAGAGGCACCAAAACCATTACCAGATATGCGTAAAAATCCAAAAGCATATCTGAATGCTTATGAACGCAAGATTCGTTCTTTGTTAAGAACGGATTTTCGCCCAGATAAATATTTTGCAGCTCTAGATTATCGGTATTATGATTCCAAAATTTCGGAAGCTTTAGAAAAAGAGAAGCTTCGTATGCTTGATTTATATGATGAAATTTTTGGTGATGAGGAAGGCTTGACTAATGCATCACAGAAGCTCGAGCTTGTGTGCTTTTTGGAAGAAGGCTTGACTGATCTAATCAATAAGGAAAAAGAAGACGAAGAGTTTGGCATCCCAACCTCTCGACAAAACATCTATGATTTTATAATAGAGGAAGCAAAAAATATTTGCTGGGATAATTATATCTCTGCAATAGCATATCCTGAAAATTGGCGTACTGTGCGCAATTTAAAGGGTGTTTTTCGTGGCTTTCCTTTCGAAGCAAAAGATGGTATTGTGATATTTCGGGCTAATGTAAAGGATATAGATACAGAAGAGAAGGTAGAAGAAATTTTGATTTTAAGGCTACTTTGGGATGGTGAAATGTATTCTGAATGGTGTTATAATCCAAAAGATTTCTCCAAATATTTTAAGGATAAAATCAAATTTGAATTGATAGACCCGAATAATGTTACTGGAACTTATAAGCCAGAAACTGGATATTTTGTTTGCCGAGATGGAATTTGGGTGGAGGAATTTTCTGATAGCATTAATACAAATGGTTGCGAAGGGGTTGAATTATTAGAACCTTTTAAGTGGCAAATACCAGTTAATTCGGCTAATTAGTCAATAGGCAAAGTAAAAAAACTTGAGTTGTACCAATTGGCGATTAGGTATATCTGGATTTTGGTCTGATTATTGCTGTTGCCAGCTTTAAATTAAAGGTTTTAAGCAGATGTTTTTTTTACTTTAGTAAAAAGGTTGATATTTTTGTTGCTTTTTATCTGCAAAAATAGGATAATGGCAATTGTTGATATGTATATTTAGTGTTTATTTGATTTTAAGACACAATATATTGAGTAAGAAAGGGTGAAAACCATGGAAATATATAACGATGATTTTAATTCTGGTGCTTGGAATAGAGTAATTGATGTTCGCGATTTCATTCTTCGTAATTTCTCTCCTTATTATGGTGATGATAGCTTCCTAACACCACCAACAGAGCGTACAAAGCAGCTTTGGGCAGAGCTTAAGGAGAAAATGGAAGAGGAGAGAGTCGCCAAGGGACATGTGTTGGATATTGATGAAAATACAATCTCAACAATTAACTCTCACAAGCCTGGCTATATCAATAAAGATTTAGAGCAAATTGTAGGATTGCAGACAGATGCTCCGTTGAAGCGTGCAATTATGCCATTTGGTGGAATTCGTCTTGTCAAAACACAGCTTGCCACATACGAACGCGAACTTCCTAAACACATTGATAATGTGTTCAAGTATCGTAAAACACATAATGATGGTGTGTTTGATGCATATACGGATGAAATGAAATTGGCTCGACACGCTGGTATTATTACAGGCTTGCCAGATGCGTATGGCCGTGGGCGAATCATCGGCGACTATCGCCGTGTTGCCCTATATGGCACAGCATTTTTGATTGAGCAAAAGCAGCATGCCAAGGATGAGATGATTCGCGATGTTATGGACAGTGGGCTAATTCAAAAGCGAGAGGAAACAGCAGAGCAGATTAAGGCTCTTCATGAGTTTGAAGAGATGGCTGCAAGTTATGGCTTTGATGTTACTCGCCCAGCTCAAACGTTTAAAGAAGCTGTTCAGTGGTTGTATCTTGGTTACCTTGCTGCTGTTAAGGAGCAAAATGGTGCAGCAATGTCAATAGGGCGTATCTCAACCTTCCTCGATTGCTATGCAGAGAATGATTTGCGTAAAGGCATTATCACAGAGAGTGAGGTTCAGGAGATAGTTGACCACTTTATAATGAAGCTGCGTATTGTTCGCTTCCTACGTGTGCCAGCCTACGATGAGCTATTCTCAGGTGATCCAACTTGGGTAACAGAGTCAATCGGTGGTATGAGTGTGGATGGTCGCCCTCTTGTAACAAAGATGAGCTTCCGTTTTCTACACACACTTAAGAATCTCGGGCCTGCTCCAGAGCCAAATCTAACGGTTCTATGGAGCCAGCGCCTACCAGAGGGCTTTAAGCGTTTCTGTGCAGAAACATCGATTAAGACATCATCAATTCAATATGAAAATGACGATTTGATGCGTTCGCTCTTCGGCGATGATTATGGTATCGCTTGCTGTGTGTCTGCTATGCGTATTGGTAAGCAGATGCAGTTTTTCGGTGCTCGCGTAAATCTTGCAAAGACACTTTTATACGCTATCAATGGTGGTATGGATGTTAAGCTGGATAACAAGCAAGTCGGTCCAGAGCTACGTGTATTGAGCGATGATAAGCGCCCTCTAGATTTTGTCGAGGTTATGGTTAACTTTGAGAAGGTTACTGAGTGGTTGGCAAAGCTATATATGGATACATTGAATATTATCCACTATATGCACGATAAGTATTGCTACGAGCGTATAGAGATGGCATTGCATGATGATAAGATTTTGCGTACAATGGCTGGTGGTATTGCTGGTTTGTCTGTTTTGGTTGATAGCCTTTCTGCAATTAAGTATGCGAAGGTTACACCAATTTGTAACGAGTCTGGCTTGGCAGTGGAATTTAAGATTGAGGGTGATTTCCCTAAATTTGGTAACGACGATGATCGTGTTGATCAGATTGCTGTTGATGTGGTTCGTAGCTTCTATAAGAAGTTTGCTAAGCATCATGCATATCGAGGGGCAAAACCAACAATTTCAATTCTCACAATTACATCAAATGTAATGTACGGAAAGAAGACTGCTTCAACGCCAGATGGACGTATGGCTGGTGAGCCATTTGCTCCAGGTGCAAACCCAATGCATGGGCGCGATACAAATGGTGCAGTAGCATCACTTCGTTCTGTCTCAAAACTTCCATATCATTGTGCAGAGGATGGTATTTCAAATACATTCTCAATCGTGCCAGAATCCTTGGGTGCAAATCTAGCAGAGCAGAGAGCAAATCTAATTGCGTTAATGGATGGCTACTTTGGGGATCGTGCACATCACCTAAATGTAAATGTGCTTGATAGAAAAGTGCTTCTAGATGCGATGGATCATCCTGAAAAGTATCCACAGTTAACAATACGTGTTTCAGGCTATGCGGTTAACTTTGTCAAGCTAACACGCGAGCAGCAGATGGATGTTATTAGCCGTACCTTCCATGAGAAGCTATAAGGGTAGGGTACATTCATTTGAGAGCTTCGGGACTCTTGATGGTCCCGGAGTTCGGTATGTTATTTTTTTGCAGGGTTGCCCATTACACTGCAAGTTTTGTCATAATCCTGACACATGGCCAAGTAATGGTGGGCAGGAATATACCGCAGGTGCCGTATTTGACAAGGTGATGCGTTGTCGCAATTATATTTCAACAGGCGGAGTTACATTAAGTGGAGGTGAGCCACTAATGCAGCATGGCTTTTGTGAAGCGTTGTTAAGCCTCTTTAATGATGCGGGTATACATACAGCAATTGATACCTCTGGTGCCATTCCTTTAAGCAAAAGTAAAAATGCGATAGATTTGGCTGATATGCTTTTGCTTGATATTAAATCGCCAAATTCAAATATTTGTAGAGAGCTTACTGGACAAGGGAATGAAAATGCACTTGAGACACTTGAATATTGCGAAAGCATTGGTAAGCGTGTGTGGCTAAGGCATGTCGTTGTGCCAGGTATTACATACGAAGATGAGTCGCTTAAAAAAGTGGCAGCACTTTCGCAAAAATATAAATGTGTTGAGCGGCTTGACCTATTGAAATATCATAAGCTAGGTGCGAGCAAATGGGCTGGTTTAGGAATTGAAGACCCTTTATTAAACACACCTGCCCTCAGCACAGAAGAGTATGCACATGCAAGAGAAATTGTGCAGTTGTAGATAATACGAGATAGCTTCGGATGCGGAGTCTCAGAGAAAAGTGCTAGCTTTCATCAACAATTACTTGAAGGTTGAAGAGTAATAGCAATTTCTTTGACATGATTCCGTAATTTCGAAGGTCTCAGAACAAGGTAGATGCAGCACCAAACACACGCACAAGGGCGTTGTATTTAGTTTGTCTTTTCACCCCCTGTAATTTTAAATTTAATTTTGTGTTGTTTTATATAAATCAAAATGATAAAATTTTCTTAACAAAAATGAATATGAGGTTTTTTATGCTAAATGAAACTGTTATCGATTCTCATTTACACATTTATGCTTGGTACAATAAATATGGTGAATATTTCCTTGGCTCCTTAGAGAAATATCGCAATGAGATGGGGCTTAAAGCAATTAATATAGCTGCATTACCATCAGGTGAAATCAATGTTTGCAATAATATTATGTGTGCATTTTATAAGCTTGCATACGAGAATACTTTTGCTCATGGCGGTTTAACCTATCATACATATCCAGTGCCAAACAAAATGCCAGAAGGTATGGATTTTGTTACCCAATATAAGGAATTGATGGAAATTGGCTTTGATGGCATCAAAATGCTTGAAGGAAAGCCTAGCCTCCACAAAATGATTGGACATGATTTGTCAGATGATTTATATGACCCATTTTTTGCAGAATTGGAGAAGAATCGAACACATCTAATTTTCCATGTAAATGATCCAGAGGAATATTGGGACCTAAACAATCCTGATGTGGTTCGCCTAAGAGAGCTAGGTTGGTTTTATGGAGATGGAGACTATGCCTCAAATGAAGAGGTATATCGTCAGTGCTATGCAATTTTGGAAAAACACCCAAATCTTTGCGTTAATTTCGCTCATTTCTTCTTCTATTCCAATTTTCCTGAAAAGCTTGAGGCCTTGTTTGAGCGTTTCCCTAATGTAGGTGTAGATATTACACCAGGTGGAGAAATGTATCATCAGGGTTTTGATAATCGCTTTGAATATTATCGTGATTTCTTTATTAAATATTCTGAGCGAATTCAGCTAGGTACAGATGTAGCACCAGGCAAATTTGAGGAACAGGAGTGGCTTCTAGATCGAGTCTATCGCTATATGGCTACAGATGATAAATTCAAAGGATTTGCTGATAAGCTTCATACTGGCTTTAAATTACCAAAGGAAGCAAAAGAAAATATCCTTTATAAGAACTTTGTCCGGACTGTTTCCGAAAATCCAAAACCAATCAATAAAGATGCACTAATGCGTTATATTGAAAAGTATCGTCCTTTAATGACTGAGAAGGATATTATTGAAACAGACAAACTAATAGCACAGTTTATTTAATAGATTATTAAGACAAAGCAAATGCAACTTTGAACAGGTCAAATGCAACACCTAATACAGAAGGGTGTTGCATTTATTTTTTTTCTTTTCACCACCTTTTCACCCATCCACAGTAAGTGTTGTTTTTCTCTATTTAAAATGCTATAATGCTTAAAAATGAGCGGTTAGTTATTACTATAATATTTTTGTAATTAGGATAGGATATTCAAAAATGAAAATTAGTACTTGTAGCACTAAATCTAAATTGGCTATGTTGTTCTCTTTGATAGCCAGCGTTTCTATGTTACCAGCTATTGCTGACAGCTATGTTTCATATACAGGTAAATATACTGAAGAGCCACATCCAACTCTTGAAGGTGTCAATGTCGTAAAGCTGACAAACAGTGGAACATTGACAGTTGATGAGGACGTACGTCTTGTCCGAATCCTGCTTGTTGGTGGCGGCGGTGGCGGTGGCAATGGCGGCGGTGGCGGTGGTCAGGTTCTTGACTGGACTCCGGAAGAAACAACTATCTTAAAGCATGACGATGCTTATACTGCTACAGTTGGTTGGAATGGTTTTCGTAGTTCCAGCGGCTCTCCACAGGCTCGTGGTCATAATGGCTACCCTTCTTCCTTCTATGGAAACTCCATCAATCTTTATGTATTAGGCGGTGGCGGCGGCAGAGGCTGGTTTGGTGATGATGGTCGCTGGGACCCTGAAGAGCCAAAGTTTTTTGGTAATGGTGGCGGTGGTGCTGGAACTGATGAAAAACCAGGAGATAACATCATGCTTGGATATGAGCCAGGCACAAACGGCTGCTTCAAAGGTGGTGCTGCTACAAACTACGGAAGAAGTGGTGTTGGCTGCGGTGGCGGTGGCGGCGGTGCTGGTGCAGCAGGCGACGGATATGACTCTCAGATTTTCAACACAGCAAACAACAACGATGCTAGCGTAGATGAATTTGGCAATTACGAGCATGCTGGTAATGGTGGTCCTGGTGTAATTTCTGATATTACTGGCGAAGCCATCTCTTATGGTGATGGTGGTGGTGGCGGTGTTCGCCGTTCTGACTACAAGCATGGTGGTATTGGTGGACTTGGCGGTGGCGGCCGCGGCGCTGGTCTATATGAAGGCACATTTACTGATGCAACTGCTGCTGCTGCAAATCGTGGTGGCGGCGGTGGCGGTGCTGGTTGGCCTGCTAGTGGCGGCTCAAAGGAAAGTGCACACGGAGGAACTGGTGTCATTATTCTACTTGTAACAAAATGTGCACCTGAGGACGAAGCACCAGGTCGTGCAAGTACATTTGCTTATGGTGGACATGTTAAAACATGGGTAGAAGATGACAGACAGAATGTTGTTCATGAATTCCGTGGCAGTGGTATTTTGGAAATTACAAGGCCAGTCAAAGCAGAGCTCTTGCTTGTAGGTGGCGGTGGTGCTGGTGGTTCAAAATCAGGCTGCGGTGGTGGTGCTGGTGGATTAATTCATGTAGAAGAGAAGCTACTCACCCCAGACATTTATACAATCACAGTTGGTGAAGGAGGTTGTCACACTACTGGTTGGACTAAAGAAGGCGGCATAACCTCTATTGCTACTTCAGATGGAACTGTACTGTTCTCTGCATTTGGCGGAGGTGCTGCAGGTGGTTATTTTGGTGGCAACTCAAAACTTTATGCAGGTACTGCTGGTGGTTCTGGTGGTGGATCAACTGGTCAACATGCTGGTGGTGAAGCATTGCTTGATGAGAATGGACAAGCACAAGGCTTCAGAGGTGGAAACTCTGCCCCATCTGGCTGGAATGGTGGAGGCGGTGGCGGTGCTGGCTCTCCAGGTGGTGATGCAACTACTGGCTCAAGCGTTTCAAATCTTGGTGTTGGCGGTGATGGATTATCATTTGACATCTCTGGTGAGGAGCGCATCTATGCCGCTGGTGGTGGTGCAGGATACACAGGCTCAACATCGGGCAACAATTGTTCAATCCCTACCGGAGGCTCAAACGGAATTGGTGGACATGGAGAACCCAAGCAATCTCACTACCGTAGATTGACAGGCTTCCCTGGTCTTGACGGAACAGGTTCTGGTGGCGGTGGTAGCGGTCAGGGCGATGGTGTTGGTGGCAAAGGTGGAACTGGAGTATTTATCCTACGCTATGGTGTTATATCTGGACCAACCTATATAATAATTCGTTAGCCTAAGTATAGCTTTAATTTTTAGGGAATAGCGAAAAAGCTCTAAATACAGCATTGATTGTTGAATTTAGAGCTTTATTTTTTGGGGGTTGTTGAGGGAGAGAGAAGTCGCCCAGGGCTTCTGAGGCGAGATGTGGCACGTTAATGTTTTCTCGGAGCGGTGAGGTGCGTCGTCGCCCCACTCCTAGTCGTGTTCTGTATAGACTACGGCTTTGGTGCGACAGTGCTTGCTTGCACCTTCTGGATATAAGATTGTTAGTCAATCAATTTAAGAATATCAACAACCAAAATACCCGTTTTTTTAAGTGAATCAGCAGAAAGCTTGTCAACTGTATCCTCAAGAGTATGCCAATAATCGCGAGAGTTTGGTGTAGAGCCATAGGTGTAATCAATTAAATCAATGGCGGAGAAGCCACGCTCTACAAATGGCCAGTGGTCATCAATGCAATATGTTGAGGCAAGAGACACTCGTGCAGCATTTTTATTTTCCATTGCTGCAATCATAGCCTGTTTCGCCAATTTTGGAGTGACATTGCGAGGAATCTCAAGGACTAAATCCTTGTCTCCAACCATATCAATAATAATAACATTTTCTAAAATATCTTTTGCTTCATTAAGATAGTAGTTCGCCATACGAGTGCTACCATGAAGCCCATTATGTGCACTATATGATTCTCCGATACATTCCTCACCATCAAAGAAGGCAAATCGAATAGTGTGCTTGGTTTTTACATTGTTTTCTACTAGCTGACGCATTAGCTCTAGCATAACCCCGACAGAAGAGCCGCCATCATTTGCACCTTGAAATCCTTCACCGATGCCAGATTTTGTATCATAGTGGCATCCAATAAGAATTGTTTTAGGGGATTCGCCTGGAAAGTCTGCATAGATATTTGAAAAAGCAATTCTACCAATATTAGTTTGTTCAATCCATGTATCAGCTTTAGGGGTGAGCCCGCACTTTTTTATTTCTTTAGAAAGCCATTGAGCAGCCCTGCCAGAATTTACAGAGCCAGAGTCACGCGGGGAAATCTCTACAAATCGTTCAACATATTTAAGCATAGCAGAGCCAGAATTTTCCTCAAGCTTAAAATCTGCTAGTGTTTGTACTTGTTTGGAGCATCCAATACAGCAAGAACATGCAATAATGGCAATTAGAATGCTGAGTTTAGCTTTGCCTAGGATAGAAAGATGAATGTTATTCATAATTGATATTTGACCAAATTTGTTTATTGAAAATCGTGTAGAATGATTTCGTGTTTTGCATTAAGAATTATACACAAAATTTTTTTTAATTAAAAGTTAAAAAGTTGTTGCATTTTGATAAATGCTTGTTGTATAATATGACCCAGTTTTTGCCTCGTGGTGTAACGGTAGCACAACTGACTCTGGATCAGTTTGTCATAGTTCGAATCTATGCGAGGCAACCATTTTTTTTATACACGTGTAAAAAAGAAAAAGGAGCTATACAATGGCAAAGATGATGTTTGGCGGCGTTGAAGAAGAGGTCGTTACAAGAAAAGAGTTTTCTCTTGCTAAGGCACGCAAGGTTCTCAAGAATGAGACAATCGCAGTTATTGGTTATGGTGTACAAGGGCCAGCTCAGGCTCTAAATATGCGTGACAATGGCTTCAATGTTATTGTTGGTCAGAGAAAATCTACTAAGAAGAATAGCAGCTGGGGTCGTGCAATTAAGGATCAGTGGGTTCCTGGCGAGACACTATTTGATATTGAAGAGGCATGCGAGAAGGCAACAGTTATTGAGTTTTTGGTAACAGATGCTGCACAGCGTGAGATTTGGCCTCGCATTAAGAAGTATTTAACAAAGGGCAAGTGCCTATACTTCTCTCATGGTTTTGGAATTGAGTATCAGAAGCAGACAGGTATCGTTCCTCCAAAAGATATTGACGTTGTGCTATGTGCACCAAAGGGTTCTGGTTTGAATGTTCGTCGTAACTTCTTAGCTGGTGCTGGTATCAATTCATCATTTGCTGTAGAGCAGGATGCAACTGGTAAGGCATTGGAGCGTTGCTTGGCTCTAGGTATTGCAATTGGTTCAGGCTTCCTATTCCCAACAACCTTCAAGAAAGAGGTTTCTTCTGACCTAACAGGTGAGCGTGGTTCTCTAATGGGTTGCTTGGCAGCTATGATTGAGGCACAGTATGAGGTTCTACGCGAGAATGGTCACTCCCCATCTGAGGCATTCAATGAGTCTTGCGAGGAGCTAACACAGAGCTTGATTCGTCTTGTTGATGAGAATGGTATGGACTGGATGTACAAGAACTGTTCAGCAACAGCTCAGCATGGTGCACTAAAGTGGCGTCCAAAGTTCAAGAAGGCTCTTCTTCCTGTATTTAAGCAGCTATACAAGAGTGTTATCACTGGTACAGAGTGCAAGGAAGTTATCCGTGATTGCGGAGCTCCTGATTATAAGGAAAAGCTAGATGCTCAGCTTGATGAGATGGGCAGCAGCGAAATCTGGGAAGCTGGCAAGGTTTGCCGCAGCCTACGTCCACACGAGAAGGCACGCGACAGCAAGGTTGGTACTCAGGGTCGTAAGAGCAACTAATTCTTAAAAAAGGCGTGGGCTGAAAGGTTCACGCCTTTTATATTTTATACACCTATAAGGAATGCCAATATGTTAAGTCCATTAAAAAGGATGTTTATGTCTGAAGAGAAAAGTAAAATGCCTAAGAAAGATGTGATAGGGGTTGCTTTTGGTAGTGGTGCGGCTCGAGGGTGGAGTCATATAGGTGTGATAAATGCTCTTAATGAGTTGGGAATAAAACCAGAGGTTGTCACGGGGACAAGTATTGGGTCTGTGGCAGCCGCAATTTATGCTACTGGGACAGTAAAACAAGTAGAAGATTATGCACGTAATTTAAATCCACTGGAGGCGGCTTCTCTTTTGATGGAGATTCGCATGCCAACTACGTGGAATCCAATAAATGCTTTCAAAGAGTTTAATGGTCTATTGAAAGGCAAGCGGGCAATGGAGGTAATCTCTAAATTTGTTCCAGATGTCAATATTGAAAATTTAAGCACAAAATTTGGTGCTGTTGCAACTGATTTATATTCAGAGCAAGCCGTTGAGTTTACTTCTGGCAATATACGAACAGCAATTCGTGCATCAATTTCAATACCAGGTATCTTTACTCCTGTTGAATATGGGAATCAGCTTTTGGTTGACGGAATGTTGGCTGATCCTCTTCCTATAGCATTAGCACACAAGCTTGGTGCTACAAGGGTTATTGGAATAAACATTACGCCAAATGTTTGTGAAACATCTCGCCCTCAAAAAGGGAACTCTCCGAATATATTTGGTGTTTTAGATCGGGCTTGGTGTTTAGTTGAAAAGCAGGCAATAAAGGCTTCAACCAATAAGCAAGAGAATGACATCGTGATTGAGCCTTTATCTAAGAATTATTCACCATTAGATTTTTCTAAAGCCAGTGAGTTAATCGATTCTGGATATAGAGCAACAATGGATGCATTGGCTAATTCAAATTTCCGTATTTAAATTTAGCAATTGATTATCAAACAGAAGGCAGAACTTTACGATATAACTAATATTCGTTATTATTTTGCCATATACCTCTAGCTCCCCTGAGATTGTTGTGCAAATTTACACACCATTGTTGTTACACCAATATGAAGATTTAGGTTCGCATTTATAAAAATGCGGATGTAAAAATAATGTGTAGAGTTGTTGTTGTCAGGTAGTGTTTTCCCCAAGCTTTTTTTTGAAATACCATGCAACCCGAAGTCGTATGCACTATTCTTTTGTCACAATGAGTTGGGTCCGCATTTATAAAAATGCGGATGTAAGAATAACGACATGAAGTTTGTCACAAAATCCTATATATTTGACGTAAAATTATGATTAGAATTGTAATATTCCTAGGTTCGCATTTATAAAAATGCGGATGTAACAATAATGTGTAGAGTTGTTGTTCTCAGGTAGTGATTTCCCCAAGCTTTTCTTTTGAAATACCGTGCAATCTGAAATCGTATGCACTATTCATTTGTCACAATGATTTAGGTTCGCATTTATAAAAATGCGGATGTAAGAATAATGTGTAGAGTTGTTGTTGTCAGGTAGTTGTTTCCCCAAGCTTTTCTTTTGAAATACCGTGCAACCCGAAGTCGTATGCACTATTCTTTTGTCACAATGAGTTGGGTCCACATTTATAAAAATGCGGATGTAACAATAGCGACATGAAGTTTGTTATAGAATCCTATATATGTGACGTAAAATTATGATTTGCATCGTAATATTCCTAGGTTCGCATTTATAAAAATGCGGATGTAAAAATAACGACATGAAGTTCGGCATAGAATCCTATATATGTGACGTAAAATTATGATTTGCATCGTAATATTCCTGGGTTCGCATTTATAAAAATGCGGATGTAAAATGAATAATTAGATAGTATTGTTTTGCATTGTGCGGTTGTTAGACAAAGTAAGTGCAACTATAGTAAGGTTAAGTGCTTTTCCTAACTTTTAAGGGGCATCAGTTTTTCTTATGACTTTGTAAAAAAAATCTTGAAATTTAAAATAATTTTATGCTAAAGTAATACCAAATGGGATTATCATATATTGGATTATACAGAATAGGAGCATTATGCAGAAAAATAAATTACACCACGATTTACTCAGTAGCTGGATGGATCTCTGTAGAAAAATTATCGTAACATATCACGAAAACTATAAAGATTCTCCTTTTCCAAAAAATATTATGGAAATCTTGCTCTATCTCGAATCTAAAGAAAATGTCTGCGAACCTGCCGCTATCGCTGATGCTCTTTATATCCCTCGCCAAACAATGACTTCTCTAATAGATTCAATGGTAAAAAAAGACCTCGCTATAAGGTCTCCCCATAAAACCGACAGACGCAGAATCGAAATCGTTATAACAGAAAAAGGAAAGTCTATCGCTATCGATTTTAGAAATAGAATTATCGATAAATACCAACTCTCAATGAAAACAGTTAAACAAAAAGATGTCCTAGAAAATTTAACAGTCGCTCTTAAGCTTATCGACGAAATCCAAAATATTTAATAGCTGAATTCAATATAATGATTGCTTGATATGCTTTTTTAACAAAAAATTATCAAAGCTAGGCCTAATTAAAGGAGATGCTGTATGAATAAATATATAATCATAATCGCTAGCTCTTTACTGCTCCCAATGTCTATTGGATGTGTGAGCTTTAATGCAGAAGAAGCTCGCTCCTCTCAAACAAAGGATTTTCTTAATACCTTGCAAAATAAACAAGAGGTATTGTTGGCAACACCTCTGTCTCTCGAAGCTTGTATATCAATAGCTATGACAAATAACTATGATGTTCGCTTCGCAGCCCTTGATGCAGAACTCGGTCGCATCGGCAAAAGCCTGTCTTTCTCTGCTTTTCTTCCCCAAGTAACGGCAGCAGCTGGATATAGCTCATATAATAAAGACCCAATCACAATGTCAAAAAATTATGAGCATGGGTCAATTGATGTTAATCTGCCAATTATTGCTCCATCTTCTTGGTTCCTGTTTGACGCAGTTAAGCATAATGAAAAAGCTGCAGCTCTAGCAGAGGCTTATGTACGCCAAGCCATAACTCTTGATGTTACAACTAAATATTTTGAAGTAATTACTCAAGAGCAATTACTCGCAGCTATTCAAACACAATTAAATGCTGCTAAATCAGAAAAAGAACGTGTGACGGGCTTATTTAAGGAAGGGTTTGCAAAGGCGTGGGAGTGTGATCAAGCAACCGCTATGCTTTCAGATAGAACCTTTGCCCTTGAACAAGCCAAAAACCAGCTAAATGTTGCTAAAGCAAAGCTTCTTGAGTCTATGGGGCTAAATCCACTTGCGAATATTTCTCTCGATAAAAGCTATAAACAATTGACCTCCCCAAAAGGAACAATCGAAGATTTAGTGCTTATCGCATTGTCCCAGCACCCAGAGCTAGCAATTGCTGATAGGCAGGTGGTTGTGAAGGAAAATGAAGTTCGTCAGGCTTTTTGCGAATTCATCCCAGTTGTCTCTCTGTTTACAAGCTATTCATTTACAGGTAATGAGGTCGGAAATCCCCCAAGCAGTAATCTCTCACTTGGCTTTAATGGTACATGGCAAATTTTTAAGGGCTTTTATAATGTAGCAAATTATAAACGCTCAAAGATTGAACGCACTAGAAGTGAGTATGAACGTGAAAAAACATTTCTATCTATAATTACACGTGTGGTTGCAGCCGAAGCAGCAGTTCGTGAAGCACGAAATTCCCGCTCTCTTGCTGATGCACAGCTAGAGGTTGCAAAGGCGAAGGCTGCTGATTATTCTGCAAGAGCAGCAGAGGGATTGATTAAATATAGCGAAGCACTTGATGCAATTGCTGCTCAAAATGTCGCCGAGGTTGCAAATATCCGTGCAAGCTATTCGGAATATATTGCAATTAAAAATCTTCTCTATGTAATGGGCTATTCTTTTTCAGAAAATATATATTAAGGAGGTATCTATGAAAAATTCAATTTACTTAATTTGTGCTTTAGCAATTGTTGGCTGCTCCGGAGAAAAGAAAATAGAAAAACAAGAAACATTAGCAGATCGTGTGCTGAATGTTAAGGTTGCGGAGGTAACAATGCGAACCTTTGAGGAACGACTTAAGGTGCAAGGTAGTATTGAAGCAAAGGACTCTGCCACAGTGGCAGCACGTGTTGCGGGACCGCTCCTCGAGGTTTGTGTAGATTTGGGTGCAGTTGTCGAAAAAGATAAAACTGTCCTATTTAAGGTAGATGCAACGGAGCTTGAAAATCGTGTGCTAATTGCTCGAGAGGATATTGCTACAGCTAAGGCAGCACTTGCTGTAGCAGAGGCAAATGATAAGCGAGCAAAGGTGGATTTTGATAAGGCTGAGAGAGATGCTGCTCGATATACTCGATTGTATGAGCAAAAGCTTGTTACAGATAATGAATATGAACAAGCAATTGTTAAACGCGATGCTTCTGCTGCACAGGTAGCAATTACAGAGGCGAATATTTTGCATGCAAAGCAACAAATTTCTCAAGCAGAAGCAATGCTTCAGATCGCTGAGAGAAATTTGTCTGACGCCACAATTGTTGCACCAATTTCTGGTATAGTAAATAAACGAATCCATGAGCCTGGGGAGCGTGTGGATCGAGGAACAGAAATTGTTGGTATCACAGGAAGAGGTAGTGTTGAAGCTATAGCATTTCTACCGTCGTTTTACTATTCCAAAATTATAGTTGGCGAAACAGAGGTGGCATTGTCTGTCGATGGTATAGAAATTGGGAAATTTAAGGTGACAGCAAAGAGTCCAGCAATAGATATGACGCTTCGTACCTTTGAGGTTCGTGCTCTTGTTGAAAATGTCCCAGCAGCAATTCCAGGCTCATTAGCGGAATTTAATTTTATAATTACCTCAAAGACTGCTCTTGGTACACCTGATACTGCAGTTCTTACACGTGCGGCTGGTGAGCTGGTTTTTGCCCAGAATGGAGATTCTGTAAATGAAGTAGTTGTTACTACTGGATTAAGAAATGATGGTTTTGTCGAGCTTACCTCAGGTGTAAAAGAGGGCGACAAAATAGTTGTTGAGGGACAAACTCAGTTATACGATGGAAGAAAGATTCAAGTAATTCAGTAAGTGCTTGTATAGTGATACTGTGATTTAGATTTTTAAAAATAAATGATAGGAGGTTTGTTATGTTTTTAGCATCTGCTTCTACAAAAAGACCAATTGCAATGAGCTGTCTAATCATTGCATTAGTAATTCTAGGCTTTAATTCATATAGGAAGCTTTCACTTGAAAATTTGCCATCTGTTGATGTGCCTTATGTGACTATAACTACAACATGGTTAGGAGCTTCGCCTGAGGATATGGAAAAGGATGTGGCAAAGTACATTGAAGATGCTGTGTCTGGAGTTGAAGGATTGAAACACGTCAGCTCGCTTTGTATGGAAAATGTCTGTAGCGTAATGATTGAGTTCGATCTCTCGGTGGATGTCGATGTTGCATCACAAAATGTTCGCGAAAAGCTTGATGGTATTTTAGCAGATTTACCTGCTGCAGCAGATAGACCTGTTATTGAAAAGCTTGATATCAATGCAACGGCCGTCGCAACAATGTTTTTGCAAGGAACATATACGCGAGACGATTTGTATGAATATGCAGACAATAATTTGTCCGACAGATTTGCAACAGTAAGTGGTGTCGCTGAAGTTCTGCTCACTGGTGGTAACGAACGCGAGGTTTGGGTTGAGTTGGATAGAAATAAGCTAGCTGCAGCAGGTTTAACATCGGCACAGGTCGTTGGTGCAATTCAAAGTGGTATCCTCACAATGCCAAGCGGACGCATCCGCGAGAGCGGTAGTGAATTTTCATTGCGTTTTGATGCTGAATATAATTCCATAGAAGAGATTGCTTCTATGGAGATTGTCGCAAAGGATGGCTCTCGACGTTATCTCTCAGATTTAGGAACTGTGCGAAAGGCAACAGAGGAGGTTCGTCAACGTGCAACACTTAATGGTAAGCCAGGCGTGATTATTAAGGTTGTAAAGAAATCTGACGGTAATACAGTGCAAGTCGTAAACGATTTGAAGAAGCGCTTTGAAGAGTTAAAGAGCACTCTGCCACAAGGGATGGAATTAGTTTGGGTTTTTGATGATGGCGAGATTGTGCAATCAACAGTTGATTCTACTCTTGACGATATCGTTTCATCAGTAATTCTTTGTGCTATCATTTTGTTTGTGTTCTTAATCAACGTTAGGACAACATTGATTGTTTCGATTACGATGCCTGTAACGATGATAATTAGCCTATTCTTTATATATGCCTGTGGGCTTTCGCTAAACATATCAACTATGCTTGCAATTGGCTTGTCTACTGGTATTCTAGTGTCAAATTCAATTGTGGTGCTTGAAAATGTGGTTAAGCGTTTTGATTCAATTGAGAATAAGTGGGAGGCAGCATATAAAGGGACGAGTGAGGTTGCAGTTGCTGTTTTAGCATCTGCTGGAACCAATGTTGTTGTTATGCTTCCAATTGCTATGATGAGCTCAATTGTGGGAAGATTTTTTACGCCATTTGCGATTGCCACCTTGATAGTTAATGCAGCATCAATTTTTATTAGCTTTACGCTTACTCCTATTTTGTGTGCACTTTTTATGAAGAAGCGCACAGAGATGAATGGTCGCCTTGCAAAGCTATCTGTTACGTGGGAAGAAAAATTTACTCAACTCGGTAATCGTACTAGCAAATTTATAGCAACAATTTGTCGAAGCACAATAATTGCTACGCTTGTGCTTGTTGGTACACTTGCAGTGTTGCTTTTAACAATGAAGTATGGCACAAAGGGGCTGGGCTTCACAATGATTGAAAATGATGATTGGGGCCGTATCTTTGTTCGATTGGAATGCCCAAGCTACTATGATTTGGAAAAGACAACAACGAAGGCTCAAGAGGCAATTGAAAGAATTAAGGATTTGCCTGATCTAGACTACACAATTATGACTGTTGGTAAAGCAGATGCGATGGGTGGTCAAGCAAATGAGGGTGTGTATCTTGCTCAGCTGGAGTTAATTTTTAAATCTGTTTATGAGCGAGAGTGGGAGATAAATGATGTTATTGTTGATGTTCGCAAGCGTTTGTCAACAGTGACGGATGTAATTTCCACAGTGTCAATTCCATCTACAACAGGTGGTACACAAAATACACTCGATTTAAATATTTCTGGACCAGAACTTGAGCAGCTATCTCTCCGTGCACAAAAGCTTCAGCAGCTTGGGATGCACAATCCTGGTGTAGGGCAGATTGATACGACGGCTCGTGATGATAAGCCAGAGCTTTTGATTACACCAAAGCGTGCTGTTTTAAATGATATTGGTTTTACTGCTCAAGGCTTGGGTACAATGCTTCGTGGCAATGTGGATGGTATTGAGGCTGCGTCATATAAGGCTGGAGAAAAAACGATTGATATTCGTGTTAAGCTTGCTGAGCAGCCCGGTGCTGCTCAGGTAGATGCTTTTGCAATACCTGGATATCCAGGCTATCCAGTGCCACTTTCAACATTGGCAAAGGTAGAGCGGACCGCTTCAAAGATTTTGATTTATCGTGTAGATAAGGAAAGAACGGTTAAGGTGGTCGGTGCGGAAACACCTGGTTATGCTTCTGGTACGGTTATTAAGGAGCTTCAGGCTGCAGCAGAAGAGAATAAGCTTGTTGGTTCAGATGGTTACTATATTCGCCCATCTGGACAAGCAGAGATGATCGATGAATCTGTGGCTGATTTTGCAGAGGCAATTCTTTTGGCAATTTTGATGACATACCTAACGCTTTCTGCAATTCTTGAGAGTTTTATTCGTCCATTTATCGTGTTATTGACAATACCAATGTCCTTAATAGGCGTGATTATAGCCTTACAGGTCTCTGGTATGAATATCTCGATATTTGTATTGTTAGGAATTGTGCTATTGATTGGTGTTGTTGTTAACGCAGCAGTATTGATAGTTGACCGAATGGGTCAGCTAATAACGGAAGGCAAGGATAATCGTGAGGCAATGCTTCAGGCGGTTGAGGATACATTCCGTTCAGTAGTGATGGTTGTGGCAGCGTCAGGTCTTGGTATGGTGCCAATAGCAATGGCAAGTGGTATTGGTGCTGCAAATCGTATAGGTATTGGTGCAGCATCTGTTGGCGGAATAATATCAGCTGGAATTCTTACAGTAATAGTCTTGCCAGTATTTTATATTGTGTTCGCCAAGAAAAAGAAGGCGTAGAAACATAGTTTATAGGCAGTAGAATGTGCGAGTGTGCGATAGTGCACTCGCACATTCTCGTTTGCTTTTGCGTGTTAAACGTGAGCGATTTGATGCCGCTTCACATATTTTAATCGCAGTATCTTTAAAATCAAAAAACAAGAAAAATAGAAATAAAAAACCCACAGACTCATTGAGCTGTGGGAAAGGGATGGTGGGCGAAGTCGGACTCGAACCAACGACAGGCTGGGTGTAAACCAGCTACTCTAACCAACTGAGTTACTCGCCCTTAAAAACGTGTATTAATTTAGCATATTCAGATTTCGAAATCAAGCAAAAAAAATAAAAAAATAAACAAAATTTTTTAATTTTTTTAAGTATCTGAAAATCAATATGATAATTTTTTAGGTTTTTCTAGAAAAAAGTAGAATTTGATGGATTAGTGTTGTGTGTGCAGTGGCATTAAGCATAAATACTTCTTAAAAATACTCCTGTTAGTTATAACATATTTCTCAGAAGCATCAAAAATAGGATGCGGTTATATTATTTCTAGTTAAATCTCGTACTTAAAGCCATCACAGAATCAGAATTAATCTCTGATAGTTGAATTTAAGGCTGACTGGATGAAAACAAAGACACGCCTCTTCAATAGGAGTGCCGCTGAAGTTGCTGTATCAGGTTTAATTCTTAGATTAGAGATTGATTAAACCTTAATATTGTGCGACAAGGCGCACAATATTAGGTGCATTTACTCGTTGCTTTATTTATTTTAACTCCATATAGTGGTGCGTGCTCCAGTATTATTGTTATATGCATCAAGTGCTGTCTGACCTCCAATTACCGTCACAGTTTTCTTTGCTCTCGTAACAGCTGTGTACACAATGCTTCGTGTTAGTAAAGGAGATTCTCCTGTACTTGGAAGTAAAAGTAGTACATTCTTATACTGTGAACCCTGACTCTTGTGAACAGTAATAACATAAGCCTTTTCAAAAGCAGGTAAATTTTCGTATGGAATTGAGCGTACTTGCTCGCCATCAAGAAAATATGCGTGATATCTATTAAGCTCTCCACGTAGGACAATTCCCATCTGCCCGTTGGTTAGTCCTAGTGCAGAATTGTTCGCTGTTATAATAATTGGATAGAAGCTAGGGAAACGTTGCTTCTCGTGCCTACAGAGTGCTTCAAATAGCTTTTCATTGATATAATTACAACCCTCTGGTCCACTACGTAATACGGAAAGAGCTTGTGCTTGTTCTAGCTGTTTAAGAATTTTAATCTTTGAGTCCTCCCCATGGAGTAATGAGTTGAAGCCTATTTCATTTATGAATTTATTTATCCAATTACGTACTGCCTTTACATAGTCTGTGGCAGTGTATGAGGTGGAATCATAGTAGCAATATGGCTTTTGCGTTTCATCCCAAACATAATTTAGCTTGCCATCTGCTGGAGCGGAAGATTTCTGATTTTCAAGTAATTGCTTTGTGCGTGAAATATCATAGATGTCACTTACGCCACCACTTGCACGGTATGTTTTTGTGAGTCTTGTGATAGAGGAAGGGTCGCCATTAAATTGCATTATCATTGTTTGAAGCATATTCCCTGCATTAACGCTTGGGAGCTGCTGAGGATCGCCAACAATAACGATGCGTGAATTTTTGTCGACTGCATCAAGAAATGATTCAAACAGCTTATTGTCAATCATAGAAGCTTCGTCAATGATAATGGTTTTGTAGTGAAGAATGTTTGTGGCATTGTGTCTAAAGGTTAGTTCTGTAGAAAAGCTCTGACGTAGTAAGTCGTGTATCGTTTTAGATGGAATTGCGCGAAGTAGGTCAGCATGCTCAAATTCTTCAGAACCAATTTCATTACGAACCGCTTCGCTTATGCGTTGGGCTGCTCGACCCGTTGGGGCAGCCAAAACAATTTCATTGGCAATTTGCTCTGCATCGCCAAAGTGGAGTAGTGCGCGAAGAAGCATTGTGATTGTGGTGGTTTTTCCAGTGCCTGGTCCACCTGTAATGATAGATATATGATTTTTGCAACCATTGATTATAGCAGCAAGCTGTTCATCATTTATTTTGTCGCCCTTTTTTGATTTTACAAATGTTGCAATATCTTCTTCGCTTGTGGTCTCAAATCCTTTAAATGCACTTTTGTTGTTTTTTAACTCCATGCAGGATTGTAAGGAGTTAAATTCGCTGAAGAAATCTGCTCTAAAGCAAAGCTTATCAATGCCGGAGCCAGTTTTGAAATAAATCAATGGTTTTGTTTCTTTCCTTAGCAGAGTAATTAACTCATCATTTGAACTAATCGCAGCAAAGCCATAACTGATTTTCATTGAAGGCAAATCAACTATTTGTGCAGCATCGTATTTGCTAAGCTCATTGTAGAAGTCTTCTGAACTATTGAATGATATTTTCGATTCAGTAAACTGATTAAATAATTCGTTGATGTTATTCGTGGCAATGTCGATTGCTGAGCCGCCATTCTTTCTTTCGATTAAAAGGTGGTAGGTAAGAATTCCTAAGACAGTATTGTAAACAAGAGTGTTGCCATTGGTTTTGCTAGAAGCAGCATCGCGCATATATTGAAGATCAATTACATCAATCAATTTTTTTTCAAATAAATCTGCTGTGTATGCTTTTAATGTGTCAGCTGCTGTTTTAATCATTGATAAAGCTATATTTGTCATAATTTATTCCTTGCTATGTGGTTATAGGCATCTAAGATTAGTAGCTATTTTGCTGTTCAAAGGAAATTGCTTGATTTATTTCGCCTTTGATGCGCTCGCAGACAGAAGCAAAGTCATCTGGGCTCCAGACCTTTTCGTAGCAGCCTGCCTTCTCTCCTAATTGGCTTGCACCGCCGCGAACGAACATATAGATTGAACCTCCCAGTAGACTTGCTGCCTCGCTCCCAAATAGTTTTTCTAACCATTGGATTGTTGCAACGGAATATATCTCATGCTGCAATGTATAATTTGCTTCTTCCATTGCCTCCAGTACTGTGGCAGAGTCATAGCCTTGAAGCATGTTTGTCTTCCAGTCAAGAATATAGTATTTCCCATCCACACGGAAGAGTAAATCAATAAAGCCAATCATAATGTTGTTTTTTTGCTCTTCTGTTAGATAATCATTTTTGTTTATATAGAATTCTAACTCTGCCTTCATATCAGCAGTTTGAATTGAGCCTAAGGTTTTTCCTCCAAGCATTTGAATTGGAGTATTAAGTGTGTTCCATACCATTCGCTTCAATTCATTGGAGGCGGAGTCAATAATTTTATCGTTCTCGCCAAATATGTATTGATTTACTATGCCATATTTCTGCATTGCAGGAGCAACGATTTCTTCAAACCTCTTGTCTGTAAAAATGTAGCGTTCTGGCAATGCTGCAACTGTTTTGAAATCAACTCCACCCGTACCTTTTGCAAGTTGCTCCATGATTTCATGGAAGCATTTACCGAAGGTGGCTCCAGGGGGGAGTAGGGTTGTTGCTTTTTGTATTTCACTTTTTTCAACAGTGAAGTCACCAATGGGCTCATCGTCCTCTTTTTCATTTTCATCATCAAAGGAAATTTCCTTATGCGCCTCCTTGTGATGCTGATTGATTGAACTAAAGCTATCCAAAGAGATTTTGTTTCTCATCAAATTTGGCAAGTCATAGATTGGGGTAAACGATAAGCAATTTTCGCTTGTTGATTTGTCGCTGTCAGATGTTTTATTAGTCTGACTTTCGAAAAATGATGATAATTTATCAATGTTAGGGTTGTAGAGCGAAATAAGCTTAGTATCAACTTTTTGTAAGGCTTGACCAATAAATGAGCCAAGAAGATTTTCTTTGGAACTATAGTTTAGGGGGATTTGATCCTCGCTATCATTTTCAGATTTTGAACCTGAAGGACAAAAGAGCATATATTGGGCACGAGTAATTGCAACATAAGTGAGGCGACGAATCTCGCAGAGGTCTTCGTTTATAAGTATTCTCTTTGTGTGATCATGAAGGTTGTCCATGTTAAAGTAGTAGTTAACTATTTTCGGAGTAGAGCTTCCTTCAATTATTTTCTCTCGTGTATAATGGTTGCTTAATCTTTTATTTTTACTAGCACCTGGAATTCTCTTGAACCCGCCACAATAGAATACAAATTTAAACTCAAGTCCTTTTGAGGCGTGCATAGTCATAATTTGAATGCGTGGATCCTCTGTGACTTTTTTCAAACTATTGTCATCTCCGTCTTCTTCAGATAGGTTTCGGATTCCTTTTAAGAAAGAAGGGAATTCGTAAATAGATAATTGTTTTTCTTTTGCTGCTACAAGGAGCTCTTCAAAAAGCTGATTATATATCCCTAGCTTAATTTCAGCAGAGATATCTTTTTTCATTCTTGTGCATAGTCTAAAATATAATCCGCTATCGTAAAACATGGAATGAAATAGCTTTTCCCATTTATTTGAATTTAGATATTCAATCCATTTTTGAAGGTTTGGTAAATCAAGACTATTTATGGTTGCAAGAATTCCGATTGAACGAGGATCTGCATCAAAGAAATCAGTGAGTAGAGCAGCATTCCTTAGCTTTCGATTATTAGGCTCAAGAAGGAATTTAAGCAATGTGATAATGCCGTTTGCTTCAACGCTATCATATAAGGATACGTCTTTTTTATATGTGTATGGAAGCTTGTATGCCTTTAGTATTTTGGCGATAGATAAAGCATCATATGTATCGCTGACCAAGAAGCAAAAATCACTAAGCTTACAAACTTCATTTTCATTGATTCTCGTATTTATAAGCTCTGTAATTGCAGCAGCACAGCCTGTTATGTAGCCGTTAAAATCATTCTCGTGACAAGCGACTATATTTACAGTAGAAAATCCTTTAGGGAACCATGAACTTGATTTACTATTTTCTAATGGTGCTTTTACATCTAAATATTCTAAATTGTTTTTCGGAGAATAATATTCATTGGCGATAAACCAATCTTGACGGAACATTGTGTTATAAACATCAACCATTTCATTTGTGCAACGATAGGTTGTGTCAAGCTGCATTACCTGTCCACCTAGCTTTTCTGATATGATGTGCTTAGCAAGAAAATATGTGTTAAGGTCTGCGCCACGGAATTTATAAATTGCCTGCTTTGGGTCACCAACTACAATAAGTGAATTTTGAGATTCTGAAAATGAATTTTTAGGATATTCTTTTTCATAGTAGTTTGTAAAGATGCGACTAAATATGTCCCATTGAAGAGCATCAGTATCTTGGAATTCATCAATTAGAGCTATTTTATATTTACCACGCAAAGCATTTATAAGTGCCACAGAATTTGATGCATTAGGCTGTAGTGCATTGTCTAGATTGATGATTAAATCGTCAAATGTAAGAGTTTGGTGTTCTTCCTTTAGACGCTTGCTTTCGTTATAAACGAGTTTGATAAGCCTATGTTGAAAGGCTTTTGTGTTTAATGCATAGAGCTCAGAAAGTTTATTGCAAGCTTCAATTATTTTTGTGTAAATATTGAAGAGCTCAGGGCAAATATCTTTAAGGTATTGCCACTGTTTTTTCTTCTTTGCGGTTTCGTCAATACATAAAAAATTTTCTTTTGTAAAATTAGAGTCAAATGATGGTGTAAGTGTTTTAGGTGGGAAATCAATAGGAGTGTTATTTGATAAGAAGTCTGTTAGTGCTTGATCGTATTTACTTAACTGGAGCTGGTAATTTTTTAGCTTTGTCCCATTAACGGCAAAAGCTCCAGCTAAATCATAGAATTTTGATATTGTATACTTATTTTCAGGATTAAAGTTTTCTATGTCTAGAATATTCGCAATATCTGTTTTAGTTTTAAGATATTTTTCATTAAATGTAGAAATAATCTCATCTTCTTTGCCAGTGATTTCTTCAAAATCAGCGAGAACAACATTGTCTAATGCTGTTTCGTTCATTGCTTCTACTAAGTTTAAATAGTTTACGGCCGTATCTATTTTTTTGTCATTGAAGCATTTTGTTAAAATTTCTATTCCTCCCTTTGAAGAGAATTCCTTGCTCTGGATAATATTATTAAAGGCTTCATTAGTATATGTCTCTTGGCTTAATTCTTGCGATATTGCTGTGTTGTTTTCAAACGCATATTGAGAGAGAATTTTTTTACAGAAGCCATGAATTGTAGAAATGTCTGCAGAGTCAAAAATGTCGAGTGCAATCTTTAGCTTGTTGATAGCATCTTGATTATTGCTTTTCTCTGTAATAAGTCTGTCAAACTCACTTGCAATGATTTTACGGATGCGTTCTTTGATTTCTCCTGCTGCTTTTTCTGTAAATGTTACAATCAAAATTTCATTTATTGAAATATCATGATTGATAATTAACTCGAGTACAATATGCTCAAGAGTATATGTCTTTCCAGTGCCAGCAGAAGCTTCAATTACGGTATGTGAGTTGTAATTGATTTGTTCCCAAATTTCTTTTTTATTACCCATTTTAAATTCCTCACAAATTTATTCGTTGTTTGTCATAATTTGTCTTACTATAGGAATGTAGTATCTAGACATAATAATATTTATTATTCTGTTTAGATCTTCGTCATCAACAACGGATTCAGTTGGAAATAATTCCTCGATAGCTTCTTCACCCATAGGAGGATTAGATATGTTAAAAGGTCTCTCATTAAAGTCATTAGCTTCGTTATTTTCTAACCCCTCAATAAACTCGACGTCTTTTGATTTAATTCTCTCTACAAAAGCATCGTCGTTTTCAGGAATGCTATCTTTGAAAATACTTTTTAGTGGATTTTTGAACTGATAGTATATGTAGTTGTGTACTAAAGATGCTGGGTTTAGCAAATCATCTATAAGTGTTTCAATGTATTTTATTGCTTCTCGTTTATTGAGGATAATGTAGTGTGATTTTACTGTGAAATTATTTTCATCATTTTTAGGGTTTGATGCTCTAATGCACAATGTGTAGGTGTCGTTCTCGTTGATATTGTTATCTGCTGCAATATACATTACGAGAGATAAAAGAGGACGTAGCATTGTGTAATTTAGAAATAGGCTTTTCTCTCCATCGTGTTTATATGTACAAATGTACACTAAAGTGTTTCCATGTTTGTAGATATTTTCTAGCGTTGTACTTAAAACTATAGAAGTATTTACTCCATCTATTTTTCGATCATATACTAAAGGTGGAAGATTTATTTCTTTTATTCCATCATTTATTTTCTCTTGAGTAGACTTTGTTTTCCCGATATTAAATGAAATCCACTCTCCATCAGTCAAATCATATGTTAGACAACTCGCCATAGCGTCGAAAATTGTTTGTTCATTTTTTCTTTTGTCGTAGTCTTGACCTAATATTTTCGAAAGAAGAATATTAAGATCATACTCGCCAACGATTCCTACAGGAGATAGAGAAGTTTTTTGGCTCCACATATAATTCTCCCTAATTATTTTTTCAGCTATTTCGTTGTTTTGTATTTGATTACGATTGTGTTTTATTGGCTCAAGTGCTTCGTTGAATAAGCTTCGTTTAATTGAGCTTTCTATAAAAGAATCTTCATCTGTAATTGATTGTGGTGCGGTGTCCTTTGTTATATCAATCTCTTCTGTTTGTGAAGCAACTCTGTAGCGATGCTTTAGAATTGCCTGACGGGCATTTCTAAGAAAATCTGCAAGGACAGACTCATTCCAATAGAAAACCTCATTATGTTGATCAAGTGAGAATTGGTTCTTCACTAGTTCATAAAAGTCTGGCTTAATGTTATCAATTGAACGGGCTAGCTTATCCTGAAGCTTTGCATATGAGGCGAGCTCTCTCTGGATTGTGTCTTTATAATTATCGCTTGCTGAGATATTTTTACCAATGGCTATAAAATTATTGTAGTTTGCAGTTAGATTGCTAAATGCTTCGCCAGATTGCTGTGGTGTTAGGTATTCTTGTAGAGGTACATTGAATTCCTCAAAATTCTTTTTGAGTATAAAGCGATTAAGGAAGCGTTCTAGCTGTTTAATTACAGGAGAAGGGTATTTGTCAATATCCTTCTTTGTGTCCTTTGCAACATAAGAAAGAATGAGCTTTTCTCTTGCAGACATCACTGTCTCAAGAAATAGGTAGAGATTACGCGATGCAAAGCTTGTGTCTCCTAGCATTCGCTTCAATGCACGAATATCAAGAGTTGATTCTTGATTGTTGCCAGGAAATTCTCCTTCTCCAAGTCCGACAACATAAATATATTTAAAAGGAATTGGGCGCATCGGTTGTAATGCTGCGATTGTTATTCCAGATGTCAAGAAAGAACCTTTATTACAAGCGATATTGGATAGCCGGTCCTTCAAATATTCAAGTATAAATGCAGAGTGAAATTTATTGTTGTTATTAAAACAAGTTTTAAGACTAGATAGCGCAGCTTCCACATTTCCCTGAATGTGTGCATCGTTTAATCCAAGAATATTTTCAGTTGCACAGTTCAGCGTTTTAATCCACTCTTCTATTGATAGCTCTTCATTTTTGAATGGCTTTGTGGCACAGTATATTGTTTCAATTAGAGCAGAAAACTTTTCGATTCTTTCCTTGTACATATTGTTTGTTGTGTACAATGGAATAGGGTTTGCATTATCTTCATCAGTTGTGATTAAACCTAAGCGTAGCCGCGTTAGAGCATATTCCCAAGTGAATTCATCACCAGAAATTAGTCCATCCTCTGTTAGTCCTTCGTGTGAGTAGTGGTGATGTATTCCAAGCTTATCAATATATTCAATCCAAACAGACAATTCATCGTCAGAATAATTCCAGTTTTTCATTACACATGGATTTGAAAGTAGGCTAACCATGCTAGAACGTGTATAATGGAATTGTGCAATAGTTAATAGCTCCATTACTCCTCGGAGATAATGATTTTCTGCTGACGCGGATGAATCCAATAACCCATAAGGTAATTCGCCTCTTGAGTTGAATACTGTTTCAATTATTGGGCGGTATTTTGCCATATTTGGAACAAGTATCGCAAAATCAGAAAGTGAAATATCTGTGCGTGGAGTAGGAGAGCTAATAAGACTAGATTTATCTAGCCTTTGATTGGATAGCACAGTATCTAAAATTGAGTTGTATATTGTTTCGATTTCTCGTTTTTGGTCTGGGCATGCAAGAATCTGAATAGAGCTATCCTGCGGACGTTTTTCTAATTCAATTTCGCTAGTTCTTGTTTTAATGCCATTTTGTAATGCCGCAAGAATAGACTTGCAATTAGAATCAAAATCCTCTTCATAAATATATTCTACATTTGAACCACTCTCTTCAAGGTCAACTAGAAGCTTCATTGTTTCGCGTCCAGCAGATCCCCACGCATTAAGTAGCTCGTTGTCAATAATTGCTTCATCATTATCCAAAAGTTGACCATTCTCTTCATTAAGCTTACAACGCTTCAGCTTCTCCCATGGATTTTCGCTGTCGCCCCAATATTCCATACATACGTTTATATGGTAAAACTCAACGTCGTAGTGTTGTGCTAAAAGATGTAAGGCATTTGCATGAATAGGTGAGAAGGTAGAAAGACCGAAAAAGTATAAAGTCTTCTTCTCTTTTGAAGGATTTGTCTTGGTGGCGAGGTTTAGTAGCTGACGCAGTGATAGTGTGTCATTTTTGTCAGAGAATATCTCCATGAAAAGCTTTCGGCAAAGATATGCCTGAGCTAGTACAAGAGCTTCTTTGTTTGCATTATTATCAAATAGGATTGCTTTTGTGTTTTTTATCCAATCATTAGATAAAAATGCATTTATATAATCTGGACGTCGAAACTCGTATTCGCGAATATAATTAGCAAGCTTGCCAGAAAGCTGCCAAAGCTTACGTGCAGTTCTTGTTTGATTAATTTCCTTTGAGCTGTCTTTGCCGAATACATAATCGCGGAGAGGGGAAAGCATTTCGCTATCATCAGAAATAATTATGTTGGCAATTTGGAGCTGTAAATCTGCCTCAGATATTTGCTTAAAGCTTTTTGATGCATCAACGAGTTTTGCAAGGGTATTAAAAAGGAAATTATCAAAGAAAGGGAATTTAACTCCAGCACAAACGCCTTGATTTTTTGTGATTTCAAGCTTGAGCCATTTTTCGATATTTTTATTAGGGACAATTATTTGGTGCTCTACAAATGGATCTTGATTCTCAACATTGGAGTAGAGTGTATCAATAAGAGATTTTGCTAAATCCTCGATTTTTGTTTTTGAAATAATTTTTAACGACATAATAGTAATTTAGGTAAAGATTGTTAACAAATGAGGGGCAACCAATTTTTTACTACTATTATATCATAAAAAAAAATAATTTAAACTTTTTAAAAAAAAATTTTATAACTTTTTGAGTTAGACAATGTGTCGTCACGCACTAATATATGTGTGTGAAGAGTTTGTGTTAGCTTGTTTAGGTTAATAATATTGCCCAAAGGTGAGCGATTGTGTTGCCTGCTAATTTAATGGATGTTATTGTGAACTCAGCAAGGGAAATTGTGTCAATACAGGTAAGTATGATAGCGATTCCAAAAAGATTTAATGTAGTAATTAGCAAGTAAGAAAAGAAAAAACCGCTTCGCTCAATATCTGTTTGCTCCTGTAAAAGGGTTTTTATTGTAAAGACAAAATGGAAAGCAGCACTTGTTCCTAATATAATCGTAAAGAAATTATGCATATATCCCGTTGCCTTGGGGAAAGCCATGGTAGCACATCCATAAATGAATAAAATCATAAGAGTGTGTAATGAAATAATGTATGGAGAAAGGGCCACAATTAGGTTTGAATGACTAATATTTACACTCGCATTGTCTTCATTTACCTTAAGCTTTGATACCTTTGACCCGGTAATAATGCCGAATAGTGCATGGGTTAATTCGTGGCAATACATATAATGCTTTAGCAATGAATTCATGAATATTGTTATAACAACGATGCTAGAGCAAAACGAGCAGATAAAATAGAAGAAGGGCTTTGGGAAACCCATTAAAGCCGAATCGCTTTGAATGTATTGCAAAATGGTCCGCAAAATTCCGATGCTCCAAAAGTAAAGAAAAATAGAAAAAAGGATAAAACAAATTACCCTAGAGAAACGCTTAAACTGGCGTTTTTTGTCTTTTTTTTCAATTTTTTTCTCTTTTGCCATAAGTTTTCGGTTGACCTTGTTGGTAAAAATATTATATTATACCGCTTTAACAAATCGATTTGGTTATCATTAGGAGCAATTAAAACATGCCCAATATTAAAAGTGCAATTAAGCGTGTAAAGACATCAGAAGTTAGACGTCTACGTAACAACGCAAACAAGAGCCGTTTGAATACGGCACGTCGTTCATTCTTAGAGGTTATCGCTGCAGGTGATGCTGCTAAGAGCTTGGAGGCTTACAAGGAGTTCTGCTCAATTATTGATAAGTCTGCAAAGAAGGGCGTTATCAGCAAGAATGCTGCAGCTCGTCGTAAGTCTCGTGCTTATGCTAAGCTAAATGTTGAAGCTTAATTATTTTTAGTTAAGAGTTTTCAACTTTTTTAAAGGCTCGGAGAATTCCGGGTCTTTTTTTGTTTTACAAGGGAGAATTGATTTTGAATCAAACTCCCTTGTGTGTTCTCTATACTACCTTAAAGAAAGAACGACTACCAAACGCTAATGCAGGCATCGATAATTTGCTCTGCTAAATCCTTACTAGCTTCTGGCAGACAGCGCTGTTTTGCAGAAATTGTATCCATACCACTGAGGAAGGTGTCTTCACCTTCGTATGTGCCACTTAGAATAATTGCCTCCTCTGGGGCACCAGTTAGTTTTCTAAACATAACCTTTGCCTCAATGGTCATAGTGTATTCTGCTGCACGCCCTAAATCATCACTATTGTAACGTAGGGTGTCTTGTTCATATCCAATGATTTCAATTTCCAAAATTGTGGAAGCGTCCTTCTTCTCAGAAATGCGCATAGTTCCTTCTCGTTGAATTTCGCGAATAATTGCAGAGGTAACAGTTGCCTCAATGCCTGGTTGATTAACCTTGCTTCTGACAGTAGGAACATATACATCCTTCAGTGCTGGGTCAAGTGTTGATCCTAGCTGATAGCTAGCACAACCAGCACCAGAAAGAGCTAATAATCCAATGCATAATGTATAAATAAATGATTTAACTTTCATTTTGTTCTCCTTTTTAAAGTGTTTTACTTAGAGTTTGACCCTTCGTCCTTTGAAACAATAGCTTCTAGCTTTTCTATGCGTAGCTTTGCTTCTGGGGCTTCTTTTGCAAGAGGAAATTCTTTGACAAAAGATTTATATGAAATTAATGCTGCCTTAGGATTTACCTTAATTTTATCATAAAACTCTGCTTTTTCAAAGAGCAAAGCTGTTAGTTTTGCTTCAATTTCTTTTTTATGAACACCAGTGGCTTCTGCATATTGGTGGAAGGGGTTGGAATTCATAGCAAGAGACATTGCAACGATTGCATTTCTCAATGTTTTTTCATCCCGTGGGGCATTCATCGCTAAATGGTGCCGTGAAATAGCAGCTCGATAAAGGGCTTCAATTGCAACATCTGTGCCAGCATATCTGCCAACCAAATCCTCATATTCAAAGATTGCATCTACATATCGCCCAACGGTTTCGTATGCTAGGCCTCTTTTTAGGAGGCATTCGCTTGCTCGCTCCCATTCTGGTGCATTTTTTGCGATTTGAGCAAATGCATCTGCCACACCTTCTACGCCAATGCTACCTATGCCTAAGAATGAGCTGTCCAGTCTGGCTAAATAATAGTTTGCAATTCGAAATTGCCCATTGAGGACATCCTTGTAGGAAATGCCTTCAGGTAAATGTCTTACATCATAATTGTTGATTAAATATTGGTACTCCCGATATGCCTCAATGTGTTTTTCTCTAAGCTCAAGAGTTCGGGCAACTCCCAATTGAGCCGTAGGGGCTTCTGGAGCAGTAGGCCACTCAATAACAAGGTGTTCATATGCCTTTGTTGCTTTTTTGAATTTTTTGTTTTTTTCTAGCTCTTGGGCAAATGCCAGCTGTTCCTTTGCTGTTTTCTTTTGTGGACCTCTAAAGAAAAGCCCTTTTTGCTTGAACGAAGGTGCAGCAATTATGGCAGAGGTATCAGACGAAATATTAAAATCATCACCAGGTATATTGCCAGCTGTATTCGGGGAGTAAGCGAGTGCGTAGGTAGTGCAGCCGACGAATATGGAACCAGCTATTAGTAGCTTTGAAAAAAAGCTTCTTTTATAGGACTGAGTTTGGTCAATTTGTCTTGATTTCATAGTATGGTTTCCGATATAATTAATTGGCGTTTAATTAAGTAATAGGTGTCTCCTATGCCAATCGCTTGGATAAACCTTGTTACTTGATGTAAATTTGGCTTAATTATAGCAAAAAAACGAAAGACTTTAAATATGAAAAAAGTACTTATTCCAACAAAACTTGACGCAATTGCTGCCAAGCTATTAAATGAAAATGGTGCATATAGTGTAGTGCAGGAGCCAAAAACTCAGTTAGCTGATTTGGCAGCTGCAAATCCAGATGCATATGCAATTATTGTTCGCAGCGAAAAGGTAACTGCAGAAATTATGGATTTATTGCCAAGCCTAAAGGTTGTTATTCGTGCAGGTGCTGGCTATGATAATATTGATTGCAAGGCTGCTCGTAAGCGTGGCATTGATGTGATGAATACACCTGGTGCAAATTCTAATGGTGTTGCAGAGGAGGTAATCACACTTATGCTCGCAGATTCTCGCCATGTACTAGAGGCAGATAGAACAACACGTGCAGGCGGCTGGGAAAAGAGCAAGCTCATGGGACACGAAATCACTGGTAAGACAGTTGGTATTGTTGGTCTAGGTAATATCGGGCGTCTAGTAGCAAAACGTTTGGCTGGCTTTGAGTGTAAGATTCTTGGCTATGATCCACTTGTTCCTGCAGAGCGTGCAAAGCAGTTTGGTATTACATCTGTTGCTTTACCAGAAATCTTCCGTGAGTGCGATTTTATCTCTCTACATATCCCAGAGAATGCTGATACACGTGGTAGTATAAATGCTTCACTTCTTTCTCTTATGAAGCCTGGTGCAACACTTATCAACTGTGCTCGTGCTGGTATTATCGATGAGCAAGCTGTACGCGATGCAAAGGCAGCTAAGGGTATTCGCTTCTTGAATGATGTTTATCCAAAGGATGCTGAGGGACCTAAGTCTGTTGCAGATATCGCTGATATTATGATGCCACACCTAGGTGCTAATACCTATGAGGCAAATGAGACTGCAGCTCGCCGTGCCGCTCAGCAGCTAATTGATCTTGATGAGAAGGGTATCACAAGCTACATTGTTAACCAAGATATCCCACGTGGACTTGATCCATCATATTGTGAGCTAGCTTCAATGCTTGCTGTATTGTCACGTGGTTTATTAGGTACAAATTATCCTATTACTTCTATTGAAACAAGCTTCTATGGTACATTGGCTCCATATAGCAAGTGGTTGCTTCTTTCTCTATTAAATGGTATTTGGGAAGATATTGACCGCTCAACAGATTATAATCAAGCACTAAAGTATCTTGAAGAAAATGGTGTTAAGTATATTGACCGTGCACCAGAATCAAATAAGAATTATGATGCATCTATGACTGTTGATTTGGTTTCTGTAACCTCTAATAACCAAGTACGCAAGGTAAGCGTACGTGGTACTGTTGGTGAAAAGGTTATGATGATTTCTCGAATTGACGAGTTTGACCGTTTGTATTGGGTTCCTCGTGGTACAGCATTGTTCTTTGAGTATTTTGATCGTCCAGGCGTTATCGCAACAATTGGACGCAAGCTTGCTGAGGTTGGTATCAATATTGAGGATATGCGTAACCCACATAATCCAAAAACAGGTAAGTCTTTGGCAATTCTAAGTGTTAATACTCCTGTTTCGGAATCATTGCTCAACGAAATCGCTGGTGAAATAGAAGCAACTATTGCTCATAACATTGTTCTTCCTCTATAATCACTAAAAAAGAGCGAACCGGTTAAAAATGGTTCGCTCTTTTGGCTTTGTTTTGGCTTTGTACAATAAATATATAAATATGGATGTGCATTATGAATATTTCTGAAGATATTAAATACATTGGTGTAAATGATCACAATATTGATTTGTTTGAAGGTCAATATGTCGTTGAAAACGGAATGGCATATAACTCCTATGTCATTCTTGATGAGAAAATCGCAATCTTTGATACTGTAGATGCTCATTTTACTGACGAGTGGCTAGGGAATGTTGCTACAGCTATTGGTAGCCGCACACCAGATTATTTGATTGTACAGCATATGGAGCCAGATCATTCTGCAAATATTGCAGTATTTATGGAAAAGTATCCAAGCACAATAATAGTGGCTTCCGCAAAAGCATTTGCAATGATGAAAAATTTCTTTGGAACGGATTTTGCAGATAGAAGAATGGTGGTAGGTGAGGGTGATAAGCTTTCCTTAGGCAAGCATGAGCTGACTTTTGTTACTGCCCCAATGGTTCATTGGCCAGAGGTAATAGTTACCTATGATGCTTATGATAAGGTGCTATTTTCTGCTGACGGCTTTGGCAAATTTGGTGCTTTGGACGTTGAAGAGGATTGGGCGTGCGAGGCTCGCCGCTACTATATCGGCATTGTTGGCAAATATGGTGCTCAGGTTCAGGCAGTTTTGAAAAAGGCAGCTGGACTTGATATTCAGAAAATTTGCCCACTTCATGGTCCTGTCTTAACAGAAAATTTAGGCTATTATATTAACCTTTACAATATTTGGTCTTCATACTCCGTTGAGAGCGAGGGTGTAATGATTGCATACACCTCTGTCTATGGTCACACCAAGGTGGCTGTTGAAAAGCTAGCAGCAAAGCTTGAGGCTATGGGTTGCCCTAAGGTTGTTGTTAACGACCTTGCTCGTTGCGATATGGCTGAAGCCGTTGAGGATGCCTTCCGCTATGGCAAATTGGTGCTTGCAACAACTACCTATAATGCAGATATTTTCCCATTTATGAAGGAATTTTTGCACCACTTAACTGAACGTAATTTCCAAAAACGTACAGTAGGTATTGTTGAGAATGGTTCTTGGATGCCAATGGCTGCAAAGGTGATTAAAAAGCATCTTGAGCAATCAAAGGAAATAACTTATCTTCCAACAACCGTGACCATTCAGTCTGCCCTTAATGAGGCATCCGAGGCACAGCTTGAACAGCTAGCTCAAGAGCTAATGGCATAGTAGTGCAAATTCGCCAAAAATCATCAATAATGTGGCTTGAAAAATTTCGGTTTCAACTGCCGAATTTAGGATAATTTTAAGGAAATATTATGGGACTTTGCTGGAAAGAATATTGTTGTATTGTTGCCTGATTCATGTGAGAGATATTTGGCTTAAAAGTTAAAGAGAGAAGGGATAATTAAATGAAGCTTCGCAATGTAATTCAATTTTCAATATTATTTGCAGTAATGTTTGTTTCAAACAATGTATTTGCTAAATGGGTTGTCGATGCAAATGCTGGCTTGCTTAAAAATGGCGAGATAACAATAACCTATGAGGATGATAAAAATTATCCAGGAGGAATTGTTCTTAAAAGAGTAAAAAGTTTTCCTGCAGGTGAATGGTCTCTGAATTCGCTTGAGGAAATACAAGCAGATACAGGACTTGTCCCAACAACAATGGGTAGCAACTTCTGTACTCGAAATAATACTCTGGTTTCATATAGAATTCCTAAAACAATTCGCAGAATAGAGGATCGTATTTTCTCTTCATGCGATAAGATACAAACTGCTCCAAATCTACCTCCTCAATTAGAGAAAATTGGTTTTGATGCATTCTTTTGTAATTGGTCTGCTAAAGGCGAAATTGTAATACCGGCAGGAGTGAAAGTTATTGAGCGCAGTGCTTTTTATGGATGTGGCAATATTACTCGTATATCATTTGCAAAGGGTTCTCAATTAGAGGAAATAGAAACTCTTGCATTTAAGGGATGTCGTATGGTTGATGGCGTTTTAGATTTTTCTGTTTGTAAAAATTTGAAGCGAATTGATCCTGAAGCATTTATGAACTGCGAACCAGATGTAGTCATTTATGGCGATGAATATAAAAAGCGTCTACAAGAAGGGCTAAAGGCTGCTGATAAGGAAAATAATTATCCTCGTGCTTCAACAGATTGGTTTGCTGGTGCATTTGGTATTGGCGTACATTGGACCACATGGTCTACAGATTCTGAAGGCAACAAAAATTCCTTTGATGAGGCAGTTGAGTTGTTTGATGTCCCTCGCTTTGTAAATCAAATTAAAGAAACAGGTGCCGATTATATTATATTTACATCTTCATGGGCAGAGCAGCACCCACCTGCACCATGTCCTGCATTAGATAAAATTATTTCAGGACGCACCACAAAGCGTAATCTCCTTTTAGAAATATCCAAGGCACTTGACGCAGAGGGTATTCGAACAATTCTTTATTATAACCATGGCTGTAATGGAGAAGATCCTGAATGGATGAAGGCTGTAGGGTATAGTGATAATCGGCTTGAGGATTTTGGAACAAATATTGTTTCAATAGTTCGAGATTTATCATTGAGCTGTGGAAAATATGTCAGTGGTTGGTGGTTTGATAGCCCAGGATCTATTTCTGATGCAGGTCCACATCAAGTTGCATCAGTTAAAATTGGTAAATATAAATTCCCATTTAGAGAATTAGCATTGGCTGCAAAGGCAGGAAATAAAGATTCTATTATTTCAATTAATTCACAGGGTGGTACATTCCTTTATTCTACATGTCAGGAATATTTCAGTGGAGAAGAGTTGATTTATTTTCCTTTGTGCGGACGCACCAACGATCAAGGCATGCAAATGCATTTGTGGCTGACAATGGATAACCGTAATTGGGTACACATGGGTAAAGGTTTTTCTGGTTTGCGTTTCAAGGATGAAGAGCTAGCAGATTTTATCAGCAAGCATACAAAGGATGGATGTGCAGTTACATTAAATGTTGATATAGATCGCAGTGGTTATTTAAATCCAAAGGCAATTGACCAACTTAAGCGAATTAAAGAAAAATAGTATATAAGTATGGGCGCACTTGTGTAGTGCCGAATGTGTTGGCTAGAAGTGCGAAGATGGGATGCAACCACCTATGCCAAGACTACGGGGTCAGGGAATACGGAAATGTCGTTGTGGGCATGCTTTGAAGCTATCGCCACTAGCACCGCTTTAATAATTATTATTAAGATGTAGTCTATAAAGAAAATGCAACTTTGCACAACTAAATGCACCAAACGAGGTGCATTTACTTTTGCAAATTACAGCAATTTTTCCTACTGATTAAGATTGAATTTATACTTGCTATGTGCTAATATAAATATATGAAATTGAGAAAGTTATTTCTAGTTTAGGGAGAAAGTAATATTTCAGTAAGGTGTAGTTATGAAAAGTTTATTCTCTATTGCTTGCCTGTTTGTAATGGTTGTCACATATTCTGCCACTGTCACGTGGACAGGAGAAGCAGGTGATGGTTTGTGGTTTACAGCTGGGAATTGGGATACAGGGGCTGTTCCAGATGCTTCGGATGATGTTATCATCAATTCTGGCGATGTAAGCTACATTCCTGGCGGGGATTGGTCGCCTTCTGGGACTGTTTTTATTGGTAAAAATGCTAGCTGGACTCAAACAGGAGGTGCCTGGCCCAATATTACAGGAACAATTATCGTTGAAGGCTCAATTGATTTTGGTACTGCTGGGCAAATCCGTTTTAATAATGGAGCTTCTCTTGTGCTTGAGAAAGGGGCTTCTCTATCTAGTACTGGAAGCTTTATTATTAAGTCGGGTAGCTCAATAACATTTAATGATGAGATTACAGTTTCTATTGGGAACTTAAATATGGATCCGGATTCAAGTCTCAAGCTTTATGGAGGTAGCCTAAACAATACAGGGTCATACACTCTTAAAGCAAATGATATTTATGGTGGCGGAACATATTCTGTTGCTAGTGAGCTTCATTGGAGTACAGAAGTCGAAATTAGTGGCACGGTCTTTACCTGTGATATCCTTGCCTCGCAAGACACTGCTGGAATCTTAAATCTTTCTGCTGGTGGCATTATAACTACTGGTACAAACCACGGCAGCTATTGGCAGGGTGGCTCTTCTTTTATTAATTTTACTCCAAAATCAACTGGCTTTGTTGTTCTTGCTGGGGCTACACTTGATAATATCTATTCTAGCTACTTTGCTGGTGCTACACCAAAATTCCGGTATAATGGTCATCCAATTGGCTCGCAGGAGGATTTTAATGCGACCTTTGATGTGGCAGAGTATGAAAATGGAGGTGTAATTGTTTCTTTGAAGCAGGCAGAAGAGTCGGAGCCAGTATTTGTGGATAACGCATGCTATGCATCAGATATTGCTGCAACATCTGCCACAATTTCTACAGCATTTGAAACCTTAGGTTCAGGCGATACTGTCGTAAATGCTGTCTATGGTCCAACAAATGGTGGCACAGTAATTGATGCTTGGGAAAATAGTGTTGGAATGAATGCTACAGAGGGGTTGGCCTTCAATGCTTCTCTTTCAGAGCTTGTTCCAAATACAATTTATTTCTATAGAGCTGTGGCATTTAACCAAAACTATACAAAATTTGCAAGCCCAACACCTGCCTATTTCTATACAGGAAGTGTTCTTGTGGAAACTATAGAAAAAGCAATTCCAGAGCTAGGTGGAGAGACTGAGATTGTGTTCTCTCTAGCATCTGGTGAGTCAACGACAAGCGATATCGTTGTTCCTTTTGTGATAGAATATACAGCTGGCTCAGAAACAAATATCGGCTATGAACTTTCTAGCAATACTGCTCCTGTAATAAAGGCTGGTTCTACAAGCACCTCTGTCTCTATATATTCTTTTCCTAATTGGAGTGTATCAGAAGATGTAGAGCTAACAATATCCGTGGTTTCAAACAATAATTTTATAAATGATGGAGCATCAGCAATGCTTACAATCCAAAATTCTGAGCTTCCATCTGCTCCAACAAATGTTTGGCTAGGTGCAGTTTCTACAGATAGTACAGATCCTAATAATTGGAGCCAAGGAGCACCTAAACCAACAGATATTATTTATTTTTCTGAGGCAACAGCACAAAAGGATTTATATTGGAATGAGGGTACAAGCCTTGAGGTTGCTGGATGGGTACAAATAGGAGAAACAACAGATGATTATCCAAGTGTTTGCTTTGTGACTACACCAGATGCTCCTCTTGTTATCAATGGGGATGTAGTCATGGAGGGCGGATATTGGTTTTCAGATGGACCATCTGATAACCCAACCAAAGCACTTGCTGTCACTGTCAGAGGTAATATGAATGTGGCAGAGTCAGCAGTTATAACTGTTGGTAATGGAGTAAATGGTACACGCAATTATGCTCGTGGATACTTTAAGGCAGGTCCAGGTTTCCTAATCAATAATGGCTCTTGCCATGCAGGAGAGGGTGGTATGACCAATCTTGCAGAGGCTGTTACTTATGGTAGCATTTTAAATCCATTATCTTATGGTTCTAGTGGTAGAGGCGATATTGCAGATGCACGCCAGTTTGCTGGAGGCGGTGTTATTGTCCTAAAGGTAGATGGAGAATTGACACTTAATGGACGCATTTCCTCTATGGGCTTTGGTTGGCCATTCACTAGAGAAAATATTCCTGAATATGCCTCATCAGCTGGTGGGTCAATCAATCTAACCTGTGGAACTCTTGTTGGAGCAGGCTCAATTTGTGCAAATGGCGGTGGCGAGGGAACTGGCGAATTTATAGCAGACCGAGGCTCTGGTTCAGGTGGACGCATTAAGGTTGCTGTTACAAATGGTAGCTTGTCAGAATTTACTGGAGCAATTTCTGCTTATGGTCGCTATGGTAATATAGAAACAGCAATGCCATATAGTGCTTCTGGAACAATTGCTTATTATGAAAAAGGAGAACCTGCTCGAGTGGTTGTGGATAATGATGGAAGAGTTGATGGAGCACCAATTGCTGCCACTCATCTACCAGCAATGGATTGCACTGAGCAGGCAGCATTGGCTAATTCATCGTGGGAAATAATCAATAATGGAGCAGTGCGCCTTACAAGAAATATTCGAGTTACTAGAATGAAGCTAATAGGAGAAAATGCACGCTTGCTACTTAATGGTAAAACCTTGAAGGTAGAGTCCTTACAGATAGATGATGTAACGTTTAAACCTGGAATTTATGCTTCTACAGATCTTCCTACAAATGTTGAAGGCGAGGGTAATGTTGAGGTAATGATTTCTTCGACACTTATAATTTTAAAGTAACAATATAATAATTAAACATAAAAGAAACAGGAGACAACATATATGAAAAAATTATTATTTATTGCAGCATGCTTTTTATTTGCTGTGATGACAATATCCGCCACAAATGTAGCTAAAGAGCCATTGATTGTTGCGTGTGTGGGTGATAGTATAACTGCTGGTGGCTATCCAAAAGATCTTCAAGCTACTCTTGGCGAAGACTGGAAGGTTTTAAATTTTGGAGTAAATTCACGTACCGCTCTTTTTGATGGAACAGAATTTAATGGCAAGGGAGAGCTTGGTTATGTGAAGACTCTTGTATATGAAAATTCCCTTAAATCAAAAGCAAATGCAGTTATTGTTTTGATTGGAACAAATGATAGTAAAACAAAGAATATTGTTGGGAAAGAAGATATCTTTAAGCGTGATTATGCAGCACTTATAGACAAGTATTTGGCAATGGAGTCTAAGCCAGTTGTAATTGTGGCATTGTCTCCACATGCTAAATCCTCTGGCTGGACAATTAGCGATGAAAGAATCCGTACAATAATCAATCCAGCTCAACGTGCTGTAGCTGAGGAGCGCGGGCTGACGGTTGTTGATACCTATACATTGTTCAAAGATAATGCTGACACAATTTTCCTCGGAGATGGCATTCATCCTAATGAGGTTGGACGTAAGCTTCTTGCAGAGACTTTTTCTGCTAAGCTCAAAGAGCTAGTTCCTGCAAAATAATTTTTCCCCGCACAAAAATATTATTCTGTATTTGCATTCTAGGAGGTCTTATGTTAAAGCAAGTATTAGGAGTGATTCTTACCAGTACAGCTATTTCGGCAATGGCAGGCAAGGTAGAGCTTGTTGGGGCTAATGGCAGCTATAAGCTTCTTCGTGATGGGAAGGAGTATTTTATAGAGGGTGCTGGTGGTGGTGGCTCCAAAGCATTGCTAGCAGAGCTAGGTGGTAATAGCTTTAGAACATGGGGCTCAGAGAAAGCAAAAGAGGAATTGGATGAAGCACAAAAATATGGCCAGACAGTGACAATAGGTCACTGGCTGGGGCATAGTATGCATGGCTTTGATTATACAAATAAGAAACAGCTTGAAAAGCAAAAAGCAGATGTGCTTCAGATGGTTCGTAAGAATAAAAATCACCCAGCTCTTTTGATGTGGGCTCTTGGTAATGAAATGGAAATTGGTAACCCACACCAAGAGGGAATGTGGAAGCATATAAATGAGCTTGCAATTTTGGTAAAAAAGGAAGATCCAAATCATCCAGTTATGACAGTGATTGCGGAGATACCGACAGACAAGGTTAAGGCTATCCACAAATATTGCCCTGATGTTGATATCATTGGAATCAATACATACGGAGGCTCTGGTTCAATTCCAGAGCGTTGGCGTAAGGCAGGAGGCACAAAGCCTTATGTTATTACAGAGTTTGGTCCACCATTAAATTCTGAATGGTGGCGTAAGACAAAGTATGGTTGTCCTTTTGAAATGACAAGTACAGAGAAGGCAAAATGGTATTATGATGTTTATCAGAGCACTGTCATTGCGGATAAGGGAAAGCTTTGTCTTGGCTCGTATGCATTTACTTGGGGTTATAAGGTTGAGGCGACACCGACCTGGTATGGTTTACTTCTGCCAGATGGAACAGTGTTAGGTGCTGCACAGGCATTGCAAAAGGCGTGGGGTAATACAAGATCAAAGAATTTTGCTCCAGAAATATCTGAGGTAAAGATTTCTGCTCATGATGGAGTTACACCAGCAGATTTGTTGACTGCAAGTGTGACAGCAAGTGATTCTGATGGGGATAAGTTAACTTGGAATTGGGTGCTTGTTGATGAAGCGGCGGATTATGGTGTATTTGGCACAGGGCTTCCAATCCCACCTGGACATGAGGGTTGCATAGTTGCTGGACAAGGTACCAGTGAGGTGCAGGTGCGCGTGCCAGGTGGAGGCAAGTATCGGTTATATGTATATTGCTTTGATGGAAATGGTAATGCAGCTTATGCTAATCATCCGATAAATGCAAAGGGTGCTGCTCCAAAGCGTGAGACTCCTGCTCCTGCAATGCCAGTTTATGTATACGCAGAAGGGGAGGAGACGCTTTGGTATCCAACTGGCTATATGGGTAATACGGGTTCAATTTCTGTAGATGGTAAATCAACAGAAAATCCACGGACGGGTTCAACCTGTATGAAGGTTAGTTATATGGCAAAGGATAATTGGGTGGGTGTCCAATGGCAAAATCCACCGAATGATTGGGGTGATAAGCCTGGTGGCTATAATTTGTCAAAGGCAAAAACATTAAGCTTTTATGCTCGCGGAAAATATGGAGAGGAGAAGGTTTCTTTCTATGCAGGGGGAATGAGCAAAGCAAAATATGGGGATACGGATAAGGTTGAGAAGAAGGATATAATTCTTACTCGTGAGTGGAAGAAATATTATATACCTCTTGAGGGAAGCGATTTCTCGCATATTAAAACAGGCTTTGGTTTTGTCTTTGGTGGGCAAGGAGCACCTGTAATTTTTTATCTTGACGATATTAAATACGAATAACCACCGACGCCCTGAGGGTGGTGAAGCCGTCCTAGACCCCCGACTGTCAAACTTTCCAACTCGCCCACTCGCAAACTGTCAAACTTTCCAAGCCTCA
>CALDQE010000027.1 GCA_937911295.1 uncultured Verrucomicrobiota bacterium
AACAATAGAAAAAGGCTGTTGCAAATCTTTTGAGTTTTGCAACAGCCCCTTTTTTCGTTAGGTGAGAAGTAAGGTGCGTTTAGGTGTTATGTGTTTATTTATTCGTTTTGTTATGCTATAATACCCTAAAATATTTAAATTTCAGGAAATATATCAGCTTTATGGAAATTACTTTAACAATTGATTCTGTCGCATATCGTGGACCTGGTGTGGGCCGTGCAAATGGTTGCGTTTATTTTGTTCCAGGTACATGCCAGGGAGAGGTGGTGCGTGCTCGTGTAACCACACAAAAGAAGAATTATGGTGAGGCTCAGGTTGTGGCAATAGAAAAAGCTTCTCCAGAACGCCTCTCCCGTGCCGAATGCACATTTGGTCGCTACCCAGTGCCTGGCTGTGTGTACGGACACATGTCCTATGAGGCTGAGGTAAAATATAAACAAGAGCAGCTCCTAAGCTTTTTAAAACGTCAAGCAAAGCAAGAAAATGCAGAGGCTCTCCTCATAGAGCCGTTTGCATCACCAAAGCATTTGAATTATCGAAATAAAATTACACTGCACTACGACCGCGGGCATAGAGGACGCCCAGTGCTAGGTTACTTTGGTGACGATAATGAAACTGTTGTAGAAATCTCCCAATGCCCATTGGCTGCCTCAGAGATAAATGCTGAACTCGCAGAGCTGCGTCAAGACCCTCGCTTTACCCGATATCTAGGTGTGGGTGGCTCCGCAATTATTCGTCACACAAAAAAGGATGGAGTATTAGTGGTGCCGCTTTCTGTAAATCATAGATTTGATGAGAGTGATTATCCTATGCTCCATGAGCAAATAAATGCAGGAGAGATTCTTGTTCCACCACGTGGTTTTTATCAAGTCAACCCATATGTAAGCCCTAAGCTAGTGGAATATGTCATGGGGTTGGTGACAGAGCTAAAGCCAGATAGACTGCTAGATTTATATTGTGGTGTAGGTGTGTTTGGACTTAGTGCAGCACATCTAGGAGTCCCTGCAATAATTGGCTATGATTCTGGTAGAGATGTTATTGCGGTAGCTCAGCAAAATGCAGCAACATTAGGTTTGAATGATACAAAGTTTATTTGTGGCTTATCCGCACAAATAGCAGACAGTGCTCTTCGTAATGCAAAAAAGCGTGGTGGTAAGGCAACTGTTATTGTTGATCCACCAAGAAGTGGCTTAGAGCCTGAGGTAACAGCTGCACTCTGGGAGCATCCGGTAGAAAATTTAATTTATGTATCCTGTTCGCCTGACACATTGGCACGAGATTTAGTAAAGCTAACCTCAGATGGAACATATTCAATTAGGAGTGTTAAATTATTTGATATGTTCCCACGGACAGCTCATTTTGAGACGGTGTGTCTATTGTCAAAAAACACTTAATTTTCAAATTTTTAGTTAAAATGTTGAGCAAAAACACAGTTTTTCTTAAAAAAACTCTAAATTCAAAAATATCTGTTGACTAAAAATTTAAAATATGGGATACTTATTGAATTGATTTCCCCTTAATAGGTGGAATGTGCCTTAATGGTACGGGCATATTCGTGAAAAAAATGCTGATAAGTATGGATTTCTCACCTATAATTGGGATTGCGTGTGCCCACATAGCTCAGTCGGCAGAGCACTTCCTTGGTAAGGAAGAGGTCACCGGTCCGATTCCGGTTGTGGGCTCCACTAAGAAGTAGTACCTATAATAATTATAATAATAAGGTTAATAACAATGGCTAAAGAATCCTTTAACCGTGACAAGCCGCACGTTAACGTCGGTACCATCGGCCACGTCGACCACGGCAAAACTACACTTACCGCGGCGTTGACCCGCGTTCAGTCCCTAAAGGGTCTGGCAAACTATATCGCTTACGATCAGGTAGCAAAGGCATCCGAGTCTGCTGGTCGTCGTGACGCAACAAAGATCGTTACAATCGCAACATCTCACGTTGAGTATAGCTCAGAGAAGCGTCACTATGCACACGTTGACTGCCCAGGCCATGCTGACTTCGTTAAGAACATGATCGTTGGTGCAGCTCAGATGGATGGTGCTATCCTAGTAGTATCTGCAGCTGATGGTCCTATGCCTCAGACAAAGGAGCACGTACTTCTAGCACGTCAGGTTGGCGTACCACGTATCGTAGTATTCCTAAACAAGGTTGACCTAGTTGACGATCCTGAGCTACTAGAGCTTGTTGAGATGGAAATCCGTGAGCTACTAAGCAAGTACGAGTTCGATGGTGACAATACTCCAATCGTTCGTGGTTCTGCTAATACAGCTGCTGTTGCAGAGTCTGCAGATGATCCTGCTTGCGCATGCATCACAGAGCTAATGAACACACTAGACGAGTACATCCCTGATCCTGTACATGAGACAGATAAGCCATTCCTAATGCCTATCGAGGACGTATTCTCAATCGAAGGTCGTGGTACTGTAGTAACAGGTCGTGTTGACCGTGGTGTTATCAAGGTAAACGATGAAGTAGAAATCATCGGTATCCGTGACACATCTAAGACAACAGTAACAGGCGTTGAGATGTTCCGTAAGCTTCTAGACCAGGGCCAGGCTGGCGATAACATCGGCTGCTTGCTACGTGGTGTTAAGAAGGAGGATGTTGAGCGTGGTCAGGTTCTTGCTGCTCCTAAGTCAATCACTCCTCACACAGAGTTCGAGGCTGAGGTTTACGTTCTTTCTAAGGAAGAGGGTGGCCGTCATACTCCATTCTTCAAGGGCTACCGTCCTCAGTTCTACATCCGTACAACTGACGTTACAGGTGATATCACTCTACCAGAGGGTGTTGAGATGGTTATGCCAGGCGATAACGTTCGCATGACAGTTAAGCTAATCTACCCAGTTGCTCTAGAAGAGAAGATGCGCTTCGCTATCCGTGAGGGTGGACGCACAGTTGGTGCTGGTACAGTATCAAGAATCATTAAGTAATTATTTACTTGATAGTTCATTGAAAATAAACCTACTTTTGGGCTTGCCTAAAAGTAGGTTTTTTTCTTTTTAAAGCTAAAATAAAAATTGTATCCGATTCGTGAATGCAATGCTTACTAAGCTTTTGTCTTATTGTGTATTCTCTGCTGATGACTAAAGGGCTTATCCTCTGGCGTTGGGTCTTTCCCCTTTTCCAAATAAAGCCTATATTGCTACTAGCGTGTAGCCATATATTGCTTTAACATCAATAACCAATCTGTCTGGATGAAGTCCACGTTTTTGTCTATTAACCAACCCCACCCTTTTTCTGGCTCGCCCGCAGCAGAAATATCGTCTGTATGATGTGCAGAAATTACAGCTCGCTCATCGTATATAATCGCATTTGTCCATATAAGTAGCTTGTTCTTGTGCATCTTCTTTATGTATTTTTCACTAATGCAATCATCCTCATCAGAATCAAATAGGATTTCCACACCAATAACATTTACACCTTCTTTAATAAGCTTTTGCGTCACTGTGTCCTTGTGCCATACAATAGGAATAAACATAAATTCAGGTGCATATTTCTTAACCTTATCAAGTGTTGGCTTGTCATCACCTGTCTTTACAATTACCTGCTTCTCAACTCCTGCCTTGTAAATCTCGTTTGCTATCCCCTCAATGTCTGTCCAGAATTTGTCAACATTGATGTAAACCTTGCCCTTGAGTAGCTTTAATACCTCCTGAAGGGTTGGGACCTTGTAGCTTGTTGGTGTGGAATCCTGATTGAGAAGACGAAGCTTGCGAACCTCGCTCGCTTTCATCTCAGCAATTGGCTTGCTCTTCAAAAATACATGCTCCATTCCAGGATGAAATACAAAGAATTTTCCATCCTTTGACTTTGCAACATCTATCTCGATTACGTCTGCCCCCTGAAGTAGTGCTGCCTTGTATGCTGCAATGGAATTACATGGTATGTTTGCTCCACATACGCCACGATGTGCAACCAAAAATGGGCGACCCAGCTCGAGACGATTTTCGTAGATTGACTTATTGAAGTTCATTTTTTTATCTCCTTTTTGTTTGTAATATAAATGTTACCTATTTTATAAATGATAATTGGCACTTTTCTCCTGCCTTTAGGGCTATGGTAATATAGCTATTGTTAGTAGTGGTTTGTGCTATATCTATGCTGCATTTCTTTAGGTTAGGATATTTTAAACAACGAATATCAACACATACATCCTGCTTGGCAATAAGCGTTGCCTCTGCTGTGGCAGTGTCCCAAGAAATATTTACATCTACCTGTGATTGTGTTGATAGACTTGAGATTGATCCAGTAGCAAAATCAGCAGGAAGAGCTGGCAATAGCTCTATTTTCTTTCCGTTGGAAAATACGAGCATTTCATAAATAGCTGCAGTGAAGCCCATATTTGCATCAATTTGAAATGGTGGCTTGCCCGCATGCAAATATTTGAGCGTTACACCCATATTGCGCCAATCATTGTGATAGGTGTATAAATTTGTGCCAGTACAAAAACGTAGTAATAAATCAAGACAACGCTTTACCCCTTCGCCATCCTTTAATCGAGCATATATGTTTGCCATGTGAGATAGCGACCAACCGGTTTGCTGTTTTAACCCAATTACTAGGCGTTTATTAACCGCAACCTTTGTTGCATCAAATAATGCTCCACTATCGCTATCAATTTCATAACCAGGAAAGAGCGGATAGATGTGTGATTGATGGCGATGCTGGTAATTATCTAGAAAATCCTCATGAAGCCATTCTTTGATTGCTCCATCTTCGTTGATTTCATACTCTGGAATTGCAGCGAGCATCTTCTTCCAAACAAAAATTTTATCCTCATCTACCTCTAAAAGGCTTGCTGATGCTATCAAATTTGTGAGTAGCTCTTTAAGAAGAGCAAAATCCATTGTCGCATTTATGGATATGCTTAGCTTGCCAGCTCCTTCAAAGGTGCCGTTTGCTTGGTTTTCAGGAGAATTTGATGGATATGACTTTAGTTTGCCATTGTTGTCGTAAACATAAAAGTCTTCATAAAACTCTGCACATTCCTTCATAAAAGGATATGCACGGGTACGGAGAAATTCTAAATCCTTTGTAAAGGAATAGTATTCATAATACATGGCACTGATCCATGCAGAGCTTCCTGTCCAATATAGCACATGCGATTGAAGATTCTTTTTCTTTCCTGTGTCGTTATCCATAAATAATGGGAGAAGAAGCCCTCTGCAACCATAAAGTTTTTTGGCGTTTTCACGAAAATCTGGCTTAAAGCTATCATACAATTCAAAAAATGGAAGAAGTGCCTCTGGTAAACCACCTCGGCAAGCCTGCCAATATGCCATTTGGATATTTTCGTTATTAAAATATGTTCCTCCCCACGCTGGGGAGTAATCACCATTCCATACGCCTTGCAAATTTATAGGGTAATGACATCCAATAGAGGAGGAAATTAGTAGGTAACGACCAAAATCTGCCATTTTTTCTATGAGACGAGTATCTACTTCGCCATCATAGCTTTTTAGAAGTAGCTCCTCAGTGGATATGTTCTCATCAGTAGATAATTCAAGTCTAGCTCTATTAAACAGAGACGAAAAACTGTTTTTGTGTTCTACAAGGATATTTTCGTATGAAGGGCTAAACATCATAGAGGAATAAATTGAGTCAAACCCAACAGGTGTTCTTTCAGCACGAATTGCTAGCACAATATTGGTGGCATGGCTGACACTGATATATTGCTCAAGCTGACCAATCCCGCTCATGCCATTATCTTTTTTTGTACCCATTCCTTCTGCAATTTCACCATCTGTAGCTACCAGCTTGACCATTCCACAATAGTGAAGCCCACCCATTGATTTAAATTCTGCATAAATAGAGTTGTTTTTGACAGCTATTTCGGCTTCTGAAGAGCCTCCAGCATCTGGTAAATCACATAATTCGTGTTTTTCTAGAGTAAACATTAAATTAAAAGGCTCTTCACCTTTTAATGCGACAAAAATAGCATTTTGTTCTCGTGAAGCAAAAATATCTCGAGTAAATTGCTTCCCGTTTTCTTTATAATTGATGGAACAAATGCCTGCCTCAAGGTCAAGAATGCGTTTGTAGTCGGTAAAAGCACTATGATTTTCAAAAAGCATATGCAAATCAAAGGCTGGGTAGAATTTTCCTCCAGATGGGTGATAGCCTTTTTCTTTTAATATGTTGATATATAGGGAATCTGCATTTTTGTAATCTTTTTTATCCATAAGCTCACGCACCTCATTAAGTGCGTAAGAAATGTCTGGTATCTCCTTAGAGCTATCACACCAATTAAAAAGAGCTTCGTGGTTGATTAAAATACGTTCGTCATAAACTGAGCCATAGACACTGCCACCGAGCTGTCCATTACCGATAGGAGTGGCGTCGTTCCATCTTGTGGCAGGGTATTTATTAAATAGATACTTTTTCATATAGATTTATTATTAAAATTAGTAGGAATAGAGAGTTTGTTCATAACATTGATATAATAGCACAAAAACGGGTATAAAACCATAATAACATTGGTTTAAAATCCTGTTTGAAGCATTTAATATTGAAAATAGTTGTTTCTCTTAATTTTTTTAAATGATATAATAAAATACGAAAGGAAGCAGATGAATGGGAAAATTTAAGTATACTGCGAGAAACAGCTATAATAAAGAAGTATCGGGTACAATAGATGCACAGACTACAGAAGAAGCAATGAATTTGCTTCATTCCTTTGGGTGTCGTGAAATAAATCTTGTTGAGGAAATTGATGATTTAGAAGTAGAGTATACTCCACCGAGGGGCAAGAGGGTTTTTAATAAGAAGGTTCGTTGGGATGGAGGATATGCAAAGAGTAGTACATCCATAAAAGGAGACGATGGTAACACAACCAATATAAATGTAGAAATTCAGGAGGTTGTTGACAGCGATGAAAAGGTTAAAGAGAAAGAGAGCTCGGGCTGTGGAAATTGTTTGTTTTGGATAATCGTTTTAATTATATTGTCGATGATACTTTAATTGAGGTAATAAAGTCAAATTTTGTATTATGGCAGTCAAATTTTTGTTTAATTTATGGTTGAAAAAAAATAAAAAAAAATTTTTTTTAAAAAATAAAATGCATTTTTTGCTTGTTTTCGTATAAAAAATATAGTAATATACGCCCTTCAAAAGACAGTTACTAGGTAGATTTGTCACTTATGCATATAAAAGTTAGCCCTTTTTTTTATGTATGAGAGGCAAAATGTAAACAGTAAGAAAAAGTTCTTTTCAAAACAATAGGAGAAACACCGATGAAGGTGCGTAGTTCAGTAAAAAGAGTATGCGAGCGGTGCAAGGTTGTCCGCCGCCGTGGTATTGTGCGTGTTATTTGCACAAACCCACGTCACAAACAAAGGCAGGGCTAAGGAGTAAAACGTCATGCCGAGATTAATGGGTATAGATATTCCAGATAGAAAGCGAATTGAGTATTCACTTCGTTACATACACGGAATCGGGCCAACAAGATCAAAGGTTGTTCTTGAGAAGGCTCAGATTGATCCTGCTAAGCAGGCAAATGAACTGACAGCGGATGAGATTCGTGCGATTATTTCAGCGATTCAGGAGTTAGGCTTCAATATTGAGGGTGATCTCCGTCGTGAAGTATCCCAGAACATTCGTCGTTTGATAAGCATTGGCAGCTATCGCGGTACACGTCATCGCAGAGGTTTGCCTGTACGTGGTCAGCGCACAAAGACAAACGCTCGCACACGTAAGGGTGGTAAGCACACAGTAGGCGCAGTTCGTGACAAGGCAGCACGTAATGCAATGAAGGCAGGAAAATAACAGCTTTTAAAGGCCAATTATGTCTGAAGAAGTAGTAGAAAAAGTAGAAGAGACAAAAGCTCCAGAGACGGATGCAATGGCAATCGTTATGGGAGATGATGGCGCAGCAGCAGCACCTGCAGCTGACGCAAAGAGCAAGAAGACACGCACGAAGACAATTCCTGCAGGTATTGCTCATATTACAGCATCGTTCAACAACACACAGTGCTGCATTAGTGATGCACGTGGCAATGTAATTTCATGGAGCTCATCCGGTAAGGCTGGCTTCAAGGGTTCACGTAAGTCAACAGCATTTGCTGGAACAATGGTAGCACAGGAGTGTGCACGTGTGGCAATAGCTAAGGGAATGCATGAGGTTGAGGTAAGAGTTCAAGGTGCAGGTGCTGGCCGTGAGTCAGCAGTTCGTGCAATTGCAACTTCTGGTATGACAATCTCAGTGATTAAGGATATCACACCAGTTCCACACAATGGTTGCCGTCAGCGTAAGAGAAGGAGAGTATAAAGATGGCTAGATATACAGGTCCTAAGTCCAAGATTGCTCGTCGTTTCGGTGAGCCAATTTATGGTCCAGATAAGGTTTTAGATCGCCGTAATTATCAGCCAGGTATGCATGGTCAGAAGCGTCGTGCAAAGCTAACCGAGTATGGTCAGCAGCTACGCGAGAAGCAGAAGGCAAAGTATATTTATGGTATGCTTGAGAAGCAGTTCCGTATTTTCTTTGAGCGCGCAAGAGCTAAGGAAGGAAATACAGGTGCATTACTACTACAGATGTGCGAATCTCGTTTGGATAATGTTGTATACCGCCTAGGTATTGCTCCAACTCGTCCAGCAGCACGTCAGCTTGTTTCACACAAGCACATTGTTGTAGATGGTAAGGTAGTAAATGTTCCATCCTTCATTGTTCGCCCAGGTATGGTTGTTGCTGTACGTGAGAAGAATAAGGACATGGTAGCGATCGTTGAATCAATCAAGAATCCTCGTACAGGAAAATATGATTGGTTGGAGTGGGATGAGGCAAATATGGCTGGTACTTTTACACGCGTACCTGAGGTTGCTGAGATCCCTGAGAAGATCGATATGCAGACAATCGTTGAGTTGTATTCACGTTAATTGTTTGTTTTTTTAATAATCCCAGTTCGTCATCCGCTATTACTAATACATGTGAACTAAGCGGTGAGTAATAGCGATGATTAGGAAAGGATGTCAAGGATGCCTATCAGACTTAACAGATTTGAAATGCCAAAGCGCGTTGAGAAGGACAAGACAGAGCTAAAGCCAAATTTTGGTCGCTATGTTGCTGAGCCATTCGAGATTGGTTATGCGCGTACAATTGGTAATGCACTACGTAGAGTGCTACTATCCTCTATCGAGGGTACAGCAATTTCAGCAGTGCGCATTCAGGGTGCAGAGCATGAGTTCTGTGCACTACCTGGTGTTATGGAAGATGTAACAAGCATTATTCTTGCTCTTAAGAAGGTGCTAGTTAAGTCTTACACCCGCAATCCTCCTTGCATTACAATTAAGCGTAATGGTCCATGTGAGATTACTGCAGCTGACCTAGCAGTTGAGGGCAGTGTTGAGGTTCTAAACCCACACCACCACATTGCAACAGTAGGTGAAGGTGCAACCTTCGAAATGGATCTATATCTTTCTATCGGCCGTGGCTTCTGCCCAGCTGAGTGGGAGAGCGTAGACAAGGATGGTAAGCGTGAGCAGCAGGTAATCGGTGTAATACCAATTGATAGAATTTATTCACCAGTTACTCGCGTTAATTTCGAGGTTGAGAATACTCGTGTTGGTCAACGCACTGACTATGAGCGCTTGATTCTTGAAGTAACCACAGATGGAAGAATTGATGCAGATGAGGCAATGGTTTCTGCAGCAGCAATCCTTCGCCGTCACTTAGATGTCTTTGTTGATTACAATAAGGATATTATTGAAGACGATGAGAGTGCTACAGCAGTAGTTGAGTCTGGCGATGATTTGGCAGTAAAGCTAAATATGAGCGTAAATGAGATCGAGCTCAGCGTTCGTGCAGCTAACTGCTTGAATAATGCCAATATCACAACTGTTGGTCAGCTTGCTCAGAAGACAGAGGCAGATATGCTCAAGTATCGTAACTTTGGTCGTAAGTCTCTTACTGAAATCAAAGAGAAGCTTGAGGAGATGGGTCTATGCTTGGGTTACAAGTTCGATCCTGCATTGCTTCAGAAGAAGGACTGATAGATTAAAGAGTCATGTGCTGGCTGTTATACCAGTTAGCTGTAAGACAGCCAGTTAATAATTTTTTTAAGACAGAAAGACAATTCCATGCGTCACAGAAAACAGAATACAAAGTTTGGCAGATCAAAGTCTCACAGAGCTGCTCTTGTATCAATGCTTGTTGTTGCCCTAATTAAGGACAAGTCTATTAAGACAACTGTTCAGAAGGCAAAGGTAGCACGTCAAGCAGCAGAGAAGATGGTTACTCTAGCACGTAAGAATACTTTGGCAGCACGCCGCCTTGCAGCAGCTCGCTTGCATGATGAGGGTGCAGTAGCAAAGCTATTCTCAGAGATCGTACCAATGCAGGAGGGTCGCCCATGCGGCTTCACTCGTATTGTTAAGGTCGGTCAGCGCTCAAGCGATGGTGCAGAGATGGCTGTTCTAGCTTGGGTTCAGGAAAAGTATGAGCCTAAAGCTCCTGCAACAGAGCCTGTAGCAGAGCCAGCTGTAGAAGCTTAATTGCCGCTTTGATAAATAAAGCAATATTTTAAAACCACGGTTGCGAAAGCATCCGTGGTTTTTTGTTTCTAAAAACACTTCTCAAGTACGCTTTACCCTCCAGAAAACAAAAGCTCTGTGTCCAGTGCCATCTCCTACCCTAGAACGTGCAACTCCGCTAAATACGGATGCCTTACACTGATAACTTTAATGAACACACACGTTGTCCCAATATCCGCGTACCACTATCAGTGCAAGTCTATGCATTTCTGTGTTCTCATCGGGTAACACGAACGCTTCCGGGCGTTAGCATGCTTATGCCTCAGGCATAACCACGAGAATCCTGTCAACATACCCTTCACTTATTATCCTCGTGCCTATAGAATTAGTATCTCCTTCTTGAATTGGAAACAAATTTGGTGAAATGCCTAAATACTCCCCATTCCATAAATTGTACCTGAATAAAGATTGAATTTACAGACAATATTTTACACTATCTGTTTCTTGGGTGTAGTCGAGAAATGTTTTTATAAAAACCGGTTTTTTTTATAAAAAAAATCA
>CALDQE010000028.1 GCA_937911295.1 uncultured Verrucomicrobiota bacterium
TGATTTTTTTTATAAAAAAAACCGGTTTTTATAAAAACATTTCTCGACTACACCCTTTAAAAGGTGAATTTTGATTGAATTATATTCCATATTTTTGTTATTATTAACCGTAGTTAAATAATACATTTTTCTGTATTTATAAACGCGTTTTTTTTAATACACAAGGGAGAATATTATGAAAAAAACTTTATTAGCATCATTGATTGCATTATTATTATGCCAGTTTTCTATGGCAGAACCAGTTGCACCAGCAGAACCAGCTGCTCCACAAAAGCTCGTGGTGGCTTGTGTTGGCGATAGCATTACCTATGGACATGGTGCTTCCAACAGAGACGCAACCAGCTATCCAGCTGTTCTACAGAAGCTATTAGGTGATGAGTGGGAGGTGCACAATTTTGGTCACAATGCACGCACTGCTCTTGATGAGGGAGTAGAGTGGAATGGTCAAAAGAACTTGGGATACAGAAAATCACCTAATTTCCAAAAATCAAAGGATTGTAAGCCTAATTTTGTTATTTTTATGCTAGGCTCAAATGATAGCAAGAAGGTTAATTGGGAAGGCAAGCAAGAGCAATTTAAGCATGATTATGCAGCTCTAATTGATGAATATCTAGCATTGGATCCAAAGCCCTTAGTGATAATTGGTACATCTTCATATGTACAGAAGGATAGATGGCAGATTAACGAGGCTGTGGTTGGTAATGAGATTGTGCCTTGGCAAAGAGAATTTGCTAAAGAGCGTGGGCTACCAGTTGTAGAGGTTTATAATATTATGAAGGATAATGCAGCTGATAGCTTTTGCGATGGAATTCATCCAAATGATAAAGGCTATGCATTGATAGCAGAGGCTATGGCTGCAAAGCTTCGCGAAATAACAAAATAATGTAATAAGAAATTTGCTTATGAAAGAAAAAACAATTGCTCTAAATAATTGGATTGGTGAAAAGCTCTGTAAAAAAACAGTTGCTGCATTAAATAATAATCGCTTTAAGGCTGAATATTGTGAAAATGCAGAGGAAGCAAAGAAGCGCGCGCTTGAGTTGGCTGAGGGAGCCACAACAGTTGGCTTTGGAGGTTCTCGCTCAATTGTTGATTTAGAGTTGGCAGGTGCATTGGTGGAGGCTGGTGCTACAATTCTTAACCACGGAGCAGCAGAGCTTACTCCAGAAGAAAAAATGGCTCTAATGAAGCAGCAGCAGACCTGCTCTGTCTTCTTCTCAAGTGCAAATGCAATTACACTAGACGGAGTTATTGTAAATATTGATGGAGTAGGTAACCGCGTTTCAGCTATGATTTTCGGACCAGAAAAGGTTATTATTGTTGCTGGACGGAATAAGCTGGTTGATGGCGATATTTGCGATGCAATTAAGCGCATCAAGACCTATGCTTGTGCACCTAATACATTTCGCCTTGGTAAAAAGACACCTTGTGCAGAAACCGGTATTTGTGTAAATTGCAATTCTCCAGAGAGAATTTGTAATGTTACAACAATTATGGAAAAGTGCCCTAGAGCAACCGATATCCATGTGCTTATAGTTAATGAGGAAATGGGTCTCTAGTACATAAAATCTTTTAGAGAGGCTCTTTCCTCTGCGAATTATGCAATCCTTTTCCACAATAAATATTAGAGATCCATTTATTTTGCCACATAATGGGAAATACTATATGTATGGAACTCGAGCGGCTACTTCATGGGATAGTGCTCCTTCTATTGGTTACGGCTTTGATGTATATGTAAGCGAAAATCTAAAGGAGTGGAGTGACCCCCATGAGGTTTTTTCACCCACAGAAGCGTTCTGGGGTAAATTTAATTTTTGGGCACCAGAGGTGCATTACTATAATGGACGGTTTTATTTGTTTGCTAGCTTTAAGGCAGCCGATATTCATAGAGGTACTGCAATATTGGTTAGCGATTCTCCTATGGGTCCCTTTGTAGAGCATAGCAAAGGTGCGGTGACTCCTGCGGACTGGGAGTGCTTGGATGGAACTTTTTATGTGGAAAATTCTGTTCCATACATTGTTTTTTGTCATGAATGGCTACAAATAGGTGCTGGAACAGTTTGTGCACAGGAGCTTAGCAAGGATCTTAGAAATTCAGTAGGAGAGCCTTGGGTGCTTTGGTCTGCCGATACTCCTTCTTGGCGATGCGATATGAATGGGAAAGGTGCTTTTGTAACTGACGGTCCATTCCTTTTTAGGCGTAACAACACCCTTTGCTGCATTTGGTCAAGCTTCTCAAAGAATGAATATGTTGAAGCAATAGCATTTTCTGATAATGGCAGTATTTTCGGCAAATGGATAATAGGAGAAAAGCTTCTTCTTGATTCTAATGGTGGTCATGGAATGCTGTTTGATACATTTGAAGGAGAGCAAATGTTTATTTGTCATTCTCCAAATAAAACTCCAGAAGAGCGACCAAAGCTAATACCAGCAAAGCAGTTATTTGATAAAATTTAGCGATAAATATTTGATGAATATTTATTTTCATATTCCGTATTGCAAATCTAAATGTAAATATTGTGCATTTTACTCTGAGACACTGCCACCACCGGCAGAGTATGTTGAGTATATGCTTCAGGAAATGAAAGAAATTTTATCTAAAACAGTTGAGCCAGTAAGCACGGTTTATATTGGAGGGGGTACGCCTTCGGCGTTATCCCCTCAACAATTGCGGCAGCTTGTTTCTACAATTGTGGCGGAGTGTGTTCCTGAAGAATTTTCGATAGAGGTAAATCCAGCAGATGTCACACAAGAGTTATTAGAAGCATTGCAAGGGGTCACACGCATTAGCATTGGAGCCCAAAGCTTTGATGATGAAATTTTGCAATTTCTTGGTCGCCGCCACACAGCGGCAGATGTTTTTCGTGCGGTAGAGCAGATGAAGGCTGCTGGCATAACTAATTTTGGTTTTGATTTGATTGCTGCGATACCTGGCTATGGGGATGGGCATTGGCAGCGTTCATTAGAAGCCGCTGTGGCATTGTCTCCTACACATATATCAATTTATAATTTGTCAATTGAACCAGGTACTCCATTTTTTAACCAGGGGCTTCATCCAGTATCGGACGATGAGGCAATGGAGCAGCTCGCCTTAGCACAATCAATCCTAAATGTGGCAGGGTATACCCGTTATGAAATTTCAAATTATGCATTGCCAGGATATGAGTGCAGACACAATCTGGCGGTGTGGTACGGTGAGGATTATTATGGCATAGGGGCTGGTGCTCACTCGCGCATCGGACAAACCCGCATCCATAATCTAGATAATTGGCATAATTGGCTCTTAGCCAAGCAAGCTGGTGCCACAGTGCCACAGGCGATAGAGCAATTAACCGAGGAAGAGGATTCTCGGGAGCGCACATTTACGCAGTGGCGTCTCTTAAACGAAGGTATTACAATTATCCCCCAAAGCCCAGAGAAGCAAGCTCTCTTAAAAACGCTCTTAGATCAAGCTATAATCCACGAGCTAAAGCCCAATACCTATGCCTTGACCACAAGAGGTACAGAAGTCGCCGATGCTGTCATCTCCGCTTTTTTATAGCTTTGATTATCTAATTAACCATTTAGCGTACTTCGGTTGCATACCACCAGAGGGGTGCTAGAATTCCTACATAGGGCGAAGGGTTGGGCATTATTACCCAACCCTAAACTGTGTGCGATAGCTACAAAAATGATTGCTCTTTATGCCGCCTCGTTTACCACAAAGCACGCACTTTTTCTGTAGGAATAAAAACGTGATTGTAAAAGTGCTAAATCAAATTTTGGTGTGCTGCTTGCATATAAATTAAATTTTAATAACATATTGCAAATACGCAACTTATCCCAAAATGCTTAATCGGCTTTTAAAAATTTTGCTTGCATCTGATTTTTTTTTGTGCTAATTATTGTAACTAATTTTTTGAACTGATATTAACACAAAGGAATGATTATGACAGAAAGAGATGCTTATATCGCATTAAATATGGTTAGAGGTCTTGGTGCAGTTACTGTACAAAATATAATTAAGACACTGGGAAGTGTTGAAAAGGTTTTCAGCTGCAGCACCGAGCAATTAGCGTCTGTGAGAGGTATTAGTATAAATCGAGCAGAGCTAATTTTAGAAGAGCTACAAAAAATTGATTTTGAAAAAGAAAAGGAGTATGCAGAAAGAAAATCTGTAAAGCTAATTACTCAGGTAGACGAAGGATATCCGGAGCAATTACAGAAAATAACCTACCCACCATTAGTTTTATATGTATCAGGGAATGTTGAAGTTCTTAGCCAAATATCTGTTGGAATTGTCGGGACACGCAATCCTTCGCTATATGGAAGGGCAATGGCAAAGAAGTTTTCATATGGATTAGCACAGCGTGGTGTGTGTGTTGTTTCTGGATTGGCTCTTGGAATAGATACAGAGGCACATACAGCAGCATTGCTGGCTAAAGGTGAAACTGTTGCGGTAATAGGCTCTGCACTAGATTGCCTATATCCAGAATGTAACCGTGATTTAGCTAATAGCATAGTCAATGAAGGGGGTGCAGTTGTTTCAGAATACCCATTCGGATGTAAAGCAAATAGACAGACCTTCCCAATGAGAAATCGAATAATATCGGGTTTATCAAAAGGGATATTGGTTGTGGAGGCGGCCTTGAATAGCGGCTCATTGATAACTGCGGAATTGGCAATGGAGCAAAATCGCCCAGTTATGGCAATACCAGGGCGATTGGATAGTGAGCTGTCAAGAGGGACAAATCAGTTAATCTGCGATGGAGCAAGGCTTGTTGAAACAATAGATGATGTAATTGAGGAAATTGATTCTAGCTGCATATCAAATAGGAATTATGCGGGGCAACAAATTTTGTCCCCACCTACAATCAATAGAGGATTTGAAGTTAACGAGGATTTTGAGAAAAAAGAAAAGCCAAAACCAAAATTAGATGAGCTTGAGCAAAAGCTTATTGACGCATTAGGTAAAGAGGAAATGACAGTTGATGCACTTATTGCTATTTCTGGTATCCCTCCCGCACAAATAGGCTCACGACTAATTTCACTTGAAATGAAAGGGCTCATAAATAGATATCCGGGCAATGTCCTTAAGGCCAGGCTTTAATTTATAGTAAAAAGAATTTATAGAAAGGAATATACACATGAAATTGATTATTGTAGAGTCTCCAGCAAAGGCTAAGACAATCGGCAAGATAATGGGAAAAGAATTTAATGTAATGGCATCAAAGGGTCATATTCGTGATTTACCAAAGGACACCCTTGCAATCGATGTCAATAATAATTATAAACCACATTATGAGATTTCTCAAGACCGTGAATCAATAATAAATGGACTTGTTTCCGCAGCAAAAAAGAGCGATGAAATCTTTCTTGCTCCCGATCCAGATCGCGAGGGAGAGGCAATTGCTTGGCATCTAAAGGAGGTGCTCGCAGAAAAGCTTGACAATAAGCAAGTGCCATTCCGTCGCGTACAATATAATGAAATAACACCAAGTGCTGTACGTAAGGCATTTGCTGCTCCTGGTGAAATCAATATGCCACGTGTTGATGCACAGCAGGCACGCCGCATACTTGATCGCATTGTTGGTTATAAAATTAGCCCATTCCTTGGTAAGCGTATGGGTGCAAGTAATTTGAGTGCTGGCCGTGTGCAGACAGTGGCTCTTCGCTTGGTTTGTGAGCGAGATGCAGAGATTGCTGCCTTTATCCCAACTCCATATTGGATTTTTTCTGGTCTATTTAGTAAGCTTGTTGAACCAAAAACTCCTTTTAAAGCTGTTTTAAGGAGTATAAATGGTAAAAAGGCGGATATTAAAGAGGAGGCTCAGCAGAAGCAGATTCAGGAGGTATTAAATTCCTGCAAATATAAATTGGTAGAGCTTAAGACTACAACAGAAAAGAAGTCAACAAAGCCTCCATTTAAGACAAGTACATTGCAGCAGGCAGCCTCAAATGCTTTTGGTTTTTCTCCAAGTGTAACAATGCAGATTGCACAAAAGCTTTATGAGGGTGTTGAGCTTAAGGAAGAGGGTACTGTTGGTTTGATTACATATATGCGTACGGACTCAGTAGCTGTTTCTAATGATGCCCGAGAGGCTGCTCGCCGTTATATTGTTAATACATTTGGTGAGAATTATTTCTTAGGAAAGAGCTTTACAAATTCAAAAAATGCACAAGCAGCACACGAGTGTATTCGCCCAACAGATCCATTACGCACACCAGAGCAGGTTAAAGGTGTACTAAGCGAAAGAGATTTTAAGCTTTATTCTCTAATTTGGTCTCGCTTTATTGCCAGCCAAATGGCAGATGTAGTATATGAGCAGTTGGCTGCATTTATTGATACAGAGTCCAACGCATCAGATGTATATACATTTGTCGCTTCAGCAAGAAAGCTTGTTTTTGATGGCTTTACTAAGCTTGTTAAGGATAAACCACGTAAGCAGGATAATGAGAATGAGGAAGGTGAAGAGGAATTTTTAGATGGTCTTCCTCCTCTTGAGATTGGTGAATATTTGGCTCCAGTAAATATGCCACCTCAGTCTGAGCGTAAGGAAAATAAGCCACCATATAAGTTTAATGAGGCTTCCCTAATTCAAGAGCTTGAGCGCAATGGAATTGGTCGTCCTTCTACTTATGCTACAATCATAAAAACATTAAATGATCGCCGTTACGTAGAGAAGGAAGGCAAAGCAATGCACGCCACCGAGCTTGGTGTAAAGGTAAATGAGGTTTTAATTAAATATTTCCCAGAATTATTTAATGTTAAGTTTACCGCAGCAATGGAGGAGGACTTAGATAAGGTAGAGGAGAGCTTGGTTGAGTGGACCTCTATGATTGATGTGTTCTTTAAAAAGCTTGAGGAATGGCTCGCCCAGGCCCGTGGTGCCGTAAATCCGGAAATAGTTAAGGCGGTGCTTGATTTAATGGGAGGCATTGAGAATTGGGCAAAGCCTGTCCGTACAGGCCGCCACTCCTTTAATGAGCAAAGATTTTTAAAGGATATTAAGGCTTGTCTTGAGCCAGCTAAGGACTCTGCCACAGCTGACGATGATAAGCGCCGCTCACGCACTGTTACAGAGCGCCAATTCAAAACACTTATTGATATTGCCTATCGCTACAAAAATCAATTACCAGAGCTTGAAGCTACTCTTGCTAAATATAATGTTGAGTATAAACCTCAAGAGCAAGCTGCTCCTGATGAAAAAGTGTTGAAGCTTTTTGATGTGATGGATAATGCCGGAATCCCAGATGAAAAGGATAGAGCATTTGTTGATTCACTAAAGAATTGGGTTGCTGGTGGAAGAGCTCTAACCGCTAAACAGCAGTATCGTCTTGAGATGATTTTTAATGGTATGCATAATAAGGTGTCTGATTTTTCACCAGAGCTATGCACTAACCTGGGTGTTGAATATAAGCCAGTAGAAAAGGTGGATACAAGTAAGATTGAGGATATTCTTTCTGCATTATCAAAGGTGGCAACTTGGCGCCAGCCTTCAAAGCGTGGAAAGCGTATGTTTAATGATTACGAATTTTATACCTCTGTTCAGCAGCAGTTTTCAAATAATAAGGTGTTGTCTGATAGGCAAATTTCTTGCCTTGAGCGCCTAATTGTTACTTATAAAGAGCAAATCGAAAATTTTGCTGAACTAGCGAAGAAATATGAATTGAAGGAAGAGGCAGTAAAGACAAAATCTACAACTAAGGATAGTGCTAAATCAAAACAGGCAGCTTCCTTGGAAGCGGATATTCTTCCTCCTCCGTTAAATTAATGCCATTAATAATTGCTAGATGAAGGTCAAATAAAATGAAAAAGAATTTATTGTTTGAAAGTCTATTTAGTGTCCTTCTTTTTTTGATGGGCTTCCCTTTGCTTGCAGAAGAAAATGGTAATATCCCAAATCTTTTGCCAGAGGTGAAGGAGCAGTCCTCTGAGGCTCAGCCGAAGCTTAATCTTGATGAGATTGCTCCTGCTTATGAAGAGTCAGAGGATGCTCAAGAGGCTAACTTTGTTGGCGGTGATGATTATGCCGTAGGTGCTGAAGCAGCCACAAAAACAGACCTTGTTCAAACAGATGATAAGGTGTTTGTACTCGGTGCTGAGCGCGTCTACCAAATAACCCCAGCCGTCCACTACCTCCATAAGCCGATGAATAAGGAAATTGCCGCCATCGCATGGACTAATTATATTGATGTGCTTGACCCACAAAGAATGTATTTTACTCTCGATGATATTGCTGTCTTTGAAGCTGAAAAAGCAAAGCAAATTGAATACCTGAAAAAAGGCGATTTCTCTTATGCAATAAATGTTTTTAATGTCTCAAAGGAGCGTATTAAAGAGTACAAAGAATTTACTGAAAAGTATTTTGATGGCGTATTCGCTGATGAGTATATGGCAAAAGTACAAAGCTTTAATACATCAACAGAATTTTTGGTTCGCCGAAAAAATGCTCTTTGGCCAGCGTCTAAAGAGGCACGTGAAGCTCTATGGGATGAAAAAATCCAAAACCAATATTTGGCTGCGATAGTTAATGAGGCTCTTAAGCGCGAGGAAAAGGCTGCTGAGCTTGAGAAAAATGGTGAGCCAGTAGGCACAAATAAGGTCTCTACAGCTATTGCAGATATTGTCGACGAAGAGTTTCATAAATCAACTGTTGAGAATATCTTAAAAGGAGCACGCCGCCTAAATGATGTTTGGCAGGATTTTGATGTTGATACATATAAAACATATTATGTAAATGCATTTACAATGTCATACGACCCTCATTCATCATATTTCTCCCCAGAAAAGAAGGAGGATTTTGATATTGATATGGGGCTATCATTGCAGGGTATTGGTGCAACTCTTTCTATTGAGGATGGTATGCCTAAGGTGGTTGATATTATTCCTGGCAGCCCAGCAGATAGAGATATTTCAGAAAATCACCTAATCCCAGGGGATAAGATTATAGCTGTAGCTCAGGGTGATGAGGAATTTGTTGATATAACTCATTGGCCATTGAATAAGGCTGTACGTTTAATCCGTGGTCCAAAGGGAAGCGTTGTAAGGCTTAAGGTAATTCCTTCAACAGATGCTACTGGAACATCAACAAAGCTTGTCACTTTGGTGCGTGATGAAATTAAGCTCGAGGAGCAGGCTGTTTCTTATGTGACAAAGGATTTAGTTGACCCAGCTGGTAATACCCGTAAGCTTGGCTATATTAAGCTTCCTTCTTTCTATTCAAATGCTGCAAGCATTGATAATCTAGAGGAATTGCGTTCCGCCACATACGATATGGAGCAGGCTATTGTTGAATTGAAAAAGGAAAATATAGAAGGAATTGTTCTTGATCTTCGTGGTAATGGAGGTGGCTCTCTTCCAGAGGCAATTTCTATTGCCGGTCTATTTATTAAGCGAGGACCGGTGGTATTAGTAAAGGAGCGCTTTAGAGTGCATACACTGCGCGATGAGGATTCTGCTGTAGCCTATAATGGACCATTGGTTGTCTTGATTGATAAGCTTAGTGCTTCTGCATCAGAAATTGTCGCAGGAGCTCTCCAGGATTATGGTCGGGCAATTGTTATTGGAGATACTCAGACTCATGGTAAGGGAACAGTTCAGACTGTTATGCCATTAAGTATAGATGAATCGATGCCTTTGGGTGCGATAAAGCTCACGACAGCATCATTTTATCGAGTTAATGGCTCTTCTACTCAAATTAAGGGTGTGGCTTCGGATATTGTTTTGCCTTCTGTTTTTGATTATATTTCTGATTTGGGTGAGGATAAGCTTCCTAATGCAATCCCTCATTCAAGCGTTAGAAGTGTAAGCTATACACGTGTTGCAAATCTTAAAGAGACAATTGCTGCTGTAAAGAAGCTGTCTGACGCAAGATTGGCTTTAAATGAAAAGTGGCAAAAGCATTTGAAAAAGCTTAATTGCGTAAATGCTATTAACACGAATGATTATGCTTCTTTAAATTATGCGGTTCGTCTGAATGAGGAGCGTGTATATTCCAAAGCTATAAAGGATACCCTAGATAAGGATTCGGACGAAGCTTTGATATTGGATGCAACTAAAGCAACGGATTCTAGCTCAGATGAAGAAGATTCTGTGAAAAAAGCACTTGAGGAAGCTGCAAAGACCCCTGAACAGCGAAAAGCAGAGCGTGAGGAGCAAAAGAGAAAGCAGCGTGAGAATGATGTTGTTCTCAATGAGTCCTACAATATCTTGGTCGATATAATTGATTCAAAGCTCTCAACTGGTCAGGTTGAAGACAGGGCTCAGACAGATTTTGATTTCTTGCTAAATTTCTTCTCCCCAGAAAAATAGGGTTATCTGAATTGCTAGTAACGGCTATTAAATTGAAAGGTTGGGGATTAAGCCCCAACCCTACGATGTAACTCATTATTTCCTTACTAATGGGAGTGGTGGTGCCGAGATAAGTGCTTTTTGGGCGAGTTTTGTTGATTTTTTTAAGGGTTTGGTGTATTATAATAGGTTTAAGAAAGAAGTAATTTTTTTAACAAAGGGTTAATATGAATAAGGTAATTTGTATAGATGGTCCAGCAGCCTCTGGTAAGTCAACAGTTAGTAAGCTAATCGCTGAAATGTCAAATATTAAATATGTTGATTCAGGTGCTTTGTATCGAATAGCTACTTGGCAAGCACTTGAAGCCGGCATCGATACTAATGATGCTGAGGCTGTGGCTAAATTTATTACAAGCCTAAAGGTGGATTTTGTGGTAAAAGGAAATCGTGTTGCTTATGAGGTAAATGGAGAAGAGCCTGGCGATAAAATTCGCACACCAGAAATCAATAAGCATGTCAGCCCAGTCTCTGCTGTGCCAGAGGTTCGCACAATTGTTACTAAATGGCTACGTGATATGCGCTCAATAGGCGATATAGTTGTAGAGGGTCGCGATATTGGCTCTGTGGTTTATCCAGATTCTCCTTATCGCTTCTATCTTGACGCTGATGCAGAGACCCGTACCCGCCGCCGTCATAAAGAGGATATACAAAAGGGATTTATTCAAAATGAGGAGCAAGTAAAGGCCTCTCTATTAAATCGTGATAAAATCGATAGCTCACGCAAAACTGCTCCACTAAAGGTTCCTGAGGGCGCAATTGTTATAGATACCTCACCTCTAACAGCAGTTCAGGTCGCAGAGAAAATTATCGAACTAAGTAAGTAGTATTTTTAAAAGCAAAGGGACTAAATATGTATAAACCAGTATCAAATAAGGCAGATTTTAATAAGCTTGAGGAAGAAATCCTTAAGTTTTGGGAAGAAAATAATACCTTCGAGAAAAGCTTGGAGCAGACAAAGGGTAAGGACGAATTTGTGTTCTATGATGGACCTCCGTTTGCAACAGGTCTTCCTCACTATGGCCACCTACTAGCAGGTACAATTAAGGATATCATTCCTCGCTACCAAACAATGCGTGGTAAGCACGTAGAGCGCCGCTTTGGTTGGGATTGCCACGGCCTTCCAATTGAAGCTCTTGCTCAGGATGCTCTTGGCATCTCTGGCACATACGAGATTAAGAAGCTAGGCGTTGATAAGTTCAATGAGCAGTGCCGCTCAATGGTAAGCCGTTATGTTTCTGAATGGCGCCGCACAGTAACTCGTATGGGCCGTTGGGTTGATTTTGATAACGACTATAAGACCTTGAACAAGGATTTTATGGAAACTGTATGGTGGGTTTTTAAGCAGCTCTGGAATCAGGGCCGTGTTTACCGCTCTCACCGTATTATGCCATATTCATGGAAGCTAAATACTCCTCTTTCTAACTTTGAGGCTGGTAATAACTACAAGGATGTTCAAGACCCAACAGTAACAGTTCGCCTTCGTGCAACTGGTGGTGCCCCAGCAGAGTGGGGTGAGACTTATTTCCTAATTTGGACAACCACTCCATGGACTCTTCCTGAAAACCTAGCAATCTGTGCTGGACCAGATTTAGATTATGTCGCTGTTCGTGACAAGGGTCAAGGTGTTGTTTACATTATGGCAGAAGCTCGCCTATCTGCAATCTATAAGAAGGCAGATGACTATGAGCTAGTTGCAAGCTTCAAGGGTACAGATATCAAGGGCTGGACATACGAGCCTCTATTCCCATATTTTAAGGGCAATAAGGAAAATTGCTTCCAGGTTTTGAATGATGGATATGTAACAACCTCAGATGGTACTGGTATCGTTCACATCGCTCCTGCATATGGTGAGGATGACTTCCGTGTGGCTCGTGAGCATGGTATTATGGAGCTTTTTGATCCACTGGATAATGATTGTAATTTTACAGATGAAGTTCCTGAATACAAGGGGCAATTCTGTAAGGATGCAGATAAAGCAATCATTAAGCGCCTAAAGGATGAAGGTAAACTTGTTTACCAAGCAACTATTGTTCACTCATATCCTTTCTGCGATCGAACAGATACTCCACTAATCTATCGTGCAATTGATGCATGGTATGTTCGTGTTGAGGACTTGCATGAGCGCCTTGTTAAGAATAATGAGAATGTAAAGTGGATGCCAGATTATGTTGGTGAGAAGCGCTTTACAAACTGGTTGAAGGATGCAAAGGATTGGAATATCTCACGTAACCGTTTCTGGGGTTCATGCATCCCTCTATGGATAAATGAAGAGGATCCAGATGATATTATCTGCGTTGGCTCCGCAGCTGAGCTTGAGGAGTTGACAGGCCAAAAGGTTGAAGACCTCCATAAGCACTATATCGATGAGCTGTTAATCAAGAAGGATGGCAAGACATATCGCCGTACACCTGAGGTTCTTGACTGCTGGTTTGAGTCTGGCTCAATGCCTTTTGCTCAGCAGCACTACCCATTTGAGAATGCTGACGAGTTTATGAAGAAGTTCCCTGCTAACTTTATTGCTGAGGGCTTGGATCAGACTCGTGGTTGGTTCTACACTCTTCTTGTTCTAAGCACATGCTTGTTTGATAAGTCTCCATACCAGAATGTTGTTGTAAATGGCCTTATCCTTGCTGAAGATGGCAAGAAGATGTCAAAGCGCTTGAAGAATTATCCAGACCCAATGGATGTGATTGTTACTTATGGTGCTGATGCTCTTCGTTTGTATATGGTAAATTCAGCAGTAGTTCGTGCAGAGAACCTACGCTTCTCAGAGGCTGGTGTTAAGCAGCTATTGCGCGATCTTCTAATTCCTTGGTGGAATGCATACTCATTCTTCGTAACCTATGCAAATGTTGATGGCTGGCATGAGGATGAGCTAATGACACCAGACTCAACTAATGAGCTAGACCGCTGGATTGTTTCTTCTCTTGAGACATTGATTGCAGATGTTTCTGAGGCAATGGATAATTATGACCTACAGCGTTCTGTCCGCCCATTCGTAAGCTTTGTTGAGAATCTAACCAACTGGTACATTCGCCGTTCACGTCGCCGCTTCTGGAAATCACAGAATGATACAGATAAGAGCAGTGCATATCGCACTCTGCGCTATGTCCTAGTTCAGCTGGCAAAGGTTGCTGCTCCATTTACTCCATTCATTTCCGAAGCAATTTACACAAATCTTCGTGGAAGCAATATGCCTGAGTCTGTTCACTTGTGTGAGTTCCCTAAGGCAAATGCAGCAGCACGCGACACCTTGCTTGAGCAGCAGATGGCACTTGCTCAGAGCGCAGTAAATCTTGGTCACTTCCTACGTAAGCAGAAGGACCTAAAGGTTCGCCAGCCTCTATCTCGTGCAATTGTTGTTTCAGCAAAGGAGGATATCCTTGAGGCAATGAAGCCAATGGCTCCTGTAATTGCTGAGGAGTTGAATGTTAAAGCAGTTGAATTTGCTTCTGATGAGTCTAAGTTTGTTAGCCTATCAGCTAAAGCAAACTTCAAGACTCTTGGCCGCAAGCTAGGCAAGCGCATGAAGTCTGCCGCAGCAGCAATTGAGAGCTTGGATTCAGCAGCACTATTGAAGCTTCAATCTGGCGAAGCAATTACACTTGAGGTTGGTGATGGTGAGGCTGCTGTAGAGCTACTTCCAGAGGATGTTCAGGTTGTTCGCCAAGAGCGTGAGGGTATGACAGTTGCTAACGAGGGTGCTGTAACAATCGCTATCGAGACCACTCTTACTGATGAGCTTCTCCGCGAGGGTATCGCACGTGAATTTGTTTCACGCGTTCAGGCAATGCGTAAAGAAAATGATTATGAGGTTTCTCAGCGCATCGCTCTAACCTTTGCCGGTGATGAAGCTGCTGTCGCAGCAGTTACTGAGCACAAGGCTTATATCTGTGCAGAAACCCTTTGCACTAGCTTCACAATTGCGGACTCTGCTGCCACTGAGCTTGACCTTAATGGACACAAGGCAATGGTAACAGTTGAAAAGGCTAATGCATAAGCATTGCTGAATATCAAGAAATGTAGAGCGAGTAGGGCCTCTAGGCTCTCTCGCTCTTGCTCTTTAAATGAAAGGCGGAAAACTAATATGAAAAATAACACTGAAAGAAATGGGTATAATCCTATGCCTCTTTGTGATTCTCATATTCATATCCACCATTCGGACCGTGCCGAGCTCCCAATAACGGTTGACGATACCTGCACCTTTTTGAAAAATCTTATGGAGTATTTTTCCTATGACAGATTGTGCATCCAAGCTCTTACTCCATATTCCTCTGGTGCCGTAGATTTTTCAATCAATGTAAAGTCGCTCTATTGCAAAGCAAAGCTTAATGAGCTGCTTGCACCAAAGCGCCAGGTTTATGCAAATGCAAATCTAATACATGTATTCAATACTGATGTTGATCCTACTCGTGAGCTGATGCTCCAAGCCCGAGCTGCATACGATGCTGGCTTCGATGGCTTCAAAATTCTCGATGGAAAACCTAATTTAAGAAAACAGCTCGGCTATGGCTTAAATGATATTCGCTATGAGCAATTTTTCCAATATGCCGAGCAGCTCGATATCCCTATCGTGCTCCATACTGGTGACCCACACGAAATGTGGTTGCCCAAATTAGATAAGTCTGGTAAGCTCTGTCCTCCTCAGTATGACTCTTCCTTCGTTACTATGCAGCAATTACGCGATGAATTAGAGGAGGTGCTTGAAAATCACCCCTCCTTGAAGCTGATTATTGCACACTTTTACTTCTGGGCTGCTGAGCTTGATAATTTTAGCGCTTTTCTTGACCGCCATCCAAATGTCTGTATCGATATTGTTCCTGCAGGAGAAGAATATTTTGACCTTAATAAAAATATCCCTGCCGCACGTGAATTTTTTATTAAATATTCAGACCGTATCCTCTTCGGAAGCGATAGCAATAATTGGCATTGGAGCAATGATCTTGAACAATATAAACACAATTTTAGCTATCCTATAAATCTTGCAAGAGATTTTCTTGAGGCAAAGACACCATTCCATTTTGTGGATGATGATAGGGAGGAAATTTTACCTCTCCAGCTGGAAGAAAAATACCTAAAGAAAATCTATCATGATAATTTTGTAAGAATTTATGGAGCTTCCCCTCGCAAAATTGATAAAGCTAAAGTATTAACTCAAATTAAAAAGCTTTATCCAATTTATGAAAACCCTTCTAAAATTGTTTTCCCCGATAGAGAGAAATTCGGAGGAATGGATTTTACCTCTATCGCAAGTCGAGAAACTAATCTAAAGAATTTAAATATTATGTTGGATTTTTTTTAATAGAATTTTTATAGCAAAGGAAATTTATGACAGAAACAATAGCACAAAATATTGAGGCAGTGGCTGCATTCGCTCCAGTATGGGGCTTTGTAATTATTTTTGTTTTAATGGCAATTGAAAGCTCTTTCATCCCATTCCCAAGCGAGGTTGTAATGATACCTGCAGGCTTTCTTGCTTTTCGCGGTGAGTTGACGACAGGACACCCTATCCTAGATATGATTTTCGCTTTGCTAGCTGGCACATCTGGCTCTATTGTTGGTGCCTATGTTAATTATTATTTAGGTCTTAAGCTTGGCCGCCCATTTCTTCACAAATATGGAAAATATTTTTTCCTAAAGGAGGAGGCTTTAGATCGTGCAGAAGAAATTTTCCGCGAGCATGGTGATATTACAACCTTTGTTTGCAGACTTATTCCAGCAATTCGTCAGATAATCTCAATTCCAGCTGGCTTAGCAAAAATGAATTTTAAACGCTTTACTTTTTTCACAATCCTCGGTGCTGGTATTTGGGGCTTGATTTTATTGCTTATTGGATTTAGCTTTGGTATGGCAACTGGAGATATGACATATCCAGAAATGGTAAATAAAGGCAAGGCTCTAATTCACGATAACTACATTTGGATACTTCTTGCATTGGCTTTGCTTGTTGTAGGGTATATTCTCTTGCACAAGAAAATTATGGGTAATGGGAAGAAGGGTGCATAGTGCTTAGCATAGTCCTGATGGAGTAGGAGAAAATACTTATGCCAATCTATGAATTTTATTGTCCAAAATGCAATCTGCTAATGGATTTTTTCTCTCGTAGAGTAAATACAGAGACTATTCCTAATTGCCCACATTGTGGCACGGTGTTGTCAAAAGAGGTTTCTCGTATAGCAATAGGCTCAAGCGGGGATGCTTCTGATGAATATGGTGACTCCCCAATAGACGATGCACGGATGCAAGCCGCTGTTGAGGCTTTTGGAGATAAGCTGAATGCTATCTCCGATACATCAAATCCAGAGCAAGCAGCAGCTGTAATGAAGCAGTTTTCTGAAGCAAGTGGGCTTGGGCTTAATAAGGATGTTAAAGATGCTCTTGCACGAATTGCGGCCGGCGAAGGAGAGTCGGGTGCAAATGCAGAGCTAGATGAAATTCTCTCTGGTGGTGAATTTTTTGCACCAACAGATCGCGGGATTGGTGGAGTAGTGCATCAAGCACCTCCGTCAAAAGACCCTGTGATGTATGATATGTAATCCTGATAAAGAATAATTTTCCCCGAATGACGATGCAAAGCGTAGCTGAAAATAATAAAGCAAAAACTGATTTGCCTGTGGTGGGTCGGCTTGCTCCGAGCCCAACTGGAGCTTTGCATTTGGGAAATGCTCGTAGCTTCCTTTTGGCTTGGCTTAGTGTTCGCTCCAGGAATGGTAAATTGATTGTGCGAATGGAGGACCTTGATCATCCAAAGGTAAAGCCATGGGCAAGAGCAGCTGCATTAGAGGATTTGCATTGGCTTGGCCTTGATTGGGATGCAGGTCCAGATACAGATGAGCTTGAATTTGTTCAATCTAATCGTAGAGCTATTTATGGTGAATATCTACAGCGCCTTCAAGAGCAAAAGCTTGTTTATCCGTGTGTTTGCTCTCGTAATGAAATAGAGAATGTGCAGAGTGCACCACACCGCGATGACCAACGCCTAATCTATAATGGCACCTGCAGGGGGCGTTTCCCTGATTGGGACTCTGCCACAGCTGCATTGCCTGAGGGTCGTTTACCTGTCTGGCGTTTTAAACTGGATTACCAGGGTACAACAAGTTTTTATGATGAAATAAAAGGCGAATGCTTTGCTGATTATCAAGCAGATATTGGCGATTTTGCTCTTGCTCGTGAACCCAATGGTGCCGGCTACACCTTTGCCCATGTGGTTGATGATTATCTGATGGGTGTAACTGAGGTGCTACGTGGTGATGATTTATTGGAAGCAACTCATTCTCATATTATTTTACAAAATGCACTTGGCTTCCCGACACCACGATATTACCATGTGCCACTGGTTGTGGCTGAGGATGGCCGCCGCCTGGCCAAGCGTCACGGCGATACCCGTATCGGAATGCTCCGCGAGAAGGGCTTTTCCGCTCGTCAGGTGATTGGTATGCTTGCCTGGTGGTGTGGCTGGGCAGAATTTGGTGAGGAGCTTTCGCCAGAGGATTTGTTGCCTCGATTTAGTTGGTCTACATTTAACCGTGAGTCAGCTGTTTTGACACCTCAAGTGAAGGAGTTTTTCAAGCTATGAGTGATAATATTTTAGAGGTGCGTGATTTTCATGTTAGTATAACAAATGAAAAAAAACAGCTTGAGCTAGTGCGTGGAGTAAGCTTTGATATTCCAGAGGGAAGTTTTTTTAGCTTGGTAGGTGAGAGTGGCTGTGGCAAGAGTGTAACATCGATGAGTCTTACTCAGCTTCCTCCATTTAATCAAGCAAAGCTTTCGGGTGAGGTGTTGTTTGCTGGTAAATCAATTTTGGGATTAACAGATAAAGAGCTTCGTGAGCTTCGTGGTGAGGGCGGAATTGCATATATCTTTCAGGACCCAATTTCTGCCTTAAATCCAGTTTTAAAGGTAAAAACACAGCTGCTGGAGGTATATCGTGGAGCAAGGGCAGATAGAGAAAAAGAGCTAAAGGAGCTTCTACAATCTGTTGGACTTGAGGAGCGTGTGCTCAATGCATATCCTTGTGAATTAAGTGGTGGAATGGCACAGCGTGTGTGTATAGCAATGGCAATGCTATCAAAGCCTCGCCTTTTGATTGCTGATGAGCCAACAACGGCTCTTGATGTAATTATGCAGCAAAAGCTCCTTGATCTGCTTGCTGAGCTTCGCCGTAAGCATGGGCTTTCTATTTTATTTATTACACATAACCTAGGGCTTGTGGCAAGGTATTCAGAATATGCTGCAGTAATGTATGGTGGCAGGGTGGTAGAGCAGGCTCCAGTTAAAGAACTGCTTTCTAATCCAAGGCACCCATATACCCAAGGTCTACTCAAGGCTGTCCCTTCAATAAAAGGAACAACTGTTGATGAGCTACATACAATTCCTGGAAGAGTCACTCCTCCAGCAGAATGGAATGGCTGTGCCTTTTATGAGCGTTGTCCACACTCTGCCACATGTAATTGCCAAAACCAATTACCGCAGCCACAATTTTCCCCTCACTATATTGAGTGTAGTGGTATTTAATCTAGCATCACTACACATGTATTTTGTGTCCCTTCAATATTCAAATTTATTATGTGTTTTGCTTGACTCTTTCTTTTAAAGAGGTTATTATAAAGTATAGATAGGAAAGTGGTTTACGCTACCTATAATTACAAATGTTTAGTTGTTTAGGATTGGAGTTCTTATGAAATTACTACGAAATATTGCTTGCCTAGTTTGCTCTTTAGCAGCTGTGTTCGTCTATGCAGAAGATGCAACAGAAGGAGAAGCTCAGATTGTTTCTAGTTTCAATTTAACAAAATGGTATAATGCCGACGGCACAGCTATGGACTCAAATGGTGGCGGTGGTAAAGGTGCCCCCGAGCGTATTTTTGATGGTAACTTTACAAATTATCAAATGCTTCCTCGCTGTCATAATGGTGGTTATTTTATTATGGATTTTACTTCTGTAATAGATGGCGGATATTATATTACAAAAATACTTGTTGGCCATGCTGGTGGTAAAAGATATTCTATTTATTATACAGAGGATGGTACAACTTGGTCTGCAGTGCCAGGAGCAACAACGGTTACTCATAGTGGAATTGCAACCTATGAACTAGGAAAAGTTGCTACACAAATAAAGTATGTGTTCGATGATGGTTCATCATGGGATTATGGTACAGAATATATTGCTGAAGTAGAGGTATGGGGAATCGACCCATTTTATTTGGAATGCACTCACCCTACATACACAGATTGGGTTGAAGTACCTAATTCAGCAACATGTTTGGAGAGTGGAATTATGGAGCGTTTTTGTGAAATTTGTGGAGAACGCTTCACTATGATGTCTTCAACACAAACAGCACTTAATCATAATTATGTATCAACATTGGTGAAAGCAGGAAAATATGTAGCATATGGTTCTGGTCATATCACATGTAGTAGATGTGATTATTATTTGGATTGTTCAGAACCAATAGATTTGATAACAAACAAGGTTAATGATGCTGTTATTGGAGGTATTGCTGGTGCTGGTAAGTATTATTTTACAGATGTGACGGTATGTTCAGAAAATAATCCTCAATGGGGTCCTGCTGGGTTTAGAATTTTGGATAGCATTTGGAATACAAGTGCTGAGTGGCCATATTGGGCTTCAGCAGCCTTGGAAAATCAATATGTTGATTATAAGTTTGGAACCAAAATTGATTTAGCTTGGGTTGATGTATCTGTACACAATAGAGATCAAATTTTACAATTTTATGATTTAGATGTGTCTACAGGTACTGAAAGATTTTTAGGTCAGATAGATGTGTTATACATTCCTGAGGTTACTAATGTTGTTACAAATATTGTTTATAGACAGCAGCAAGTAACTCAACAAGCTACAGATGAAAATGGCGAACCAATGTATGATGAATACGGTAGTCCTATTATGGAAGGTGTTGTTGATTCTAATGGTAATCCAGTTATGGAAAATATTCTTGATGTGCATGGCAACCCTTTATATGATGAAGTAGAATCAATATCAATTCAGTCAGTAGATTATCAACGTCATCAAATTACTTTTTATGAAGAGCAAACATCATATTTGCGCGTTAGAATATTAGATGAAGTTGGTATCACTATTTGGGGTAATACGGGTGTCACACTACTGGAACTCCATCCTTGGGGAACAGTTCCAGGTGCAGGGCGTCCACAATACCGTAAAGAAACTCTAATTTTAATGAAATAGGAATTTGCTTATGAAGGTAGAACATCCTGAAAAATATAATGGAAAGTTGACTGCGGCAATGCGTGCAGCAATTCTTGCTGGAGCAGTTGCTGTTACTGGAGGTTGCTCAACAGATAATAATCCAGTGATGGGGGATATTCCTGCTCCAGAACCTATTTCAACAAATAATTCTCCTGAAGAAATAATCACTTTGGGGAAACCTCCATCAGTGATTAGAGGTGAGTTACCAATTGAATCTGTTGAAGAAGAGACTCTACCACAAGATGTTGTTTTTTCAGAAGAAATGTTGACCCCTAGAATGGTGGCGATCCCTGCTTATAATGAAGTTCCTCTGCCTATACATGTTCCTCTGCCTATACATTTAGAAAAAGTGGCTAATGAGGCCGTTGTAGAGCAACCTAAAGGTGAGGACGAAAAGGAAATCATTATTAGTACAATGGGTGTTATAGCTCCAGCTAGTATGGATTTGCCTCCAGAACCTACAGAAAACGTCCCTACTATGCCTCCTTCTCCTGTGTCTCCAACCCTAAAAGAAGATTCAGCAGCAGAAGAAGATGCTAAAGCTCGAGAGGAACTTGCTGGTTTGGTGCAAACTCTAGCAAAGGAAAAGGCAGAGTCAGAAGAAGCCGAGCCTAAAGATTAACCAAAATGTCTATCACGCTTTTCTTAACTCATAATTGCAATTTACGTTGCAAATATTGTTATTCTGGAAAAAAGTTTGAAAAATCCATGACAAAAGAGGTTGCCTTTAAAGCAATCTCTTTTGCTGTAGATTTTCATGCACGAAATTTAAAAAATAGCCCTTTTGTGCTTGGCTTCTTTGGTGGAGAACCTTTATTAGAGTGGGAGCTTTTACAACAATGTGATGAATATGCAAAAGGGCTTTGTGATGAGAAGAAATTAAAATTCGGTCATACTCTCACAACAAATCTCACCCTCCTTACAGAAGAAAAAGCAAAATGGCTTATTGATAAAAGGTTTACATTAGGAATTTCTTTGGACGGCTCAGAAGAGGCACACAATACATTTAGAAGATATGCTGATGGCACCGGTTCTCACGCAGATTGTGTGACTGCTCTTAAATATCTTAATGGGGCAAAAATACCAATTAAAATCATTAGCGTAATAAATCCAGAAACAGCACAATATGTTGTGGAGTCAGTTAAATATCTTTCATCAATTTGTAAGTATGAAATTGCTTTAAACGTAAATGTGTCAGCAGATTGGACAGATGAGGCATGTGCTGAATTAGAACACCAATACAATGAACTTGTTAAGCTTTATGTGGCAGAGTATCGGTGTGGAAATCCTATCCACATAAATACAATTGATGGAAAAATAAAAACGATTTTACTTGGAGGATATCGTTCCTGTGATAAATGTAGCCCTATAAAGAAGGAACTGGCAGTTGATGTAGATGGTAAGCTATATCCTTGTCCAAATATGATTGGAGAAGGTGTCAAAGAAGATATATGCTTGGGCGATATTTTTACGGGCTTTAATGCTGAAGCAGTAAAGCAGATTTTATCACATTGTGGCAATAGCAATCCAGAGTGCAGGGATTGCCCAATAGCATCGCGATGCTTGAATTGGTGTACTTGTGTAAATTATTCATCTACAGGTCGTATAGATAGGGTAAGTCCATTTATGTGCTTCCATGAAAAGCTGTGCGTACGCGTTGCTGATGAAATTTCAGCTATATTGATTGAAGAAAGAAATCCTGCCTTTTTAAAATATTTTGGTGATTGGGCTCGTTCCTAATTGCACACGATTTTCTGTCTCTGTGCCTAAGCGCCTAACGTCATAATTGTCTAATCATCCTTGTCCCCACCTCTGCGCCTCTGCGGGAAACAACCCTCACCCCACACCTCTGCGCCTCTGCGTCTCTGCGGGAAACAACCCTCACCCCACACCTCTGCGCCTCTGCGTCTCTGTGGGAAATAACCCTCGCACTTCTTGCCATCACGCTCGCCATAGTAATTTCCTCCAAAAGAAACCAATTTATCACCATTAGTGTTTGACTTTATTTCCTACCTAGAGTACAATTAGCGCTAAAAAGTGAGGTGCTTATGGAAAGGAAATTACTTATGAAAAAAATTATCGCCCTAATTATCGTTATTGCTTCTGTTTCAACTGTATGGGCTGTGAAACAAAACTATGGACCAAAGCCTGTAAAGGCTGCTGCTAGCACAGTTTCTAATTCACAAAATGGTCCTCGCCCAGCTAATCCGAATAAAGCAAATCCTCTGTTTGATTTAGTCGCTACCGGTGATTTTAAATTAGAGGATGCTCTCAATAAAGGCTATCCTGTTATTATTAATTTCTCCGCAACATGGTGCGGACCTTGTCAAAGAATGAAGCCAATCTTTAAGGAGGCAAATAAAGACTATGCTGGTAAGGCTATTCTCAAAACAATCGATGTCGATGATCCGACAATGAAGGAGCTAGTCGCAAATGCTGGTGTAAGTGCAATCCCTCATCAGATATTCTTCTTCCCAGACGGCTCTATGCCAACTCCAGAGACTTGTCCTGAGCTTTTTGAAAAATTCAGTGCTAAAGAGATTATGATCCGTCGTACTTTCTCTAAGCAAACGTGTAGAACTGGTGGCATGGATCGTGAGACAATAGATGGAATAATTAAAGCACTACAAAAGGGTCCTGCAGTAAAATAGCTTTTTATTTTGTTTTTCCTGGAGCTATGTCATGATTGAACAAGCATTACAATCTCTCTCAACACAAATTGAGACACACCATTTGCTTGCTCCTTTTATTGGATTTTTGGCAGGTGTGCTAACCTCAGTTACACCATGCTCTTTGGCAAATTTGCCACTGGTAATAGGGTATGTTGGTGGCATCGGTGAGAAATCTTCTCGAAAGGCTTTGCTTTATTCTACCTTGTTTGCTGGTGGTAGTGCAGTAACCTATGTGATACTCGGTGTCGTGGCAGCGTCTTTAGGTAGTATGCTTGGAAATGCATCGCAATGGTGGTTTATTTTTCTTGGCGTGCTTTTAACAATGATGGCATTGCAGATGTGCGAAATATTTATATTTATTCCATCAACAAATCTCATGACAAAAAGCAAGCTTAAAGGAGGTATAGGAGCCTTGGCTGCAGGTGTCCTTGGAGGCTTGTTTGCTTCTCCTTGCGCTACGCCAGTTCTTGCGGTATTGCTTTCTCTTTTAGCTTCAGATGGAAATATCGCATGGGCAATTTTTACGATGCTTATGTATTCTATAGGTAATAGCATTCTAATTGTTGTGGCAGGCACCTCAATTGGAGCTATCAGTGGAATTTTAAAAAGTAAAAAGTATCAAGTGTGGGGTGAAATTCTCAAATATGGTATGAGTATATTGATTTTTGCTTTTGCACTATATATGTTTTGGCTTGGCTTTTAAAAGGAAAATTTTATGTGGTCAATTTTTAAGAAAAAAGGAAATGCTGATGTAGCACAACAAGAGAATGCAGCTGCTAAAGCAGTACCTCAAACGGATGAAGCAAAAGCATTGCCCAAGCTTCAGGTGTTGGGCTCTATTGGCTGCGTGTCCTGTAAAATGCAGCTAGCACAAATGCAGCAAGCATTAAAGGAGCTTGGATATTCTGAGGCTTTGGTTGAGTATGTAGAGGACATTGAGGTCGCATTAAGCTATGGCGTAATGAGTGTACCTGCTGTTGTTATTGATGGCAAGGTTGTAGGGAGTGGAAAGGTGTTGAAAAAGAGTCAAATAATTGACCTACTAAAAGAGGGCAATTTTTTGCCTGATATGAGGAATTAGAGTAGAGATGGAAATAGAATTGTTTTATCGATTGATTATTGCTGGCATATTAGGTGGGCTTATTGGAATAGAGCGTGAATTTCGTGCAAAGGATGCTGGTTTACGCACACACTTTTTTGTTGCAGTAGGTAGTGCCTTATTTATGGTGATTTCTATTTATGGGTTTACAGCTGGACTTGATGAAATTACAGCAGTAGCAAAAGTTACTGCGAATCCTCCGCGCTATCAAGCTGATGTTACTCGTGTAGCCTCGCAGATTGTTACAGGAATTGGCTTTTTGGGAGCAGGAGCAATTATTGTTAATAAACGTGGGTTTATCAGTGGACTTACCACTGCTGCTGGTATTTGGCTTACTTCGGCAATTGGTGTTTGTGTTGGTGCTGGCTTTTATTTGTTAGCTGGGTGTGCCACGATAATCACGCTAGGGGGCTTTGAAGTGTTGCGAATTGTCTCTCATAAAATTTGCAGATTGAAGCATGAGCTGGATTTTGTTTTAGATGTCACAGAAGAGCAAAGCATTACTGAGGCATTGGAATTTCTCCGTGCAAAAGAGGTTGAGGTAATAAAATATAATCTTATTGAGGTAGGCACAAGCAAAAGGGTTGAGTTGACCTTGGCAATTCCAGAAAGCCCTAGAGCTCGTGATAAAATGTATAAGTTTTTAAATGAGCATCCTCAAATTAAACTTATATCAATGCAGTAATAAAAATGATTTTCGGAATAATAACACCTATTTTCGAGCAATCGAAATATTTACTTCCAGCATTGGCTTCTGTGCAGAGTAGTAATCACAAAATTATTTATGAGCTGCAGCAATCTGTTCAAGGAGAATACTTTGAGCTTCCTCCTCAATTTTGTGATGTTATACGTGTGGTGCGTGAGAAGGATTCTGGGATGTATGAGGCAATTACAAAGGGATTTAATCGATTGTGTTGTGAGCATCCAGAGATTGAGATTTTGGCGTGGCTAAATTCTGATGAGCAATATTTGAGTGGTGCAATAGATGTTGTGGCAGAGTTTTTTGCAGAGCATCCAGAGGTAGATATTGTGTACGGAGATTATATACAGCTTGATGCGGAAGGGAAGCCTTGTTCAATTCGCCGTGAAATACCACCACATTTATTTTATTTAGTTCATGGAGTAAATTATATTATGAGCTGTACCGTTTTCATGCGACGCCATGTGTGGGAGTGTGGAGTAAAGCTAGATACGAGCTATAAATATGTGGCGGACAAAAAATTCTATGTTGAGAATTTCAGAAAGGGGTATAAACTAGCTCATATACCGAGATTGATTGGAGCATATACATCGACTGGTGAGAATTTGTCATTAAATCAAGAGGCAACATGTGCTGAGCAGGCTCGGCTTCGCTCTGAGTTGGGCTCGTGGTGTGCTCCATTCCGAAAGCTTGTTCGAATATTGCGCTGCATAAATAAGCTTTTTTGTGGTTGTTATAGAAGGAATAATATTCGGTTTGGCTACAAAGATATGTCTGGTGAGCCAAAGGAGTTTTCTGGCTTTTTGAGCAATCGCTGGCAATAGTTATAGGAGCCGTCTCTAAGTATATTGAAGTGAAAACTAATTTGTTCAATATTGAAATTTAACTAGGGCTTACGAAATTTTCTTGTCAAAATTTGTGTTGAATAAAGGTTGGTGTTGATTTATGTGCTTATTTTTATAAAAATAAGTTCAATGTTGAGTTGTGTTATTTTATGACAAGAATTTTGTTACAAGAATAGTTTAACGGGGATGTATATAATCAAATGGTTTTTGGGAAATGTTGTGAAAAGCTTTTAGCAATTTCTATAACTGTTGCTTTGATTTTGGAGGCAACAATTGTTAATGCTTCTGCTGTAGAGCAAATAGGAAAAGATAAAAAAATGGTTAATGTATTTTATGGAATAAAGAGTGAGCAATGTGGAGATTTGTATTTGCCAGAAGAAATTTCTTCTGCTACACCTAAATTGCTTTTGCTTCATGGGGGAGGCTGGCGCTCTAATCAATATCTTCGACAAACTCTCTCGGATCAATCGATGCTGTTTTGTAAGGCGGGCTACATTGTATACAATGTTGATTATAGGCTTGCTCCTGAAGCTACATGGCCAGTAATAGGTGACGATTGTATCGAGGCTGCCAAGAAGCTAATCTCTTGCGATGGTATTCCTGAGCTCTCAGAGCTTGCAAATGAACCGATATCAATTTTGGGTGTATCTGCAGGAGGTCATTTGGCTCTTATGACTGGCTTGCGTTTGTCGCATGAGTCGGTTAAAGGAATTATTTCTATTTCAGGAATTGCTGACCCAAGTGTGGATGCAGAAAAAAATCCAGCGAGATATGAAGTACTTTTTAATGGAGGGGCAATTGATTATAATGCGTTCCCTATTAAGCATATTAGCGATAAAATGCCCTCAATTCTCCTAACCCATTGCTGGAATGATACTGTTGTCCCCATTGAGTCGCAGATTGCTTTTGCTCGTGCTATGGCAGATAAGCTTTCTGGGGTTGAAACTTATTTTTACGATTTTGATCGTGTTCAGCAGGGTCATGCAATTTGGGATGCTACTAATAAAGAGCAGCATGTGCTTTATCCAGATATTTTTGAGCGTTGCCTTACCTTTTTAAGAGGTGTATATGGGAAGCCAGAGCCTCTTCCAGGCAATGCTTCTTTTGAATATCTTGGTAAGCTAGCACCGATTGTTTCTTCTAAAGTAAATCAAAGTGCTATCTCAATTGGATTTGAGTGTCTAGATCGAGATTTGTTTCTTCCAGAATATTGCTATGACAAATTAGCCACTATTGGAATAAAGAATGCACGTGTGCAGACTGGCTGGTGGAAATGCGAAAAGGAAAAGGGCGTTTATGATTGGACCTGGCTTGATAATATTGTTGAGAATTTGGAGCGACGCGGAATAAAGCCTTGGTTTAATGTCGGCTTTGGCAATAAGCTTTATATGGGAGAGACCTATGGAGAGGCATCTGTTGGTTTTGTCCCTTTATATTATGGTGAAGAGTGTAAGCAGGCTTGGCTTAATTTCTGTAGAGCATTGGCAGAGCGCTACAAAGGGCGCATAGAATATTATGAAATTTGGAATGAGGCAAATGGACGTGGCTTTTGGCAGCCCAAGGAGCCTAGTGCAGAGGGCTATGCAAAGCTGATAAAAATTTCTGCTGATGCAATTCATGAGATTTATCCAGAGGCACGATGTGGTGCAAATGTGGCAGGGTTCCCAAAACCTTATATTTTAGATTTAATAAAATATGGTGCAATGGAAAAGCTAAACTTTTTTGCACTTCATCCTTATGATCCCCATCCAGAGCAATCCTGGGCACAGCGCGTTGCCTGGCTTCGTGATGTGTTTGCTGGTGCCGGTTATCGTGGTGCAGATGTTGAGGTGTGGCAGGGTGAAAGTGGTTTTGCTTCTTGGACACCAGAAAAATATTGGCAGCCAAGATTTGTTCGGGAAAGTGAACGAGCACAAGCAGTATGGCTTTTACGTAGATTTGTTTTGGATATGCATTTAGATTTGCAAATGTCATCGTATTTTCAAACAGCAGATATGATGGAAAAATCGTATCAGATGGGTGCGAGCGAGCAAGGTTCAAGAAAAGTCGCACGACAAGGTATTCTAAATGGGCTTACATATTCACCTAAGCCAGCATATCACGCTCTTGCTAATATAGCATCAATATTCCATGATGGAGTTAAGCCTATTGATGGACAGCGCTTCATTGCCTGGCAGGATGATCCACGCCCATTACGAGCCCGACATGACCGCCTCGAAAATGTCGCAGTCCGCTGCTTGACATTTGCTAATGGTAGTGCTCCATATTATATTTATTATATGCCAGCAGATCCTCAATTTGGTTGGGCTGATAAGCAGGCAAGAACTACGCTTGAGATTTTCCGGTATAGGGATTTAGACCTATTGAAAGAGCCCGTGCTTATCAATCTACTAACAGGAGATGTGTTTAAGCTTCCAACACGTGGTAATCAAAAGGACTATGGCTCTGTATTTATTGATAATTTGCCGCTATGCGATGTGCCAATGCTCATTTGCGACCGCTCAGTACTTACAATAGAAAAATAATGTAAGCATACACTTCATTTGGGTGTTAAATTCAGCTAATAGAAAGAGCTCTTGCCTTCTTCAGCACAACGCGGAGGGATGTTGAATTTTTTTTGGGGGGAGTGTTGGGATACATCGCATAGTATCCAACCCCAACAATCTGGTCCATACTCTGTATGTTATTTGCTTTTTACTCCATAGGTGCGATGCCGCCCAGAGGTCGCTGTGATGCAGAGCTCTCAAGTTTCCATTTTTGCACTTTCTCGAGCAAGTCTGTTTTGATAAAATACTGGCATTATTCGGAATAATGTCGGTATTTTTTGACATTATTCCGCAATTTACTTGATATTATTCCGAAAAAATGGTATAAATTTCTTATAAAAATGAGACTTTGGGGGAATTTATTATGGATAATCTATTAAAAGTTACAGATTTTGCTCTGCGTTGGGGGTTGACTCCACGTAGAATTTCAGAGCTCTGCAAGCAAGGAAAAATACCTAATGCTCGTAAGGACGGTAAATCGTGGAAAATTCCAGCTAATACTCTTAAGCCAGTTGATAAACGTATCCGTAGTGGTGCTTATATTAAAGAAGCTATACAAGAAAAAAAATTGCCATTACCAATAGGTGTATCCGATTATCGATTAGCATCAAGTGAATATTATTATATTGACAAGACATTGCTTATCAGGGATTTTCTTGAAGAACGCCCGATGGTTTCTTTGTTTACTAGACCACGTCGCTTCGGTAAAACTCTTAATATGGATATGTTGCGAACATTTTTTGAAAAAAGTAATGAGGATACATCTGTTTATTTTAAGAATAAAAAAATCTGGGCGTGTGGAAAAAAATATCAAGAGTATCAAGGTAAATACCCTGTTATTTTTGTTTCATTCAAGGATGTTAAGTGCGAAAATTGGCAAAATACTTATAGCAATATTTACAAATTGTTACAGAATGAGTTTAAACGTCATCTTAATCTTTTAGAAAGTCCAGCTCTGAATAAATATGATAAGCAGAAATTTAAAGCATTTTTAGATAATCAGGCAGATGAAAATGATTGTATGGCTGCTTTTGTAACTCTTTCTGAATTACTGGACAAGCATTATGGTATTGCTCCAATAATTATTGTGGATGAATATGATACACCTATTCAGCAAGGGTATATGTGCGGATTTTATGATTCCGTAATTCGTTTTATGCGTAATCTTTTCTCAGGAGGTTTGAAGGATAATAAACATCTTTCGTATGGATTTTTGACAGGAATATTGCGTGTGGCAAAGGAGAGTATTTTTAGTGGATTGAATAACATTAAAATCAATACTATTCTTGAAAATAAATATAGTGAATATTTTGGGTTTACGCCAGAAGAAGTAAAAGAAATGGCTCGCTATTACAATGCTGAAGACAAGTATGATGAGCTATGTAACTGGTATGATGGATATCGCTTTGGTAAATCAGAAATTTTCAATCCATGGTCTGTAATCAATTATTTTAGCAATGAATGCGAGCCTAGAGCTTTTTGGCAATCTACTGGTAGCAATGAGTTTATTGGTGAAGTTTTGGCAAATGCTGATGAATCTATTTATGAAAAGCTTCAACAATTATTACAAGGTAAGTCTGTAACAGCTTATATTGATCCAAGTGTAATATATCCTCAAATAAAAAACAATCCTTCATCTGTTTATAGTTTTTTATTGGTGGCAGGGTATTTAAAAACGATAAAAGTAGAGCCGTCTTTCAATGGTGATTTTATGTGCGAGATTGCCTTGCCTAATAAAGAGATCGCATATGTTTACAATAAAGAAATTTTGCAAAAGTTATCTAATATTATTCCACAATCCACAGTAATGTCCATTCAGGAAGCGATTTATTCTGGAAATAGCGAAACATTGCAAAGCTTGTTGAAGAAGCTTTTGATTGAATCGGTTAGTTCCTTTGATGTTGCTAATGAAGGCTTCTACCATGGCTTAGTTTTAGGATTATGCGTGATTTTTGATAATTGCTATGAAGTTACCTCAAATCGAGAAGCTGGTACAGGCAGATATGATATTGCCTTATTCCCTAAAGGAGAAAATTTACCAGGAATTTTAATTGAGTTAAAGGCAACAAAGGATGCTTCGTCAGAAAAGCTTTCTAAGATGGCACAAGCAGCATTAACTCAAATTGAGGAAAAGCAGTACGACTTCATAATGAAAACCCATAAAATCTCTACCATTTTCAAGTATGGTGTTGCGTTCAGTGGGAAGAATGTGGAAATAAAAATCAACTGTACCTCAACAAATAAGTAGCAGTAAAGTAAGCCTTATTTATTTGCTTTTACTCCATTGGTGCTATGCCGCCCAGTGGTCGCTGTGATGCGAGTCAGCAGAGCTTTGTGTCGGCAACTATCAACAATAATACAAGACTCATTCGCGCCACTGAGGCTTCGGGAAATCACACAATATCTGTCCGCCCTTCGCCTAAACCTATGCAGCTCTAGCCACTTTCTAGGAATGCATAAATCACTAAATCAACGTTTGTTTGAAGATGCTTGCCTCAGGGGTTCATATTTGAATTTTTTTTGTGTGATGATACTAAAAATCTATAAACTTGGGTCAATCTTTTGTTATATATTGACCATGTGTTATTTTTTATGTAAAATTAACCACAAATTAGGGAACGCACTAGTTGCTGTTATTTATGTTTCATAGGGAATATAGTATGAGAAAATTATTATTATTATTTGTTTTGTCCATATCAGGTTTCTTGTCTGCAGAGATACTAATGTATGAAGGCTTTAGTTCTAGCGATTACGATTTAAATAAATCCATTAGTAACAAAAAAGGAGCTGTTAAATCAATTGGATTAGATACAACTGCTGGATGGAATTCTGGAACTGGTGTATTTATTGCACAGGAGCCAAGTTTGGAATTGCTTAGTTCTTGGACTGGTGTTGATTCAATTACAGGTACAGAGGATTTGCGTGCAGTAATTGTAAATGGATCTGTAGGAACAAGTGCACGAAATAATCGTGCACAGCAGCGCAAACTTGATTTAGAATGGCCAAGCTCTGGCTCTGTATATTTTCGCTTTTTAATGCGAGTTGACAAAAATTTGCTTACAACACAATTTTTAGGTAATAATAATTATTGGTTGGCAGGTCTAGGCACTGAAGCAATTACTTCCCCTGTGAGTGATAATTGTAATATTGCAAACGGTTTGTATATGGGTGTACGAAATAATAATGGTACATTTTATGTTTCCGCATATTTTAGAGATCCAACAACTGGAGAAATCTATCCACCGACAAATTTGTTCGCTATAGATACAAGTAAAACTTTAAATTGTGTTCTAATTGCAAAAATAGATATTGGTGAAAATGGCTCCGATACTTTATCCTTTTATGCTGCTCCATTTGATTCCTACGATATTTACTTTGACTGGACAACCGTTTATGAAAATGTAAGCTTGATTAGTAGAACAACACCGCTTAGTTATTTGCAAATGATTGGTCAATATCGCACTAATAATAAGTGGGTTTCCTTTGATGAATTTGTTATTACAACAAATGAAGCAGAGGCATATCACCATAAGGTAAAAACTGAACCTGTGCTTTCAGATGTAGCACTAACCTTTGCTGAGGAGGAATATACTGTAGAAGGATTTTTGTCAAATGCTGATGCTAATCTATCATGTATTCTCTATGATGGAACAACTGCTGTAACAAATTCCATCGGTGCTTGCTCTAAGGATAGCAGTGTTTCTGCAAGCTTTACTACTCCAATGGATAATAAAACCTATAGAGTATCGCTCTATGCAGAAAATTCATTAGGTGAGTATATTGAAGTTTCATTGGGAACAATTTATGGTGGAGCTCTTTCTATTGTTAAAACGCAAGATGCCGCAGAAGCTCTACTTGAAAAAGGTATGATAACAGTTTCTCGTGCTAATGCAGATCCTTTCCCATTAACGGTAAATTATTCATTTGCGGATGGAACAGCACGAGCTGATGTGAATTATTTAGATGATTCTGGAGTTGTTGTTATCCCTGCTGGAGAAGCATCTGTAACTATTTTTGTTTCACCTATTGTTGAAGCAGAAAATGAAAATGATACAGCTTTGACAGTTTCACTTGATTCGGGAAATTATTTTGTTAATAATTCTGCAATAGAGGTTATTGTAAAAAACTTTACAACGCCTATGGGTTATAATTACTGGATTGGTGTCACTGCTACAGATGGTGCATATCTGGCATCAACAGCAGATAATTGGTCAAAAGGTGTTGTTCCAACATCTTCAGAAAAAATTGTTTTTGATCCTGATTTTACAGCAAATAGCTGTAAGTGGGATAGTGCAGCACCACAAACAGTTGCTGGCTGGGAGCAAAAAAGTGGATACAATGGAACAGTTACCTTTATGACCACATATCCAGGGCAAGGCTTTGAAACTTTCAATATAACAGGTGATGTCTCTATTGAGGGTGGAACTTGGACTCACAATGAAAATACTAATACGGAAATGTATCGCCTTTCTGTTGCTGTAGGTGGTAGCTTCTCATTGGGCAGTGCTGCAAAGCTAGATGCCCGCAGAAAGGGATATCAGAAAAATTCATACCCATCTGGAGGCTCAGCAGGAGTTCATGGTGGTGGCTATGGAAGCTATTCTTCGGTTTATGGAAATGTATATAAGCCAATAGCTCTAGGTGCTGGTAATTCAACCACAGCAGGCGGAGGAGCTATATTTTTAGATGTGGAAGGCTCTGTGGAGATAAATGGAATTGTTCGAGCAGATACTGGTGAAAATACAAGTGGATGGCTAAATGAGTCGCATGGAGCGGGCGGGTCAATTTATATTGAGGCTGCTTCTGTTGTGGGCTCCGGAAAAATAAATGCTTCAGCATTAGAAACAGCATACACTTCTAATCCAGGTTCAGGTGGACGTATTGCAATCACTTTAACTTCTGCTACTGAGTTAGGGTTGCCAATAGCAAATATCTCTGCTAATGGAACTGATGCAAGAAGCAATGGCAGCTCAGGTGCTGGAACTATTTTGATTAAAACAGCTAATCAAAGATATGGCTCATTGTATGTAAAAAATATTGCTCGTAAGGCTGTATATACACATTATTTCCCAACACCTTGTGGAACAACCCTAATTCCGTCAGGAGAGAATTGGATATTTGATGAAATAGTATTTTCAGGCTATGGTATTTTGGGAATACCAGAAGGAACAACGCTAACATTGCCAAATGGATTTGCTTCTGTTCGTGGTTCTGGAACAACCTCAGGTATTCTCTATGATGGAGGAAGTATTGTTGTTTCTGATGAAGAAAATGTAGTTATTCAAAATAAGTGGCTTTTCCAAGCAATTAAACCTTATACATTCACGGGTAATGTTACTGTAACAAATGGTGCCGCGATTGGGTGCTTGCGCTTATTATCAACAGTTGCTGAACCACGTATTTGTGATGTAATTGTAAAGGGTAATATGCTTGTTGGAGCAGATAGTTCTCTTTTTGCTGATTATAGTGGTCTAACAGATAATACAGACCATGTTCGTTTTAATGGTTTTTATAGCCATGGTGGTCAGCTGACAATTCAAACAAATTCTGTCTATGGCTCAATTTTGAGTCCAGTGCTACCAGGTGTTCCTGGAGCACATGACGATACTGCATCACAGTTTGTTGGAGGTGGTGTAGTAAAGTTAGTTGTTGAGGGATGCTTAACATTGGATGGTAAGGCAGTATCAACTGGAGATGGAAGCCCTAAACCTTATGAGGGAGTTGGATCAGGTGGCTCAATAAATATAACGGCAGGTAGTTTACAAGGCGAAGGTAGTATTTCTGTTATAGGTTCTTATTGTGGTGCTAATTTGTCAAGTGTTACATCTGTATCAGGACTTGCTGGAGGAAATGTAAAAACTTGTACAGGTGGTGGGCGTGTTTCTGTCCGTCTAACAGATGAGGATGCAGAATTTTCTGAGCATTGGTTGACTCCTGCAGCAATAAAGGCTTATGGTGGTTCTAAGGCTGCGACAGGAGCACAAACAAATGCTTTGGCATCTGCTGGAACTGTATATCTTCAGTCTGGCTCTGATAAAGAGGGGGCTGGAACAATTTTTGTTCGCAATAATAATCTAACATCGACACCTGCTAAAACAGCAATTCCATCAACAAAGTATAATAATGATGAAAGCCTAAAGGCTGCGTCATTGTCAATCTCTGAGGCGGGACGTGTGATTATTAGTGAGGATGTTCAGCTAGAATCTGTGACAGTAGCAGATAAATGTACATTGGATATAGCTGGTAGGATTCTGAAGGCTCGCACTATGGAGCTTGATGGGGTTAAGCTTGGAGCTGGTCAATATACGGCAAAAGAGCTCAATGATGCTGGGCATAGTGTTGTTGTTGACTCAAGTGAATCTGCTTCTGGTGTTATTGATGTACTTGGCAGTGCACTAATAATTATAATTCGCTAATAAGCTAAATTAAAGTCCGATTTCGTGAAAAACATGTTGAATTGATTAGTTTTTTTTTAATACAATTTTGTTATGTGAATAACTAATAATTGGAGTTTATTATGAATGTTGATTTTCCGAAATTTCCTGAAGCAACAATTTTAACATTAGATGGATTATGGAATTTTAAGTGGTTGGGTGATGCTATCCCTGAAGAAATTGAATCAATCACATACGATGAAAAAGCTGCTGTGCCAGGTGTGTTTGATACAAATCCTCTTCATTTTAATCAAAAGGGAGCGGGTGCTTATCAAAAAGCTTTTTCTGTGGCAGAGTCTGGGATATATGAATTTTATTGTGGTGGAGCTGGATTAGTCGCTAAGTTTTATATTGATGATAAGCTTGTGGCAGAGTCTTGCTCTGCGTATACCCCAATCTCAGCAAGCTTATCGCTTGAAGCTGGGCAGCATAGAATTGTTGCGGTGGTTGATAGTCGCTTTGATTCTCAGAAATCAACTCTTTTCCATACATGGGCTGATTTTTGGGGGCATGGGGGAATTTATCGCAGTGTTACATTGAGAAAGCTCCCAAGTGGTGGTCGTGTAGAGCGAGTGGCTGTTTTTACAAAAGCTATTGAAACAGGTACTGTTGAAATTGAATTTACTGCTACCGATTTGCCAAATGGCACTTTCACATTTGATATTGAATTTGATGGCCCAACCCTCGGTGATGGTATTGCTCCTAAGTCCTATTCTATAGAGATTATTGATGGCAAGGGTACGCTAGAGCTCCAAGTGCCTGATTTTAAGATTTGGTCAATTGAGACACCAAATTTGCACATTCTTCGCGTTTGGTTTAATGGCTCGTCTATAGTTACGCGCTTTGGTATTAGAACCATCACTACAAATAAGCAGCAGATTTTACTTAATGGTAAACCAATTTTCCTAAAGGGAGTAAACAAGCATGAGTCTCATCCGGAGTTTGGCCCAGTGCAGAATTCACAGCTTTTGTTAGATGATTTGCTATGGGCAAAGAAGCTTGGATGTAATTTTATTCGGTGCGTTCATTATACTCACGACCCACGAATGTTTGATTTCTGTGATGAGCTTGGAATTCTTGTTTGGGAGGAGAGCTTAGGTTGGGGGAATACCTCTGAAGATTTAGCTAATGATAGTGTTCTTACTGAAGCTATGGCTGCTACAAAGGAAATGGTTTGGAGAGATATAAATCATCCTTCTATCATAATGTGGGCTTTTATGAATGAGGGTGACTCAGAGTCGCCAGCAAGTGTTCCTTTTTATACATCATTAGTGGAGGCAATTCGTAGAATGGATTCTTCTCGTCTTGTAACCTATGCATGTAATCATGTAGAAAGAGATGTGTGCTTCCATCTTGTTGATGTAATTTCGATAAACCGCTATCCTGGCTGGTGTGGTCCTTTTGCTAATGGAGTTGATTATTTAGATTTTGTTAGAAAGGATGTCCCATATTTAGAGAAATTATTTACAGAAAAATTTGCCGATAAGCCATTGATAATGAGTGAGACTGGTGTTTGTGGAATATTGGGTAAGCATGATTATGGCCATTCACAGTGGACAGAGGAATTTCAATGTGATTTTCTAGAGGCAATGATTACACCGATAGTAAATTCTTCTCGATTCTCTGGTGTGGCAATTTGGCAATTTTTTGATACAAAATCGTATGTAAATCAGGGTGGTATTCGGTGCAAGCCTTTTGGTATGAATCTTGCCGGTTTGTTGGACGAATATCGTCGACCCAAACAGAGCTTTTATTTTATTCAAAAGCTCTATGGTGGCAAATAAGGGTGTTGTTGATAGCTAGTATAATTTATCGTGTCTCAGCATCGCTACGGAAATTCTCGCACTTTTAGCCCCCCACACAAGCATTCCATACAATCCTGGAAATTGTGTAATCCTGGTTTACTGCACGAATGAGCTCACTGTCTTATTGTGCTTCCGCATACACACTATAAGCATCCGTGAGTCTAGGTTCTTCCCCAATAATTCGTGGGCGCATCTGAGTTATTCACCCGTTATATATTTGTATTACCTATATTGCGGGACGATATAAATACTTAAGTTCATTGTTACTATACCATACGT
>CALDQE010000029.1 GCA_937911295.1 uncultured Verrucomicrobiota bacterium
CGCAGAGACACAGAGAATTGTGCTAGCAATCAACAAAAATGGACAACCCCACAAATCCCTCCGAATCTCCTGAAAGACACACTACGTGTGCTCCGCGTTTCGCCGAAGGCCACAGCGGGAGCGTTTAAATCGTTTCACTCATTGCTTTCGCCTAACACGGACACACATAGTGTGATTTTTACGGAGGACAATGGAGAATTGTGCCAACAATCATTCCAGTACCCCCAAGCATCCCTCCGTGCCTCCAGAAAACCACACTACGTGTGCTCCGCGTTTCGCCGAAGGTGTAGTATGCAAAAGTAAATGCAACTTTGCACGACTAAACGCACCAAAACAGGTGCATTTAGTTTTGCAAATAACACGTTTCGCCGAAGGCTATAGCGCAAGCTTTTAAATCGTTTCACTTAATGCTTTCTGTTAACACAGAGGCACAGAGATGGTTGTGATAGCATTCGTGAAATTAAGTCATCCGTGCATGGGAGGCTTGCAACAAAAAATTCTCATTTTTTACAAAAAACTTTAAATTTGTCACTTGACATTGGTTCGTCGTTTTTGCTAATATTACACGCATTACAGCTACAGAAGTGGCGGGTTAGCTCAGTCGGTAGAGCAACGGAATCATAATCCGTCTGTCGGGGGTCCGAGTCCCTCACCCGCCACCATTTAATTATAAAAGCTGAAATTAGCGCTCGTCGCCCAATTGGATAGAGCATCTGACTACGGATCAGAAGGTTGCAGGTTCGAATCCTGCCGAGCGCGCCATTTATAATGATTTATTGCGGGATGGAGCAGTCTGGTCAGCTCGTCAGGCTCATAACCTGAAGGTCATTGGTTCGAATCCAATTCCCGCTACCAAATGAATTTCAGCCAGTCAACCGACTGGCTTTTTTCTTGCCCTAAATCACCTTTTGTCAGAGGGATTTACCTAGTTTTAATTCACGCCTAATTATCGATGGATCTTTTTCAAGAATTTCAGCCCCAAACTAGGTAAGGAACCGCCACGAATGTCGTGATTTAGGATGCTCTTTTTGGTGCTAATCCACCAAGCCTTCTAATTTATTTCTAGTCTCAATATTAAACGATTGCTTTGTATCGCTTTTTTGTATTATTTTTATGTTTCATTTGTCATTTGAGACTTATTATTTTTACGTTTAAAACGGTCTTAATTCTATAAAAAACCTCTATTATTTTTCAACTCTTAAATCGTGCATCTAATTTTACAGAAAACATTGAACAGAATGATGCAATTTTCTAACAATATTGATTGACAAATACTGCATAGTTATGATACATTATCGGCAAATTTTTTGAGCAAAGGGGCTATAGCTCAGTTGGTAGAGCGCTTGAATGGCATTCAAGAGGTCAGGAGTTCGAAACTCCTTAGCTCCACCATAAATTAAGAATTTTCGGGGGATTAGCTCAGTTGGTTAGAGCACTTGCTTGACATGCAAGGGGTCACTGGTTCGAGTCCAGTATCTCCCACCAAATCTTCTGTTATTAGATTCCATCCAAGTGATGGGATTTTTTTTGCCTTTAAGAAAACAAAAAACAGCTGCAGCCGTAATAGCACAGCAGCGGTATCGGGAAGCTTCATCATCGCCTTAAATAAAAAAACACAATAATTGTGGCAAATTACTAAATTTAAGACAATTTAGGTGAAAATTCAGATACTCACCAAACAACTAGACTCCACCCATTTCATCTTGACTTCGCTTTGAGTGTTTTCTAAAATATTAGTAAAAAAATCTAACTGTTTTTTAGCTTAAACAAAACTTAATTTTATGAAAACAAAAAACACCACAAAAGAAACCGAACTTCCTCTATACAAAAATCCATCTGCTCCAATTGAAGAACGAGTCCAAGACCTCATTTCTAGAATGACAATAGAAGAAAAGGCAGATCAGCTTTGCCAGGACACAATTGGTGTTGATCCAAATCCAGACAACTACTCTCTAGATAACCCTTTTTGCCCCACATGTGGATCTGTTTACCAATTTATGGGGGGTGCAAAAAATCGCAACAAATTCCAACGCCAAGCAATCGATGGAACTCGCTTAGGCATCCCTATACTTTGGGCTATTGATGTTATTCACGGATGGAGAACGATGTTTCCTGTATCACTTGCTCAAGCAGCATCCTTCAATCCAAAGCTCACAGAAGAGTCACAACGCATAGCAGCTCGTGAATGCTGGCAGGATGGAGGCATTGATTGGTGTCTTGGGCCAATGGTTGAGGTTGGGCATGACCCACGCTGGGGAAGAAATGTTGAGGGATATGGAGAAGACCCATATACGGCAAGTCAATTTGCAGCTGCAGCAGTTCGTGGCTACCAGAAGGATGGGCGTGTGGCAGCGTGTGTTAAGCATTTTGTAGGTTATTCAGCATGCGAGGGAGGACGCGATTATTCATATACAGAATTTTCATCTCGTGCACTTCGCGAATGGTATTTACCACCATTTGCTGCAGGAGCAGCTGCAGGTGCATACACAATGATGAGCTCCTTCAACGAATGGGATGGTAAGCCAATCCCAGCAAATCGAGCATTACTAACAGACGAGCTTCGCACTCGTATGGGCTTTAGTGGTTTCGTCGTTTCAGATTGTGGAGCTCTGCATCGTATGGGCAACTTCGGCTACACCTCAGATCCACTTGAACAAACCTCAGAAGCACTCTTTGCAGGTAATGAAATGGCTATGGGTGATAGTTTATTCAGAAATATTCCTCAAGCTGTTGCTGCTGGGAGACTTTCAATTGAAACAGTTAACGAGGCTGTTGCACGTGTTCTCCGAGTAAAATTTAAGCTTGGGTGCTTTGAACAACCATATGCTCCTGAACTTCCTAAAGAAAAAACTTGTATTCTTCCTGACGCAGATTTGCTTTCACTAAAATTTGCACGAGAGACAATGGTCTTACTTAAGAACGAGAAAAATATTTTACCTATTGCACCAAACACATACAAAAAAATTGCTATTATTGGTCCATCTGCTAATGAAATTCACCCACATCTTGGGCAATGGCGTGCTGCTGCAGAGCCTACTCCAGAATATGGTGAGACAATATGTGAGGTCGCAAGCAAATTCTTTCCTAAAGCAGAAATTACATTTGCTAGAGGATGTGCTGGGTGGGATTATAAGACAAATCCAGCAGATGCAGCAGAATGCGAAAAGGCTGTTGCAGTTGCAAAAGATGCTGATATAATTCTTCTATGCTTTGGTGAATTACCATGGATGGCTGGTGAGATAAAGTCACGTAGAGACATTTGCCTACCTCCTGGTCAAAGAGAATTAATTAAAGCCCTTTCTACAGTTGGCAAACCAATTATTGGACTTTGCTGTTCCGGTCGAGCTCTTGCCTTCCAAGAAGAATTAAAATGCATGGACGCATTATTGTGGTTGTGGCAGAGTGGACGTCGGGCACCTACAGCAGCAATGGAGATACTAGTTGGAAAAACAAATCCAAGTGGTAAGCTACCAATTACATTCCCTCGTTCTGTTGGCCAAATTCCTATTTACTATAATTGCCATGGCAAGATTACACCTGAAGCTCACGACTACCAAGATATTCAAGATGAGGATGGACCATGGTTCAAATTTGGTTTTGGTTTATCATATAGCAAATTCAAATATGGAAAGCTAAAGATTGCCAAAACAAATAAGGGCTTTGAAGCAAAAGTAACGATAAAGAACACAAGCAAATTTACTGGAAAAGAGACAATCATTTGGTATTTGACAGATGTTGAGGCAAAATTTACTCAACCACTTCGCAAGGTCATCGGATTTGAGAAGGTCACAATAAAATCAGGTGAGTCAAAAGAAGTGTGCTTAAAGATTGATCCGAAAAGAGATTTATCATATGCTCTACCAAATGGCATTGAAATACTTGAGCCTGGAAAATTTGTGCTTTCCGCATCATTGGAAAGCGAAGCAAGTTTTTGGTTAGATTAGCACATATATCCCGATAGTGGATTTTTAGGGATTAGATTTTTCCCAATATCAAATACTTCAAGAGCATGCGTGTATTTAATAACTCACGCATGCTCTTTGTATTATAATTGAAGTGTGCAATTGTTGGGGGTAGTCTAGCAACATACTTGTCTTTACTTAAGATATCCCCTACCCCTATTATTCTTCGTTGTCGACAAATTCGCCGCTTTCTACTTTCTTTATCTTAGCAAATAACACAGCTAAACCTCCAGCAATTACTTCGCGCTGGACAACAACATCTTGTGGCACAGTCAGACAAACATTAGAAAAATTCCAAATGTATTTTATCCCCAAAGAGACCAATATATCTGCAACAAGCTGGGCACTAGCAGCAGGCACACATATAATACCGACCCTAGGTGGGGCAAATTTTAGACGCTTATGAATATCTGCCAAATCATAAACTTCATAACCGTGAATAGATCTGCCAATTTTATCTGGAGAAGAGTCAAAAACAGACTCAATTAAAAAATTATATGTGCGAAAATCATCAAAGCCTAATAGTGCTGCACCAAGTGAGCCTGCACCAATCAAAGTCGCTGTAGAAGGTTTATCCCACCCTAGCAGACGCAAAATTGCTTCAATTAACTCATTCACTTTAAATCCGAGGCGTTTGTTACCAGGAAGAGCTGTCATAGCAATATCTTTGCGAACCATTATATGAGGAATATTCATATATTGTGCTAAATCTGCACAAGACACCCATTCTTGTCCAGAAAGCCGTAAATGGTATAACCTATGCAAATAAGTAGGCATACGTCGTATTGCTGGTGAGTTTAAAATTTTCATAAATATCCTCAATTGCTTTTCACTTGCTATTAATATATCATCTAAATCATCAAAAAACAAGTTCAAGTATTAGTGGATACATCTAAATATCATATTTTATTGTGAATAAGCCCACAAATGCTATCACAAAAAGAAAAACAAGCTAACAACTTATAGCTCTCATGTGCTATCCATATTAATTACATCGTTTTCCTCAAAAATCCAACTTTTTTACAATAGACAAATAATTACAAATTTTGATATTATTTTAGAAAACTTTCTTAAACATAAATATAAGGTAAAAAACTATGAAAACACCACCTCTAATTACAGACGATTTTGTTCTTCAAACTCCAGAAGCTCGTACTCTATATCACGATTATGCAGAGCATCAACCTATCATTGACTACCACTGCCACCTTTCTCCTAAAGAGGTTGCAGAGGACATTCGCTGGGAAAACATCGCTCAACCTTGGCTAGGTGGCGACCACTATAAGTGGCGTGCAATGCGCTCAAATGGTATTGAGGAGCACTTCTGCACTGGCAATGCTTCTGATTGGGAAAAATTTGAAAAATTCGCAGAAGCAATGCCTTATATGCTTCGTAACCCTATGTACCATTGGTCTCACCTCGAGCTAGCACGCTATTTTGACATCAATGATTTGCTACTCTCAAAAGATACAGCAAAAGAAGTTTGGGCGCGAACTGCAGCAAAACTTGCAGAGCCTGATTTCTCTGCACGTGGGCTAATGAAAAAGAGCAATGTAAAGGTTGTTTGCACAACAGATGACCCATGCGACTCTTTAGAGTACCATGCCGCAATCGCTGCTGATAAGAGCTTTGATGTTAAGGTTCTCCCTGCATGGCGTCCAGACAAAGGATTGCAAATTGAAAATACTGAAGCATGGAACACATGGGTTGATAAGCTAGGTGCTGCAGCAGGCATGGACATTGCCACATTGGATGAATTTATCAATGCTCTACAAAAGCGCCATGACTTCTTTGATTTTATGGGATGTAAGCTTTCTGACTATGGTCTTTCCACTGTATATGCAGAAAAATATACAGTGAGCGAAATTAAAGCAATCTTCGCTAAGGCACGTGGTAAGCAGGCTTGCGATGAAAAGGAAGTCTTGCAGTTTAAGTCATTTATGCTTCACACTTGTGGCAAAATGGATGCTAAATCAGATTGGACATGGCAAATTCATTACAATGCTCTGCGTAACAACAACACAAAAATGTTCCGACTACTTGGCCCTGACACTGGTTTTGATAGTATTGGTGATTGGCCAATTGCTGAAGGGCTTTCAAAGCTTCTTGATGGACTTGAGCTTGAGGACAGTCTTCCTCGCACTATTGTCTATACACTTAACCCGCGCGACAACGAGCTACTAGGTGCTATGATTGGCAACTTCCAATCTGCCCCTACTCCAAGTAAAATGCAATTTGGTAGTGGTTGGTGGTTTAATGATCAAATGGACGGGATGACTCGCCACATAGAGGCTCTATCACAGCTTGGAATGTTAAGTCGCTTTGTTGGAATGCTAACAGATAGCCGTTCCTTCTTAAGTTATACTCGCCACGAATACTTCCGCCGTATTCTCTGCAATATTCTTGGCAATGATATGGCAAAGGGCTTAATCCCTCACGACTATGAACTTGTTGGTAGAATGGTAGCAGATATAAGCTATAATAACGCAAATAGCTACTTCAAATTCTAGCTAAAACCCAATCTTAGGCATAAAATAAGTCATAGAAAATAGCTTGGATTAAAGTATATACAATAAAAAACCAAAATTCGGCAGATTCCTCCCGAATTTTGGTTTTTTAAGTTAATAACGAATAATTCTACGCTATTCTATTTCAGTATAAAAACTACGTATTGGCTAGATAGCGGCAATGCTATTTTACATACAACGCATATAGCTGCCCAGCATAGAAATCAAGTTTTATCTTGCCATCCTCAGCTTTATAGATTTCACCTGTCACCCTATTCTCAACCTCTATGGCACCAGGCAATGAAATTTCAACATCTTCTAAATCAGTAAAACCTAAATTTGCAACGGCAAAATATGTACCTAATCCATTTGTAGGATATGTTCGAGCCTGAATGTTAGCATTTTCAGAAACGCCAGCTAATCTATAGCTTGCAATCGCTGGCAAAGCTAAAAACGCCTGGTTAAATGCACGATAATATTCAGGGAACAATCTGCCAAAGTTTACTGGAGCCAAGTAACCAATATAACGAGGATCTCCATAAATTACAGATTGCACCTCAGCCATAGGACCAAATTTTCCTGCTCTATCAAATTGTCCGCAGAAATATCCTAGCAACTCACCATTATCCTCATCAGAAAGCTTGTAGTACAAATTATTCTCATTTAAGGAGTAATGACGGACCATCATTAGACCTTCCTTTGCACGGAAAATTTCCATATCCCGCTCGTTACGCGTTGTGTACAATCTATTAAAAGTATAGGACATAAATGCACCAGCGGTATCCTTATAATTTAGAGGATCAGGCTGAGGGCATCCTAGATCCCAGCGCCATTGCCCCCAAGTCCACATTGGCGACTGTAGCGTCGTGGCATACTGATTTACAGCATCCTGCATAGGATAGAACTTGCCTTCAGAAACATCTGCCACCTTATCCTCATCAGCAGCCAATCGCGCACGAATTTCTGCACTATTAAACAGAGTGTTGTATTCATCTGGCTTATCTGCAGCCACACCATCAATACCACAGCCTCTACCAGGCTCTGAATGGTCTGTGGTGTAAAATACAACGGCATCCTTATTTACATTTTTCCGTAAATAATCTCTTACGGTTAAAATCCAATCCTTACGCTTCAGCAAGAACCAGTCTATATAAGCCTTTAATAGCTCTGGGTCATTTTGTAGCTGCTCTCTTGTAACGCTAATTTCTGTCTCAAGTTTGTAAAGATCAAGGTCTTTGTCACTAAAGCTAATAGGATTTGCCTCAGGACGTGGTCTGAACCATGCACCAAGGAAGTTTAATTTACCCTTAAACTCTTTTTTTCTTGTAAACAAGCCCATTGTGGCATTCATCAGTTTCTTTACATCTGTTTTAAAGACAGAATCTGCAAAATCAACATTAGCGATAGGATGTCCTGTCCAGCTAATGTGAGTATATTTTTTTGTTCCATCAATATTTACACAAACGCAACGACTTCCCATTGCTCTATTCTTATCACCACCACGGCTACCAGCATACTCATAATATGGTAGAATATACAAATCTGGATGCTCTGAAAGCATTGTTAGGATATTTTCCCAGCGTTGTGGTTCTGATGTTTGATAATACCAATCATTTCCACCAAAACGAGAAGAATCCCAACACTGATTATGCCCAAACTCAAGCATATCTTGGCAATATGTATTCATGCCTAAATAATGGATAAGATTAACTTTATAGCGATAAAAATCTACAGCATTACTAATTGGACGAGAATTTGCATCACCAGAGACCGGGCCATCACCCATCTCTTCACGCCAAAACAGGTGTCGGCGTGGCAATCCGTCTGCCGGATAATTTATCTTTGCCTTAAGAGCATCTGGATTTCCTACCTCATATAGAGCGATACGGTAGACAGCCGTTCCAGCATTAAACGGGTCACCATGAGCACCAAACTGAGCTATCGCCACAACAAATCCATCCTCAGGCAAGCGTTCTGTTGTTTGTGCACTACGAAGAATTGACTTTTCTGTATTCGCAGTTCTATCATGCAAATACATAAGCTGTGTGGCTGTCTCATATTTACCAGAGAGAGGATAATCGATTAGCTCAGGATTGGAGCCGACATATCTTGCCCCCCAGCTATCACCAAAGGTTCTACCTGTAGAAAGCCCAAGTCGAGTACAATCAGCAAAGTTATTAACTATAAAGGAGCGAGGTAAATCCTCTGGATATTCTATTGCAAGAAAATATGCGGCACCTGCCTTTAAGCCCTTGCCCCTTCCAATCTCATAAGCGAAATAGCCAGCCCGTCCCGGCTCAATTGTTCGACATTTTTTTCCAAGAATTTCCTTAACAACGACATTCTTCAATCCATGCTCTGTATACTTATGAGTTGTATCCTCTGCACAAATTATCTCATCAACTAGCTTAAGCTCATAGGCAGGATTTTCGATAGGATTAACTGGAATAGCCAATAGTGAGCTATATGCTGCAATAGCACCAAGAATAAGTTTTTCTTTCATTCTACACCTCAAACACATTTACATTTTCAATTGTGTCATATTTTCAAACTAAATTTTTGTAAAAAAACATTTTACGCAATACGGTGGCAAAACAGTCTTACCCTCACAATATTCTTCAGCTAGAATATCATATTGCTTTTCTGGTAGAACGAGCTCAGCAGGAGTGGATTTGTAGTTAATTACAAAGACAAACCTTTCTCCCTCGCCTTCGCGCACTTGTGCAGTTACTCCGTAAGGGAGTGCGACACCTGGCAAACAGCTCTCAATTCCGATTTCTGCTACTAAATCCTCATAAAAGCTCAATAGCAAATCTGAAGAACACCCCTCCGCACCAATATACCATGCTGTGCCTTTGCCATAAGCATTACGAGTTACAGTAGGCATACCATCGTAGTAATCATTATTTGCGAAAACAGCAACTGGTGTTGCTCCTTCAGCATGGATTACCTCGCATACATTGGCAAGCTCAAAATCTCCCTTAAATTTATTTGAGCCATTCGCAATAAGCTTACTTTTCTCCCCTGCATATAGATAATCAATTTCCTCTGCCCAAATACCATAAAGGTCCTTCATCGCACCTGGCAAGCCACCCATGTGAACAAGATCTGTCTCATTTACAACACCAGTCAAATACGTACCAACCAAAGTACCTCCAGCAGCCACAAAATCCTTAAAGCGTTGAGACAGTGCTTCACTTACCATATAAAGGGTTGGTGTAATCACAAGTGTATATTTACTTAAATCACTTTCTGGGCCGACCATATCAACAGGAATACCATTCTGCCAAAAGTATTCATAATGCTTCTTTACTAAGGCGAAATATCCTTTGCAATGCTCTGTTGGTCCAGCAGATGCATCAAGAGCCCAGCGAGAATTCCAATCAAACATAATTGCAACCTTAGCTGGAGTATGACATCCGACAACTCCCTCAAGCTTCTTTAAGTCTTTTGAAAGCTCAGAAATTTCCTTAAACATTCGTGCATCTGGATTCTCTGAATGATCTATGACCGCACCATGGAATTTTTCAGATGCACCACGTCCCTTTCGAAGCTGGAAGTAGCAAACTGTATCTGAACCGTGTGCAATTGCTTGTAAGGACTTCATTCTATGAACACCTGGGCGAAGCTGCCTATTGATAACACCCCAATTTGTTGGACCAGGGCATGACTCCATAAGAATAAAAGGCTTACCTCCCTTTAGTGAACGGAACAAATCGTGATGCAAGGAGAAATGCAAAGCAACTTCCCTATTATCATTTGCAGGTTCATGATATTGCGGATAAGCATCCCAGCTAGCAACATCTAGCTCTGGAGCCCATTTCCAGAAATCTAAATCGTAAAATGGTCCTTCCATAAAATTAGTAGTAACTGGAACATCTGGAGAAATCGCTTTTATTGCTGCAACCTCAGATTTATAGAAATCCATCGCCTGTTCAGATTTAAAACGCAGAAAATCTATACGCATTGAGCAGATTGATACATCTATAGCATCAATCTCCTCCCAATCGGAGAAGGTATGGCTCCAAAATGGTGTCCACCAGCTATGATTTAGATTTTCTAATGTCTTATACTTCTTTTTAAGCCACTCTCTAAATGCGGCACGGCACAAATCACACTCACACCCAGCATTATATTCATTTGAGATATGCCAAAAAGCAAGCATAGGATGTTTTCCATATCGTTCTGCCAGCTTTGTATTGATAATGCGGCATTTTTCTCTATATACAGGAGAGGTTGGGCAATGATTATGACGACCACCCTGCTTCATACGCATTGGAGGGATTAATGAGCGCTGAACCATCCAACTAGGTCCTAAGCTATGGCCAGGAATCATCATACGATTAACCTCTGGATATTTTTTTGACATCCATGCTGGCTTTGCACCCGATGGTGTAGCCAGGATTACATAGCGACCAGTCTTCTCTGCTCGTTCAAATATTTCATCAAGCATAGAAAAATCAAATTCACCTTCTCGTGGTTCAAGTGTAGCCCATGAGAAAATACCCACAGTCATAGAATTTATGCCAGCTTTATCAAAAAAAGCAAAATCCTTATCAAAAATTCCTGGCACATCCAACCATTGATCTGGATTATAATCACCGCCATGAAGTATATGTTTAAATTTATTTGACAAATATTCCTTCTTCATATATTCTCCTAAATAAAATATGAACCATATTTAATATGGCAAAAATCAATAAAATTTTGCTTCTAAAAGAGCTTTTGCGAAATCATCATCAACAACAAAAAGCTCTTCCTCGCCCTTTATTCTTAAGAAATAGCCGCCCTCAGGAAGCTTACTACCCAACTGCAAAATAATTGTTGGCATACCAGTTGGTCCACTATTGCCTTTGGACAAAAGAATTGTTAATTCTGCCTGAGGATTAACAAATCCATTAGCCTTAATATCTGTCATATAAAGCTTTGCAACCCAGCTTGCCTTCAAATCAGAAATTCTATTTAATAGGTCAACAACCATTTCTGTTGAAATTTCTCCAGCAGCATTGTCCCGAGAATGCCATTCACCAGAAGATGTAAAATAAATACTTTGAGACAAGTCTGAGCGTTTTAAAATAATTTCTTGGATAATTGCTGCATCTAGGCTTAATACATCAAGGCTTCTAAAGGATGCAGGAAAATTCTTGTCAAGGAACCCAACTGGAAGATCCTTCGGGTCAACCTTTGTTGTATAAGACGAAGAGGTTGTCTTCAAAAAAACATTTGTTGGGTGAATAGCATTATCATAATAGAAATAAAGCAAGGATTCCTTTTCATTTACATCAGAAAAGCGTAGTTCAATAAAAGATTTAGGTAATTGGACAGAATTATCAACGATTCCAATATCATCAATTTGACTTAGACTCTCAATAAAATGCAATACCGAATTTTCTTTTATTGGCTGCTTTGATGGGATTGTTATCTCCCACTCTAATTGTTCATTCTTCGATAGCAAGCAAAATTCAGAAGCATTTTTATAGGAGACGCTAGCAATATTATGCAAAGGCAAGGAGAAGACACTATGATTTCGCATCGTTTCAAAGCCCTCAAAGAATGGATGTACAGTTGTCTTATCTAATGTAAATACAGAATTATCTATGGTAGAGTACGCATAAGAAGTACCAGAATCATTAGGTACATCTCTACCAATACGAATTTCTATTGGTTCTGTATATTTATCAAGCCAGATACGAACTACTGCTCTCGAATTTTGAGAGTCAAGTCCATAAGGTGATAAATTCTCTGAAATTACATTTTTTGAAACAATATTGCCTAATGGGTGCCAAATGAATGACTCTATAGTTGCTAAATTGATACTCTGCAATAAGGAATTTACATTCATTGAGACAGGTGCTCTGACTGGAGAAACCATTTGCCAGCCTACACCATTTGACGAGCTTCTTTCTATCACAAACGAGCTTTGTTTATCAGAGGCAATCTCAATTTTATTGATTAAAGAAATAGAATGAGGGAATAAAGTTTTATCCCTTATTTCATCCACATTTAAAGGAATATTGCTGCGAAGGACATCCTCTACGATGTAAACCTCTGATGATATATCGGACATAACAAAGACGGTACTTTCATAAGGAGCAGCAGCACCAATTTGTATAGTAACCGCATCCTCACGAGTAGCAACTTTAAGTATTGTATTAGAAGCTTCAAATCCAAAGTCTTTTAAAGACAGCTGACGCTTTTCTCTTTGTCTGGCGGTTATTCTTTCTCTAATAGAATTTCCTTTACCCATCAACACATCAATCAGGAATGTTATTCTATCCGTATTAGCCCTAACCAGATAGCCATCATCTACATACCAAACATTGTCTTTCTTGACGCATTTAATGATCTTATTCTCACTCTGATTGGATATTACAATTTCATTTATATCCTCATCATTAAAAGAAAGCAAGGATGTACGAACTGCTCTCACATCCCCTTGAGGAAAGTACTTTAGCGTAAAAAAAGTCATTATTACAGCACAAACACAAAAAATAAACAACCAAAAAGGTGTGCGCCAACTTAGCATAGTCTATGCCCTCCTAGGACCTACTTCTCTTCCTTATTTTCTTTTTTTAGTGAAGAAATAAATATATTTAGCAGATACAAAAAAACACCAATACAAATAGCCGAATCTGCTATATTAAATGCGGGGAAATGAGACTCTCCCCAATGAAAATCCAAGAAATCAACCACATATCCCCGAAAGAGTCTATCAATCAAATTCCCAAACATACCGCCTAAGAACAACGCAAGAAATAGTTTTTCTAATAAACGGCCATTAGCAAATTCTTTTCGAGATTTCCAAAGGGCCACACAGACGACAATTGGTAGGACAACTAGAAGCCATCGCTGTCCCGCAAGCATACCCCATGCTGCCCCATAATTATGAACTAGGCATATATTGAACAAATTTGGAATTACAGATATTGAACTATGTAACTCCAAATTTTTGACAATCACCAACTTACTCAGCTGATCTAACAATACTATAGCGATTGCGGTAATTGGTATAAGCCTCAAGAGAATCATAGAAAAATCCTACTAAATTAGTGATTAGAACCGTGATCCCGTTTAGTAGCACATTCAATACACAAAGCCGCATAAGGATTTGCTTTTAATCTTTCAAAGCGGATACGGCGACCACAAGGGCAGATACCATACGTACCCTCTGACAGAGCACGAAGAGCACCTTCAATTGCGCGGATTTCGTTTTCAATGTGGGTTGCTTGTCTAAGATCGGTCTCTCTTATATTAGCGTCGCTACCATCTTCGATTTGATTTACCTCATCATGGCGTTCAAGAGACTGTCTTTGAAGTGTTTCTACAATCTGAATTTTACTTTTTCGCAAATCCTCAAGCATTTTACGAAGCTCACGAGTTTCTGATTTTGTGAGTTTATGAGGTACAATCTTGGAGATAGGAGAAGCTGGCTCAGGTGGAGGAGTAACAATAGGAGGTAGAACTAGATTCACAGGGACTTTTTCAGCTTCTACTGGTTTTTCAATAACAGCTTCCGTATTGCTCTCTTTCGTGCCACTGCCTTTAGTTGATTTTGGCGCATTCTTTATTGGAGCCTTTGCCTTTGGCTCTGCCTTAACGGGAGCCTTTGCCTTAGGCTCTGCCTTTACAGGAGCCTTTGTCTTAGGTGCGTCCTTAGCAGGTGCCTTAGGTGCGTCCTTAGCAGGTGCCTTTGGTGCATCCTTAACTGGTGCTTTTGCCTTAGGTTCGTCCTTAACGGGTGCTTTTGCCTTAGGTGCGTCCTTAGCGGGTGCTTTTGCCTTAGGTGCGTCCTTAACGGGTGCTTTGGCCTTAGGCTCGTCCTTGGCTGGTGCCTTTGCCTTTGGCTCGTCCTTGGCTGGTGTCTTTGCCTTAGGCTCTGCCTTTACTGTAGCTTTTGCCTTAGGCTCTACCTTAGCAGGTGCTTTTGCTTTAGGTGCGTCCTTAACGGGTGCCTTTGCTTTTGGCTCGTCCTTAGCTGGAGCCTTTGCCTTTGGCTCTGCCTTGGCTGGTGCCTTTGCCTTTGGCTCTGCCTTAGCTGGTGCTTTTACCTTTGGCTCGTCCTTAGCTGGTGCCTTTGCCTTTGGCTCTGCCTTGGCTGGAGCCTTTACCTTTGGCTCTGCCTTTACAGGAGCCTTTGCCTTAGGCTCTGCCTTAACGGGTGTCTTTGCCTTTGGTGCGTCCTTAGCTGGTGCCTTAGACTTTGGCTCGCCCTTTACAGGAGCCTTTGCCTTAGGCTCGTCCTTAACTAGCGTTTTTTTAGTAGATGTCGCAGCCTTAGCTGGTGGCACAGATGATTTTGAAGGAGACTTTTTCTCTGGAGCAGTATTCTTTACTGGAGCAGAAGACTTACTAGGAGTCTTTTTTGCTTGCACTGGCTTTTTAACAGATTCTGCCTTAGTAGCGGTTTTCTTTGCCTCTACCTTCTTTTCTGCTGCCTTAGTTACTGCCTTTGAGACATTTACTTGAATAGAAGAAAGCTTACCCTTTTTCTTTGAAACCAAAGGTAAAACCTTATCTACAGAGCTAGCAATAGCCTTTTTATTTTCGTTCTTTGCTACAATTTTTGCATCACGAGCGGTTGCTTTCTTTGTTGCAGATACGCTTTCTTTGCTAACTCCAGCTTTTTTTGGCTTCACAGCTTGCTTTGATTGTATATTTTGAGGAGTAGAGACCTTTGTCTTTCCTTCTTTAGAAATATTAACCTTAGTAGCTTTCTTCTTAATTGCCATAATTATCTCCATTTAAAAATTTTATGGGCGATATATTATCAAAAGAATAAAAATAAATCAACAATTAAGTGCTTGTTACACAGCTAAAGTTGCTATAATTCTATGACTTAACTCGGGAAATACGCTCATGTTTTCTCGAAGCATTGAGGCGTCGCTTACAACTTCCCCTAAGATGCTGCTACTAACACTCTAGTTGATGTTAGTGCATAAACCATAAGATATAATATCTATTTTCTTATTAACAAAAATTAGCTTATCGGGCTAAAAAGACTAACAATTTTGCCCCTTTTTCAAATGTAAGGGTAAACTCCTCTGCAAGTGATTCATTCAAGGTTGCTTGCCACCAACTATCTAATTTTAAGTCATTTAATGGATATTTTAAACCACTAGAGGTTACCCTAGCACCACCAGATATTGCAAAAATTGAAATTTGCTCTCCCTTATAAGATGGTAAAACCGAAGATTCATCAATTGCAACAAATGTTCCAAAATCTGTAATCATCATTATTGATTTTACTGCTTGTGCATATTCACTAAGCAATGCCAAATTACCAAGTGTGTGGTCTTCTCGCTTACCTGTCGCTCCAAGTATTACTAATTCATCCCAACCCTTTTCTTGGGTAAACCGAAAAGCCTTTGAAAGATCATTACTCTCCTGCTCACTCATATAAACAATGCGCTCAGGAAGCTTTTCCTTTATGACCACGGGAAGGCTATCCAAATCACCAACTATCCAATCTGGCATAATACCATGAGCTAAAAGCTGATTAGCAGCCCCATCACATGCCACAATATGTGCAGCATTCCTTAAGCATTCAAGAGGAAGCTCTGTTGTCGGGAAATCACCATCAGCAACAATTACTGTTTTACCACTATAGTTGAAATCAATTCTTTTCATAGCACAAATATATTATTTTTGATAAGTCTCTTGTTTTGTCGCCTTTATCCACTGAATTAGAAAAACAACACTATTTATGAACCATAAACTCCACATAACAATCATCACATCTGGTCCATTATCCATTGCTGCTCTTACCCACATAAAAATAGACACTGCATTAATTATACACCACAATATCCATTGTTCTATGCAGCGTCTAACCGTAAGAGCCATTGCTACCATTTGAGCGACTGTTGTAAATGAATCTACAAAAGGTTGAGAGTCTCCCAGAGGGATTAAAACGAAATTTGCAAAGGCTACCATGCCACAAAAGAGCAAGGAAGCTGCAACAAACCGTCCCCTAGCAGTAAGCCTCTCCTTTTTAATAATCTGATTATTTGATAAATTCTTACTCCAAAAGAAAGCACCAACAAACATCATTGGGAAATACCACAACAAATTAAGAATTACCTCACCATATAGCTCAGAAGTATATGATACAGATGCATATGTAAGCACATTTATTAGCCCAAAGGCATAGCAGGAAAGCTTACCCTTACCGGCAAGCATTGTATATATTGTGCCAGTGACAGCTGCAATCATTGCTATTGGCGTGTCGTTTACTACAATAGAACAAATTACACAAAGAGTTACACTAAAAGCCAACCAAGCAACCTCTGCCCAATGCCACCCCTTTAACTCTCCATATATGAAATTTTGAATTGCCGTCATATTTTGAATCCTCACTATAATGCAAAAAGCTTACGAGCATTTGCTGTGGAAAGCTCTCCAAATGCTTCAACATCCATTCCAAATAATCCTGCAACACATTCAGCAGTATAACGGGCAAATGCAGGCTCACAAGCCTTCCCTCTCATTGGCACAGGAGAAAGATATGGGCAATCTGTTTCAATCAAAATTCGCTCAAGCGGAAGATTAGACACAGTGCTACGGAGTAAATCTGCATTTCTAAATGTAACAATACCGCTAATTCCAAAATAAAGCCCTAGTTTTATCGCCTTAGATGCAAAATTCAAATCCTCAGTAAAGCAATGGACTACACCTAATCTACCCAAATCAATAAGCTCTTTTGAGCCATACTCTGCAACAATCTCCAAAACATCATCTGCCGCACCGCGGCAATGAATTGAAGCAGGAAGACCTAAGTCAGACGCCAATTGAAGCTGCTGTGCAAAAAGCCTCCTTTGAGCTTGTTTCTCTTCTACCGTTGTGTCATCCCTATAATCTAAACCCATTTCACCAACAGCAACAACCCGAGTAATTGCAGATGCAGAAATAATTTGATTTTTAAGAGAAGAAATCGCCTCTGGGATATCTGGTAGCTTAAGAGCCAAATCCCTATCCAAACCAAGAGAGACATAGACAAGCCCTGAGTGTGCTTTACCTAACTCTATGGCACAAGCATTCATTTCTTCATCACCACCCATAGCAAGAATACCAACAAAGCCAGCTTCTACAGCTCGTTTTATCTGCTCATCAGAAGGTGTTTGCACATTAAAGTGCGCATGTGTATCAAACAAAGTCATCTGTATCTAAAGAGCGAGAAAATTCATCCGTTGTTAATCCAGTAGAAGAAGGAGCCCACTTCTTTGCCTTGCGTACGCCAAACAGAGCTGTACCAACTCGAACAAAGGTTGCCCCCTCCTCTATTGCTACTTCAAAATCGCCAGACATTCCCATAGAAAGCTCTGGCAAGGAAATTGAAAATTCCTGCTCCAAGGCATCCCTTAGCTCGCGAAGCTGTCGAAAATATTTCCTAGAAGCCTCTGCCTCTGGTGCCCATGGTGGAACAGTCATTAAGCCTACAACTCGAAGCCCACATGCAAGTGCACTCGCAATTCCCTCTCTAACGCTTTCTGGAGTAAATCCATGCTTGGAGGCTTCACCAGCAACATTAACCTCAAGCAATATATCTGGTCGCACACCAGTCTCATCACAAGCGGATGCAAGCTGCTCAATCAGACGAACATTATCAATGCTGTGAATGCAAGTAAAGAGGGACAAAGCATGGCGAATCTTATTTCGCTGCAGCGGTCCAATCAAATGCCATTCCGCACTTCCACAAAGCTGTGCCTTAGCTATTGCCTCTTGAACACGATTTTCCCCAAACAAAGTTAATCCACAAGCTCTGGCTTCATCTATTACCTCAGGAGGGAATGTCTTTGACACAGCCACAAGCTGTACTTCCTTAGGATCACGATTGGCACGAACACAAGCAGCCTCTATGCGGGCATATATTTCATCAATTCTTGATTGTAAAGAATCATTATCCATATTACATTATTCCAATTCCATCAACTGGCAAATGTGCTCATATGGATTGTAAATTTTTACTTTTTCAGATTTGCCTAGTTTTTTTAATGTTTCAAAGCAAGAATTATGGGCTAATGGAAGCGTATTGCAATCGTAACTTATATGTGCGAGAAACACAGATTGCAATCGCTCTGTTGCTATCTGCGTAAGTAATTGCTGAGCCTGTACATTTGACAAGTGCCCCCTATCTCCTTTTACGCGACACTTCAGCGCCCAATCGCGATCTGATTCCATTAGCATATCTAAATCATGATTAAACTCAAGGACTAATGCATCACAATCCGTCAAGAATAGTTTAACCAATTCTGTTGGGACACCAAAATCTGTTGCAATACCCAGCTTATGCACTCCATCATCGATAACATATGCAACTGGTCCAGAAACATCATGAGGAATAGTAAATGGGGTTATCTTAAGGCACCCAATCATAAATTCACTGCATTCCGTAATGACATTCCAAGGAAGCGCAAAATATTTATCTGGATTATCTTTGAAGAAAGAATAATTTAAATACTCTGCAGTATTAAATGTTGCATATAATGGAACAGAACATTTTTTTGATAATTTATCAACAGCTTTGACGTGATCATCATGTTCATGAGTTATGCAAATACCATTGAGCCTAGATAAAACATCAACTTGATTAATTTTTCCGGTAAAACAAGAACCGTCTTCATTAAACGGCTTAACTGAAGCAAGACGCTTTGAGGCATCAATTGTGTAAGGTCTCTCGTTAAAAACAATATCAAGGCGGCTACAAAGCTCCTTACATGAAAGTCCTGCATCAACTAAAATTCTCGTATCTCCTGATTCAACATAAATTGAATTGCCAGAGCTACAGCTTGACAAAACGGAATATTTCATTGCTTAATAAAAATCTATTATTTTGCATTTGGCAAAAGGATATGCCAAGGGACAGAAACATTATTATCAGTCTTAACTTTGATAGAATCATCAACATATCCATCTGGTATAACTGAATTTTCAATAACACGCTCTGGCATCTGAACTTCAATCTTCTCAACCACAGGAGGTAAGGTCGTTGTAGTAGTTGTTGTAGAAGTAGTGGATGTAGTTGAGGTTGTTGTTGAGGTTGTCGATGCTGTAGGGGCTACAACAGGAGCATTATTCTTTTCTTGCTTTACTACATCCTTGGATGGTTGAGATGGTGCAACAGACACTTCAGGCTTATTTACTGATTTATCCTCATTTTTTACATTTTCTGGAGCTGCTGGAGTTTCTATTGCTTGCTGTTGCTTAGATATATCAGCCTTAAGCTGTTCCAATGCTGCACGCTCCTTCTTTAGCTCAGCGAGAATACCAGCAAGCTCAGCAGCTTGACTATTATCTTCTGTAGAAGGATTATTTGCACTCACCACGACCTCTTGAGGAACTGGCTTAATTCCAGCTCTTTCTAAAAGAAGAAGCTGTGTAAGCTGATTATCTTTTTCTATAAATTTAGAGAAAAACGCAAAACCAACTATACAAAAACAAATCACAAGCAGAATTGTTGAAATCAAAAAGCAAATTGTAATTTGGCTTTGGCGACGACGTGACTTTTCACGCTCTACTTCTATATAGCTTTGAAAGGCTTTAAGGACCGGAAACTGCTCTTCATCATCGTTTGAAGCAAGCATTAGCTCAAAAAAATCTTTATTCTCTTTTTTCATAATTTTCCTAGATATTAACTATTGTACTAAAATTAAATTTTACCAACATTACTTGTGTAAGACCATCCGAGACAAACCACTTCGGGCAACAACAGGCTTAGTCTGATTTGCATCTGAACCAACATCTCGATTATCAAATAGGAGTCCTGCCCCATTCTCTAACTCATCAATTCGAAGCTTAAGTGTTTCCTCAGTCATCTTCCATTGTTGGCGGGCCTCTTCAAATTCCTTTTCTGCAGCTAAGAGAGCCGCTTCGCGCCTTCTCAGAAGATTATTTACTGAATCAAAATCGGTTGCCTTAGACTCTGCTGAGGACAATTGTTCACGCAGAGCAACCTCCTTTTGCATTTGCAAACGATAGCGTTGCTCCAAAGAGGTAATATTTGCTTCTGCTCGTGCAACATCTGCCTGATGATGTCTACGCTCTGATTCTAGCTCCTGCTGAAGCTTAGCGATTTGCTTGTTTGCACGCTGCTCAGACATCTCTGCACGCGTAAGCTCTCCAGGATCACGCTGCATAACTCGCTCAAGACGCTGCAATTCCTCGTGAAGCAATCGCTGCCTCTCAATACTCTTTGCTCTAGCATTAAGATTCGCTTCTTTTTCCTCTTCTAGTGTCTTTCGCAAAACATTAATTGACTCATCAGCAAAGCGCTTAATCAAAGAAATATCGTCTTCTGTATAATTATCCTCTGTCATCTTTTGTGCAGAAAGATTTTCCATCTGAGAGCGAATAGCATCAACCTCTTGCAATGCATGCTTTAGTTGCTCTTCAAGCATTTGCTCTCTACGGGTCTGTACAACCTCTGGTCGCTCCTCTAGCTGTTGCTTTAAAGCTGAAATTTCCTCACTATGCTCTGTATCGCGAGAATTTGAAAACTCTAGTAGCTCAGAATATTCTTCCTTTAATTGTTGGAGCTCATTCGTCGTAGTTTCATTACTCTCTTTAAGCGAATTTAATTCCTTCTCTAATGCTGAGGCTTTTTGTTCTGCAACCTCACTTTTTTCTTCTGCTACAGCCAATTGGGTTGCTTTTTCTTCAACATTTGCTAATTCCACAGAAAGAGCCTCAGTAAGCTCCTTTTTGGCTGCTTCAGCAAGTGTCAAAAGCTCTTTTGACAAATCGCTATTTTCTTTTGCTACAGCTAGCTCTGAGGACATATCAGCCATTTGCTGTTGAATTGAATCAAGCTTAGTCCTGAGCCCTTGAATTTCTAGAGTATCTTCTTCATGTGCTTTAGTTGCGGAATTTAGTGATGCATTTATTTGCTCCAAATCTTGTAAAGCAATCTGAAGAGCACCTTCCTTTGCTTCCTTCTCTGAAAGTAATAAGAGATATTCTTCTGAGTCTATTACCGATAGAGGTGCTTGCTCTTGTGCTGATGCGGAAGAAAATTCTTCGATTCGTTGAGCAAGCTCCTCACGTTCTTTTTCTGTTGCAGACAATTGCTCTGCAAGAAGAGCTGCCTGTTTACGAAGCTCATCACATTCCTCCTTAGCTGCATTAAGCTCTTCAGAGGAATCTACAGAAAGAGTTGCCGAAGTACTCTCCAACATAGCATTAGCTTGAGAGAGCTGATCTAACAAATCTGCTTTTTCCGAAAGAGCTTGCTGCAATGAAGCCTCTAAATCATCATAATCCTTTTTTAGTTGCTCAAACTCTTCTGTCACTTCTGGCGGTGCTTCTATAGTGCTTGGAGTAGCTACAGCTACAAGTGCCTCATCAAGCTTAGTCTGAACCTCAGAAAGCTGCTGTGTTAGAGCGTCTTTTTCATCTAACAATTGCTCGCGCTCTGCACGTAAATCCTCTGCCTCGCGCTGTGCCAATTCCAAAGCATCTTGTGCTTCTCTACGCACCTGCTCTAGCTGTTGCTCAAATTGTTCACTTGCTGTTTCTGAAACATATGCCCCACCAACATCATCTGACTTATCAAATGCATCTTCTCCAAATAGAGACATTTGGCGATTTGCCATACGCTCTTCTAATTCACTTTTATGAAATCTAACAGCTTTAGGGGGTATTTTGCCTTCCTTTGCAAGGATTTCCAAAGATTTTGGATTGTAAGGACCTTTAAATGAACCATCTGGAAGCTGAATCATTGTATCCATTCCCAGCTCTTCTAAATCACAAGCCCTAAGCCAATTAGTGCGATCTACAGAAACCTCATCATCTGGCATAACGCGACCATCACTTGCCCAATGTGACAGACCAGATGTGTTAATCGGACCAAAGATAGTCCCATTACTCATCCTTACAAACCAATCACCATTATTGTTTGTTGTTTCTTTAATACTACCAGACATAATTACAACCCTAAATTTAACTATTTAAAAAATTTTTTGAAAAAGCCACGACCTTTTTTATTATTCAAATCATCCTGCTCATTATTTTCTGCTGCTTCTTTTTGTGCATTATACATTGCCTTAAAGCGCATCATTTCTTTTTGAAGCTGTGCTTCTAATGAAAGGGCTTGTCTTACCTTTTGTTTATCTTCTTCTGAAGCATTTCCATTTTCATCAAGAGAAACAATTGCCTGGGAACCAGGAATAATTGTTTTTTTTGCAGTTGAGCTCTTTGAGGAAAAATCGTCACAAGTATCAACAACAAACTCACCATTATCATTATCTGTTGTTGAGAGAGTTAAAACCTCCTCGGAAGAATCATCGATAGCGTTATTCAAAGCCCTCGAAAGCCTGCGTTTGATTTGATTTGCAGCATCAGCAAGCTTTTGGGAGCGTTGTTGTTCATTAGCCAATCGTTCTCTTGCATTATTTAGAGAGTCAACAAGTTCATGCTTTTGTTGGAGCAAGCTTTTATTTTCAGAAATCAACTCCTCATTTTCTCGTTCAAGAGAAGAGGCTCTCTTAGCTTCGTCTTCATAGGTCTTAAGAGTTGCCTCAGACTGTTCTGCACGAATTTGGGCTTTAACTAAATTATTTTGTGCTTCCTTGACTGTATTGATGAGTTCATTTTTAGTATTCTCAAAACTGTCATTTAAGTGACTAATTTGATTCTCGAGCTCAGCATTACGGGAAGAAAATTCGCTAACTTTGGCATTATAAGAAGACAAATCGTCCTTCAACTGGGCGATTTGCCCAACAAGTGATGCTCTCTCCTCTGCTTGGGCAGCAGATTGCTTTTCGTTTGCCTCACGCAAAGCCGTCAGTTCTGACTCCAATGCTTGCTTCTCAGAGACTAGTGCGGCGGTCTCCTCTGCTTGGACGGCTGATTGCTTCTCGCTTGCCTCACGCAAAGCGGCTAGCTCTGACTCCAATGCATGCTTCTCTGAGACTAGTGATGCTCTCTCCTCTGATTGGACGGTAGATTGCTTCTCGCTTGCCTCTCGCAAAGCCGCCAACTCTGACTCCAATGCTTGCTTCTCTGAAACTAGTGCGGCTCTCTCCTCTGATTGAGCGGCTGATTGCTTCTCGCTTGCCTCACGCAGGGCGGCTAGCTCTGACTCCAATGCCTTTGTGTCTCCTAAACAAGAATCAATTCCACCTAACGATGTTATCTCGTCAATAGAGCCCAAACGAACAAATAAACTTCCATTAGCTGGTAATGCTGAAATAAGATCCTTATTTTCAACATAATCTGTGGCAAAAGGGCCATAAAGCTGACATCCCTCATCTACAGACATAACTATACAATCAAAACCAATCGCTGGGACAGAACCTGCCTGTTGCCAATCTTGCTTATTTTGAGAGACTTTCGTTGTAATATCAATTGCTCCGCCAATTACCAACTCGCGGAGTTTAAAAAATTCTATAGGTCCATGAATGATGCCTTGTGCATCCAAATAATACCAATTTGATTTTTCTAAATTTGTTGTAATTTTATATCCTGTTTTCATTAACTTATTATTTTATCAAATCAATAAAATCAATTCAACAAAAATTCAGTTACAATTGAGTTTCTAGGTACCGACCGACCCGATATGGAAAAAGAAATTAAGAAAGGAATAAATTTAGAAGGTGACACTATGGTAAGTAAAGTGGGTGATAATACAGTTATTTTTTCTTTTCTAGATCGAAGAACTACATTTCAGTGGCTCGTTAAAATAAGCAGAGAAACACAACAGTGCTTTCATGGATCTCTAAAAAAAGTAATTGATTCTATCCCTCTAATTAACACAATTACATTCGACAATGGTTCTGCAGTGTCTAATGTAGGCAAATTGGAAAATTGTCTTCCATATCGCAGAAACAACTTATGAAAATCAATGACTTTGTGAACGATTATCCTAGGCGAAAGTTCGGAGAAAAAATCTGCTAGAGAAATGTTCAAAAACGCGTATGGAGTTAACATCCCCCTGCATTTACTGAAGATTGTTACCAGAGGAATAAAAAATCGTGCATTTAATCTTGCAATTTACGATCATCATAAAGCCCTTATATTGACTAATTTCCTGCCATTGTGATAAACTATAAGTAAGTAAGTAAATGTATGAAACTAAATTTTATAAATGGAGCAACCTATGACAAATAAACTCATCCATCTACGTACCTTGGTGGCAGGGCTATCAACACTAGCTGCAGTATCTCTATCAGCAGAAACAATTACCCCTACCACCCTATCGACAGAATCCTTGAAGTCTGCAATACAGGGTGCAAGCTCTGGAGACATTATTGATTTGTCTGGTTTTTCTGGGACATTGACTGTGTCTGAAATCATTTTCCCTGAAGTATCTTTAACAATCAAGGGTCCAAAAGACAATTCTCTAATTATGACAACATCCATTGAATCAGGGAATTGCGGGCACTCTATTTTCGTGACAAAATCAAGCGACACTTCCCTAACATTGGAAAATCTAACCTTTAAGAACAATATTACTGGAGGTTGGAAGGATAAAGCAACCGAAACCGACGATCGTACTCCAGGCATAATCAGAGCAGTTGGTCCTCTGACTCTTAAAAGCTGCCAATTCATTGACAATATGCTGATTAAGGATGAAGCCCATAATAATAACAAATGGGCTTCCGCTAATGTATTTGCTGAAGGCGGCCTTTCTGCAACTGACTGCACATTCTCTGGAACCTACGACAATCGCGACAATTCATTTGATTACTATGGAGAAACACTTCTAACTTATGGTGGCACAATTGGCATAACAAATTGTGTGTTCTTAGAGAATGGCAAGACAGGGCAATCAATTGGAAATGTGACAGCAGTATTCCCTAAAACAGTTTCTGTAGAAGGTTGTAAGTTCTTAAACAACCTTTCTCAAGGTGGTTCTGCATTGCTTATTTGCAATTCTGAAGGTTTAGTAAAAATCAGAAATAGCATCTTCCGCAAAAACCAATCATACTACGGAAGAAACAACGTATATGTTCCTGCATTTCGTGATTTTGTAGCAGCAACCGTTTATGGTAACTGTGGTGCACTTTGGCTAGTTGAAAACAACACTAACAACTTGCTTCCAAATTCCAACTTTGACACTTTAATTGAAAATTGTGAATTTACAGATTGCTCAAGCTTTGGCGGTGCTCGTGGTGGTGCTATTGGTTGGAGAACAATAACAAGTTCTTCTTCTATGACAGTTGTTAATTGCACCTTCTATCACTGTTTTAGTGCCGACAAAGGTGGTGCTATTGAAGATGATATGAATAATGGCGAATTATACCTAATTAACACAACCTTTGCAGCATGCAGCAGTAATAATGGTGGTGCTGCATTAGATGCAACAAAGGGTGGCGCATATTATTTGCTGAACACATTATTAACTTATAGTTATAAGCCTAATAGCACACAGCTCTATGACTGGTACACAGGTGTAGGACGTCGTGGTTACAATAGTTGGACTAAGTGTATATATTGGACAAAGTTTGATGCAAATTGTTATTCAGACATTCACTACTATGCTGATGTAGAAGGCACACAGGTTAATGCAACCTATGGAACAGCAAAAACAACAACTGAATATGTTGAAGGCGATCCGTATGCACAATGGACAAATAGCTCTGATTTTACTGCTATTTTAACTGAATATGGCAATTTCTCAACAGATCGCACAGTTGAAAATTCTGGAGCTGGTCCTGTTCCTGTTTTAAATGAGGATATGAGACGCTCTCGTGTTATTGAAATCGCTAAAGAAGGTCCTCTTGATGGCACTGGCTACTATGTAAAGCATAGTGAAGATTGGGCTGACATCATTTATAGCAAGGACGGCTCAAAGTGGACAACTCTTCTTGGATCTCAGGATAAAGCAACTATTCCTTTGACTGCAGACCAGCGTGGAGTTGCTTATAAAAATGGGAAACCACCTATTGGTGCAGCTACATTTGAGCCTCCTTCAGCTTTTATGATACTTGTCCTCTAAATATTTTAAATTCACGATAACAATTGTGAACACTATTAAATCACTAATTCGCATTGCAACTGGTGCTGCTTTAGCACTATTTCTAACAACAAATGCCTCTGCAACAGAAGCAACAGCAGCAGCACTAACGTGCATGAAGTGCTCATAAATGAGCATGAAGAATGAAAAATGAAGAATGAAAAATGAAGAATTCAGGTAGAGTTAATTGGTTTTTTCTCCATTCTCGCGTCTAACGTCGTTTAACCGTCTAACGTCTCACGTCCAACCTCGCGTCTAGCCGCCACACAATCCTCTGCGTCTCTGCGTCTCTGCGGGAGAAAAAAAGAAAATTACGCCAGCGATTATTACAATACCACATAAACCCTCCGTGTCTCCGTTCTCTTTATTCTCCGTGTTTCGCCGAAGGCCAGAGCACTAGCGACCATCAGTTCTCTGCGTCCCT
>CALDQE010000030.1 GCA_937911295.1 uncultured Verrucomicrobiota bacterium
TTCTGGTACAACAAATGGCGTTGTCGTTCTCCCAACTTCATCTGAAGAAACGGGTATCTTAAAAGTAACCGTTTCTGGAGAAGGTGTTGGAAAATTGGTTGTCGATGATGTTGTTGTGCCGTTAATTGCACCGCCAAAAACAAGAAGTGTACCCCCTCCTAATACTTTATTGGTAGAAATAGGTAAAGGGAAGAAAGTAGATTATTGGTTTAGCAAACCAAAAGGGCTGAATGTGGCCATAGATTCAGATGACTTCTTAATCGGAGAAGAAAATGCCTTGTTTGGAGGATGGATTGCTTTCCCACACACAAATGCCACCCACCCATGTATTCATGAAATTGCCAAAAGAGAGATAACTGTTTCGCTTGTTCATGGAGAAGAATTTCCTGGCTTAACTGCTACATGGGAAAGTGGTCAAGTGGTGTCTGTTTCGAATGTACCGCCTGTATCGGCAGTGCTTCATGCTGAGTTTTCAAGAGACCAGACGGGCTTTGTTTCTTATGAAGTCAGCCATCCAAAACAACTGAATAGTGTAAAACCAACATTTGAACAAGAGTTTAAATACTGTCCACCTCTTGATACTTATGATGACGATGATGAAGATCAGCAAAGTGATGTTGAGTATGAGATTGAGGAGATATTGGACTCTATTTATTACGAGTGTTTTTGCGAATTATACGAACATTGTGATTGTTCGGTTGATATTTGCAATTGTATTGATTTTTGGTGCTCGTGTAATGCAAGTCGCTATCCAACACTAGATGAAGACGAATCACCTCAATCGTACACTAATTTGTTAAATGATGTTTCACCATTACCTAATGTATTGTACTTATATCGAGACAATACCAATGCGATAGATCTTGAGGTCCCAGGCGGAACACCCCTAAAGTGTTGCCCTTGTGAAGAGCACTGGGCATCAAATTATGTTGCAAAGGTATCGCATCCAAGACGAATTGCGGTCAAGGACATCAATGGAGAAAATTTTGATATCGCATATGAACCATGCACCGTAAATGTATATGGTCAACGACCTAGCAGAGAATTTAACGATACAACATTGATTTTTGTTACAAACGCAGTTCCTTATAAGCAAATCGATTATACTGTTTTAGGTGTAGCTTTTGAGACACCATACGGCTATGCTCCTATATCAAAATACAAAGCATTAAACGCCTCATTTGGATATCCAGCAACCGTAAGCACTAACATTGAAACAGCAACTTCTATCTACATTAAGAATAATGTACTATTAACTAATGGGATAGTAAAAATCTCTCTTGAAAACGCAACGAACGATTTTGCTGTTTGGCTTCCAGAATGGTTTGATAAGGATGGTAATAAGCACCCACCAGAAATGCTACTACAAAACAATGTAGTTCAAGAGCGTTATTATTCTATTGAAAAATGGAGAAAATTATCTAAAAAAATTGACCATTCAAAAAAACTTGAGCTTAAGATATTCTCATCTAAAGAATCCTATGCAAGGATTAAATTTGAATTTATTTCTTCTGATGGCACTTATTACGTAAGAGACTATGACACAATAAACATAACAACCATATTGCCACCATTACGTTTCGATATTACTAGAGATGGTTCAATAGATGAAAATGATATTGCTGCTACATTAGAAGGTCGCTTTTTTTATTATTGGGTAAATGAGGATGGAATTAAAAGTAATTTTACATTTACACCAAACATTGATGATTTAATTATAAACGGCTTTTCAGACTTAATTAATTTCTTCCCGGTTGCTATAGAACTTAATCCGTTCATATATACATGGGATGACCGTGTGACATGTCGAATAAAACCTGCAAATGAAAGCGAATTTATAAACTATTGCTTTTCTGACTTGAATTGGGATTTGGCTGGGCGAATTCAAACATATTCATCATACACTTTTTCTATTGATGGTGACAATATAAGCTACAATACTATTCGTAATAGCGAATTAAAAGCTTTACCTAGGTGGGATGGTGTGATTATACCAAATACATCTTTCGGAAGGTTTTGTCATGGTTCTGGAATGATGCTCTGTGAAGCGACAGACACGGATGACACATTAGAATTAGAGTTTTTACTTGAAGGTGAAAAACTTTATTCATATGTAGCTCCTATGAAAATACACCGTGTAAAAGAAATGTATTCCTGGTTGAATTTTCGGAGTGTCTCTGATGAAAATATTGGAAGAGTTTCTGTAACCAACATACTAATTGGGGAAGATTATGATAAAAATCTACTATTCTTTCATGGTGCAAATATAGACAATGAAGCAGCAGAGAATTGGGGAGATACTATTTTCAAGAGGTTCTGGGTTGCCGGGATGAAAGCCAATTTTTATAATGTTGATTGGCGAAGTAATATTGGGACAGCCGCAAATTACCATCAAAATGTATCTAATTCCTTTGTTGTTGCACAAAGCATTGCCCCTTCAATAAAAGCAATTGCAGAAGAAAAAGATACAGTTGTAATGGCACACTCATTAGGCAATATGGTCGTTTCTTCAATGATTCAGGATTATGGATTAGAGGTTTCTAAATATATTATGGTTAATTCCGCCGTGCCTGTAGAAGCTTATGATGCTAGTTTATCACTACGTTCTCCGCATCTTGTACATTCTGATTGGGAGGAATATCCAACAAATTCATGGGCATCGTCTTGGCATACATTATTTACAGAGTTTGAAAACGATGATAGAAAATATCTTGGCTGGCCAAATCGGTTCGCTGATGTTGCATCTGTTGCTGTTAATTTCTATTCGTCTGGAGACGAAGTCTTGGAGATAGCAACTGATGAAGATGTAGATGTTATGACAGGAGTTGAAAGTTTTGGAACTCTCAGTCGTTTTTGTTGGCATAAGCAAGAGCTATTTAAAGGTAGAGGCTATTTCTTCACACATGGATTTGGATTTTCAAATTGGGCTGGATGGGATATTCGAGAGAATATTCTTGGGATTAATGCCATATCACCGGATGAGGCATGGACAATGACCGATGCAGATTTTAGGACAAATACTGTTTTCAATTGTTACCCAGCGAGTATGAACACAAATGAAATAGATACGGTAACCCGCAACTCATTTTTGGCATACGGCATCCCTGCATTGACACCTGCTACAGGTGTGTCGCCATTTGGTTCTGAAGAAGATGTTGTGGATAATATGATTGATTTGGATACAGAAGAGTTTAAATCAAATGGCTGGGTTTCAAGGGAAACATATAGAGGAAGATGGTTGCATTCAGATTTCAAAGATATACCTTATTATTTTACATATAAATTCTACAAAAAAGTCTTAGAGAAAGGAAACCTACGATGAAATACATATTAAGTATGATTTTAACAATTGTAACAATGGTTACATGTTCAGCATCAGGCTTTATTGATTTAGATGCACCAAAAAGAGATCCCGAATATAGTAGAGCAGTTAGAAAAGGAGCAAAAGCAAAGCTCGAGCTTCATGTTGTAGATGATGAAGGCAATCCTGTTCCTGATGTGAATGTTAATGCAGTAATGTGGATGGTAACAGATGCATATATAATAAATGGACAAACCGATACGAATGGTGTTTATATTATTAAAGGCAAAATAAGAAATGAAATTGATGTTAGATTTAAGAAAAAAGGATACTACAATTCAAAAGAAAAAATTGTCTTTTGGGGGAAACAACGACAAGTCAAGAACGGCAAGTGGCAACCTTATGGTGAAAAGGTAACAGTTGTATTGCGTAAAGTTAAAAACACGAACCATAATTTAGTTAATTTTGGCGACGAATATGATTTTAAAAAGACACAAAAGTTTTATGACTGGATTGGGTTTGATTTAGAAGAAAATGATTTTGTTACCCCATATGGTAGTGGTAAAGTTGCAGACTTTGAAGTTTTTATAGAGTGGGATTACAATACAGGTGAGAAATACATAGGAATGGCTTTGGACATTAGGTTTAATGAACCATATGCTGGATATTATGTTGTAGAAAAGGATAAATTTAGTAATTTTCAAGGAGTTTATTCGGCTGAAACTAATAGAACATATATAACAACAGAAAGATTTTTTACAAAACTTATTGGTAATAATGAGAGAAAGAGATATAAATTTGATAACTCAAAATGTTGGATTGTCAGAAGCAGGTGTGTTGTTGATGATGACGGAAAATTAGTTTCAGCAAATTATTCAATCATTAGCGATTTTTTGTATGGGCGTGATGATGATGATAGGAATGTATTTTGCATTCGTCTTTATGGTTATTTTAATCCAATTCCCAACGACACCAATCTGGAGCACAAGGTTCAAAGGTGGGACTATAATGGTGAGGAAATTATGGATAAATACTATTAACACAAGGTTAATGTTTAGGAAGTCTTGAAATGAAACAAATATTATTATTCGTCATAATTCTTGTTTTGATTCCATTTTGCTTTTCAATTGGATGTATTGCTTTTGACCTCTTATACAAAAATATTGACTTTAAGCGATTTTTTTTGATAAACTATACTTAATTCTTCAAGAAAGATATTTTTATCATTAAAATATAAGTGATATAACTTTAAGGAAATAAATTATGAAGTTAAATTTGTTCTCTGTTGGTGTTGTTTCTTGTAGCTTATATGTAGCTATGGGAGTGGTGTTTGCACAAGAATTAGGTGTAGCTAAAGAGGCGGGTCTAGGATTGTCTCTTACTGCAGGTGCTCAGTTTACAGATAATCGTGATCAGATTGATGACTCTTTAATAATGAGCGATGGTACCAAGCTAGAGAAAGAGGATGATACAGATTTAACGATTGGTTTATGCATCTCTTATGAGCGTGTAATAGAGAATCGTTATAAGTTTTATTTTGATTATACACCAAGCTTTGTTTATCACGATAATCCACGTGATAGAACAGAGGAAGATTCATTAGAGCATGCAGTTAATGCACGCTTAGAATTCTCTCCTGGCAGAAGAACATTCTTCCGCTTTACAGAGAGATATTGGTGGAGTGGCAATAAGAATTGGTACTTTGCTGAGGATGATATTTATGATCCAACAATTACAGATGTGGATGACATAAATGATGATTATTATGAGAATCGTATGGCAGCTCACTTGCAGTATAATTTCTCAGAAAAGAATTTTATGCTACTTGATGGAATCTGGCGTTTTCGTCGCTATGATGATTCAGAGCTAGCAGAGGATAATGATGAGGATGAGTATAATGTGCGTTTAGCAATTATGCGTAGTCCAACACGCCGATATTCAGTTGGTTTCTTTGGTGACTTTACTTCTTTTGATAGAGAGAGCCGTAACAAGGATTACGATTTTGGTGTTGATTATCTTTCTTTAGGTGTTCAAACAACAATTGATTTCTTTACAGATGAGAGCTGGGTTTTGAATGCATCCACAGGCTACAATATTATGGAGTATGAGGATGAGACAATGGATGACAGCAATATGCTAGGTGACTCACGTATTGAGTTGGCTATTCATCAAAAAGAGAAGCTACGTGGAAAGCTTGGTTTCCGTTATAGCCAAGACTATGCTTCTGTATATCCATATTCATCTGAAAAGAATACCGTTTTTTATGGTGCAGTTTCACGCATCCTAGGTAGAAATAATGATTACATAATCGGAGCAGATGTTGAGTATCGTATGAGAGATTATGATGCTGATGATTTGGACCCAGATGTTTTGGCACAGCGTGAAGCCTTGGGACTATACTCTGGTGATGCAAATCGCGATACAATTTATTTAAGATTGTATTTGAATGCTCGCTTGACACAGAGCTGCCGTGCAACTCTATTCTACTCTTATGAAGATGTGGATTCTGATGCATCATCTACAAAGAGCTATGATGAGAATGTTTTTGGTATTAGATTGACTTATGATTTCTTATAATAGTTAAGAATGATTAGTGCTATTCTTAATATCACAATAACTTCTTCCTTTTAGGGGCAACCGTCGGCTGTTTTTAACCGACGGTTTTTAATGTTAAATGTAATAACAGGTTTTTTATGACACAAAATAGCGAACAACAAAGCAACATAGATGCACAGCAACCAATTCAAGAGGAATCTGTCCACTTTCTTGATTATTGGCAAATTTTGTACTCTCGCAAGGAAATTGTTATTGCAGTTACATTGATGATGTTCTTTGCAGGTATATTTTTTACTCGCCAAATGCCAAATGTTTATCAATCATCAACCCTTATTGAGATTCAGCGTGAGGCCCCAAGTCTTGATGTTTATGGTCAAACCTATGTTCGTTATGACCCAATTTTCTTAAAGACACAATTTGAAATTATTCGTTCTGACCCAATTATTGAAGAGGTTGTTCGTAACCTTCATCTTGATGATGATTTGGGTGATGCTTTTGGTTGGACTGGTAAATATACACCGGCAATGGTTTTTGAGAAGACAGTTGATACGATTCAACGTAGTCTCACTCTTGATATCGTTCGAGATACACAGTTAGTGCAGATTTCTGTAAAAATGAGTAAACCAGAAAAGCCACAAGGTGAAGCAGCAAAAATGGCTACTCGAATAGCAAATGAAATTGCCCATGTATTTACAATTTGGAACCAAAATCGCACACGCGAAGTAAAAGAAATGGGTCTAGAAACCCTAAAAGCTGAAATTCTTGAGCTTGAGGGGGCTATTTCAAAGCAAGAGGATGTGCTTGCTGATATGCGCTCTAAGGAGGATATTACTGTTGTCGGAGAGTCTGATGCTGGTACAACTGCTGTACGTAGTCAGATTGTTAGCTTAAATACACAGCTTGAGCAGGCAGAGCTAGATGCTAATACAAAAAAATATAAATATGAGAGCTTTAAAGGGCTTTCTTTGAATACAGCGATTGCAACCCTTGTTTCAAGCTCAAGCTATGGAGGAGGAGAGCTTCTTGTTCCATTAGTTCGTGAACTAGGTCAGCTTGAAGCAACCGCTTCAGCTAATGAAAAGGCTGCCCTTGGTCCAAATCATCCAGAGATGGTGCGTATTAGGGAAATGATGGCACAGCTTCAGGTTAAAATTAAGGCTTGTGTAAATGATGTTATTGTGGCATATAAAATGGATTATGATCAAGCCGAAGCACGTGTTGAACAAATTAAATCTCGTTTGGCTTCATTAGAGGAACGCGAAAAGGAGCTTTCTACAGGTGTTTCTCTTGATTTTGAGCGAAATTTAACAGAATTAAAAACACTAAAGGATCGTAAAATTTTCCTTGAGAATAATTTGATGCAGGAGCAAATGAAGCTTAAAGCTTCAACAACAAGTGTTAATATTATTCAACAGGCTCGTACTGATGAAATCCCTGCACCAGTAAGTCCTAACTTTGCATTGAATGTAATCTTGAGCTTGGTTGCAGGCTTGTTCTTTGGTGTTGTTATTGCAATCTTTGTTGAGTACTTAGATACAACAATTAAAACTGTTGATGATATTGAGAAGTACGTTGGCTCAAGTGTTCTAGGTGTCGTGCCTCAGCAAATGCGAAATCTTAATGATTCTCATGCTCGCCCAAGTCAGAAGGAAATTTATCGAATTCTCCGAATGAATTTGAAGTCTTCACAAAAGCTTGGCGATGGCAAGACCATTATTGTGACATCTGCTGGTGCTGGTGAGGGTAAGTCAATGACAAGCTTTAACTTGGCTTATGTTTGTGCTGAGGTAGGAGAAAAAGTTCTTCTTATTGACGGCGATATCCATCGTCCACGTCAGCACCATATTGTTGGAAAGGAACCAGTACCAGGCTTGATTAATATTATTGTTGGTGAAGCATCTATAGATGAAGCAATCCATAAAGAAGTTTTCTCAAACTTTGATTTTATCCCAGCAGGTAGAATTGCCAGTGCAAATGTTTATGGTCTATTGGATACAGATGAGGCACGTGATTTAATTAATGAGTTGTCAAAACAATATGACAGAATTATTATTGATGCACCACCAATGGTAGGTGTTTCTGATACAGCTCAAGTGGTTCGTCTTGGTGATGGTGTTTTAATGGTTGTTCAACATCGTAAGTATCCAAGAGATCTTTATTCTCGTGCTAGAAATATGATTATAAGTATGGGTGGAAATCTAATTGGTATCATTATGAACAATGTTAACACCAATCGTGATTATTCTTCATATTACTACAAGCACCAGTACTATTACTATAATAACTATGGTAGTTATGGTTATGGCTATGGTGGATATTCAAGTTATACATCTGAGGAGACGGATTCATCCTCCCCACGTAGAAGAGGCCGTAAAAGGCATAGCTAATTTAATTTAGGAGATTTTTGATATGAATAAATTTAAGTATATTTTAAGCTTGTTCTCTTTGTTAGTTTTGCTATTTCTTACTGGCTGTATTAGTTCTGACGGAGGTTTAAATTATGAGAATCCATCCACTTGGCGACCAGAAATTCCAACGGATGTTGTTCAAACCACCAAAGGGGTTGCTAGAGCCTTGCGTACAGATGATACAATGTTTATAACAATCACTCCTGGAACTCTTGCACCTTCTACGATTGAAGATATTGTTGATGCAAATGGTAAGGTGACATTGCCACTTATCGGAGAGTTTCTTGTAGGTGGATATACCACCTCTGAGGTAGAGAAGCTTATTAGAGATGCCTATGTTGACGGTGGACTTTATAAAAATGTGACAGTTACTGTTGTTTGTAAAAATGTTCTTCAGGAGAGTGTAGTTTACATTTCCGGTGCTGTAAATAGGAAAGGGGCTATTCCATTCTCTGATGGTATGACATTGCGTATGGCTATCGTTACTGCAGGAGACCGTACTCCTTATGCAAGTACAGAGGTTCGAATTACAAGAAATGGCCAGATTTCAAAGCACAATATTAGCCGCATTGAGGATAGTAAGGAAATAGACCCAGTGCTAAAGCCTAATGACATGATAGAAGTTGTTGAGCGCTGGCTCTAGTTTCTGCAATATACAAAGAGTATAGGTGAATACAATGGGAAAAACAGCCTCCCACATAGATAGAATTGTTAGACAGATTGTAGTCTGCCTATTTATCGTAATAGGTATTATTGGCGTTGTTTATTCTATCAAAGCAGCGAAGGCCCAAAGTATTTATGTAAAATCAAAATATGGAGTGTCTTGTCCTCTTGCGATAAAGCCACCTATGTCAGGAGGGCAAGAGCTATGGGATTTGCACGATACAGCTGTTTCTCTTTATCCTCATAATTATTATTTTCATTCTTTTGCTGCTAGAGCGACAATAAATTTAGCACTGGAAGCAGCGTCAAATCCAGAACTTAGTTTTGATGATTATGAGCTACTTGCTCGTAAGGCTCTTTTTTATGCAAAAATGGCTATTCAAACAAATCCTTATGATGAAGAGTCTCGGATAATGTATCAAGAGGCTTTGGTTTTGAATGGTGAAATTAATGCAGCGGTAACATTTTGGGAGTCTGTCGTTGATTTAGAATATTGGAATAAGGCTCATCATGATATAATGGCAGAGCTATATCTTAAAGCAAATTCAATTTCATTAGCAGTTAATGAGCTTCCTCATATCACAAAGCCGGAGCTGCGTAAGAAGCTTGAGAGATATCAGAAGTTATTAGAAAAACGTAGAAAGAATTTAAATAAGTAAGTTTATAATGGAGATTTTTTATGTGTGGAATAGCTGGTTTCTTTGGTCCTAATGCGGGTGCTATAGTAAAGCAAATGACTGATATTATGACTTATCGTGGTCCAGATGATTCTGGACTATACGAGGGTGAAGGCTTTGCTTTTGGTCAGCGCCGCTTGAGCATTATAGATTTATCTAGTGGACATCAGCCAATTTTCAATGAAGATAAGAGCATAATCCTTGTTTGCAATGGAGAAATCTATAATAGCCCAGAGCTACGCGATGAGCTTAAATCTCGTGGGCATGGTTTCGCTACATCTACTGATGTAGAGGTGATACTTCATCTCTATGAGGAGGAGGGGGAAAAGCTCTTTTCACGCCTTCGCGGTATGTTTGGGTTTGCTCTTTGGGATTCCAGAAAACAACGCCTATTGTTAGGGCGTGACCATATGGGTCAAAAGCCATTATTTTTTGCTAATGCTAATGGGTGCTTCGCTTTTGCATCTGAGGTTAAGTGCATTTTGACATCTGGTATTGTCGAACGCAAGCCAGATTTGGAAGCTCTTTGGCATTATATGTCATTGAGATATATTCCAGATGACCGCTCTCTGTTTGAAGGTGTAATAAAGCTTCAAGCTGGGCATTATGCAATATTTGAAAAGGGAAGTGTAAAGGTTGAGCAATATTGGAAGCTTGATACCTTTAAAAATAAGAGGACCGGTACAGAGCAGGAATTGACTGATGAGCTTGATGCTATTCTCTTAGATTCTGTAAAAACCCATTTGTTAAGTGATGTTCCTGTTGGTACATTTTTAAGTGGTGGTATTGATTCTAGCTTGATTACAGCAATGACCGCAAAGCTTACTGGTAAGCCTTTTCACACTTTCTCTATTGGTGTAAAGGAGCAGGATATCAATGAGCTTCCATGGGCAAGAATGGTTTCTGAGCAATATGGGTTAATTGCAAGAGAAGAAATTGTTGAGGCCGACATAATTCACAAGATTCCTGAAATGATTTTCCACATGGACGAACCATCAGATCCTTTTGGTGTGGGTGTCTATTTAGTAAGTCAGGTTGCTGCTAAGGATGTTAAGGTTGTCTTAAGTGGTGACGGAGGCGATGAAAATTTTGCTGGGTATGATCGTTTCGCTGGTCAAAAATTGGCTGGCTATTATTCTATTATCCCAAAATGCATCCGCAAGCATGTTTTTGGAAAAATTTTCAATATGGTTCCAGAGTCATTTGGTTACAAGAGTATTGCGTCTAAGCTCAAGTGGTTAAATGATATGTCATTCTATACAGAAGGAGAGCGCTACGCTCGCAGTATGAGCTTCCTACGCTTTACTGATGAGTCAAAGGAGGCTTTGTTTACTCCGGAGGCAATGAGCAAAATCGCAAATAGCGATTCTGTCGGTAAAATTTTGCATTATTTTAATTCATCAACAGCAGACGAGCTTTTGGATAAAATGCTTTATACAGATTTGATGACACGTATGCCAGATCATTTACTTGCAATCTCAGATCGTATGAGTATGGCACATTCAATTGAAATTCGTCCTCCTCTAATTGACTACAAGGTGACGGAATTTGCTGCTTCATTACCTTGTGATATGAAATTAAGAGGTCGAGACAAGGGCTTAAAGTATCTTCTTCGTCAGGTTGCTGCTCGTTATATGTCACGCGAGTTAATTGACCGACCAAAGCAAGGCTTTGGTTTCCCAATTGCACGTTGGCTTCGTACAGATTTGGCTGTATTCTTGCAGAAGTTATTTGCAGAATCTCGATTTGTCGAGTTAGGTATATTTAATCAGGCAGAGATAGATCGTTTAGTTACTGAGCATATTTCAGGTAAAGCGGATCACAATTTCCGTTTATGGATATTATTAAATCTTGAGATTTGGTATCGAATGTGCTTTGAAGGTGCGTCAGTTGCTGATATGCAGACATTTATTGATCAGCGCTTAAAATAAATTACGTTGCACTTTATATTGCTGCTATGGGGTGGTTTGAGCGGCACGGCTCGATAAGGCAATTCATTGGCTGGACTAGTTTATGAATTGCCATCTCTCGCCCAGGAACACCAGGCAGCTTCGCCATCCTCAGGGGTGAAGAAATAATAAATAGTATCGTAGGGTTGGGGCTCTGTCCCCAACCACTAAAAGAAAAAAATCATCGCCCGGCCACCTCAGTGTCTCTGTGTTAAGAGAAAGCATTAAGTCAAAGTTGTTAACAACCGTTAGCACTCACTGTCTGATTGTCTTGCGTCCGTTCACCGTCTAGCGTTTCGCGTCTCGCGTCTTACCTCACAACAAAACACTGCTCAAAACCAGTCAAAGAATTGCTACAACTTGGGCTAAGAGTATTTCAGTTTCTTATTTTAAAATGCACTTGCTTATGGTACAATATACTAAATACATTTTAAAAAAAAGGATTTGTTATGGGAACAGCAAATACTGATGCAACTGCATATATTCAATCTCTTTTAGATAAAGGTGGCGAGGTTATAATTCCAGAGGGGTCGTATCGTATTACCTCAACCTTGAAAATTCATAGTAATACACATGTTAAAGTACATGAAAATGCTCGACTATATCTTTGTGGTGATACTCCTAAATATAGAGGTGATTTTCTTCTGGATAATAGCGACCACATTAACGGCAATGAAAATATCACAATTGAGGGTGGTATTTGGGATGGTAATAACCAAGGAAAATATAATACAAAGGATCCGGACCTATTTAATCCCAATGCGTGGTCTGGCTCAACTATGAATTTTTTCCGCGTAAAGAATCTAAATCTCCGCAATATGATTTTTGCAAACTCCGTTATTTATAATTTACGCCTTTGTAGAATAGATACCTTCGATTTTAGAAATATTTTTTTTCAAAGCGACCGGCTTGCATTTAACCAAGACGGTTTGCATTTTGCCGGATTTATCAATAATGGGTATGTTGAGAACGTTCGTGCTATAAGCAAGGGACAAACAAATGATGATATGCTTGCTCTAAATGCAGATGACTCAATTGTCCGACTGGAAAATCTTGATTTGGAATGTGGTCCCATTGAGAATATCTATTTTAAGGATATTTATGCAGAAGACTGTCATACAGGTGTGCGCTTGCTAAGTGTTGATTCTCCAATTCGTAATATTACAATTGACAATATGGAGGTGGGGGTTCGTTGTTATGCCATCAATATGGATGGTGCCCGTTATTGCCGTACACCACTTTTCAAGGAAGAAGATAAGCCAGAGGGAATTGGCTGCATTGAGAATGTGAAGTTGAATAATTTTAAGGCACATTTTACTTCAACAGAGAGGCCAGAGAATCCTCTTATTTGCTGCGAGGGACAAACTGATAGCTTCGAGATAAATGGATTCGTTCGTTCTGATACGGCAGATGTTATGCCAGAAAATCCAGTTTTATTTGTACGTAATGTTAGAGAACTATCGGTGGTTGTTAATGATGGAGATAGGGTAGAGCTCCGAGAAAAGGGCGATAGCTTTGTCTCTAAAGGTAGTGTATCTTCAATTAAAATTAATCGTCTTTAATATATAGGTGCTTTATGTCTACAGGTGCAGTTCAAGGTAGAGTACGAGTAAATATTTCTTCAGAAATTTTAAAAGAAAATTATCGGAAGATTTCTTCTGCTGTTGGCCCATTGGGAGTAATATCCGTGCTTAAGGCAAATGCATATGGGCTTGGAGTCGAGGCTATTGCTAAGTTATTGGTCCAAGAAGGGACTAGTGCGATAGCTGTTGCTGAATTAGCAGAAGCAATGGCAATTGCTGATTTGCCTTGCGTAAAGCTTATTTTGGGAACACTCCTTCCTAATGAGGTTGAGCTGGCTATAGAAAAGGGCTTTCATATTCCATTGTGCGATTATAATCAAGCATTGCAATTTGATGCTGTCGCAAAGCGATTAGGCTGTAAGGCACATTGCCACATCGCTTTGGATACTGGTATGAGCCGTGTAGGCTTTGATGCTTATAATTGTGTTGATGATATTTTACGTTGCTCAAAGCTTGAGAATATAGAGCTTGTTGGTATGTTTTCACATTTTCCGCAAGCATATGCAGGTGATGATGGTAGTCTAAATCAGATAGAATTGTTTAAGCAGACGTTATCTGAGCTAGAAGCAAATAATATAAATTTAGCATGGCGTCATATTGCTAATAGTGATGCAATCAATAATTTGCCCGAAGCATATAGTGCCCCATTTACACATGTTCGTACAGGAATAAATTTGTATGGTTCATTTGATGTGGTAGGTAAGCGCACTTTAGATTTGAAGCCGGTTCTTTCTATCAAAACGCAGCTTGGTCAGGTAAAATTAGTGAAAGCAGGGCGAACAATTGGGTATGGTCGTACATATACCTGTCCACGAGATATGCTGGTGGGAGTTGTTGCGGCTGGTTATGCAGATGGCTTGCCTCTTGCATTATCGAACCGAGGGTCGCTCTTAATAAATGGAGTGCTTTGTCCAGTATTAGGCAGGGTTTGTATGGATTATACAATGGTTTCGCTTGAACAAGTGCCAAATGCAAAAGCAGGGGATGAGGTAATTTGTATAGGAGCTTCAGGTAATTATTCTATAACAATTGAAGATTGGGCAAATCTTAAGGGTACACATCCTTATGAGGTTTTATGTGCTATTGGTTCAAGAGCTGTAAGAGTGTTGATTTAAAGAAATAAATAGATATAAATATCTCGTAATGTAAATGACAATTTTCCAGTAATAAGGTGTAAAATGAAATTGTTTTCTAAAAAAGCTGGTAGTGTTGGTGAGGTGCTACAAATTGCATTGCCTTTGATAATAAATGGTTCTGCTATGACCATTATGCAATTTTCAGACAGAATATTCTTGTCGAAATACAGTACCGTTGCAATTAACGCTGCAATGCCAAGTGCTGTTTTGTCTTTTACAATGTTGAGTTTAATCACATTTGTGGTAGCGTATTCAAATACCTTTGTTGCTCAAAATTACGGGGCAGGACGAAAAGAGGAGTGTATCTATTCTGCTGTCCAAGGTATGTGGTTGGCAGTTTTAGCCGCTCCTATATATTTTCTAATGGTTCCATTGGGTGAGTATATAATTACCTTGTTCAAGTATGATGCAGTCCTAATGAATGCATTTAAGATATACTTTAGATGGATGATGCTTTGTGGCGTGTTTATGGGGCTAAATTTTGCATTAGGAGGATATTTTACTGGACAGAGTCGCTTGAAACCAAATGTTATTGCCCAGGTAGTTGGGTGTATAGCAAATATTGTATTAGATTATATTTTTATTTTTGGCAAATGTGGTGTGCCAGAATACTGGTCAGGTATACGTGGTGCTGCTGTGGCGACCTTTATTTCGGGAGTTATTCCATGTGTAATTCAATTTGTTTGGATGTTGAATGACAAGCTTGTGCGTGAGTTAGGCTGGCGCAAGGTGTTTAGGTTTAGATATTCGGCATTTAAGAGTTTAATAAGGTTTGGTTCACCATCTGGAGTACAGATGTTTTTTGATAATGGATGTTTTTCATTGTTTTTGCTTATGGTAGCAACCTTGGAGCCAGTTCAAGCCGTAGCAAATAATGTCGCATTTAGTTTAAATAATTTAGCGTTTTCACCATTGTTAAGCTTTGGACATGCAACATCGATAGTTGTGGCACAGCACAAGGGTGCTGGTAATGATAGAATTGCCAAGAGGAGTGGCTGGTCAGGCTTAAGATTGGGGCTTGCTTATATGATGGTAATGGCATTTATATTTATTCTATTCCCTCGAACATTGATGGGGTTATTTATGCCCAATGATTGCGAGTTTACTCTAGAGCAGTTAGTTGGGATAGGACGTTGGTTGATGTTGATTATGGCTATATGGGGTGTGTTTGATACAGCAAATATAATTTTCATAGGCAGTTTAAAGGGCGTTGGAGATACAAAGTTTGTTATGATATGGTTATTGGGTTGTGCTTGGGGTTTTTGGATGCCAGGCGAGCTGATAATCTTCAAATATGGTCTAGGTATTATATGGTGCTGGGTATGGATGGCGATTTATATAGCGGTTTTAGGTGTTGTATTTATGGTGCGCTGGCATAATGAAAAGTGGCGTGGGATAGATATGTTAAATGCTAATCAATAGGAATATGTTGTTTAGACATAGAGGCAGTGGGAGAGCTGGGGGTAATTGTTGTTGATTGCTAGCACAAGGACAATTAGACGATAAGACAACGGTGACGAGAGACGCTAGACGACAAGACAGATTTCAAGCTGACGCTATAGCCTTCGGCGAAACGCGGAGCACACATAGTGTGGTTTTCTGGGAGAACGGAGGCACGGAGAGTATTCTGGGGTTTTGGAATGATTGTTGGCACAATTCTCCCTTGTCC
>CALDQE010000031.1 GCA_937911295.1 uncultured Verrucomicrobiota bacterium
GGGCGTCTCTCGTCTCAAGTCTCTCGTCGGAGGGTGTCTCAATGTCTGACCGTCTAATGTCAAATGTCTCAATGTCTGAATGTCTAACGTCACCGTTGTCTTATTGTCTAATTGTCCTTGAGGTAGTGCTTTGTTGTAGAGTGAGACGCAAGACGGTTGAAGCTAGCGGTTTTTAATCGTTAATGCTCAGGTTTTCAAAGAAACACATATAAAATGATATTTTGTTTTACTCGAGAAAAGTGGCAAAACTTGCAGAAATCTCGGATTTAAGCCTTGACAAATATCAAGATTATAGTTATTCTATTCGAGAAAAGTGGCAAAACTTGCAAAAATCTCGAATAGGAGGGGCTTATGGAAATACAAAGAGATTTTTATTTGAATGAGCTTGTTAGAAAACAAGGAAATGGCTTTGTAAAAATAATTACTGGATTACGTCGTTGTGGAAAGTCGTATTTGCTTCGCACAATTTTCAAAAATTATTTGCTTAAACAAGGTTTTTCTAGTGATCAGATTATTGAAATTGCATTTGATGAGAGAGATAATAAAAAATTTTGTGACTCAGATGTCTTCTATGAATTTGCAAAAGCTAAATTAGAACAGTATCCTAATGCTATTTTTTTACTCGATGAGATTCAGTTGCTTAATGATTTTGAATCGGTTCTTAATGGGTTGTTGGGTAGGCATGCAGAAATTTATGTTACTGGTAGTAATGCAAGGTTTTTATCAAAGGATATTATTACAGAGTTCCGTGGTAGAGGCGATGAAATTCACATGTCACCATTGAGCTTTGCGGAATATTTTTCTGTTTTTAATGATGATAAAATAGGTCGTTTTCATGAATATATGCTATATGGAGGCTTGCCATTAGTTGCTTTGTCACGTGTTCCAGAGGATAAAATAGCTATTCTTAATTCGCTTTATAATGAAACATATCTTATTGATATTAAAGGTAGAAATAAAATACGTAAGATATCTGAATTGGAAAGCTTATTAAATATTCTTTCTTCTAATATTGGTGGATTAGTTAATCCAGAAAAGCTTCGTAATATTTTTCGTAGCGTTTATAAATCAAGCATAACAGTTGATACAATCAATAGGTATATAGGAATATTGGAAGATGCATATCTTTTAGAAGAGGTAAAGCGTTATGATGTAAAAGGGAATGCCTACATAGGAACCCCTTTAAAGTATTATTATTCAGATTTAGGTTTGCGTAATGCCCGATTAAATTTTCGACAAATTGAAGAAACACATAGTATGGAAAATATAATATATAATGAATTGCGTCATCGCAATTTTAATGTTGATATTGGACAAGTAGTCGTAAATGAGAAGAATTCGAATGGATTGTATGTTCGTAAGAATTTGGAGGTTGATTTTGTCGCTAATAAAGGATTTAAGCGTTATTATATACAATCAGCATATATGATTCCTGATGAAGAAAAGAAACAGCAGGAAATACGTTCTTTATTAAAAATTAATGATTCATTTAAGAAGATAGTCATAACATCTCATGCTCCTGCACCAATGTATGATTCAAATGGTATTTTGACAATGAGCGTTTATGACTTCTTATTGAACCCTAATAGTTTAGATTTTTAATATTGATTTTGGTGAAATCGTTATGCAGATTAGTGCAGTAAATCAGGAATAACAGGATTGCTTGCACTTTTCCTCCTTACCTCCGTAAAAATCACACTATGTGTGTCCGTGTTGAGCGAAAGCAAGGAGTGCAACGAACTATTTATCTCCCGCAGAGACGCAGAGTCGCAGAGTGTTGTCTGCCCCGCATCTCTGTGTCTCTGTGCCTCTGTGGGAAACCTTTTTCTTTCTCCCGCAGAGATGTATAGTGTTATATGGTAGTTAAAAGTCCATCACGTGCGTTGCCACTGGCATCACGCATTATGGTTGCCAGGATGGGGCAATGTCTAGCTCAAAAGCTTCTGGACCTGTGATGCCTCTGCCCATGCCTGCTAGACCTGCAATCATAGCTGCATTATCACCACAGTGTTTAGGTAGTGCAAGCAATAGCTTTACCTTACGCTTTTCGCATAGCTCCATTAGCTTTTCACGTAGGCGTGAGTTTAAGGAAACACCTCCACCAACAGCTAGATATTTCATTCCTGAAAGTGCTTTGTCACAACGCTTCACTATTGCATTAACCACAGCCTCCTGGTAATCAGATGCGATCTGAGCAATATCGGCATCGCATGCAGGTGGTGTGTGTGTGACATAGTGAAGTAGTGAGGTTTTCAGTCCACTAAAGCTCATGCAAAGCTCGTGATTTAACCCGCCAGTTTCTGTTCCTTCGCGAACTCGTCCCTCTGGGAAAATGTTTTTTCGTGGCGGGGGGGAGCGGCCTAGCTTATCAATGATAGGTCCACCAGGATAACCAAGCTTGAGTAGTTTGGCTGCCTTGTCTAATGCTTCACCAGCAGCATCATCTACAGTGCGACCAATTAACTCCAGCTTTCCATATTCTTTTATACTGAATAAACTTGAGTGTCCTCCAGAAACAGCCAATGCTAGCATTGGTAATGCTTCATGTGGATCAGGTGCCTCTGGATTTAAAAATACTGAATGAACATGTGCTTCAATGTGATTGATAGCAATAAGTGGCTTGTTAAGCTTTCTGGCAAGACCCTTGGCTGTTGACCAACCAACTAGCAAAGAACTGGCTAGCCCTGGTCCACGTGTTGCTGCAATAGCATCGATTTGATCCCAGCTAAGCTTTGCCTCTTCCATTGCTTGCTGAATAATGCCAGGAAGTAGCATAATGTGACAGCGAGATGCTATTTCTGGAACCACACCACCATACGGCTTGTGCTCTGCCTGCGTGTGTACTACATTTGAAAGGATGGTGCGTCCATCTTTAACTATTGCTGCAGATGTCTCATCGCATGATGTTTCAATACCAAGAACAATCATTGTCTTTCTCCTTGATTAGACCTTAAAAGGTATAGACCCAATATCGCACCGAATACAATCCCAATTAGGTGTGCAGATGCTGCAATATTAGTTTGTTTAACAAAAATTTCTATAGCGTTAGTTACGAAAATAAAAATGGCTAAAATCCAAGCTGGCATTGGGATTGGAAGTGGGATAAATACAATTAACTTAAGCTTTGGATTTCTAACTACAAATGCACCAACTAGGGCAAGTACACCTGCTGAAGCACCCACACAAGGCGTAGTGGATGTTAATCCAGAAAATAACACCCAGCCTAACCCTCCAAGAATGCCACCAAGAAAATAGATAATTAAAAAAGGCTTTAGTCCATATTGTCGCTCAATAGCAGTTCCAATAGTTAATAATCCAACCATATTGAAAAGTAGATGAGACCATGAGCCATGTAAAAACATATAGGTTATCGGTGTCCAAAAGAAGCCACAAGAGATGCCTATCCCATGAATAGAAAGTAGAAAAGTCAATACGTCATCAATAAGCAAATAATTTGCATCAGGATGTAGTAACATTGTTTTTACTGGTGCAGCAGCAGAAACAAGCTGTGCAAGATACGTTACAACACAGATAATTACTATTGTTATTGTGGCTGTGGAGAATCGCTTCGCCTTATTTGAACTCTGCTCCTGCATATTATATACACACCTCATTCTTTTCTTTGCGAATAGAATCTGCAACATAGAAACCAAAGCCGGCAATTGTAATTAGTGCAATCACTAAAATGTAGAGCTTATTTGCCAATGGTGTCTCTTGTGTTAGTTCAATAGTGTGGGTACCTTTAGTTAGTGAAATGGCTTTATAGAATGCATTTGCTGTGTACATTTCTACAGGCTCGCCATCAACAGTTGCTTGAAGGTTGCGGTTGAAAAAATAGTTGTGCCTGATGTAGAGCATACCATTTTCTTCTTCGCAGTTTGCTTCAATTTTAGCAGCGCAATATTCTGTGTCAGAAGGCTTAACGACCCATTTTGCTGGTGCAGGTGCTTTGGTGCTTGCACTAGAAAGTGCATTAGTTGTGTCAGAAATTACAAGGCTATTGTAGATATCAAAGGCTGGCTTTGCCATTGCATCTAGAGGCTCTGCTTCTGAATCGATGGTAGAGTAGTTATAGTATACGCCCAGCCCACAAGGCATATTCTTTAGAGCAATGAAATAAATAGCTTCAGTTGTTGGCTGAACTTTTTTAAATGATTGGGTTTGTGGATTAAAATTGTAGCAACCAATAAAATCAAACATTCCAGTGTTCATAAATGCTTGAGCTTGGTTAAAGGTTACGATATATAGCTGCGTACCCATAAGGAGCCAACGCTTAGGCAGACCATTTTGTGCTGTTGCTTGATCAAATGCAGGTGAGCCTTGAAATGCAAGGACAGATTTTTCTTTAGGATTTGAAGTTGAGAAAGGATCTGCAGAGTAGTAGCCCTTATTTTCCAGACACTTAAAGTCGTCTAATTGAGGGAGTATTGTTTGTAGTCCTAGATAGGAATAAGCACCACCTTCTTCCAACCTTTCACCAAGCTTTGTTTTTGCTGCTTCAAGAAATACTGAATCAGCAGTTATTGTATTTATCTTTGAGGTATGAACAAAATTTGTTGCTTGTTTTGTCATGTCAATGACTACACCGAAAAGAAGAATACCGCAAACAACATAGCGAGTTAGCTTATTATTGACAATTGGGTTTTTGATGGTCATTAGACCAATGACCACACTGCCACAAATTGCTAACCAAGCAGCACTACGAAATGCATCTTTATATTGGGCTATACTTATTGGAAGAAAATGCTTAATGGCATCAGGATTAGAATTAAAGGTTTCCGAAATGCGAGTTGTAATTGCATTCGTATTGCTCGACTTTATAAAGCAGAAGCCAGCAACAACAATAAGTAAAAGCATCGAGATTCTACCTACAAGCGTAACTCGCTTATCATCGTCTGTATGCTTGAGTAGTGCATCAACACCAAAGCCAGCAAGTACTGCTAATCCCAGCTCAAGGATGTGAATAAACTTTACTGGACAGCGAATCATATCCATTACTGGAAGTTTATAGAATAAGGCATAGATAGGAGTAAAGCGACCTAATGAAAGAAGCATTGCTCCGATAATAATACCAAACCATACTAATCCTACGCCTCGAAAGTCTGGTGATTGGTTTGGTAAATCACTCACTCCATCTGCTGGCGTTGATTTTTTTACTAAAAGAGCAAAGCATAGAATAATTGCAAATAGTGCGATGCCAACCTGAAGCATACCGGCATATAGATTGTGCTGGCGATAGTTTCCAAACATATTGCTGTTTGGCTTCCAATCGTGAGGGCGACCTAGCTCACCGATGTATGGGCCATTGGGGTTGCCAGTGTCGAAGCCATAAGGGGAAGGAACTGCTAGCTCAATCAATTCATCTGGAGGAAGACTCCAACCAGTGGCAAATATCCAGTTTGAATCAACAACCTCAGACTCCGTGGCAGAGTCAGGAGTTTGGGCTATTGTTGCTTGTGATTGTTCAAGCTGCTCCTCGCGTCCTGCAAGCGTATTTTCAAAAATATTGCGAACTGCTGGAGTGCTAATAATACCAAAGAAAGCAATTAGAGCAATAAATGAGAGAGCAAAATGGAGACCGTTTTTAGCAAAATATGCTTTCCATCCAGTTCTTGTTGCAATTGTGCAGAGGCGAGCAATTGCGTAGACAATAAGTGTCCCAGCAAATAGCAGGAAAATATCTGGCTGATATGTTAGACCTGCTGCAGCGCCTGCGGCAATCATTACAAAATGATACCATTTGCATTTGTAGCCATAGGCTATGATTTGCTCAACAATTGCGAAGCATAGAATCACATATGGCATCATTATTAGATAGCCACGATGACCGGCAGAGAACAAAGTAAAGTGGTAGCCAGATAGTGTCATAGCTACTGCACCAAATGCGGCAGCCATTTTATCTAGCTTCAATACTCGCAGATAGTGATATGAAGACAGTGTCACAAGCACGGTGATAATGATATACCCTAAATCACTATAATGGATAGGGCTAATCAATACCTTCCACATAGTATCAAACGAAAAGGTTGCTGGGGAGAAATTGTAAAAGCTATAGAGAATCTGGCTTTTTGCAAATGGACCAAGCTCAGTAGGGGAGTCTGGTGAATTTAGAATCGTATCAGCTGATAGAGCCGGGAAGAAAATAATGCTACTAACAATTAACATTAAAATTGCTAGCATGATATATGGGAAATACGATTTTTTAAAAAAGTTTTTCATAGCTCTAATTTAAGTTGTAACTGAATGCAAGCCATATTTTGACTTGCATTCAGCCTAGCTTTTGTTGTTTCTCCACACAATGTGGTTGACTTATTTATAGGGCAGGACCTAGCTTTGGGTTCTTAGGTAGTGCTGCAACAGTTTCAGCTATAAGTGTTGAAATTTGGTCAATGTCCTCAAGATTTACTACTTCAACAGCTGAGTGCATATAGCGTAGAGGGATACTGATTAGATTTACAGGTACACCTGAGCGAGTCATACGGATAGCAAATGCGTCAGTTCCATTGCCACGGTTACGAATCTGAGTCTGTGTCTTTATTCCGGCCTTAGCTGCAGCTTTATCAACCAATTGGTTAAGAGCGACATCAAATGCTGGACCTCTGCCAATTACTGGACCACCGCCTAAGCGAATATCGCCAACCTTTGCTTCCATACCCTGAGGGTGATCTGAAGCAAAGGTTACATCTACAGCAATGCCACCATGTGGGTCAATGCCATAGGCTGCAGCTTGACCACCCAGTAGACCAACCTCTTCTTGGGTTGCACTAACGACGTATAGGGCAACATTTATCTTACGCTTTGCAAGCTTACGGAGCACCTCAGTCATAATAAATACGCCAGCACGGTCATCCATACCACGCATTGATACATTGTCATTAAGCATATCGCGCCATTCAGCATTTACAACTCCAGCAGTTCCAATAGGAGCCCATTCCATAGCCTCCTCTAGAGACTTGGCACCAATGTCTACCCATAGGTCTGCAATATCTTTAACGCCTTCTCCACGCTCCTTAGCATCCATAAGGTGAATTGCTTTTCTGCCGAAGCAACCATTTACAGGACCTTTAGGACCATTTAGAATGATGCGTTCACCAGGTAGAAGCTGATTATTGATTCCGCCTAGAGGCTGAACACGTAAGAAGCCTTTTCTATCAATATGCTGAACAATAAAGCCAATTTCATCGATGTGAGCATCAATAACAAAGCGGAATTTTGCTTCTGGATTCTTAATCATGATAAGATTACCATGTTTATCCAGTTCAATTTTATCAGCATAAGGCTTTACATAATTCGCAACTAAGCGTTGTCCCTCAAGCTCGTAGCCAGTAGGAGTAGCGATTGAGGTTAATTTTTTAAAGAATTCTAATGCTTTTTTGTCCATAGGGTTACCTTCTTGTAATTGTTTCAAAAGTGATTTTTGTATTGATTTGTGGTGTATTCACAGAGGAAATTCTAGATTGCTGAGTTTGTAATTCAATCGCAGAAACGCGGAAACGAGGACTACCAAGTTGTTCTTCAGCATAGTAAATCAATTTATAAATACTATCGATATTACAATTGTTTATAGCGACACAGAATGACGATGCTTGAAGATTTGTGTCTGGAATTTCATTTGTTTTTTCAAAAATCAACTTACCACCAAGCCCTTTAACATAATTAAGAAGAGAGTAATAGTGAGTGCCAGTTTGTGATTCAAATTCGTTAATTAAGGCATCGTACTTTGCACTAAGTGCTAACTCTTCTTTAAGATTATTGTTAATTAAATTACGATTTTTTTGTGTAGCAAATAATGCTTCATTGTGATGTGAAATCGAGGAGAAAAGCATGCACAATGAAATGAGCCATGCAATTCCTGCTATAATCAAGAGAGTTGTAGTTTTTTCTAGTTTCATCAATTGCTTCCTTAAATTAATTACCAGGGAATAGCTGGAAAGAGAACCTGCCTGAGCTTTCAATTGGGGCTCCAGCCAATACACATTTAATACCATTTGCATTGAGCTCATCAACTAGAGCGTTTATGCTCTCAATTCTTGGACCAGATCCAGAAGCGGTTACGCCCTTGGGATTGATAGATATAAAGCCTAAGGTTATTTGGTGCTTTTTGCAAAGCTCAATACATTTGGGGAATAATTGCGAAGTTATGATTGATTGCTCTGCATTTATGATACTAAAATCAATTCTTGAATCAAAGGCTGCTTTTGCTTCATCAATAGCCCGTTTGCCTTTAAGCTTTACATCGTAACCAGCAACCTGCGAAATTGATTTGTTAAATTGAGCTAGATTTGCTTGCTTGATTTTTTTTGTGTTTGCATTGATAATTGCTGATGCCATAATAGCAAAAGCACTTGCTAAAAGAAGCATAGCAGCAAACTTTTGCTTAAGCTTGTCGGAAAGCATAAAGTCCCAGCGGTTTGCTTTTGAATTATTGGATAGGAAATTGAATTTATCAATATTTTTATTTGTAGCACAAGCACTTGCTACAAAATAGTCTGGGTCTTTAGCAACATTTACAAATCCTAGTGGGCTGGTGGAATCCCGTAGCTCTCGAAGAATAGAGCTAGTTGCTTCGCCAGCTAGAAATAGTGCTGTTTTTGATAAATCGCCTTTAAAATTGAGTTTAAGTCTTTTTATTATTTCTTTTGAAGAGGAGGTATTAAAAATGCTGGTAGCTGTAATAGTATCATTATTACCAAAAACTAGTAATGTAGAAGAATTATTCGCAATACAAAGAGCTCGCTCAGATTCCGTGCTCCATGAAGGAGCTTCATTAGCAGCGGCATCCCAAATGGTCTGAATAAAGCCAATTACTGATTTTGTGGCAATATTTTGTTTAGATGCAAGGGAGAGAGTTTCTGCAAGCTCAGTATTTCTAATAGTTTGAGCAATAAACTTTGAGCCCACCTTATCAAAAACATATTTGCATTCTTCAAGCTTAAATGGAAGTTGAATATTGAGTAAGGATGGGATAAGTTTTTTTTGTTTAGCCGTTGAGACTGGAGGAGGATTTAGAACAGAGATAATTATTGATTTAAATGGGGGGCAAACAATTATCTTATTTGCAGGGTTTGCAAGGGCATTGTGTGTTTCATCTGATGCATTAGCCAATTCAGAAGAGCAGATAATAGTTCCATTTGAAGAAATAACTACACGTGGCTTTTCGGAAGAAAAGTCAACAGAATAAATTGCATTAGGTAGAGTTTGATTTGCTTTAGATTTTTCCATGATACAAAATTAGGATAGACGAATATTTAAGCGAAAATTTCTTTACATTATATTATAAGAAGAAAATATTTGAAAGTGAAAAGTATAAAATAGCGGTAAATGGGGTTGAATCTAAGTTATAAGCATTTGGTGTATTGATTTCAAGTCATTACTCAAATAGGGATCAGTATCTAATTGTTGGATTTGAAATTGGATGGAAGAAACTTTAGATACAATTTTGGTTAACATGGGTTTAGGTTTAATTGACTTTCGGTGAGTAATATAGTAAAATTTGTAGTAATTTAATTGAGAATTATTTAGTTAAGTGGCTTTTATGTTTAAGATTTTTATTTTTACATTGTTTTTTATATCAATATCATTTTGTGGATGCAAATCTCCGTCAGATTGGTTTGATGAGGCAGACAAAAAGGCGAAATCTCATATTGCGTCCGCCCAAGCAAAGGAAGGCTTGCGTGTAGAAGAAATTGATGTTGAAAATCCATCTAATACTTTGAGACGCAGATTGATGGAAGCTCAAGGGATTACAGTAGCAGATTCTTTTTCTATTACCAGTTCAAAGGAGCCCTTGGTAGCTGATGAAAAAGATAAGGAGCCTATTTATCTTACTCTTGAAGATGCACTTAAGATTGCTGCAGCAGAAAATCGTGAATTTAGAACCAAGAAAGAGGAACTTTATCGTACGGCTCTTGCTCTTGATTTAGAGGCACATAATTTTAGAACGACATTTTCTGGTTTAATGTCATCTAGCGTTACTACTTCACAGAGTGAAGGCGGCGATAGAACAACAGGAAATGATAACCGAATAAAGTTAGGTGGTCAAAAAAACTTTAAAAATGGCACTGAATTAACAAGTAATGTTGCTGTTGATCTTGCGAAAATGCTTTCAGCAGAGAAGGAGAGTGCTTGGGGTATTGTGGCAGATGCAAGTATTACAATACCATTACTTCGAGGATCTGGGCGATTTGTTGTCGAAGAGCCTTTACTTCAAGCTGAGCGGAATTTGGTATATGCCTTACGTGAATTTGAACAATACAAGCGCAGCTTTATTGTTCAAATATCAACCTCTTACTTTAATGTTTTACTTGCTGGTAAGCAGCTTAGAAACCAAGATGAAAATTATAAACGAGCAGTTGCTTCAACAAGGCGCTCTCGTAGGCTTGCTGATGCCGGTAGACTTCAGGAGTATGAATTTGATCAATCGTATCAAAATGAGCTTGATGCACGTAATAGCTGGGTCGCCGCATATAGCAATTATGATAGTGTGCTAGAGAGCTTTAGAATCTCATTAGGATTACCTCCTGAGGTAAAGGTTTTTCCTTTAGAGTCTGAATTGATAAAATTACATAAATATGCGGAAAGCTTTGCTTCTGGTAATATTGATAATTATGAAGCAACAGGTGCTATTGATTGGGATAAGATTGAGCTTAAGAAGCCAGATAATAAAAATATGGGTCCAAAGGAGCTTGATGAAGCAACAGCATTAGAGGTTGCATTTAATAATCGCCCAGATTTGCAAACTGCAAGAGATCGAATTGATGATTCTGAGAGAAAGCTAAAAATAGCAGCTGATAGTCTTCGGGCAGAAATTACAATTGGTGGCTCTGCATCAATGGGTGAAAGCAGAAGTTATGGCAGTGCTGATAAGGGTAATGGGGATTTTAAGCCTAAATATGGCACATACAGGGCATTGTTGAATATAGATTTACCTTTAAATCGAACATCAGAGCGAAATACCTATAGAAATGCATTTTTTGCATATGATGCATCAGTTAGAAATTATCAAGAAACAGAGGACAATTTGAAAAAAGAGGTTTTCAATATTGTGCGATCTATGCGTGAAACAAGAGAAACCCTGTCCATTCAGTTTATGGCATTGAATTTAGCTAATCGTCGTGTTGAAAGTATGGATATTCTTATGCAGGCGGGTCGCGTAGATATGACAGATGTGTTAGGGGCACAACAGTCATTGCTTGCTGCACAAAATTCTCTTTATAAAGCGATTGTAAACTATAGAATTAAGGAGCTTGAACTACAGTATAAGCTCGGTGTGTTGGATGTAACATCTGCAGGAACTTGGTTTGAGTTTGATCCTGCAATTTATGCATCAAAAATGGATGGTGTCGAATAATTAACTCATTATTCTTATTATGCTTAAAAATTTTTTCAAAGGTTTTAAAATTATATTGCTATTGTTAGTAATACAGGTTTGTTGTGTGCTAAATGCAACAGATGTGTTAGCTATTCCGTCAGAAATAAAAATAGCTTTCTGGAATGTTGAAAATCTCTTTGATACAGTTGTAAATGGGCCATCCAAACATAAAGACGAAGATTTTACACCATCATCCTGGAGAAGATGGACACCTCAGCGTTATTCTCAAAAGCTTGATCATTTGGCACATGTGTTAAATAAAATGCAGCCAGATGTGATTGGAATGGCTGAGGTTGAAAATCTTGATGTACTAGAGGATTTAAATAAGCGATTAAAGGATAAATATGGGTGGAGTCTTCCATATATTGGGCATATTGACTCCTCAGATACACGCGGAATTGATCAAGCGATAATGTCAAAATATCCAATAAAATCAACTCATTTGGTTGCTCATACATATGGCAAGAGAGGTGCTTTAGTATGTGTTGTTGATGTTGGTGGAGAGCCAATTACATTTATGGTAAATCATTGGAAATCTCCTATAGGCAATTATGCAGCAAATATGAAGACGCGTGCAGAAGAGGCTCTTGAACTTAAAAAGGAGCTTGCCAAACGATATAAGCGTAATCCAGAAATGAGTTTTGTTATTATGGGTGATTTTAATGAGGATTGTGATGATGTCACTTTAATAGAGAAGCTAGGTGTTTCAAAGACACGCAAGCAGGCATTACGGCATTCTGATGGACCATTGGCTCTATATCATTTAGCCTTTGATTTACCTAAAAATAAGCGAGGTACATATTATTATGCACGACGCTCAGTATGGAATTCGTTTGATGGTATCATAGTTCCTGTAACAATGCTGAAAGAAAACACTGGTGGGTCAAGCTTCTGGCAGGTTAAGGATAACAAGTCGTATTCAGTTTTTGCATTACCAGAGATGAAAGAGTCAGGAGATGGTCGTCCTCGTGCATTTAGGCGTGTTCGTATTAAGGGTAAGCCTAATAATTATTATGAGGAAGGTTATTCAGACCACTTTCCAGTTGTTGCAACACTTGTCCCTGCTTCAAAACAGGTAGGAATTGATTCTGAAGAAACTAGCAAAAAGTAAGTGAGGATGAGTTGCTATGTCTGATGGGGTATTGGGAACAACAAAAAAAGAGCTGCTTGAGCAGCGGATGAATACGCTTGGGATAGAAGAATCTGATCTTATAGAAAAGTTTGTTCAAGGAAGTGGGAGTGGGGGACAAAAAATAAATAAGACCTCCTCTTGTGTTTATTTAAAGCATATTCCAACAGGGAAAGAGGTAAAATGTCAAAAAACTCGTTCTTTATCACTTAATCGGTATTATGCAAGAGTTGAATTATGTGAAGAGATAGAGGAAGAGCTACTTGGCATAAAAAGCAAGCGACAGCAAGAGATTGAGAAGATTCGTCGTCAAAAGCGTCGGCGTTCTCGAAAGCAGCGAGCAAAAATGCTAGATGATAAGCATAAGCATGCTGAGAAAAAAGAGCTTCGCAAGCCAGTGCAATACTAACAATAAAGCACTACTGTAAGGACAATTAGACGATAAGACAACGGTGACGTTAGACGCTGAGACAGATTTCAATCTGACGCTATAGCCTTCGGCGAAACAC
>CALDQE010000032.1 GCA_937911295.1 uncultured Verrucomicrobiota bacterium
GCAATCCTGGCAATCATGCAAATCTTGTAATCCTGTTTTACTGCACGTATGTGCATACACATTTTACTACACCCCGCATACACAGTATCACATTTTCGTGTATTGAAAATTTAACCCCAATTTGCTATAATCTAATCGCAATTTTTCAAACAACTTTATAAAGGAAAATTTATGAGACCAGTAGCATTAATTATTCGTGATGGCTGGGGCGTTAATGATAAGACAGAAGGTAACGCTGTTGCAGCCGCAAATACACCAAATATTGATTCTTATAAGGCAAAGTTCCCTTGGGCTTTCCTAGATGCTTGTGGAGAGGCTGTTGGCTTACCAAATGGTTACCAAGGCTCAAGTGAAGTAGGTCACCTAAATATGGGTGCTGGACGTATTGTTGTCCAGGAGCTAAAGCGTATTGACGATGGCTTAAGCAGTGGCTCGCTTTTTGAGACAGAAAAGTGGCAGAATTTTATGAAGGCTTGGATGGATGGTAAGGGAAGCTTACATTTCCTAGGACTATTGCAGGACGAAGGTGTTCATGCTCATCAGGAGCACCTATTCAAGCTAATGCGTCGTGCTCGCCAAACATGGGCTGAAGGTCAGATTATTGTCCACCCATTCCTTGATGGTCGTGATACTCCACCACGTAGTACACTAGAGTATATCGGTCGCTTACAGAAGGAAATGGAAGCAATCGGTAATTGCAAAATTGGTACAGTAATGGGTCGCTACTATGCAATGGATCGCTCTCGCAATTATGAGCTAACAAGCCAAGCATACGAAACACTAGTCGCTTGCCAGGGCCGTAAGGCTGCAGATGCTGTTAGCGCAGTTAAAGAGTCTTATGCTAATGACAAGACACCTGATGGCGTTGAAATGACAGATGAATATATCGTCCCTTATGTAATCGGTGATTATGCCGGAATCAAGGATGGTGATGTCGTTATGCACACAAACTACCGTCAGGACCGTGCAATTCAGCTAACACAAGCATTTGTTTGCGATGATTATGAGGGTACACGTAGTTCTCGCCCACGTATTGCTTATCTTGGCTTCACCCGCTATTGGGATGAATTTGAAGATTATCTACTTGGTGCAATGGGTGCTGGTGGTGGTATGGATAACCTACTTGGTGAGGTAATCAGCAAGGCCGGTGTTCGCCAACTACGTATTGCTGAAACACAAAAATTCCGCCATGTAACAAGCTTCTTCAATGGTAAGTCCACAAAGCCTTATGATGGTGAAGATCAGGTTAATATTCCTAGCCGTTTTGATCCAGCTACATTTGCTAGCCACCCAGAAATGGATGCTTATACAGTAACAGAGGACTTGCTAAAGCGCCTAGAGAACAACGAGTATGGTTTTATCGCTGTAAACTTTGCTAACTGTGATATGGTTGGCCATACAGGTGATTTTGATGCAGCTCGTAAGGCTGTTGAAATCGTTGATGAGTGCGTTGGTAAGGTTGTTAAGCGCTTGCTTGAGCTTGATGCTAAAATTCTTATTACTGCCGACCATGGTAATGCAGATCAAATGGTAGATTATGAGACTGGCATGGTTAAGACAAGCCATACTTTAAATCTTGTCGATTGCATTTACGTAGCAAATGATGCAGAAAATGTAAAGCTTCGTAAGGAGGGTATCCTTTCAGATATTGCACCAACAGTGCTTGATCTAATGGGTATTGAGATTCCTGCAGATATGACATCTAAGAGCCTTTTGGCTTAAACAATCTATAAGCGACACTGCCACATAATTTTTTGTGGCAGTGCTTGCTGAGGGGAAAATATGGGTAGAATAAAGCAATGTATACTATGTGGAATTAGCACATTTGTGTTGGCTTTATCTGCCCTTGTTTTTTTGTCGCCAATAGAGACAAATGCGGCACCTGCAAATGGAATACCAGTAATTAAAAGCTACCGCAGCCCCAAAAACACAACACGTAAATTTAGACGTGTAACTAAATTTATTATATTGCACACAACAGAGGGATCTGCTCGTGGTGCTCTAGAAAAGTTAAGTAAAAATGGCGAATGCCATTATATGGTTGCAAGAGATGGCAAGGTGTATACGATTATTGATAAAAATCGTATTGCTTATCATGCTGGTGTAAGCATGTGGAATGGTCAAACAGGTCTTGATTCAATGTCGGTAGGAATTGAGATTGCTGGCTACCATGATAAAGATATTACACCGGCACAGTATGCCTCTCTAAAGAAATTGATTTCAGAGCTGAAGGCTACATATAAAATAAGTGATGATAGGGTGCTAACGCATTCAATGGTTGCTTATGGAAATCCTAATCGGTGGCAAAAGCGAAAGCATCGTGGAAGAAAACGCTGCGGAATGCTTCTGGCAAAACCGGAGAATAGAGCAAAGCTTGGACTTAAGTCAAAGCCTCTATTTGATCCAGATGTTAAGGCGGGGTGTCTTGTTGATGCCGATCCAGAGCTTTCTAAAATCCTATATTCTAAACCAAAGGGTCCGGTAACTCAAGCAAACAAGCCACAACCTCGACCAAACCCTGTTCCAGAGAAAAAACCAATCCCGCCAGTCGATCAAAATACTCCTTCTAAGGTAGTAACTGCAACAACAACTACTACCACCACCACAACAACACAACCCAAAATATTTACTCTGCCAAGTAATATTATTGGACCAGGACGCTCTGCCTGGGATATAGCACGTGACCTTTATAATTCTGCCGATACTATTTATCATTTCCCAGATGGAACAATAAAAACTGGTAAAGAAGTGAAAAAATGGAAAGCCATGCCAAAAGGAACTCGCGTAGAAATTGGAGGTGGCGAAACTAGTGAGAATCCAGAGACTACCCTAATGGAAATTGGTAAGGATGGCTCTGTTCATGATATTACTGGTGATGAAATTATGGCTGAAACGACATTTTATTTCCCATCAAATAAAAAGGGCTATTATTTGCGTGGAAGTCAGCAATCAATTAAAGAGCTTGAGGCACTTCCTGAAGGCACTCTTGTTCTTGTTGGTTACAAGGTTGGTGGACCAATCTCTGCAAGAAAGCCTGTATTTGATATCTGCCAGCTGAAATGGAATATGCCAGATACATATTATTTTAATTCCAAAAAGGGAACACTCACCTCTGGTGCCGATATGGATGAAAAAAATATTCCATCGGGTGCATTTGTATTTTATCAAGAGTAATAGGCAGAGCAATGCAATTTGCAAACTGCCTTTTTGATTCCTAATACATATTTGAAAAACCTCTCTCCTAACCGCTGTACTCCCTCCCAGAATTAGTGTCTAATTGCTGAAATTAAGGCTAATTAGCTGGGAAACATATATATAATGTTTTGTAGCGAAAAAATTTCGGTTACTGAACAAAGTAAATGCAATACCAAACTCAAAAGAGGGTTGCATTTAGTTTGTCTTTGGACCTAGCCGAATTTAGGTTTATTCGTGTTTGATAAAAGAGCATTTTTGTGATAAAATTATGCTTTAAATTTTATGGAGTAATAAAATGAGTAATAAGAAATTCCTTTCCGGTAATGAAGCAATAGCTTATGGTGCATATCGTGCAGGCTGTCATGTTGCAGCAGCATATCCAGGAACACCAAGCACAGAGATTCTAGAAAATATCGCAAAATTTAAAGGCGAAATCAATTGCGAGTGGTCAGTAAATGAAAAGGTAGCAATGGAGGTCGGCGTAGGTGCATCTATTGCTGGAGCTCGCACTCTTGTAGCAATGAAGCACGTTGGCTTGAATGTTGCTATGGACCCTCTTATGACATATACCTATGTCGGTACTAATGGTGGCATGGTGGTTGTTTCTGCCGATGATCCTGGCATGCATTCTTCACAAAATGAGCAGGATAATCGACGCCTAGTAAAGTTTGCACGTGCAGCTCAGTTTGAGCCATCAGATAGCCAAGAGGCTTATGATATGACTCGCGAAGCCTTTGATTTGTCTGAGCGCACCGGCAGTATCGTTTTTATTCGTATGACCACACGCACCTCACATTCCTCATCCCTTGTTGAGCTTGGTGATGATTTTGCTTATGGTGCACGTGAGGTAAAGCCATACGAGAAGAATATTAAGAAAACAGTTTCAGTACCAGCGAATGCCCGTGTAATGCGTTACGAGATAGAAAATCGCTTAAATACACTTCGTGCTGAAGCAGAGAGTTCGGTATTTAATCGTATTGAAGAAGGCGATAAGCGCATTGGTATTATCACATGTGCAGTATCCTATCAGTATGTTAAAGAGGTCTTTCCAGAATATTCAATTCTAAAACTTGGTTTTACAAATCCATTGCCAACAGAGCTCGTTCGCAAGTTTGCTTCAATGGTGGATAAGGTTTATGTTGTTGAGGAGCTTGATCCTGTACTTCGTGAGGCAGTGGTTGATGCCGGTGTAAAGGTTGAGAGCTACACAACAGAGCTAGCAATGATGGAGCAGAATGTTGATCGCCTACGTGCACTTCGTGCAGAAATTTTAGGTGAAGAGCTTGCTCCTATTGCGAAACCGGAGCTTCTAGCTCTGCCAGTGCGCCCTCCAGTGCTTTGTGCTGGCTGCTCGCATAGAACAGTTTTCTATTCACTAGCAAAACTTAAGGCAACAGTTTCTGGCGATATTGGCTGTTACACACTTGGCTGTGTACCACCATTAAGTGCTATGGATACAACCATCTGCATGGGTGCAAGTATTGGTGCTGCATTTGGTATGCAAAAGGCTGGTTTAAAGAATCGTGTTGCTGCGGTAATTGGTGACTCTACCTTCTTCCACTCTGGTATTACAGGCTTAATTGATGTTGTATACAACAAGGGTGCAGTAACAGTTGTTGTTCTTGATAATCGTATCACAGGAATGACGGGTCACCAGCAAAATCCAGGCTCTGGCAAAACTCTTCTTGGAGAAGAAACGGTTCAGGTAAGCATTGCTGAAGTAGCACGTGCAGTTGGTGTAAAGCGTGTTCGTGAGGTTGATGCATACAACCAAAAGGAGGTAGAGGAGGCTCTTGCAGAGGAATTGGATATTCCAGAGCCATCCGTAATCGTTGTATATGGTAGCTGCGTAATTGCTGCAAAGCGTAATGTGAATGCTACACCATACAAGGTAGACCCAGATAAGTGTATGGCTTGCGGCTCCTGCTTTAAGCTTGGTTGTCCTGCAATCATTCGAGGTGAAGCGAAGGGTAAGCTATTTAAGGCACAAATAGATCCAGCAGTTTGCATTGGCTGTGATGTATGTGCTCAGCTATGCAAGTTCGGTGCAATTTCTTCAACAGCAAAATAATCTAGAGGCAAACCAATGAGTAAAATAGTAAATGTAACACTTGTAGGTGTCGGTGGTCAGGGAATCCTTTTAACCAGTGAAATTCTTGCACGTACAGCAGCACTTGCCGGACTTGATGTAAAGAAGAGTGAAATTCATGGCATGTCTCAGCGTGGTGGCAGTGTAAGCAGCCAGGTTCGCTTTGGTGATTGTGTTCATAGTCCAATAATTCCTGATGGTGAGTCCGATATTCTTGTATCCTTTGAGCAGCTTGAGGCAATTCGTTGCGTAGGTATGCTTAAGGCAGATGGTAAGGCTGTTATTGATACACGCAAAATTGTTCCTGTAACTGTATCTGCTGGACAGCAGCCTCCAGTTGAAAATCAGGATGAGCTACTTGCTTCTCTTTATCAGGGCAGAGCAACAATGGTTGATTCAGTCGAGCAGGCAATGAAGGTTGGAAATATACGTACAGCAAATCTTGTAATTGCTGGTGCATTATCTAAGCTATTAGATTTTCCGCCAGAGCTATGGCATGAGGCAATTAGGACACGTCTTCCAGCAAAGCTTGTAGATATCAATATTCAGGCATTTGAGGCTGGTCGGGCTCTTTAATATTGAATAGGAGAAGGAAATGAATTTGTTGTGTTTAGATTTAGAGGGAGTTTTGGTTCCTGAAATTTGGATTGCTTTTGCTGAGGTAACCGGTATCCCAGAGTTTAAGCGCACTACACGCGACGAACCAGATTATGACAAGCTAATGCAGTACCGAATTGATTTGCTAGATAAGCATGGCTTAAAGCTGGATTCTATCCAAAAGGTTATTGGTGAGATTGACCCATTGCCTGGTGCCGTAGAATTTATTGCTGAGGTACGCAAGGTTGGTGAGGTAGTTATCTTATCAGACACATTTACACAATTTGCAGGACCATTGATGGCAAAGCTAAATCATCCGGCTCTATTCTGTAATACATTGACAATTGATGAGAACGGTCGTGTGGCAGGGTATACCTTGCGTCAAAAGGATGGTAAGCGTAAGGCAATTGAGGCTTTTCGCCAAATGAATGTTCGCACTATGGCAGCTGGTGATTCGTTCAATGATCTTGGTATGATAACAACAGCTGATACAGGTGCATTGTTCCGTACGACGCCTCATATTCGCGAGCAATTCCCACAGGTACCAGCATACACAGAATATTCTGAGCTATTAGCTCACTATAAGCGCTTCTGTGCTGGCGAATAATCTTTAATATTTGTCTATGAATTTATCAACCTCATTCATTGCTGCTACAGCATCTCCAAGACGACACAAAATACTCGCTGCTCTTGGAATTGATTTTTCAGTTGTTGTGGCAGAGTGTGATGAGGTTCATTATTTAGATGACCCTGCTCGTACCGTGCTTGAGAATGCTGCATTAAAGCATGCAGCCGTGGCTAAGCAAGAGCAATATCGCAATGCATGGGTATTAGCAGCTGACACAATTGTTTGGTTTGATAATAAGTGCTTAGGTAAGCCGGCAACATTAGCTGAGGCAAAGCAAATGCTAATGAGCTATGCTGGAAAAAAGCAGACCGTATATACTGGTGTGGCAGTGTCTGCTCCTAATCAAGAGCCCCATTGCTTTGTAGTAACCTCTACATTGTTATTCAAAAATTATTCAGAGTCAGTGGTTGATGAATATATGAGGCTTATTGATTGTCTTGGTAGAGCAGGTGCATACGATATAGATGAATATGGCAAGAAAATGTTGATAGAAAGCTATGAGGGCTCTTATACAAATATTATGGGGTTACCTCAGGAGCAGCTTGCTGAGGTTCTGAAGGAAATGAATTTCTTTAAATAGAAGGAGTACAATTATGAAAAAGGTTATTACATTTATTGCTCAGGGATTTGGCCTAGGTTATTCTCCCGTTGCACCAGGGACAGTAGGCTCTTTACTTGGGTGCTTACTTGTTTGGGGATTAACGGTATTGAATTTTAATATTTATGTTAATATAGCTATATGCATTGTATTAACCTTAATTTGTATTCCGATTTGTGATGTAGCTGAGAAATATGTTGGGAAGACAGATCCTGGTGGTGTTGTGGCAGATGAGTATTTACTTTTCCCAATTTGTATGCTAGGGCTTTATGATAAATGGATGGAGCATTGGTGGCTTATGCCAATGTGTTTTGTTATTGCTCGTGTGATGGATATTGCAAAGCCATATCCAGCCTATCAACTCCAAAAGCTTCATGGTGGGCTTGGCATTACAATTGATGATTTTGTTGCCTCTCTTTATGCACTTGGAGTAAATTGGTTGCTTTATTCGCTGATTGTGTAATCCCAGATTTGGGACCTCAGCACCGCAAGGACAACTAGACGATGAGACATTTGACATTAGACGGTTTGACATTGAGACGCCCCTCCGACGAGAGACTTGAGACGAGAGACGCCCCCCCTTGCGTTGACACGCAACCCTTGACATGAGACTAGAGACAATAGACGTGA
>CALDQE010000033.1 GCA_937911295.1 uncultured Verrucomicrobiota bacterium
ACTACGTGTGCTCCGTGTTTCGCCGAAGGCTATAGCGTCAGCTTGAAATCTGTCTCGCTGTCTAAGCGTCTAACGTCACCGTTGTCTTATCGTCTGATTGTCCTTGCGAAAGAGCTTTGTTGTGAAGGGAGACATGAGACATGGACACTAGACCCAAGACAATTAGACGTCTAACAGACGCGAGACAATCAGACGTTGAGTGCTAATTGTCATTAATAACTTTTGCTTTTTCTTAACACAGAGGCACAGAGATGGTTGTAATAGCATTTGTCTGATTAAGTCATTCGTGTTATCCAGCGAATCTACGCAAGGGTTAATCCGTGTGCAAAAAAACAGTGTGAAGCCATTGGAGTGCTTGATAAAAGTGCTTTTTTTTGGTACAATTTTTACCATATTAAAACCAATTTGTTATACATAGAAAGGAAAATATGAATTTAAAGAAGCTTTTTGTTTTTTCTAGTGCTTTGCTTATTGCATTTACCATGGTGGCGGAGGCCCAGAAGATTGCTGTTGTCGATATGGAAACAGTGATTAAATCACATCCAAAAGCAGAGCAGAATGATAAAGCCCTTCGTGCAATGCAGGCAGATTTAGAAGGTAAGCGCGATGCCCTACTTGCTGGCTTAAAAACACAGCAAGATGAAATTGTTAAACTAGAGAAAGATATCCGCTCAAACCCTATGTATTCAGAAAAGGTTAAGCGAGAAATGGCAGAGAAAGGGCGCCAGCTTGTTATAAATTACGAGAAATCAGAAAAAGAGATTCGTGGCAAGGTCGCTGAAATGCAGCGTGAGCTTTCTCGTGAAGAGCGTAAGCTTTTTGCTGAAGTGATGACAGATATTCAAGCTGCAGTTAAATCTCTTTCCGAGAGCAGTGGATATGATATGGTTTTGGATCTTTCTGCATATCGCACTGGTGCACCAATTCCTATAATTGTCTATAATGCACCAAATACAGATATTACAGATGAAGTAATTAAAGCAATCGGTGGTGTACGTAAAACAACACCAGCAGAATAGTCTTTTATAAAATAAAGGGATTTTGTATGAAATTAAGTGAACTTGCAGCAAGAGTAGGCGGAAAACTAATTCCCGCAGAAAATGGTGATATTGAAATAAATGGAGTGGCTGCATTACGTGATGCAGATAAAGGGTATATTTCGTTTCTAGCAAATAGAAAATATACTCCCCAGCTAGCAGATACAAAGGCAAGTGCTGTTTTAGTTGGTCTAGAATTTGAGAATGAAGTACCACAGAATACCACCTTTGTTGTGGTGGAGTCTGCGGATAAGGCTTTTGCAGAAATCGTTCCATTGTTTGTTGCACCACCACTTGTTCGGAAGCCAGGTATTCATCCAACCGCTATAATTGGCGTAGATGTGCAGCTAGGTCCAGATGTGTATATTGGTCCATATGCAGTAATTGGTGATGGAGCAAAGCTGGGTGCACGTTGTGTTATTGAATCACATGTATTTGTGGGAGAATATTGTCAGCTAGGTGATGATGTTCATATTTATCCTATGGCATCAGTGCGAGAGCGTTGTAAACTAGGGAATCGTGTGACAGTACATAATGGGACAGTGATAGGTGGTGATGGCTTTGGCTATACCACATCAATAAATCCAGATGGGTCAATCAAGGTAGAAAAGATTGATCAGCTAGGAATTGTTGAGTTATGTGATGATGTAGAGATTGGCTGCAATACTACGATTGATAGAGCACGCTTCGGAGTGACGCGTATTGGCAATTCAACAAAGGTTGATAATCTTGTTCAAATTGGTCACAATGTTCAGACAGGTGCTTATTGTGGCATTGTCTCGCATGTTGGTATTTCAGGAAGTACGCATCTTGGTAATGGCGTAATGCTATGGGGACAGGTTGGTGTTGCGGGTCACTTGAATATAGGTGATAGAGCAGAGGTTTTGGCAAGGTCTGGTGTGTCAAAGGATTTGCCACCAAATGGGCGTTACTTTGGAGCACCTGCTGTTGAGGCACGAGAGGGAATGAAGCTCGTGATGATGCCAAAGCAGATTGAGCGTATGAAGAAAGAAATCGAAGATTTAAAGGCACAAATCAAAGCATTAGAGGAAAGGCTAAAGTAATGAAAGTTTTAGTCACTGGTGGAGCTGGCTACATAGGTAGTGTCACAACAAAGCACTTGCTAGATGCTGGGCATGAGGTTGTTATTTTTGACAGTATGGAGCTAGGGCATAAGCAGGCAATAGACTCACGAGCAAGCTTAATTGTTGGTGATTTACGAAATTATGATGATATTTTGGGTGCGATGCAAAAGGTCAAGCCAGATGCTGTGATGCATTTTGCTGCTTACGCACTGGTCGGCGAATCCTCTGCAGATCCAGGAAAATATTTTCGTAATAATGATGTAGGCGGTGTAAATTTAGCTGATGCTATGCAGGCTTGTGGAGTTAAGCGAATTGTTTTCTCTTCTACTTGTGCTACTTATGGTCAACCAGAGAAGATGCCTATTCTTGAAACTACACCACAATGTCCGACAAATCCGTACGGGCAGTCAAAGTTTATTTACGAGCAGATGCTTCGCTGGTATCAAAAAATACATGGTTTTAGACCGGTATTCTTGCGCTACTTCAATGCTTGTGGTGCAGAGGGAGCCTTAGGAGAGGATCATGCAATAGAGACGCATATTATTCCTAATGTGCTAAAGGTTCCACTAGGAAAGCTTCCTGAGGTAAAAATCTTTGGTGATGATTATAACACACCAGATGGGTCTTGTGTTCGTGATTATATACATGTTTCTGATTTGGCTCGAGCACATGTTTTGGCATTAACTGCAGATTATTGCGGTCCATTAAATTTGGGCACGGGTGTGGGCTTCTCTGTTTTTCAAATAGTAGAGGCAGCCCGCAAGGTAACAGGTCATCCAATTCCTGCTGTTGTTTCACCACGTCGTGCTGGTGACCCAGATATGCTGGTAGCAGATCCTTCTGAGGCAAAACGTGTTCTTGGTTGGGAGGCTCAATATAAAAATCCAGAGGATATTATTCGTACTGCTTGGGAATGGCACCAAGCACATCCAGATGGTTATAAGGAATAAGGCTTGTTGAATAAATTTACTATCAAGTGAGGTTTTTATGTTAAAAGGTATTTCACCATTAATTAGTCCAGAATTGTTGTCAGCTATGTATCGCATGGGGCATGGCGATGAGTTAGTGTTGGCAGATGCACATTTTCCTGCGGAAACATTTGGGTCAAATGTTGTTGTTCGAGCAGATGGAATAACCGTGGAGCAGCTACTATACGCAATCCTTCCTTTGTTTGAGTTGGATGCTTATGTAGATTCACCAATTGTAACAATGGAAGCAGTACCAGGCGATACTCTTGATCCAGCAGTAGAAGGCTCATATCTTGAAGCTTTTGAGAAAACTGGTAATGGTGCCTTTAAGCTAACCCGTATGGAGCGCTTTGCTTTTTATGAGCGTGCTAAGAAAGCTTTTTTAATTGTACAAACAGGTGAGACCCGTAAGTACGGAAATATTATATTAAAAAAGGGTGTTACACCTTAATAGAACTAAATATATTGTTCTTGTGGATAAATTCACTAGCTTCTAACTTGACTGTTTTGTTTGCTAGATTCACGTATTGGGCTTTGCAGATAATTTGATAAGCCGTAACATGCTTTAGGTAGTTAAAAGATGAAGAAAAATTATTTAGTTTATTTGTTCATAAGCTTGACTTTAACAATACTTTCTGGGCTGGCATTTTTTAATAATATCTATGTTATTATTAAGTGGTGGCAGAGATTTGCTGGTACTGGGGGTAATGCAGCTGCATTAACAGAAAAGATAACAGGTTGCATCCCGTGGCTAGATTGGAGTGCAGTTGATTACTCTGCAGCAACAACACTTATTCCTTTTTTGGGATTTTTGTTAATAACAGTTGGTATTATTCGCATAATTAAGCATAAAGAGATTTCTGCAATAGATTATTTTCCATTCTTTAAGGGGTATGATCAGCTTAATGTTGCTTTTGGTTTGATTGGAACCTTGTGGGGCATCATTATTATCGGATATTACGATATGGAATCTGTTCAAATGACAGATTTAATGATGTGTTTACATACAGCGTTGTTTTCAACATTGACAGCGGTTATTTGGGTGTTTGTAATAGATCATCCAATTATTCGTCCATTGCTTAAAAAGCTATTAGTTGAGGAAGAGCTAACAGCGGCAGAGGATGCTGATTTAATTGATTTACTTGAGCGTCTGCGTGGTGGTGCCGCAGGGCTTCATGAGGCGTGGAGCTTGGAGCGTAATAATCTTGAAAGCTTTGCCAAGGCAGTCGAAGAGGCAAAGCAAAAGCTAGTCGCAATGGGAGCAGCTGGTGAGGAGGCTTGCCAAACCTTTGAAAATAGAATGATTACGGCAGTGGATAAGCTAACAAAGCACGTAGAGCAGGTCGCTATGGGTATGGAGGAGCGTCAAGGCCGGTTTGAGGAAGCATTTATTACGCGACTTGGTGCTGTGGAGAAGAGTCAAGCAGATATGCTTGTGCTACTAGGCGATGTGACACAGCTAGTAGATGGTGTGCAAGCAACTCAGAACACGATAACAACAGAGCTTGAGCGTGCTGTCGCTGATAATGATACGCTTCGAGGCAAACTTACCGCAGAGGTTGAGGCAGGTAATGCCGTCAGAGCAACTGCTGCTGAGCTTGGCGGTAAGGTGAATGCACTTAATTCAAGTATTGCTGAGATGAAAGCAGAGGCAATGCGTGTGGCAGAGGCTAATGAAAAGGCGCAAGCAGAATTTCGTAAGCAGCTTGAGGCTCTTACTACAGAGAAGCTAGCCCGTGAAGCAGATTTGAAGCTTACTCAAAAGCAGCTTGAAGAGTCTCAGGCTCATGTTGCAAAGGCAGAAAAGCTATTGTCTAAGATTAAGTCTGCATTTAATGTAGAGTAGGCTTTATGGATTGGTAAGGGGTCTAGTAACGTGAAAAAGAAGGATAAGCAGATTTTAAAAAGCTTTGCGGATGTTCGCTCCGCTTCGTCCTTTAGCATTGATGAGCTACAGGGATTGCTTTTACAGATTTCCTTTGCCATTATGATGATATTTATGATTGCTTATTTTATGTTTCGTACAGAGACAAAAATTGAGCAAGAGGAGCAGCTGCTTGAGGTGCAGAGACAGAAGCTAGAGCTTGCTGTTGATGCTGTAAATATTGAGTATGGCGTCCGCTATGGGTTGAATGTGTTTTATCCTGATTCATTAACAGCAGAACCAGCGAATGAAGATGGTGCAATTAAGTCAGAGTCACTTGCTCCAGCAAAAAAAATAATTGTTGACGGGAAGCTTACAACAGACCCAATCCATCAAGCAGCTTTTATTTCAAGTGCAGCAAATGCAGGAGGAGATTTTGCAAATGTTTTGGCTTTGCGAGAAACGTGGCTTGCACGTGTGCTTGAAATAGCTGATATACCTTCAGAGCAGATTTCAAAGGAAAATACGGCATGGCTTGATGAGGCGGCAAATCAAAATATTGATACCTATCGGAAAAGAGTTAGAGCTGTGCAGCTCTCCTGTGCGTCGCTTTTACAGCGTTATTGGATGTTGAAGCCTCAAAGCATAACAGATCCAAAGGTCGCTTCAATTCTTGATAAATATACAAATGCAGGTGAGACAGAGCGAATGCTTCTTTTGACAGAGCTTTCAGATGCATTAAGTGCTTATAGTCTGAGTGTATTGAAGGGCTTTGCTGGCGGTGTGGAGATGTTGAAATGATAAATAAAAGAATTTGCATAGGCATCATATCTATTGTGGCTTTTATGATTACTTTGCTTCTGCCGATGGCTGCTTTGGCAAATGGAGCAGATGCAGCTGTGCAGGAGCATGACCGTGCCACCGCAGAGCTTGCAGCAAGTTTAGTGCTTGCAAAATTAAATGATGAAATTTATTCAGAAGCAGATAATGATGCTCCAGTATTTACAGCAATGGTTGCAGACACTGCCACGCATGCAGAGCCTAGTGCTGCAAAAGAAAAGCTTCAGTCTGTTTATACCACAGCGATAAAAGAAAAATATCAAGCTCAAGCTATTGTTATATTAGATAGGCTGGCTGCACCAAAATCTCGTACGGAGGTATTTGGTGAGGCATTTCTTGAGCTGGCTCAGCAGCCATCAGAGGAGCTGCTAGTAAATGCTGTGGAGCATAAGTATTCAAGTGTATTTACTTCTGCCCGTACAAGAGCTTGTAAGGAACAAGCAGAGCGCCTGACGGCAACAGTTCGCCCAAGCGAGCAGGAGGTCGATGAGCTTACTCAGGAGGAACTTACTAAGCGAATGACTGACCGTGTTGCTAAGGCTCAATCGGAAACGGTCTTTCAAGAAAATCTTGGCTTTATCTCTAAACAATTAGTAAAGCCTATGCTCGATGAGGCATATAGACAGCGTGATGAGCAACGCAAATATGTTAATCGCACCAGTGTTGATGGATATGCACCAACAAGAATAGCCACAGAGCTTAAAAAGAAGCTTGAGGAGGAAATAGCCCGCCACCGCTCAGCCGCTAGTAATAATCAGCATGTTTATGGATGCTTCCCAAGCATAATTAAGGATATGGATGAAATTTCACGCGTTAGAGCGTTTCGTCTATATGAGGATAAAATAAATACCATAAATTTGAATCTCGATGCTAATGCAGTTCAGCGAGAGCTTGACGCTGCTCCAGAAAAGCATCGCAAGCTAGTTGATTCAGAAAAGCATTTTATGCCACTACTTCAAAAGCAGCTTTGTGAACAAGGCTTTCAAGCAATTCATAATGCTGCAAAGCCAGAAGAACGTGATGAGGTGACCGCATTTATCAATAGCTATGATGAAGGGAAGCGTACAGCTCCAGCTGTGGCACGTCTAAAGCGAGAGCTAACTCCTATACTTAAAGAGGTTAGAAAGCAGTGTGCACAAAAGCAGTTTGAAGGTATGTTTTCTGATTTGGCAACAGGCATTTGGTTCCCAGCTCCAGCATTAGTTGATTCTGTATGCGAAAAACCAAATTTCAAAAGAGCCCTTAATAATTGGAGAGAATTGGCTGGTCTAGAAAAATTTGCTCGCATTGAGGAACAACGTGCAATACTTGAAGAAACTTCTGCTCTTGTTCTAGATGCAATTACTGATGGCTTTGACCAAGGTGGTGAAGCTCGCAGTGCCCAGCATAAGCTTGTTGAAAATTCATTTGCTGCAGTAAAAAATGAAGTAAAAAATATGCCTCAGCTACCAACACTTGAAAGCATAATCCAAATTTACTCAGCTAAGGTCAAGGGACTATGGGTTGATGAACGCTTAATCGTTATTCAATTCCCAGAAGGAAAAGCGGATGATTCAAGGTATTTCGAATTGTTTCCAAGTACAATTGAAAAAATTGAGCTGCTTTCCAAGACAATTTTAGAGCAAATAGAGAAGGAAAAACAAGAGGAAATTAAGCCTGAGGAAAAGCCTATTGAGCAGCCTAATGATACTCCTCCTGAAGAAAAAGAAAAAATCCTCCTCGATTGCATAATTGTGTTTGACAGAAAGGGTGACTCAATGAATGGCTCTGTCATCCTCGATGGAAAGAGAATTGCTGAATTTAATTGTTCTCACAATCCAGATAAATTTAAACAAGGAAGAACCTCATTCGTTAATTCTGTTACAGATGCATTGACAAATGAGGTAAGAAAAAATGCTTTTGATAAACTAGTTTCTATTACGGTCACAATAGATGTTCGCGATGATTTAATATATTATAGTGCAGTTTCTGGCGTCTCTAGCAAGCTACGTACTGAGCTTAAAGCACTGGGTGAAGCAATTGAGTCCTTGGAAATATATGATGGAGCTGTAGCTGCTCCAATAGGAAAGTAATAAATATGAATAATGTTGTAAAGATTTCCGTTTGTATCATAACCGGTAATGAAGAAGAAAATATTCGCCGCTGCTTGGAAAGTGTAAAATGGGCAGATGAAATTGTCGTGGTTGATAGCTTTAGTACAGATTCAACTGAGGAAATTTGTCGAGAATATACAGATAGAATTTATAAGCATCGTTGGATGGGTTATATTGGGCAAAAGTCAATTGCAAGAAATTTGGCTCGTAATGAATGGATTTTATTTGTTGACGCAGATGAGGTGGTTTCACCAGATTTGTATAATGAGATTTACAACACCTTTAAGAAAGGCGTAGATGAGAAAATCTCCGGATTTGAATTTCCTCGCATGGTTTGGTTTTTGAATCGTTGGATTCGCCACGGTGATTGGTATCCAGACTCAAAGCTACGCCTCTTCCGCAAGAGTAGAGGCCGCTGTTGTGGGCAAGAGCCACATGAAAGAATAGAGGTAGAAGGTGTGGTGAAAAGTCTAAAAGCTCCATTATATCATTACACCTATGATGATATTACCGATCAGCTTAATACCTTGAATAGATTTTCTCTTATTGGTGCAAATTCTATGAAAAGAAAGGGAAATCCCTCCTTAAGAGCAATTCTAGGAATGCTATTTAGAGCACCATTCCGATTTTTTAGATGCTACTTTATTAAGCGTGGATTTCTTGATGGTGTGCCAGGCTTGATTATTGCGACAGCTTCTGCTTTTGGTGTGTTTGTAAAATATGCCAAGTATTGGGAAAAGCAATTGCCTAAGGAATAATTCTTTTATTAGGGGCAGGGGAGGACAACACAAAATGAAGCAAAAATTTTTATTAGTTGCATTAACAATATTATTTTGTGCTACAGTCTTTTCTGCACCCGTATTTAGGTTTGGGCAGAATGAGAAGCTGGATGCTATAGGACTTTCTTTGCCTGTTTTGCAAAATTCAAGACAGGAGCCGTTGAAGACACCCGAGGTTCGTGTCTATCAGTTCTCTCGAGGTAATGAGAGCTGGACGGAAGAACGCTATAGTGCCGATGAGCTTTGGTTTGGCTCTGAGCATATTGGCTGCTGGAGAGATGCCAATGGAAATATTCAGCAGCTCGCTCGCTGTACCACAATTTTGCCTGCACAGTATTTGGGGACAGATGTCCAACAGCAAGTGTTTGACACAATTGTTTTATATGCTGCTGAAAAAATCTCGCCAGCTAGCTTTCTTGATGTTAGGCGCCAGCTAGAGAATTGGCTTAAATGCTATTCCGGTGTGGAGCTAGTTGGAAGCCCAATGGATGTAAAATTTGGCAACCAACGCCTTTTAGAAGCATATTGCTTCCAAACAAAATCTAAGAAACACTGCGTGTATTTTTTTAGATTAAATAAACACCATCCTGGACAAGGAAATGCTCCTCAGCATTGGTTCTGCCTCTTGATTTCTTCGGATAATCAAATATCAAATGAGACAAACCGATATATCCAGCAAAATTTAATTCGGCGAATTGCTTTTGCTTCATCACAAGGTGCTTCTGGCCCTTATTCCGTAAATAAAAATCACTCCCGCATTGTGAAGGAATATCCTTATTCCCCAATTCGTGAAAGAGCAAAGAAAAGTATTGAAGCACTAAATGATTGGTGGTATATGGAGTCAGATAATTTTATCATGCTTTCCAATCATGCAAAAGCAGAACGTGCCGCTGAGGAAATTCTCTGCGAGCTAGAGCTTTTGCGTAGCTATTATGTAAAACTTTTTCCCCCATTTGATGGTGTAGATAAAATGGATGTAGGTGTGGTAAGATTCTTTGCAACAACAGAAGAGTATGTGGCTTATCTTGAAACAGAGCCATTAGTGGGGTTAAGTGCACGACAAACTGCTGGTATTTTTACCAGTGGTCGAGTAGAGCTTGTTATTAGAAATATTACAGACAGGGAAAGCTACAAGCATTCGATTATTAGTCCTATAATAAGGCATGAGGGCTTGCATCAATATTTTTATTTGGCTTTTGGGTATAAAACAACTTCACCTTGGTTTAATGAAGGACATGCTTGCACCTTTGAGAATACAAAGCTAGATCGGGGAAAGATTTCCATTGTAGAAAATAAGGAGCATTTTGAGTATGTCCAAGGTGTGATTAAGGAAATGTCGACAGTGGAATTAGAGGCATATTTGTCACAATTTTTGCTAATGGATTACCGTGACTTTTATTCAATGAATCATAAATTTAATTATGCTTTGGCACATTGTCTTGTGTATTATCTTCACCGAGGAGCACCCTTAGAGCGTAATCAACCATATAAGGATATATTGCCACGTTATATTGAAGAGCTAGCTCGAAGTGGTGATATGGTCGGAGCAACCCAATATGCATTTGCGGAAGTGGATATGAAAAGCTTTGCACGTAGGTTTTCTGAATTTATGAAAAATTCGCGATTGAGGCAGGAGGCGTTACGCCGCCCGTTTGCAAAATAACCGAGGAGGAGCTATGCTGTTTCGTCGCCGACCACGTCCTACACCTAATACGCTTGAAGCAATTCTTGCTGCATACGAATCGCGAATGCTAGCGTATGTTACGCGTATAACAGGCAATCCATCTGCTGCAGAGGATATTGTTCAAGATACATTTATTAAACTGGCAGCAGATTGGGAAGGCGAATTTATAGACGGACCAGCGATGAGCTCGTGGCTGCATAAGGTAGCTCATAGCAAGGCCGTTGATTGGGTCCGACGGGAAATACGGCTTAACAAGCTCCATGAGGAGCATCAAAAAGAGCGAGGAGAGACTGAAATGCCGGAGTATCGCCCAGTTGGCGATAGTAATGTTTCTCCAGAGCTTGTGCTGATGCTAGAAGAGGCATTGCTAAAGCTTTCAGATAAGGAGAGAGAGGTTGTGCTATTGAAGGTTTATGAGGAGCTTTCATATAAGGAAATATCTGCACAGACTGGCTTGAGTGAAACAAATGTTGGATTCGTTTTGCACACAGCGATGAAAAAACTTGCAAAGAGCTTGGGGGAAAAGAAAAATGGATAGCACAAAAAATATAGAAAAAAAGAATGATGAGTGTGTAAACATTAAATCATCCATATCTGCATATTGTGCTGGTGAAATGAGTGCAGAGGAGCGAACAAGCTTTGAGGCACATGTTTCCTCCTGCGAGAGCTGTAAGTCAGATTTGCTTGAGTACAAAAATGTTATAGAAATTCTTTTAGCAAATACGGCTACTGCACTTGAGGCTCCACAGACAATTTCTCCAAAGAAGCGTAAACGCTTGCTTTGGTTGATGCAGCATCCATTTTTTGCATTTTGCTTAGAGCATCATCGTCTTACATCATTTGTTATTTCTATAACAACGGTAATTCTAGTCTTGTTGGCTTTGCTTACAATTAAAGTAATTGTTGATTTGTCGAAGCCAGTAAGTGCTCCAGTTACAATTATTTTGGAGGACCCCGGAGAGAGTCTGCCAGAGCTTGATGAAGAGGAGCCAATCCCGTTAGAATAGTTTTTTTTTAGATGGGTAAAAAGGAAAGGATATTGATATGTTAAAGCTAGGAATTTTAGGCGCCGGGCATATAGCAACAAAGCTAGCTGGTGTTTTTTATTTTTTACGTAATGAAATTGTCCCTTATGCAGTTGCATCGCGTACTATTGAAAAGGCACAGGCAATAGCTGAAAAATTTAATTTTACAAGGGCGTATGGTTCATATGAAGAGCTCCTTTCGGATCCAGAGGTTGATGTAATTTATATTGCAACACCCCACTCGCATCATTACGAGCAGATGCTTATGTGCTTAGAGCATGGTAAGCATATTTTGTGTGAAAAACCATTTACTGTAAATAGACGGCAGGCAGAAATTATTTTTGATAAGGCAAAGAGAACAAATCGGTTTGTGTGTGAGGCTGTGTGGACTCGCTTTATGCCTTGTGTGAAGCGTATAAGGGAGATTCTTGCTAGTGGTGAATTGGGTGATCCACGATATATAGAGGCTTCTTTTTGTGTTCCGATAGGGGGAAAAGAGCGCATGGCACGTCCAGAATTAGCTGGTGGGGCGTTGTTGGATTTAGGTATATATCCATTAAATTATGCAATGCTATATTTTGGGGAGACCCCCAAAAAAATAGTTAGCGCAGCTGTGCTTACGGGGTTGGGTGTTGATGAGCAGGAAACCTTTACGTTAGAATATGCTGATGGACGCATGGCAATGTTAGGCTCATCAATGACCGCATTTGGTGGTGCTCCTGCTCGTATTTCATGCACAAAGGGTCGCATAGTTTGTGAAAAGCTTTTGCAATGCGAGGAAATTATCCTTGAGGATGGTAATGGGGTAATCCGCAAGGAAGCTTTCCCTTTTGATTATAATGGCTATGAGTATGAAATTAGGAGTATGATTAAAGCTATTGAAGAAGGGAAGTGTGAGACCGAGGAGACCCCGTGGAGCACAACACTTAACGAGCTTCAAATTATGGATACTCTTCGTGCTCAATGGGGCGTAAAATATCCATTTGAATAGGGCTCTAGATAAAGTAAATGCACCACCTAACACATTGGGGCGGTGCATTTAGTTTGTCTTTTGATCCACAAAAATAATTGTCACTTACTATTATGATAGCAAGTCAAAATACGACTAGGATCGTATCATTTCCTACATCCGCATTTATAAAAATGCGGATGTAAATCTCTGATGTAGAGTTGATGTTTTTAGGGAGTAATTCTCCCAAGCTTTCCCTTTGGAATGTGGTGTAATTTGATGTTGTATGTGTTATTTATTTGTCACAATGAGTTAGGTCCGCATTTATAAAAATGCGGATGTAGATTTCTGAGATAGAGTTCTTGTTGTGAGGAGGCTGTTTTATTGTATGTTTTCCTTGAGATTGTCGTGTAAATTTACACAGTATTGTTGTTGCGTTGTTACATTGATTTAGGTTCGCATTTATAAAAATGCGGATGTAAATTTCTGATGTAGAGTTGATGTTTTTAGGGAGTAATTCTCTCAAGCTTTTCCTTTGGGATGCGGTGTAATCTGAAGTCGTATGTATTATTCATTTGTCATAATGAGTTAGGTCCGCATTTATAAAAATGCGGATGTAGAGTTATATGGTAGAGTAGTTGTTGAGGGGAGGTTGTTTTATTGGATGTTCCCCTTGAGTTTGTTGGGTAATCCCATGTCACATGAATGTTTTATTTTGAATATTGTGTTTTGTCCAGTTAAAAAATATAGTTGCTGGGCGAACTAAAGGCAATTATGGGTAGGTTAAATAAAACATAAGTATGTTCATTTACTTTGTCATTTCACCTTTATTAAAATATTGTGGTAATTTATTTTTGATTTTGTTATTATAACAAATATGAAAACTGAATTAAAACCTACTTTGTGGCGAACAGCTAGGGCACTAGCGAATGCCGATCGATTGAATCTTATGCGTCTTGTGGTAAATGCTAATGGTGATAGAGGAGTGTCTGAGATAGCTCTAGATGCTGGGCTTTCTGTCCCGACAACTAGTATTTATTTACGAGCCTTGAATGCGAGGGGACTTATCAGTGTTATTCGTTCAGGTTCTCATGTGTATTACGGAATGAAATCTGATCGTTCATTGCCTTTTGCTGTCTCTCTGCAAATGGCATTTCGCAAATTTTTAGGGGGAAAAGAAATGCCGTCTAATTGGGAGAATAGTCTTTTGCCGATTTTCAAAGCATATTCAAATCCACGCAGAGAAATAATGATAAGTATTCTTTTTAAAAATAATAGTTTATCATATAAAGAATTTCGTACGCATTCTCAACTCTGTAAAAGTTCTTTCTTGCGTCATTTGAATATACTTATTGATGCAGGCCTTGTGGTATATGATTTAAATGGTTTATATTCACTAGCAAAGCCCAAAAATTCATTTGAAGAGATTTTTCTTGCAGCATTTAATGATAGTTCTTTTTTATAGCACTTATCAAAATTAGTAACTATTTAGTAGAAAAAACGCAAACAGAATACCTACATCCACATTTATAAAAATGCGGATGTAAATTTCTGATGTAGAGTTGGTGTTGCCAGTGAGCTGTTTCGCCAAGTTTTCCCTTTAGGAGGTGGTGTGATTTGAAGTCGTATGTACTATTCATTTGTCACAATGAGTTAGGTCCGCATTTATAAAAATGCGGATGTAAATCTCTGAGATAGAGTTGATGTTGCCAGAGAGTTTTTTTAAGTTATTCTTTGGAATACCATGTAATCTCAAGTTGTATGTACTATTCTTTTGTTATATTGATTTAGGTCCGCATTTATAAAAATGCGGATGTAAATCTCTGAGATAGAGTTGATGTT
>CALDQE010000034.1 GCA_937911295.1 uncultured Verrucomicrobiota bacterium
TCAATGCCAGTGTAAACATTACACTTATTTTGTATCTCATTAATTTCTCCTTAGACATTTAGTTATTGTGGCACATCCTTTGCCTTAACTGTGCATTATTTTACCATACTATCCTCACGAAGGCAACCTTGAAAAACAACCAAAACGGGATTGGTGAAAACCAGTCTTAAATCCTGCAATAAGGCACTAATTTCTACTAACAAGTTGACAAAATGTGCAATGCCTTCGGCGATGCTGGGAGCGCACGTCGTGTGTTTTTCTAGAGGCTGGGAGGTTTGGAGAGTTTTTTGGGGTAATTTTTGTTGATTGCTTGGACAAGGACAATTAGACGATAAGACAACCGTGACGTTAGACGCTAAACGACAAGACAGATTTCAAACTGACGCTATAACCTTCGGCGAAACACGGAGGATTAAGAGAACGGAGACACGGAGAGGTGATGTGGGGTACTGGAATGATTGTTAGCACAATTCTCCCTTGTCCTCCGTACTCCGTGTTAGGCGAAAGCAACAAAGCATTACAGCAAGGACCATTACTTCGCAGAATGCTACTTGCGTGCTAGTGCTCGCTGAGCGGCACTGCGTGCCTTCATCAATGCTTCTGCCTCATGAGGGTACTCAGTGAAGCTCTTCTTAAAGCCATATTTCATTAAAAGTGCCTCTGTCTTTTCACGCCCAATCTTTTTCTCTAATGTGCAGAAAAGTCGCATATCCTGAAGTGCCTCATAAAATATCTCATGACGAATTGAATCATAAGCCCCACCCTTTCCTGGATATACTATAAAACCATCTCCACTTTGCAACCCACCACCGCAATCTGTAATAAAATATGGATTAACTGGTTCGTCAGATAAAACAGAATTATAGAAATTATAACCCCAATGTAAAAAGCCCTTAATCCCATTTAAATAAAGCTGCACTCCAAATACCCTATTCCTATATGATGGGAATGTCATAATTGTATTAGACAAATTTCCTCCACATTGAGCGCAACAATAATATGTCCACATATTAGGAACTTTATTCTCTAAAAACACATGAACAGCATCTGAACCACAAATTGGATTATCTACAAGACCTCGCTCATAGAAATCATAATGGCTCAATGCATCCATTATAATTCCATCAGGTATATATTTCTTAAAAATTCCCCACGCGATGGAATAATCCTCTATTGTTTTATCATTTGGTTCGTCTGACAAGTGGAAATAACAATTTTTAAAAAGCTTTTCCTTAATCAGGCGTTCTCTCAATACTGACAAAAATTCGCTCAAAAACTTTTTATACTTTGCTCCAGTTGTTGGTGTATCCCAGCCCATTATTTGAACAAGCTTACCATTTTTCTTTGCCATAATTTTAGGAGCAGCCTTTGCTCCCCATTGAGTAAAGAGATGACTCATCTCAAAATATTTAATACCTAATTTCCTAATGTGCTTCATGAAAGCAATAAGCCTATCAAGATTAAAAACATATTTGCCATCCTTAACCTCAACATCAACCAGCTGAACGGTTAAGCGTTCGCACCCTACTCTAGTGTCTAACGGTGGGGTAAACATAGGGACAAGAAGCATATTCTGACCGTGATTTACAGCACAGGAAATAAAATCGTCCATTATTTTATTATATTCTTCAGAGAACACTGGAAGATTATAGTATTGGGCAATACCATCATAATGGAACCAGCGTGTATATTTAAAATCAACCTCATCAAGCTCTGCATCAACAACTGTTAGCTTATACTTGCACTTTTGAATATTACCTCCAGAATTTAAGGTAATTTTTATGTCAAACGTACCTGGAGGCAAATCTCCCTTCACGGTAAACCATAATGCACTATATGAATTATAGCGACCCGTTGGGAGGCGTTTATCTATTGGCAGCAACACATCTGGACAAAGGAACGGAGCTTTACTAATTACAAAATCATCACCAGCCCAGGTATTAGGAGTCATTGCTGGCACATACCCGACCTCTCTAACTGTGATAAATTTCTTTATTTCGCTATCAATATCTACTTTAATTTCTCTTGCACACCAATCATATTTGTAAATTACTTGGAAAGAATAAACCTCATTTTTAAGCATTCTTCCGGATGTCTCTTTAGTCAATTTTACACCTTGAACATTCTTTTCAAGACTAGAAACGGTAAAAATCTCATTCATAATATCACCTTAATAAAAATTTTTTTACAAAAGAATACCCTAGTTTTATAGGGGTAAATAATTTTATAGCATATTTTAACTAAATTTTTGCTTATATACAAACCAATTTTTTTTAAAGCTCAAAATTGGGGTTGCAGCTAGGTTATTCACCTAGCTTATGCTTCTTTTGGAGGGAGACAACTCTGGTAATCGCAAGCAATGCCCTGTGTGGATTATACTGTGGTGCTGGTGGCTCAATAGCGTATGTGGGTGTATATAAAGCAATACGGAGTGTTTGGGGCAGAATCCCCAACACTCCGAAAAAGTTCACGCAAATCAACGTATGCTCTACGAATGCCCGCATATTAAGCATAAGGTAGAAGCATAACGTTAATTACTTATATACGCACTTAGCTTAAAACATCATCAATACTGTTGCTGGATTATAGTAATTCTCTTGAATCAAATATGCACGACCAGATGCAGAGGCATCCCAACCACGCCCAAGTGTAGAATTACCAAATGGCTTTGCATAACCATCCACTTTGCCATATTGAACACTCTCAGGAATCCATGTCTGCTCACTAGCAGGGAAAGGATTCTCATCAGTATAAAGAATTGTGGATGCATCTGTCTTCCAACGTGGATATGTCTTTGCATCAACACAATAAGCGTACTGTCTATTACTACTACCAGAATAGAAAGACTGATCGCCACCTACATTACCAGTACCTGTAGCCTGTGTTGTAATTTCAACAGTTGGGACATCTCCCAAGAAATGAATTGCACGCTTGGCTGGACCCCATGCAAATGCACATGCTCCAACACTAACCAATGTTCTAGGCAAGTAGTACTCTGTACAGCCATAGTTATCTTGGAAAGCACGAGCAGAAATATTAGTAATTTGTGTCTTAGACAAATCAACACTTGTTAGCGATCTACATCCATAAAATGTATATGCTCTAATATTCTGAGTGAATCGAGGCAAGACAAGTTTCTCAAGATTATTATTACTTACAAATGCAAAGCTATTGACATCTATAATCTTTACAGGTGTGCCCGCTGCTAACGTATCAGCATAGACAGCAGTAAGATCAAGAGTACCTTTACCATTTGCGTCTGTGGCAGACGTTCCTGCACCACCACAGCCTAGCCAAAACTCATCTGGCTTCTCTGGGTCTGGGCAATAGATATATAAACGCCAATTTCTATCAGTTAGTTCACCTGTATATGGCATACCATTGCGGATACTTCCTGCCGGTGCAGCAGTATAAACCCAATGATAATAATCTGCTTCAAGCACACCATTAATAGAAGCGACATCTGAATTTTGAGAAGATGTAACCACAAATGAATAATTATATTTTTCACCTAAAGTCAAATTGGTAACATCAAAACCATATTTTCCTGCCGATGTAACTGTTTGTGTCACGGCGTCATTCCCATCAAAGGTAAAAGCAATCTCAGCTGACTCTCCTTTTAATTCAACAATCTCAACATATACAGTTGCTGAAAGACCATCAGCTGACTGTGTATATGAAGTTTTACCTAGAGAAATATCTGGAGAAAGAGTTGTCACATTTCCTTTAGAGGTCAAGGCAACATTTCCATTTGAGTCATAAAGAGTAATAATCCACTCATAATTCGTTGCCAAATCTAAACCGTCAAAAGTGACATTTTCTGTTCCTGAGGTTGTAACATCAACAGTTTTTATTTCACCATCAACAATTACCTCAAGACGAGCGGATGGCTCAGTTCCCAAGTCAACATTTATTGCGAAATCTACAAAATCGCGACCAGTTGTTGCTATAGTATTCATTGTGGCAGGGATAACATCACCTAGCTCACCCTCTTGGAACACCCATATTTTTTGTGAAGATTCAACATTATTTCCAGGTAAATCTGACAAATACAAATAACCAAGATAATCTTCTTCGGCAAAAGTAACGCCATCTACCATAGGAAGAGTTGCATCTGCAAATGCAACATCAGTTCTGATTGGCCAAGTTCCTTTTGTATTTACATCAACGTAAAAAGCCCATTTGATTTTTTCACTTAAGCTTCTAGGACGAAATGCAGAGCTGCCAATACTTGTTGGAATAGCACCAGCGAAATGATATACCATATCAGAGTCTGTAATGTAAGAGAAAGCACTGCTTGAAAGAGTTGTTAAGGTGCTTGGTAAAGAGATTTCTCTAAAACCTAATGCAGCATCAAAGCAACCAGATCCAATGCTTTCCAATTTTGTGTCCTTTAGATTAAGTATATTTATGCTTTGTGCGCTTCTAAATACAGAATCCTGAATAGTTGTTAATTGAGAACCTGCCTCAAATGTTATACTTGTCAAAGAACTGCCTTGAAATGCGCTGGTTTTAAGCACCTTAATTTCTGCAGGAATAACAATTCCTGTAATTTGCTTATGATTATAGAAGCATCTAGGACCGATTGCTGTAAATTGCATATCTGGCAAATCGTCAAAAGCCTCACAAAGGTCCAAGACTCCAGAACCTATACCAGTGTCTGTTTTTTGGTTTGATTCTAAAGAACCACTTGGTCTGCCTGCATTACAAGAACCACCTCCAGAGCCATAGTCAACACCAAATGTACCTGCACCAAGCTGCCATGTACCATCAGAAAGCTTAAGAACGTAGATAGTCCAAGTTGTATCGTCGGTGATATAACCGGTATATGCTTTATCGCCAGCACCATTCCAATTACCTGGATCTTCAACATATCTCCAAGCGCCAAAAGAACACGTTGCCACAGCAAGTAGAATCAAGAATATAAATTTTTTCATAATTTCTTTCCTTAAAAAACTATCTAACATTGAGTATTGCAATATGTTACCACTTTTAATTATAGTATGTCAACAACTCTGTATAACAATGAGCTTCGCAATATTATCTCCCGCACACAGTACACGGATAGGCGCGCTAGCACGCTCTAGTCTGCGGCGCGTACACAGATACGCACAAATTAGCACGGATGATGGGGCGAGGAAGGCTTCTTTGAGTGGTTGGGGACAGAGCCCCAACCCTACGATATAATTTATGGGTTTTTTACCCCTGAGGGGGACAAAGGCGCCTGGTGTTCTGGGGGCGATAGACGCAAAACGATTGTGCGACGCGAGACATTGAAATAGCAAAAAGTGAACCGATTAACGGCATTTTGCTACAGGTTCAAGTACCTATGCCTCCATCAATGGGACGGCAATAAACTTTTTATACAGGTTTCTCTACCTGCAATTGGGAGCCCATCAATATGATAATTGATAAACAGCCCTAATAGCCGCAATAGCTTTCGCATTGTGTCCAGAGAATACTTGGTTACCCCTACCCCATCAACCAATTGGTTTGCCAATTGAACAACATTTGAATTTACTAACAACGCCGGCTCATTATAACGCAAACACTCTGACTCATGCTCTGCACACATAAGCTTGCCATCTGCAATATTAAAACGGTATTGCCTCTGTGCTTCTAGCTCGCACCTGCAGGAAAATGCAAAATTAGGTAATAATCCTAATAAACGCAAAAGACGCAACTCAAATCGTGCCAAAATCTCAGCATCTGGATATACTGGCGAATTTAACAAATCAAGAGATTCTTCTAATAGCCTATATACACCTGGTAGTTGACCGACAACAACCACATTAACTAAGGCACACAACCACGATGCACAATGCGCTGCTCGCCAATTAGTGCGAAAATATGGACGAAGCTCATACGGGTAAGCCTCCTTTGCAAAAAACATTGTCCTTGTCGGCTTATATTGATACAAAAATTCACAAGTATAGAAAAAATCGTATTGCCCGCGAAAAATACTTTTCGGGCGACATGCTTCCTTGCAAATAAGCGAAAGCTTATTGCCAGATTCTGTAAGCAATGAGACAATTTGTGAGGTATTGGTAAATGGGATTATGCGTAAAACAACACCATTAGTCTTTTCTAGCATAGCAAATAAATCTCGATACTAGCTCAATTTAACACAAATAAATTTAGCCTAATTTAGGCAAAATCAATAGAGCCGTAATTGCATAGTAGATAAGGCATGCTGCAATATCGTTTATAACAGTAATAAAAGGACCAGATGCCACTGCTGGGTCAATATTTAAACGCTCCATCAATATTGGAATCATCGCTCCAAAACCTGCTGCAAAGCCCATTGCAGCAAACAAGGCAAGGCCCACAACTGCAGCCAAATACCAAGACGAACAAGCTAATGTCGCAGCAGAGGAATCAAATTCAAGCATAACAATTGTCCAAATAAAAATACCAATACCACATAGAAGCCCCATAAGAGCACCTGTGCGTAGCTCATGGAGGAAAAGCTGCCCCAGAGAATGACGGCGGGCTGAGCCAGAAGCAATTTCGCGAACAAGTAATACGCTAGATTGAATTCCTGTATTACCACCCATAGCCATTACATTGGGGATAAATGCAACAAGTAAAATCAATGTGGAGAACTGTTTACTAAAGATATTTATTAAAGCTGTAGTAATAAATCCACCTATTAGAGTAATAGAAAGCCAAGGCAAACGGATAGCACAGCTCTTTAGAGATGAGACATTACCTAGCTCCTCATCATTAGAACCTGCCATCATAAAGATATCCTCTTCCGCCTCTTCTTGAATAACCTCAATTACGTCGTCATGAGTAATTCGACCTAACAGCTCACCGGAGGCATCAACAACTGGAATTACAGACAAATCATACTTTGACATTGTATGAGCGACCTCCTCCTGATCCATATCTGTGCGAACAGCAAATGTCTCAACATCCATAATATCTGATAACAAAACATTGCGATTACGTTGATGAAGAAGCTTCCAAATGGAGACAATACCGACTAATTTTTTATCATCATCAACGACATATATTTGGTATACATGCTCACCATCTTCATTACTTGCAATGGTATCGAGGGCTTCGAGAACCGTCTGAGATTGCTTCATTGAGATAAGATCTGTGGTCATGATACCACCAGCAGAATCCTCTGGATACGTCATAAGCATACGGACTTCATCAGCAGCCTCATCATCCATTTGCTCGATAATTTGAGAGGAGGTTTCCTTATCTAGGCCACCGAGCATATCGGCAGCATCGTCTGGCTCCATTTCATCAACGATATCAGACACTTCAGCAGAAGGCAAAGTACTAGAAATGGCTTCGATAGACTCTGGAGAGAGCTCAGACATCACATCTGGCTTAACATCATCAGGAAGATCATTAAAAAGTTGAATTTGAATTTCAATTTCGTAGCGGCTTAATATTTCTGCGATATCGGCAGGCTGCATTTTCGCCAATTCTGAAGCTGCTTGACCCCAAAGCTTTTCGTCTAAAAGTGTTTCAATATGAGAAACAATATCAATCTCTTCGTTCATAGATCCCCCTTTGGGTTTAAAATGTCATTTCTTCAACATCGTAATGTTACAGAATTTATTACCAAAAATCAAGCACAAGCAACATAAGATTTTTGATAAAACACTACACACCACGAGTTTACCACTCGTAGCACAATCGCTTAAGTCTGCCTGTAAATAAGCACACACACAAAAGCGTGAGCCTAGCTCACGCTTTAAACATGCAATTTCTCAAAGAAAATACTAGCCACAAATTGCGGACTTCATCTCATCTAAATTTGATGCAGAGAGAAGCTTTTCACGAACCTTCTTGCTAGACAAATTTCTACTTACCTCAGCCAAGAACTTAATATGTGAATTAGTATCTGCTGTTGGGCTTAGTGTTGCAACAAAGATTGTAGAAACATCGCCATCTAAAGAATCAAAATCAACACCAGAAGGAGAAATTGCTACGACAGTAATAAGACTTGAAACCAAATCTGACTTTGCATGTGGTATTGCAATTCCGTATTGCATACCAGTTGACATTTTTTCTTCTCTATCCTGTAATGCTTTGAAAATTGCATCACGAGACTGATTTGAAATTGCACCACGCTCTACCAAAGTATCTGACAACTCTGCGAGCACCTCTTCTTTAGTTGTTGCCTTTAGAGCCGGAATAAATATTGTGTCCCCTAGTATCTCAGGTAGTTCTTTAACTTCTTCGTTCACGTTTTTTCCTTCTTTTATCAATTCAGATTCTAATCCAATTTTGAAACACTTGATTGAATCCAAACAACAAAACAAAATTCATTGCTAATATTTTGCTATTTTTTTTGCTTAAAGTCAAGTAAATGACCTATAACTCTTAAGCCTGCACGCCAAAGAAATGCAAAATCTCGCCAATTTCTAATAGAAGTGATTTGTCGGAGAATAAATTTTGGAGAAATAAATGAAGTATATAAGCCCCGAATTAACAAAAATAGCTCTTCATCAGGAATTTCGCATTTCATAATTGGCTCGCGCATATCATATCGCTCCCATTCCTTAGTACGCAACCAATTATTCATCTCACATTCCTTAAATAGAGGTGTACCTGGATAAGGCATAACAATTGTTCCCTGTAGTGTATCAATGCTGCCATTATCAAACATACGCTTTGTCATTGCAATAGTTTGCTTAGCCTCCTCGAGGCTTTCCCAAGGATACCCTACCATACAGGTCACATGAGGGCGAAGCCCGGCTTTATGTGCCAACGCCATTGACTCCTCTATTGCTTTAGCGGATGGGCATTTATTTATCCTTTCAAGAGTTGTCTCAGATGCAGACTCTAGCCCAAAGAGGACAAATCTAAAGCCGGCCTTAGCCATCAATTTATAGAGCTCAAAATCAACCACACCAGGAATCATATTGCACCCTAATACAACCTTTTTATTGTAGCCTCGTGCAATCATCCCCTCGCAAAATTCTCGAAGCCATGCACCAGCCGGGAAGCACCCAGTATCGTCAAATATCTCTTTTACATGATATTTTTCTATAATATCCCCGATTTCATTGAGAAGGCTTTGCGGTGTTCTTGTACGCCACTCTGGGTAAATTGTAGTCCAAGAGCAAAATTTACATTTACCCCACCAGCAGTCGCGACCAACCATTGTATATGTGCCTGGTGTATAGCGAAAATTCCCATTTTCTCTACTGTACAGCTCCCATTTTGTCAGCTCTCGGTCAATTTGTGGCAGTGTATTTAAATCATTCTTTGCATTGCAAAATGATTTTTCACCACAGATTTCACCATTCTCACCATGCCACATAAAGCCAGGTGGTGGCGTATCTCCTCTTTCCAATGCTTCTACTAATGCTTTTAGAGAGAAATCATAATCTCCACCTAAAAGGATAAAATCAACATTACTATTTTCCAAAGATTCTTCTGGGAGAGCTGTTACATGATCACCACAAAGGACAATCTTTGTTGATGGGCAACGCTTCTTGAGCGTATCTATAATACCCCATGTCTGCCTAATAACTGGTGTCTTCGCTTCAAGAAGAAAAACATCTGCCTTCAACTCAACATAGCGAGCAAAAAATTCCTCCTCTGTAAGCCCCTCAGCAATTCCATCAATCCAATGCACCTCATGTCCAATACTTTTCAACAATGTAGCAGCAGATGCCGGTACCATGGGATAAACATACGTAGGCTTCGAAAACCATTGGAATTGACGATTTTGTGACAGCAAAGGAACGCCCTTTTCTGAAATCAACGGCACATATCCGACTATTAGCTTCATTTATCTGTGTTCCTATCCTTATTTAAAGAGTTTGATTCTGTGGCAGAGTCACCAAAATGATCAAAGGCCTTTACCTTTGTCTCCATCTTTAGTGCAAACCAGCCATATCCAAAACTAATCCCATAAACAAAATGTGTGGCTATTACACCTAGCCATGTGACAAACCACATTAAAATGCTATTAAAAGAAATTGCACTAACAAGAGTTAATAGCAAATAAATTGCTAAGCAACTAAAGTAGCACCAAGTCAACCAAGGCAAGCTCAAGCATCCCACAGCAATGCCACCAAGCACAACCCCCAAAACAAAGGCTGTAGGGATCATATAACAAAGCCTTGACGAGGTAGCAAAGCCTTGACGTGCAAAATGACCTCTATGACGGGCATAACGAGACACCTGACGAAGGTGAGGCAAGAACAATGCGCGTCTATGATGCTCTACCTGAACCATTGGATCGTAGACAATGCGTTTCCCTTTTTCGGCAGTTAATGCCATACAAAGCTGCGTATCCTCTCCTGGCCAATAGCGCACATCATAGCCACCAACTGCTTCAACAGCACTTTTGCGAACGAACAAATTGCAGCTAGGCAAATCATCATCATCACAAACACGAACAGGCATATACCTACGCCTATACGCCCCCGACACAAAAATATTGGCATACACCCTGCCACCAGCTGCTGCAAAAAAGCTATCGCTTGGAGGAGTTAATGCTGGCCCACCTACACCGACGACAGTAGCATCTGAAAAATATGGGATAGCATGCTCAAGCCATCCTTCAAGTGGTGCTGCATCATCATCGACAAATGCAATCAACTCATTACTTGCTTCCCTTATACCAATATTTCTCTTTTCTGCAGGGCGTATTTTTCCTGTAGGGATAATTTTTACACTATTTGGATACTCAGGAGGCAGCTCAAAGGCTTCGTCTGGCAACACAATTATTTCCAACTCACCATCCCAATTTTGTGCGACTAGCCGAGAAATACATTCATCCAAACAAGTAGCCCTATTAGGGCATGCAATAACAACCGACACACCTGGCTTGACCTCTGGCATTGTGTGATTTTCTATTGTATCGTAATACTTGAGTATGCGCTGCCTATAAAACACACCCAATGTATCTATCATCACATTTTTAACATTCGCAGGGGTCAAGCACCCCATTTTTTCACCAAAATTGAACTCTACAGGTGCCTCAGCAATTTTATAGCCCTTATTATGGAGAATCGTCAAAACCTCAAAATCAAAGGCAAAGCGTTTTGCAAGCATACGCTTAAAAGCATATTCTATTGCTTCACGCTTAAACAGCTTTGCTCCTGTCTGTGTGTCATGAACAGGTAATTTAACAAGTAGACGCGTAAGACTATAATAAACAAAGCTAGCAACACGCCGCCTAAATGGATACTTTATTTTTGACTTTTTATGAAGCTTAGAGCCAATAACAACATCCGCCTTCGATTGAGACATCACTTCAAAAAATCCCCACACATGGGATGGCTTCAGATCTAGGTCTCCATCTAGCAGCATTATATGCGAGCCGCGAGATGCCTTAAGACCAGCAGATAAAGCGGCTCCTTTCCCCCTGTTTTCTTTAAGCAAGACAGGGATCACAACTCCTGCTGGGAGACTTTCTGCTGCCCTCAATATCTCTGCGGCGGTATTATCTTCACTTCCGTCATCAACAGGAACTATTTCAAAGCTAATTTCCTTTAGTTCCTCGGCAACAGCAAAAATATTATCATATATGCAACCGCCTAAATTATAGGCGGGCAATATGATACTTAAACAGCCTTTTTCTCCGAGGCATTCCTTTGTTGACACCGATATCATTTAAACTAGAGTTAAGATTAAATTAGCCTTTCCATCTTTGGCAATTCACCAACAAGAGGTGTTGCATAATCAATAAAAGCCTGAGTAACATTATTCCCTGCTCTATTTATAAAACAGCGTGGCATTGTCTTTGTTTTTCCTGCAACATCCTTCAATGGCACACATTCGTACTTGACCTTATACTTTTTCCCAGCCAAACGAACAATTGCAATTGAGCCAGAATCAAATTTCCCACCAACCGCAACCTTTACAGCGGTCTCGCCAACAGCAAAAGCATCAGCACGATCTGGATAAGAAGGCACTCCAGGGAATGAGCGTTGAATATAGCCAAATGTATCAGCACGAACTCGCTTAATTCCTAGCTTTGCTTTAATTTCTCGTGCTAGCATATCACCCAGAGCACCAGTCCCGCTCAGCTGAACATTACCATGTGAATCTTTTTCTGTACCGCCTAGAAGTGTGGCAATTGGCTTTCCTGATTTATCTGCAATACCTTCTGACACTGCCACAACACAGCGGCCAAATTTCTTCATTACAGCAGCAACATCCTTGAGGAATTTATCCATAGAAAAAGCCACCTCTGGCAAATATACTAGATGAGGTCCATCATCATCGTGTTGACGAGCCAATGCGGAAGCAGCCGTTAAGAAGCCAGCATGACGCCCCATAACGATATTTATTTTCACGCCACCTAACGCAACATTATCCAAATTATCTCCCATAAATGCCATAGCAACATACCGGGCTGCACTTCCATAACCAGGTGTATGGTCATTACATCTTAAATCATTGTCAATTGTTTTGGGGATATGGAAGCACTTTAATGGGAATTTGTGTTTCTTCGCCATTTGGCTTACTATATGAGCAGTTTCCGCAGAATCATTTCCACCAATATAGAAGAAATATCCGATATCATATTTCTTTAATACCTCAAAAATCTTCTGACAATCTGCTTCTGTTGGCTTTTTACGAACACTGCCAAGTGCAGAGGAAGGTGTTTGGGCGACCCCAATTAGTTTTGCTTCATCATATTTACGCATATCTAGGAAATTCTCATTGAGAATACCATCGATACCATGAACAGCCCCATAAATATTGCCAATTTTCTTTTGATTTATAGCTGACACAACCGCACCGACGAGGCTCTGATTTATCACCATTGACGGTCCGCCACTTTGGGCAATAACCATATTTACTGCTGCATTTGTTTTCATAAATTCTTCCTAGATATTGATTTTTAGAGCATTACATATAACAAATTCAATCACTAAAATAATCGCAAAATTACATAATATTGTCAAATATAAACTGTGTTCAGCAAAAAGTAAATGCACCTCTTTTGGTGCATTTAGTCGTGCAATGATGCATTTACTTTTGCATACTACAAAAAAAGATTATGCGAAATTTTTGGTTTTAACTGACAAACTTTGGTTAAAACCAATCTGATTCAAAATGGCCTTGTGCAACAAAGCGTGCTGGACCAGTTAAATAGACATTTGAGAAGGAGTCTGTCTCTGAATGATATTCAGCAGACACCTCAAGAACATCCCCAGATTTTACTAGGAATTTTACTGGTGAAGTATACCCTAGTCGTGCCATCAGGACCAAAGCTGAAGCAGTTGCACCTGTCCCACACGCACCAGTTTCTGCCTCCACACCTCTCTCATAAGTGCGAAGCTTAATAGTTGCAGCATCAGGAGAAGGACCACATATAAAATCCACATTTGTCCCTTCTGGGAAATATGTGGCATTGTAACGCACTGCGCTACCTATGCGAACAACATCTAAATCTGACAACATGGAATCCATAATAGTTATTGCATGCGGCACACCTGTATTGATGCAAAAATATTTTTTTTCATCGATATTGTGTTCAATTATTTTTGATGGCGCTGGCATTCGGATTGAGACAATCTCAGAGCCTGGCTTAGCACATAGAATTTTCGCCTCAATAACACCACTATCTGTCAATATTTTTTGAGATTCTCCAGCTATTCCTTTATCGTATGCATAGAGAGCAACACAACGAGCAGCATTCCCGCACATACCGACCCTAGAGCCATCTGGATTAAAGAAAATCATTCGAAAATCATTACCAGAAAAGGTTTCTGCAAGGCGAACAATTAGTACGCCCTCGCAGCCGATTCCTTTATCTCTTGCAGAGATACTTGTTATTATCGATGTTGAATTTAAATCAAATGCTTCTGCTCTATCATCAATAATAATAAAGTCATTCCCTGCACCATGCATTTTGGTAAATTTAACCTTCATACTACACCTCTACAATACATATAATAATGCTATATTTTATAATCAAAGAAGCGGAGATGTCAATCTCTATGATAAAATTTGGTATAGTACAGTGGCTTACGGATAATGTAATAATGTATTTGTGTGCATTCGCACAGTAAAACAGTATTTTATAATTTACACTATAATGGATGTATTACATATAGCGCTTGCGGTCGCCATTCACACCAGCATATAGCTCTACATAACGCTTTACTGGGCTTGAGTTGATCTTAGGAATAAGCACCTCTTCTATCTGAAAGAAACCAACATCTGCATCCATATTAACCTCAATTTGAATAGGCTTCTCTTCTCCTGCAGAGATTTTTACTCGCAAAATTGAATTTGCAGAATATTTATGAATATCACCTACCTTTGGCTCTGTGTTGATTGCTAAAGGAATTCGTGCACGTCCTCTTTCCATATCGCATCCATCTGCAATCAAAATTATGCCAGCCTCAACCGAATGAATACGCTGAGTCGCCATATGACCAGAAATTCCCTCTAGTGTTAAGGACTTAATTACAGCACGCTCGTGAAGCTGAAACTTAGAAGACAGAATTCTATCCAAAATTGGTGTAGCAATAATGCACGACATCTTTTCATGATCTGCACGCCCAACCGACATCCCTAAATCATGCATAAATGCTGCAGCAAATACAGCACATATGCTCATCTCATACGTTCCGGCTTCATCCTCTTCAAGACTGGTCTTTACACCTGCTTTACGTAATAGCTCTAGCATTGTTAATGCATTAACAGCAACCTCTCGCATGTGTACTGGCCCATGGTCATTAAAACCCAATCTCCGGATTGACACTGTATTTGCATATTCCTGAAGCTCATGCAGCTCTTCGTCCTCCATCAATGCCTTGACAAACTCAAATGCTTGAGGATATGGAGTCACTAGCTTTAAAATTTTCTTATTAAGTGATATTTCTTTAGGTGATTTCATAAAATTGCCTTATTTTTCAATTGCAGCAGCAATAGCTCTTGCACTCATAATATCCTGTTTAATTTGCTTAACTAATTCTACAGGAGTGTCAAATTTTTGTTCTCTCCGAATAAATTCAATAAACTCAACCTTCAAATATGTACCATGTAGAGGGATTTTTGAATCAAAATCTAATAAATGCAGTTCTAAAATTGGGGTATCTGGGCGAGCATCTGGAAATGTTGGCCGAAAGCCTAAATTAGCGACAGCGAAAAAGCTTTTTGATGAATTTGTGTTTGCTATCGCCTCTGGAAGAGTTACCCTTGTAGCATAAACACCATTAGGAGGGAGGACACCATTTTGGAAAACAATATTTGCCGTTGGGAAGCCTAGCTCAGAGCCAACGCCACGCTCTTTAATTGTGGTATCAGCAATTGTGTAATAATAGCCGAGCATTGCATTTGCTTTAGACAAGTCACCCTCTGTAAGGGCTTGCCTAATACGGCTACTTGAGACTAATATTGAATCATACAATTCCCCATCAACCACATGTGCCGCAACTCTTCCATCAGTTAATTTAGGAATATCATATATTGAAGCAGCCTGCTTATGACCAAAGTGCCAATTGGGTCCAGCCACAACAGTACATTGAGCATCATTTGAATACCAATATGCAAAGCATTTATCGCAAAATGCTTCGGGTGATGTCAATGCAAGCTCATTTGTAAAAGGTAACACAAGACAGCCAGCAGCACCATATTGCTCCAATAATTCAATTCTATATGCGAATGGAGTAATCAGCTTGGGACAGTAGTCTGGTTTAACAATAGCTAATGGATGTGGGTCAAAGGTTAATATCCAAAGCTCTGCATTTTTGCTTTCTGCAATCGCCTTTGCTTCATTTAGAAGCTTTCTATGCCCAACATGAACTCCATCAAAAAACCCAGCTGCAAAAACGATTCTTTTTGCAAATTTTTCTACCTCTGATGGACTGAACAGGATTTTCATTACTTAACGCTTATAGGCATTACTCATTGCTCGCGATGCCTCTCTATCAGCATCACGGCGGCGAATTGTTTCTCGCTTATCAACCTGATTTTTACCCTTACAAACACCTAGCTCTAGCTTCACCTTGCCACGAACTAAATAAATTGACAAGGGAACAAGAGTATTACCCTTTTGCTCTACAAAAGCCTTTAGGCGGCGAATCTCATTTTTGTGTAGCAAGAGCTTGCGGGTTCTCAAAGAATCGTGATTAAATCGATTTCCAAAATCATATGGTGGGATGGTTATATGGCACACATAAACCTGATTATCCTTGTCTATTTGTGCATACGACCCACTAAGACTAGTTTCTCCAGCCCTAACAACCTTAACCTCTGTACCAAGAAGCTGTATACCTGCCTCAATCTTTTCGATTACATTGTAATCATGAAGCGCTTTGCGGTTCCGGGCAAGATAAATACGGCCGCCAGCGCTTTTATCACTGGCTGCCATAAATTACTTATTCTTTTTGCGCTCTAATGCATCAAAATCAACTTGAGCAATTAGCTTACCCTCAGCGATCTCTCTTAAAGCTATATCTAGATAATCATAATCTGCAGAATCTGGCTTCACTAATGGACGAAAATCAGCTGCTAGCTGCTTTACGCGGATAGAAACCATATTTACCAATACTGGAATGCTAGGCTGCTTTGCCTTTGCTGCTTCTAATAGTTTAACATTCATTTTATTTTTGAACCTTTTTGTGCACTTTTGTTCGTAAAATTGATTGAATATGATAGCATTTTTTTATTTTTTTTGCAACATAAGAATTTGTTCAATCTTTGTTTTCGCTGAAACAGAAGAAATCCCCTGAACCAAAAAAATCTTTTCTCTCCCAGTATCTCCAGCAACTATTGATACATTTCGAGCTGGAATATCTAAAATCTCTGCCAAAAACTTAGATATTGCTTTATTGGCTTTTCCGTCTACTGGTGGTGCTTGAAGACGCAGCTTTAAAGAACTCCCCTGTAAACCACATAGCTCTGTCTTTGATGCTCGAGGTACTGCATGAATGCTTATACGACACGCATTGTCCCCCGATGGCATTACATACTCTTTCTCTACCATATTCCAAAATCCTTCATCACTTAAAAATCTAATGGAAGCCTAAACTCCTGGGGATTACGCTCTAAAAACAAAATAGAATACCCATTTTTTAACGAAAGCTTAACTGCCCCTCGTTTATCTAAACTATGGTATTTGGGTTGCTTTATACTTTCATCAAATAGCTTCCCCTCTAATGAAAAATTAGCTATTGGTTTGCCATGAATATGAAGCTGAAAATGCTCTGCCTTACTTACATCGTAATCTAAAAACAAATACACATGAGATATTGGCTGATTGAATCGCGTCCTATCTATCTTTAAATACTTTACTGATAAATTAAAGCTACTATTGTCCACAGGTTGCTCCTTTACAACCTCAACCCCATCTACCACATTTGTAACAAGCTCTAATGGTGTGCGATCCACTAACTGAAAGGTTATTCCATCTATGACATTTGTTGCTGCATCAACAAAATTCATACCGAAAGAGAGGTCCTTAATAGCCTGCTTTGTATCCTCAATATTAAACTCGTTAACCGCAGAGGGATGAACCGAGAAAGCACTGTGCACTACACCTAGGGTGTGTGGCGAAGTCTCCTGCAACAATGAATATGGCACCATTACTATGCTTGCACCTTTGATGTCTAAATTATTGTCAAAAAATGCCTTCCCCTCAGCAAAGCTAGTATTTTTATCTGCCCCTACCCCCAAATATCTGTAAACATAAGGTATATTTTGCGAGCCAAAATAAATATCGGTCAGGCTCATATTTGCATTATCATTCGCACTCATCGTGATGAAATATGGAGCATCTCTAGTAACTGACCCAAGGGCAACAAATTTTTCCTTTAGTGTACTTATGTGCTTAAGATACATTTGAATAAAAAATTCACGCTGAAGGCTTGAGCGCTGTGTCTTTTCATATATCTTGCGTGTTTTATCACCAAGTGTAATCCAAGAGTCATTTTCTGCAACATTCTTGTGTTGACTTAATGCTACAAGCTTTAATGTGCCCTTTTCAATAGACTCACCCTTCACTAAAAACACATACTTTTTCTTAAACTCTCCTGTGGATTGAGTAATCTCATTATAAACCCAATTATTCCACTCCGTGGTCAATTGCTTTACAAAAAATTCTGGTAATTCACGCCAGTCTCCCTCAAGCATCCTATCTAGCCAATTACTTTCAAATGACCAAATTCCAAAAATTGGGTTATCAACCACCCTAACTCCGGAAGCCTCACAAAAGAAATTTCCCCAAGCAGAAATTCTTTTTTGCAAAATCAACTCTAATCTAATATCCCACACACGTGCTAAATCCAGCAAATTTTTCGAGGCGTCATCATCTAGTGTAGCAACAGCATCCATCCATGCCTGTGCTGTAGACATATCATTTATTACTGAAGCATCAGAAGCCTTGACTGGATATAAATTTACACCTAAGACATCAACCCACGCACTCATCCCATAGGCATCTAGGTGAGAAAGCAGCTGCTGTGTCTTGGTATTTCTCTCAGAGGATAAATCGGAAAGATCAAATTGAGGAGCAAAATATACTAGATTGACATTATTGCGAAGCATATCATCAAGCTCTAGCTTGGATATGTCTGTAAAGGCAACAGAGCGTTCTGCCCCTTCCTTGTATGCACACAACAATCTATTGACAGAACCATTATAAATCAAATTTTTATTAAACACATATAAGTTTGAGCACTTACTCCCATCAAGCACATCAAGTACACCGGAGAAACAAAATGTGTTAATCAAAAACAAACCAATAAGAAATATGCTTTTTATAGAAGGCATCTTAAAAAACTCCTAATTCCGCTTTTTTGTGTGCATCATACACCCAACAATTGCACCAACAATAGCCCAAATAAGTAGTGTACTAAACATCAATAATCCTAATGCTGCTGACTCATCCTTCAACACACCTACACTTGCCAGCATCTCTTGCAAGATATTTTCTCTAACACCAGCACCTCCAGGCGTTATTGGTATTGCTGCTACTGTATTAGCAATCGGAGAAACCACTAGCAGCTCCCTGAAACATACAGCAATCTCTAGAGACTTACTCAAGATAAAATAACATATCACATCAACACAATGATTGACCAAAGAAATTAAAAAGGCTCCACCTGTTGTCCATGGATGCGTCAAACAAACTCGTAATGTCTCCCAAGAACGAATCAAAATCGACAATATTTTCTCGCGAAATCCACCTTCTCTAGTTCTTATACGACCCGCATACTTTCCCCAATCTACCACAACCAATATAACCAAGAAACATATCAAAGCAAAAAACAAGAGAAAAAACATATTTCTAAACGGCTTGAGTTCTGGATGGCTAGCAAAAAAACTAGGGCTACAAGCACAAATTGTTGCGACAAAAATTACCATTGCCACCATTCCAATAAATCGCTCGGCAGCAATTGATGTTATTAATTCTGTTCGCTTTGTTGGATTCTTTTTAGCCACAAAAGATGCTTTAACGACATCCCCACCCAAAGCACCTGGTCCAAGCATATTGCAGAAATGTCCAATCGCATATAGCCTTATACAATCGCGATAGGATAATGGCAAATTTAATTTACGCAATAAAATGTACCACCTTGTTATACCACATAGAAGAGACATTGAAAAGAACAACACCCCAGCTACTACATATGCTGGATGGTGTATAAATGCATTCCATAGCTCAGAAGAAACTGCTACAATTCCCCCTGCCTTGTGTATCACCAACCCAAGGAGAAATATTGCCAGAAAAAAAGCAAAGCAGAGTATTAGCTTCTTCTTCATATATCAATCATCCTAGCTCTAAACTACTGACACAAGCGATACGCACTAAATGACAATGCCACAAAAACAACTCCAACTATTGCAAAGCAAAGACTAACAAGTTTATATCTGAACTTATTTCCAAACATCCAGCTAATCTGATTACGCAAAACCCATGGCATACCAACAACAAACATTCCCTCCACTACCATAATGTATGCAAAGCATATCATTACATATCGCCAAGAAGATGGATGCCATGCAGCAGCCGAGAGCAACGGAGTTGGCAAAAGTACAAGCAAGCCTCCTATTGCTCGACACATTAATAGCTCTCTACAATAAATACAGGTCAACACTGTAACAACTACAAATAAAATTGGCAACAGTGGCCGCAATGCAACAACAAACCCTAATGGCATGACATATAGCCAAAGAGTTGACCAGAAAAAAACTATTGCTGTAAGAATATATGCTGGAATTTTGCAACGTGCAATACCTAGCCAATTCCTTTCTGCTCTACGTACACGCAACGATGCACTTAGCAATATGCAAGCAATCCCCACAAATAAAGACAATGCACTAAGTGCATCCATATCCGGTTTTAATGTCATAACTATATTTTATCTTTTAATTGTCAAATCCCATCCAGAATACAAATGTATCCTCTCTTGTATAATCATCATCCGCTCCTAATGAATGAGCAAAATCAAGACGAACTGGGAACCCAGGAACATCTATGCGCAAGCCTACACCAGCGCTATGTGCATATTCTGAAAAATCAAAATCATATGCATCCTCCCAGACATTACCAATATCGTAGAATGCTGCCACACGTAGCATCGATGTCAATGGTATTGTATATTCTGCTGAAGCACTTAAGAAGGTCTGACCTCCATAAGGACGATGTCTGCCGCTCTTGCTTTCATCAACTGGAAGAAGCTTTGGTCCTACATCTCTATACTTGTATCCACGAGTTTCGCGCCCTCCTCCCAAGAAATAACGATTACCGATTGGGACAACATCATCATCGCTAAATGTATCAATCACCTTAGCATGAGCATATAAGCTAATTACATGTCCCCAAGGAAGACTTTGATAATTCCTGAAATTAAAATCAAGCTCATACATATCATAGTCACTTCCAAAGGCAGAGTTATACAATTTACCAAATGCTACTGCCCGTGTACCAGAGGTTGGTATCATTGAATTATTGCGGGTATCAAAGGTCCATGTTAGCTTCAATGAGCCAAGCATATACTTATCATCCTCATCAGAATATTGGAATTTCTTTTCAGGATGATCTGCAAAATAATATTCTCCCTCAAGAAAATTATCAAGAGACACCTGCTCCAAATTATATGATAGCCCAACACGACCAACCCAAGGAATATGTTTTGCAATTCCTATTGAACCACCTGCACGCACCTGGTCATATTCATTATACTCTCGTGTTCGATAATAGCCCTCAACATTTAGCGAAAGACGTCTGTCAAATAGCCATGGCTCTGTGAAAGATGCCTCTACATCTGTATTATCTGAGCTTGCAGAAACACTTAATCTTGCCTTCTGACCAGCTCCACGGAAATTACCCCAATTAAATAAATCAAAGTTTGATTCAGATATTTCAAAGAATCCTGTCAAATGATCAACGCTCGAATAACCAAAGCCAACCATTACGCTTCCTGTGCCACGCTCCTCTACTTCAATTATCAAATCTCTCTCATTTTCTTCCATTGTTTCTATTTCTGTATATGAAACATCTGAAAAATACCCAAGATTTTGTAGACGGCGAATTGACCGATCAAGTCTTACACCTGAAAATACATCACCAGGATCTAATAATAGCTCGCGGCGAATAACCTTGTCCATTGTTCTTGTATTACCACGAATAACAATATCTTGAACCATTATCTTCTCGCTCTCAACAATTGAGAAGACAAAATTCATCACAGCTTCATCGGTCTCGGTATTCAACACAGAAGAAACATCGACCTTTGTATCAATGTAACCGAGAGCAGAATAAGAATCTTGAACAAATTTTTTCGCTTCATCGATGGCTATTGAGGTTGCAACGCTACCCTTTTGCAAAGGCAATTGAGCACCGATAACATCTGGACTGAAAAGTGTCATTCCTTCGAAGTTTACATTACCAACCTTATATTGACGTCCCTCATCAACATCAAAGGAAACATAAACAACATTATTTGTCTGTGATTTCTTTGGTTGAGAAATCTTTGCATCCAAATATCCCAATTCATGATATTGCTTTAATGCATCACTACGTACTAGCTCTAAATCAAAATCGGACACACGCTTTTTGCTAAACCAGCCAACAGGATTCCATATTGAACGTTGGCCACTATAACGGCGTAGATTGCCCCCACTTATAACTTCATTCCCATTAAATTCTAGGCGAGCGACCTTTGTTTTATCTCCCTCTACAACATCGAAGATAACGTCTACATATTCTGCACCTGCTTCAAGCTTTACGATCTTACCCTCTACTTTACAATCCCTAAACCCATCAGAGAAATATTCCTTACGGAGTTTAATTGCAGCAGCCTCTATAATATGCTGATCAACAAATGCTCCCTTATCCAATCCACTTGCCTTAAGTGCCTGCCTTGAAGATAAGTGATCAATACCATTGAACACAGGAGTTGACATAAGGCGGTAGCGTCCTTCTATCTGATAAATTAGAGACACTTTATTCCCGTCTAAAACATTACAGACAGAATTTACTGTGCTATAGCGTTGCGAGCTAAGCAAAGTTTTAACATCAACAGCTGCTTTAAGTGCATCAAAATCCATCCCCTCCTGAAGGAAAATCATTTCCTTTGCGGTGCTTTCATCAACTGGCACATCGCCTACCTGCTGGATTTTAACCTCTGCAATAATTGGTGCTTGTTTTACCCCTTGGGAAAAGCCCAAGAGAGAAGACAAGGCTAGAACACTTAAAACAAAAAAACGACTTCTTAAAATCATAATTTAAATACTCCTCAAATTTAGTTAATATTATACCATATTTAGGGCAATAAATTCAACAACACGTTTGTTTTTAAAAATTGGAAAATTGCATAATTAAATGAGTAGGGTAATTATGCAAAAAACCACATATTTTATGAACAAATATTTGCTTATATTGAATGTTACTATTGTGATTTTTTAAGTTTTATCACTCATCTTCCTTCGCCAAGTCTAAGGAGGGGTAGCTAAATAAAATGAAGCTATGCTTCGCTTCATGCACCTAAGAGGTATCCAATACATCTTAGGTGCGCTTCATAGCACGGCAGTGCTGCTTCATCCTCAAAACCTAACTGTCAAACTGTCAAACTCGCCCACTCGCAAACTGTCAAACTTTCCAACACTTCAACACCTAAACAGTTCCATTTTTTGTATAGTATGATAGTTTGATAGTTTGATAGTATGATAGTTTGACAGTATGATAGTTTGACAGTGGGGATAAGGGTGGCTCTGCCGCCCGGTGTTGCTGGGGCGAAAGGTGGCAAGGCGCTAACCTTGCCTCCTTGAGCATTCCCCTTGCCTCCTTGAGCATTCCCCTTACCTCCTTGAGCTTCCAGAGCATTCTCTCGCTTTACACGTTAGCTTTACCATTGTATCATCAAATTCTATTTGGGAGCGTTTGTATTTAATCTCGCTCCCATGTGTTTTAGATATGAGCTGTGTTAGTCTATTTAGGATTAGTGCTTTTTCTCTTGTGATTGAGTGTTTGCCAATTTGAGGCTCCCATGCTGCTGGTGCAAGCATCAGCAATTTACCACTTGCACATAAATCAAAAAGCATGCCACTTGGCTTATAATATTTATTAAACCCAGATTTATATAGAACAATTAACTGAAAGCCAAGCTCAATAGCCTCTCTCGCAAGTGCCTTTTCTCCATCGCTTATGCACGGAGAAACCACTACAGCATTATTTCCACATGCCTTAAGCATGGCAGCTCTTTGTTCCAAAAAATCCTGGGTTTGAATCAATGGCTTTAGCTCTCGGACTATTTCACCATTTATCCGTTGATATTCAAAATCATTGCGCGAGCATTGAACCTGAAAAAATTCAGGCATATCTAGCAAAAAACTATTTCCTATAGCATTGAAATTTGCGGTTGCCGTTGGGTCGTCGGGGAAAAGTCCATTTATGCAAAGGTCGTCTGCAATTTTAAAAATATCTGGGAAAGACTTCTTTATTGCTAACCTACGTGGATTATCTTTTATATATGCTATTGCACGCTGAAATGCAATATCATTAGCTAAAATTGAATCAACAAATCCATCCTCCCACAGGAGAGCATTTGTGTGGACCACATCTTGATAAAATTTTGTGGTTTTACATTTAAATTCTCGAATAATTTCTCCTAATGGGAATGTCAAAGGTTTGTGCACAAAAATAATGCCATGGAAATGATCTGGCATTACCTTGCACCCTTTGGTAACAACATTTTCATATTTTCTATGAAGAGCATTCCACTGATCATAGACAAATCTTCCTAATACGGAGAGTTTGATTCGTGCATATTTGCACTTGTGTAAAAGTGCGCTTGGCGGGAGGTTCTGATGGCTATCAGGTGAATTTTCTAGGAAATTACACCTAGTAATTTTGCCTAAAATAGGGTGATTTCGATTTGCTAACGCAATCGTAATCATATATGTGCCTGGTTGGGTATAATCCCAAACATTACAACGCTTCTTAATTTGAGAATCGTTCTTTTTCTCATTATGTTTCATGGCAGCTCCTTGTGAATATAAATGCGTATAAATTATACTAAACAAAAAAATTATGCACAAGCATTTTTAAATGTTTTGAGGAGCGAGGGAAGATGACGCTCAAGGAGGCAAAGGTTAGCACCTTGCCACCTCTCGCCCCAGCAACACCGGGCGGCAGGGCCACCCTCATCCCCACTGTCAAACTGTCAAACTCGCCCACTGTCAAACTATCAAACTTTCTAGCCTTAAAATCGCACAAGAACTGAGTTAGTTTGCAAGTTTGCGAGTAAGCGAGTTTGCGAGTATGCGAGTTTGATAGTTTGCGAGTTTGCGGGTTCGGGTAACAAAATGCTTTTTAGGTATCAGCTATTCTCTATTCCCTAGCCTACGGTATAAAATTAATCCCTTTTCGGTTAAAAGATATTTTTGGCGAGGATGGTTAGGCTTGTCTATATAAAGGGGTACAACAAAACCACCTTGTATTGCTGGCTTCAAATAATTTTCAAGAAATGTAGGACGGTGCTTTAATCCTAACAAGATTAGAATTTCCTTTATTGAAAGTGCATCATTTTTAAGTACCTGCAATACCCGAATGATGTTAGGATTATCAATACCCAACTTGCTCGAAACTTGTTCGGTACTTGTTCGGTACACTTGTTCGATACTTGTTTCCTGCACCTCGCTTATAAACTCTTTTGGTGGGTCTATAATTAAATGACGGTTCTTTAACTCGTTGTTTTCACCAAATAATAAATTTCGGAAAAATGCCTCTAAAAACTTTAACGTTGGAGTAATATTTCGTTGATAATTTCTGTAATTAGCTCGAACTAGTGCATTACGAAAATACCATGAATGACTTTCAAATGGAGTATTTGTAACCGAAAAGCCTAAAGCGGATAAATATTTTATTGCGAACACAGCTGTTGTTCTAGTATTGCCTTCTCCAAAGGCATGAATTTGCCAAATGTTTGCAATAAATTTTGCAAAATGCTTAACCATACGATCTTTTGACAGTCCTGCATAATTAAACTCTTTTTCTTGGGTAAAATCATATTCTAATGCAGGCATTATATCATCTACACTTGCATAATACACGGTATCACCACGAAGAACCCACTCAGTTTTTGTAATGTTATAATCTCGAACTTTCCCTGCAAATTTAAAAACACCATCAAAAATACACCTATGAATATTTATATAAGCTGCAGGTGAAAAAGAAAATGTTTTTTCATTTAGAATTCTAGCAATATTAGCAGAAACTTTATCTGCCTCTTCCATCTTCCCTTCATCAATGGTTCGTGATCTTTGAGATTTATAATAAGAATTTAAAAGTGATTGAACTTCCTCAATAGAAATATCACCATCAATATGACGTTTTGCTGTTTCAATTAGATAGCTTGAAGGAGACAAACCATCAACCGCTTGCAATCCGATTGCTGTTTTCCATGTTAGAACCTTATCTAACTTATGCGGTTCACTCTGCCTTAGATATTCATCAAATTGATTGTATTTTGTTTCTTTATCATCCATATTTATCCACCGTCAAAAAACATATTTATTATACCATTTTTAATAAAATTAAACAAGTTAATCCATAAAAACAATCAATGAAAATTGCCTTAATGTGATAACTTGCGTGTACTTTCGCACAGTAGAACAGGATTAACAGATTTTGCAGGATTGCTTGTGTGTGAGCTAAAAGTGCGAGATTCTCCCCTTCCGCAGAGACGCAGAGACACAGAGAATTGTGCTAGCAATCAACAAAAATGGACAA
>CALDQE010000035.1 GCA_937911295.1 uncultured Verrucomicrobiota bacterium
TCTAAGGATAAAACTAAACGAAGAGCCACTAAAAACGAAAAGCGCTCTAGGGGGCGTAGTACTCCTTAATTTTGTTAATTGAATATTTTAATTTAAGATTAATCTGGTGAATAACTCAGATGCGCCCCATTAAGTAAAATTATGATTTAATTGTTGTTATTCGTGTTGCTTATTGCTACACTACGTGTGCTCCGCGTTTCGCCGAAGGCTAGAAAGCACAAGCGGCAAATCAATCCTCTCTGTGACTCTGCGTCTCTGCGGGAGGGGAAAACCTCGCACTTTTGAAGCGTGCTGGTGCACGCAAAGCGACTGGAAGTCGCTTCTCCATACTTTTCCAAAACCTCTCCGTGTCTCCGTTCTCTTAATCCTCCGTGTTTCGCCGAAGGCCACAGCGGGAGCGGGAGCGTTTAAATCGTTGCACTCGTTGCTTTCGCCTAACACGATTTGTGCCAACAATCATTCCAGTACCCCCACATCACCTCTCCGTGTCTCCGTTCTCTTTTTCCTCCGTGTTTCGCCGAAGGCTAGAGCGTCAGCGACCATTACTCATCCGTGTAAACCCACCCATCCGTGCTAATCCGTGTACATGTCGCACGCATAGGCGTGCTAATGCACGCGAAGCGACAGGATGTCGCTTCTCCATACTTCTAGCATCCCCTCCGAATCTCCCAAACTCCTAATCTCCCAGAATGCGCCGCAGGCAAAAGACAATAGTTTTCAAGACAAAGTAAATGCAACACCGAACTCAAATGGGGGTTGCATTTAGTTTGTCTTTTCACTCAAGTGAATTTTGGGTTTAAGTTTGTTGCTTTCTAAGTCATATTATAATATAATATGAGCATGAAAGTTCAAAAAATAATAACTGGTCTTTACGAGGTGAATACATATCTTGTATATAATGACCTAAATAATGTCTTAATTATCGATCCAGGTGCAGATGCTGAGGATATAATAAATACCCTAGAAGCATGTAAAATGACACCTGTGGCTATTCTTTTTACACACGGTCATGCAGATCATATTTCTGCTCTGGATGGCCTTTTGCAGCGCTATCATATACCTGTAAAAATGGCGGCAGAGGATGCAGTTTGGGCATTTACCCCAATAAACTGCTTCCCTGGTTATGAGCAGCTCCAAAAATATCCAGAGGAATTGCTCTCCTCAATTAGAGAGGCAGATATGATTGTGTCTGGAGAAGGCTCTCTACGTGTAGTTCATACTCCTGGTCATACACCTGGCTGTGTTTGCTTTGTTGATGATGTTGGTAGAGCCGTTTTTGCTGGAGATACATTATTTGCAGGATCGGTAGGACGCACAGATTTGCCTGGCGGAGATTGGGATGCAATGGCTAATTCATTGAAAAAGCTAATGCAATTACCAGATGATTACCAAGTATATCCAGGGCATGGACAGGAAACTACAATTGGTAAAGAAAAAAGAACAAATCAATATTGTATGCATGTTTTAAGAGGTTAATTATGGACACAAATAAGATTTCAATTGGTGCTGATGGCATTGACGCAAAGGCTGTTGTTGCTGATATTTTAGCAAGGGTGGAAGAGAAACGCAAACAGGGTGTCTACGACGAGGCACGCGTTGCTCGTGCAGAGAAGAATAATCTTCTAACACTAAAGGATGACGAAAGCTTTATGGAGCAATATCTGCTTTGCTTGCGTCAGATTGTTCCTGTTGATATGAATGATTTCGAAATTATTGAGAAGCGCTCAAAATTTGCTGGTCCAATAATTAAGCTTAAGAAAACTATTTGGAAGCTTTTAAAATTCTATACCTACAGAATGTGGTCTCAGCAGAATCAAACCAATTCCTTGCTATTGGCAGCAATTGAGGTAATGCATAGCAGACAAAAGCGCGAGATTGCTGAGCTTAAGGCTCGTATTGCACAGCTAGAAGGAGAGCAGAAGTGAGATTAGCATTTGTTTGCCCTCGCTTACATGAACCTGGAACTGTAGGTGGAGCAGAAACTTTGATTTATAGCCTTGCTAAGGATGCTGTTTCTTTAGGCTATGAGGTTGAATTCTTAACTACTTGTGCGAAGAGCCATTTTACTTGGGAAAATGAGCTTCCAGAAGAAACCTTTGTTCGCGATGGTATGGTTGTTCGTAGATTTAAGGTTGATGAGCAACGAGATGTAAATACATTTCTAACTCTACAGACAAATATTTGTAGTGGATATGAATTGAGCGATGAAGAGGAAGAGCGTTGGCTTAGAAATAGTGTTAATTCCTCTGGCTTGATTAGATACCTAACGGAATATGCTTCAGAAATTGATCGAGTGCTTACTGGTCCATATTTGTTTGGCTTGGTAGAGGCAGTTGCTAGAGCAGTACCAGAAAAGGTGCTACTTATTCCTTGCTTGCATGATGAGCCATTTGCGAGAGTTCGCCGCATTCAATCAATGTTTAAGGCTGTGCGTGGCTTTTTGTTTAATACAGAGCCAGAGCAACAGCTAGCACACAGACTAATTGATGGTTTGTCCCCTAAGGTTGAGGCTGTGATAGCAATGGGAATTGAACCATTTGATGTCGCTAAGGACGCATTTGCAAAGCGTACTGGCATTACAGCTCAGTATGTGCTCTATTCAGGAAGAAGAGAGCCTCTAAAGGGAACACCAACGCTTGTTGACTATGTGGGTTGCTTTAGAGAACGCACAGGGCGTGATATTAAGCTTGTGATGACAGGGTCTGGCCACGTTGATATTCCGGAGAGTTTACGCGATCATTTTATTGATTTAGGCTTTGTAAGCGAGCAAGAGAAGCGCGAGGCAATGGCTGGGGCTGTCGCATTTATTCACCCATCTGTGAATGAGAGCCTAAGCATTGTAATATTGGAGGCGTGGTTGGCAAGAACACCTGCACTTGTTCATGCACGGGGCGAGGTCTTAAGGTGGCAATGTGAATCATCAAATGGTGGTCTGTGGTTCTCCCGCTATCCAGAATTTGAGGAGGAGCTCCTATTTTATTTGGATAACCCAGATAAGGCAGCAATAATGGCTGAGCAGGGCAGAGCATATACAATTGGTAAGTATGCACCTGAGGCAGTTCGAAAGCGCTTTGATAAGGCATTGAAGGATTAAATATGGATTTTGTAAAAAAAACGTCACACTGTCGAGAGCTGGTTGATGAGCAGATATCAAAGGTATTTGAGCAGCAGCAGGCTAGGGGTGTGCCTACTAAATTAGTTGAGGTAATGGCATATGCAGCAAGCACAGGAGGAAAGCGTTACCGCCCTGTGCTATGCTTGAGTGCCTGTCAGGCAGTCGGTGGCAAGATGGACAATGCATTAAATGCTGCAGTTGCAATAGAGCTTTTGCACACATATACATTGATTCACGATGATATGCCATGTATGGACAACGATTTACTTCGCCGTGGAATGCCAACTGTTCATGCCAAGTATGGAGAGGATGTGGCGGTGTTGGCTGGTGATGCAATGCAGGCTCTAGCCTTTGAATATGTTGCAGGGGTGTTGCGAGATGAGCTTACTGTAGAGCAAAGGCTTGCACAAATTAAAGAATTTGCTAGAGCAGCGGGTCCAGCAGGTGTTGTCGGTGGACAATGGGAGGATGTGACATTTAAGGGCGAGTATACAAAGGAGCTTGTTGATTACGTTCACCACCACAAAACAGCAGATTTAATTATCTGTGCCATTGTTATGGGGGCAATTGCAGGGGGAGCAAGCAGTGAAGTGGTAGAGTCACTTAGAGCATTTGCTTTTCGCCTAGGTGTGGCTTTCCAGCTTATTGATGATATTTTAGATGGAGGTGATCCATCTAAGGCAACAGAGCTCAGTATTCTACGAATTATGAGTGAGCAGGAGGCGAGAGCATTGGCAGCAAAGCTTTCTGCTGAGGCATTGGAGCTATTGGATATGCTTCCGCCTGTGGCAAATGTAAAAGCAGAAGAAAGCCGTAGAGATTTACGCTTGCTTGTAGAGGAACAACTTAAACGCACATTGTAAAACATATTTTTTAAGAAAGGTAATGATATGATAAAGGTAAAGGTAGTAGGTGCCAGTGGTTATGGTGGCATTGGAATTATTGAATTATTATTGAAACACCCAGAAGCGAAAATTTCAAGCCTTGTTGCTATGGAAAGCGTTGGGATGCCAATCTCACAAATTTGGCCACATTTGATGGGCTTCTGTGATATGGAGGTTACTGCTCCAGATGATCCACGTGCTCAAGAGCCAGCAGATGTTGTGTTCATGGCAACACCAGATCGTGTTGGTATGAATAATGCTGCAGCAGAGCTCGCTAAGGGTGCTAAGGTTATCGATTATAGTGGAGATTTTCGTTTTAATACAGCAGAAGAGTATGCAGAATATGCAACTCGCATAGGCAAGGATCCGGTGCATGCTGCTCCAGATTTGCTTCCTCTTTCTGTGTATGGAGCACCAGAGCTACATCGTGCAGACATAAATGTAGATAGAAAGATTGTTGGTAATCCTGGCTGCTTTGCAATTAGCTGCATCCTAGGTCTTGCACCAGCTGCAAATGCAAAGCTATTTACTCCAAATAGTGTAATTTGCGATTGTAAATCTGGAATCAGTGGTGCTGGTAAAAAGCTTGCTGCAACCTTCCACTATCCAAACCGCTATGATATGATGAATGCATATAAGCTAGCTGGACATCAGCACGTATGCGAAATCGAGCGCGAGCTTTCAAAGCTGGCAGGAGAGAAGATTATGCTAACCTTCACCTCTCAGGTGGTTCCACTATGTCGTGGCATTATGTCATGCCTATATGCAGATTTGCGCGAGGATATGACAGAGGAGCAAGTAATTGAAATTTATAAGGAATTCTACAAGGATAGCCCATTTGTACGTGTGCTTCCATCAACAGCAGCAGTAGGTTCAATGCATGTTCGTGGAACAAACTTTACAAATCTTGTTGTCAGCGTGGATCGTCGTGTTCGCCGCCTACGTGTGGTTTCTTATATCGATAATCTTGTTAAGGGGCAAGCTGGCTCGGCATTGCAGAATATGAATTTAATTTTTGGTTTGCCAGAGACAACTGGTCTAGAGCACCCTTCCTTCTTCCCTTAATTTTAAGTTAAATTAAGTGATGTATTTTAATTAGTGACGAATATTTTAACGTAAAAATTTAATAACAACAGAAAACGAGGTAAATATTATGGATGAGAATAAAGTAATTAAGTCAATTATTGGTGATGATATTGAAATTACAGGTGATGTTAAATGCTCAAGTCAGCTACAATTTGATGGTAAGCTTCAGGGTAATTTGACTTGTGCTGGAGCCGCAGTAATTGGTAAGTCAGCAATTGTTGAAGGCAATATCAATGTAGAATCAGTAACAATTAACGGTACAGTTAAGGGCAATATTGTTGCTAAAGATCGCATTGAGATGAAGAGCACAGCACGTGTACTAGGAGATATTAAGGCAAAGCGTTTAGCAGTTGAGGATGGTGTAACATTTATTGGTCGCTCTGAGGTAAATCCATCTGGTGTAGCACCAGAGGCTCCAGCAGCTCCAGCAACTGAAGCTAAGAAATAAGCAATATTGCACAACTATGCTTTTGTGGCAGGGTAGGCTGTGCTTGCCCTGCAAAGTGTATATTTTAGGCATATATTTCGAATATATTGCTTAAATAGATGCTATCGAAAGATTGCATAAATTTATCATTGTTTAGAAATACAAAGCATAATTATGGCAAAACGCACCGTAGAAATAATTGATGGCTTTTCTCAGGTGCAGGCGTTTAAACGTGCAGCAGCTAAAGGGGCTACTGCGTCTCCAACTGGGGCAAAGCCAACAAAGAAAGCATCAGAAGCAGCAAATCCAGGCAGCGGTGGAAAAGCTCCATTGCCTGCTGTAGGTGTGCGTTCTGGTGCTGTTGGTGCTTCTTCGCGTTCTAGTATTGGCTCAAATGGGGTAGATAATAAGTCCGCCCCTATGCAATTAAAAAAGATTGGCGTAACAGTTGCACCTAAAAAAAGAGAGATTATCTGTTATAGCTGTGGATATAGTTTCACTGCAGCAGGTAAACTCCATGTGCCATATTGCCCAAAATGTAAGATATTGCTTTGTACGGATGATATTGTTGTTGATGGAGAGCAGACAACAGATATAAAAACAATAGGTGATGTTGTTATAAAGCCTGGTGCAAAACTCACGGATGGTATAACAATAAATGGACGCTCTGTTACGATTGGTGGGGATATAAGCCGATGTGCTGCAGTGCTAGCATCGGAGGAGATATGTTTAGAATCGGGAGCGGTGTTTAGTCCATCTGTCCTTGAAAAAGCAAAGATTGTAATTCCACAGTCTGCAGAGATAAAAGTAGCATCTGAGCTGCGATGTGCCAGTTTAGTTGTGCTTGGTAAGCTAGAGGGGAAAATTTCTGTGGCAGGGTCTATAGAAATAAAGGCAGGTGGACATATAGTAGGAGATGTGTCAGCCAAGGCGTTGATAATGGAATTGGGGGCTGGCTTAACTGGTAACTGCAAAATTATTAAGCAGCAGTGAATGTATGGAGTATGTTGATGCAGGATTTTTCTCCAGAGAATGATCGTAAAATATTTGAACCGACGCGTCATATTTACAAGCGTTATTCAAATCTTTTTTTAGTGTTAATGCTGATTTCAATTGTGCTGATACAGCGAGGAGTGGTTAAGGGTGGCATAGTATATTATGGACCAATGATTATTACCCTATGGGGGGCAATGATTGCGGGTTTTTTGAGTAATGCATATCAGACAAATGATTCATTGGCATTTGGCAAGAGAGAAAATGGAACAATAGCTTGGTATGGGGTTTTCTCATTTTTGCCATATATGGTACCGTTGTGGATACGTCAATTTATAATAACGCGTTGTACAAGTGAGCCAGCATATAATGAGTTATTGCCTGGGATTTATATAGGGCGTCGATTATCTAAAGCGAGTCAGCTTCCTGCTAGTTGTGTTACTATTGTAGATTTAGCAGCAGAGTTTGCTGAGGCACGGAGCATTAGAAGGCTTGATGGCTATAAATCGTTTCCAATATTGGAGGCAAGTGTTTGTTCAGAGAAAGACTTGCGGGAATTTATAAATTCTTTGCCAGAGCGAGGAATATATATTCATTGTGGACAAGGACATGGGCGAACAGGTTTTTTTGCAGCAGCATTTCTTTTGCAGCGTGGGTATGTAAAGACTCTTGAGGAAGCAGAGGCAATGCTAAAGGCTGTGCGACCAAGGTTAAAGCTTCGCAAATCTGGTAAAACTGCGCTTACCAGCTATTATAGCGACAAAAAATAAGCTCCACCGAAAACATTTATCAAGGTTTAGAATGACTGAAAGAATCAAAAAGCTCACAGAATTGACCTTGAAAGGGGAGATGCATGTCGTCCCAAGAAATGTTGATTTTTCTCAGTACGACAAGTCATCACCTGATTATGTTAATGAAGATGTAAGTCGGATTTGCGAATATATTATAAAGCAAGAGCCAGTAATAAATGAGTATTGCTCATTTACAGGTCGCTTCAATTTTGATGGTTCAGTAATAGGTGATGCATTTAAGCGTGGAGGTCATGCAAATACTTTTGCAGCACTTAGCAAGTATTATTTAAAGCCAATAGACAACCTTTCCACAATGGAGTGGCAGCATGCCACAGCTTCATATTTTACGGTTCTTGAAAAAGGAATAGAAGGCATAAAGGAAGAAATTGCTTCATCGCTGAAGTTGCATACCGAGCCACAAGAGCAAGAATTTTTGAGAGGACTAAATGCTGTTGCTGATGCAATGATTGAATGGAGCGAGCGCTGCTCAAACAAAGTAAGTGAATTTGCAAAAACAATAGCAGACCCAGATGTAAAGCAGCGCCTTGAACGCTTGTCGTCAGCACTATTACGAGTGCCTCGCTATAAACCAGAATGCTTCTATGAAGCAGTTCTATCAATTTTTGTTTGTTTTAGTGCAGACCCTGATAGCGTTGGTACTCTGGATAGATTTCTTACACCATTTTACGAACGCGATATTAAATCCGGTGTATTGACACGCGATGAAGCACGCGAATATCTTCAAGAGCTGTTTCTAATGCTTCAAGCATCTACACCAATAAGCTCTGTTCATTTTACGCGTGGAGGAGAGTCGCATTTTTGTATTGGCGGATATTTACCAAATGGAGAAGATGCTTTTAATGAACTTTCTGCTTTGATTGTAGAAAGTCTAATTGAGCTGCCTACATTTATTCCTCAGATTACTTTGAGATGGACGAAAAAGCTTTCTTCTGAAGCTTTTCGATTTGTACTTGATTGTGAGCGAAATGATCCTCATAAACGCATCGCTTTTACAAATGACGATAAGCGCATTAAATGCTTTACAGAGAATTGCAATATCCCATTTGAAGAAGCAGTACAATACACCATGGTAGGCTGCAATGAGCCAGCATTTCTCGGTGCAATTACAGGCAGTACATCAAAGGGAAATATCCTCAGATGTATGGAAACTCTTTTTCATAGCAAATCATCTTTAATTGTAAATGCCAACTCATACGATGAATTTTATTCACTTTTTGAGAATGAATTGTTTGCAGATTTACAGCAAATTTATGATTATGATGATCTGTACAATGCCGAACGCGCAAAGGACATAAATTATATATCATGCCTTTTCTTTAATGGGTGCATAGAAAATGCAAAGACCCTGACACAAGGTGGCTGTAATATTGCGATTGCCTCACCAATGCTTATTGGAATAACAAATTTGATAGACTCACTTATCATTGTTAAGCAATTTGTTTTTCAAGAAAAGCTTTTCTCTATGCAAGATTTGATTTCTGCTTTGCATTCAAATTGGGCAGGCTATGAGGATATGCGTACTATCATCCTAAAGCGCGGCTGCTTCTGGGGAAATGATGATGTGCTTTCTAATTCTGTTGCTCAGCAACTTTATCAAAGCCTATATAACTTTTTAAAAGGGAAGAAAAATCTTTTCGGCTATCAGTGGCTTGTTGGTGATTTGTTGGGCTACAATGAGCATCATAAGATGTTTGGCGAGAAAACACTGGCAACCCCAGATGGTCGATGCAATTATGATTTAATAAAGTTTGGAATAGGGCAAAGCGAAGGGAAAGATCGCGAGGGATTGACGGCGCTATTAAATTCAATTGCTAAATGTGATGCAAATGCTATAGCATGTGGCTCTACAATAACAAATCTTTATTTAGATGAGAAGCTCGTAAGTGAGCAAGCAAACTTTGAAAAGCTTGCTGATATGCTTGAGATATTTTTTAATCAAGGTGGAGTACATTTCCAGCTTACTTATGCCTCAAAGGATGATCTTGTTTCTGCAAAGGCTTCTCCTGAAAATTATAAGAGTTTACGAGTGCGTGTGACTGGCTTCTCTGATTATTTTGTTAAGCTGAAGCCAAGTATCCAAGATGACATTATCAGTCGCACAGTACATCGCTCCTAAAAGGATTATTCGGGATTAAGTAAAATGAATGGAATAATCTTTGATTTACAGCGCGCCTCATTTGTGGATGGTCCGGGTATTCGCACAACAGTATTCTTTAAGGGATGCAATCTTAATTGCCTTTGGTGTCATAATCCAGAGGGAATAAATCCAAAGCGGGCTTTATTACGATATTCAGAAAAATGTAGCGCATGTGGCAAGTGTGTAGCAATTTGCCCGACAAAACAAAGCGACTGTATGCTTTGTGGTAAGTGTGCATTGTTGTGTCCCAATGATGCATTAGAACTTTGCGGACGCATAGTGAGCGTTGACGATGTATTTGCTGAGCTTGAGAAGGATAGGGCATATTATGAAAAATCAGGTGGCGGAATAACTTTCTCAGGTGGCGAGTGCATGCTGCAAATTGATTTTTTAGAAGAGCTTTTGAAGAAATGCAAGAATGCGAATATACCTATAGCAATTGATACGGCAGGAAATGTGGCATGGTCTCATTTTGAAAGAGTGATACCTTATACGGACATTTTTTTGTACGATGTAAAATGTATCTTAGAGAGTTTGCATATTCAGGGTACAGGTGTATCAAATAAGTTGATAAAAGAAAATTTAATTAAGCTCGCATCACAATTTCCTGGCAAGATAGTTGTTCGCATACCTGTGATAGGTGGTTATAATGCAACTCATGAAGAGATGAATGCGATAGCAGAATTTTTAGCTCCATTAAATATTTATCAGGTTGAGCTCTTGCCGTACCATAAGCTAGGTATGCATAAGAGTGAAGCAGCAGGCGTCTCTTATAAAGAATTTACAGAGCTGCCAGCCGACTTCCTTACAGAATGGAAAAACCGACTAAATTCGGCACACAGATGTAAATGTAATCCTTAAAAGTGCGAAAAATAGGGACGCAGAGAACTGATGGTCGCTAGTGCTCTGGCCTTCGGCGAAACACGGAGGAAAAAGAGGTAAGGAGACACGGAGGGATTCTGGGGTTTTGGGAGAAAGCGAGAGGAGGCAAAGCCACCTTCATCTTCTCTATCCAACTATCAAACTGTCATACTGTCAAACTATCATACTGTCAAACTATAAAACTATAAAAAATGAAACTGTTTAGGTATTGAGGTGTTGGAAAGTTTGACAGTTTGCGAGTGGGCGAGTTGGAAAGTTTGACAGTTGTGGGTCTAGGGCGGCAAGGCACCCTCATTTCTCTGCCCAACTATCAAACTGTCAGCACGCAAAGGGGATGAAGCCTCTTTTTCCAATATCTTCCCAAACCTCTCCGCGTCTCCTTTTCTCTGTACTCCGTGTTAAGCGAAAGCAACGAGTGCAACGATTTAAACGCTCCCGCTGTGGCCATCGGCGAAACACGGAGCACACGTAGTGTGGTTTTCTGGAGAGAACGGAGACACGGAGAGGTGCTGGGGTTATTGTAATAATTGCTGGCGTAATTTTCGTTTTTCTCCCACAGTGGTCGCAGAGACCGCAGAGACTTTCAGCGGGACCACGTGTAACTCCGCACACTTTATTCTTATCAATCCAATTGTTAATGGCTTGTGTAGTAATTACAGTGGCAATTTTCGTATGGTAAGTGTAAGTTTATTCTTGTATAAATAAAAAATAAGTGCTAATATTATATACACAAATAGGAGGTGAATATAGCCTCTTCAGATGATTTTAATGCATTACTGCATATTTGTCGTATGATGAAACCTAGGAAATTTCTTGAGACACGGCATATAGAGCAGAGATGTGCCATTCCTTGGCGTATTCTCTTTCTTATGTTTGTTTCAGGGTCTCCTAGGGCCTCATCATAGACATAGAATGAGAATACGTTTTTTTATTACTAATTAACAAAACCAAAGGAATGAAAAATATGAGAAAAATATCAATGTTGTTTGTTGCGTCTATGAGTGCTGTAGCTTTAGCAGACGCATCTTTCTCTATGAGTGAGACAATAGATAGCCATGTTAGCCAATCCTCTAGTGGTAAGCCTATGACTGTGCAAGAAGCTGAAGCAGAACGAGAAATTTCTGTAGCTGGCATAGATATGGTGCGCATACCAGATAGTGCTACCCACAAAGGTCTATATTTCGGTAAATATGAGGTAACTCAAGCTCAATGGCAAGCAATAATGGGAGATAATCCATCAGATTTCACAGACGATTCATCTCGTCCAGTAGAGTATGTTTCATGGAATGATTGCCAAGAGTTTATTGAGAAGCTGAATGCTCGTGAAGAAGTTAAGAAAGCAGGGATAACATTCAGGCTGCCAACATCGGAGGAATGGGAGTATGCTTGCCGAGCTGGAAGCACAGGTGATTATGGATTGCTAGCAGATGGGCGAGAGGGCACTCTAGAAGAGATGGGTTGGTATCTCTATAATTCAGGAGAAGAGACGCATCCAGTGGGGCAGAAGAAGCCCAATGCATGGGGCTTATACGATATGCATGGCAATGTGTGGGAGTGGACAGCGTCGGCTGATGGTTCTAACCGTATTTACCGTGGTGGTAGCTACTATGTTAATGCGTCTTACTGCGAGTCGGATTACAGGCTCTGGTACAATCCCGATCGCAGGTTCAACTTCCTCGGCTTCCGCCTCGTCGCCTCTAGGACAGAAAAATAATATGTGCTAAAAGAAAAAGGAGGCGTAGCAAGCGGTGTAAATAAAAAGCATAGCAAGCAAGCCTCCGGAAAATGTTTTTCAACCCAATCAAAGGGTTGAAAAACCAAATTTTTTGATGACAATATGAGCCAATTTAAAATTTTCTTTGTCCCACATATAACCTGTTTCTAATCTAATATTAGAACAAAAATTCGTTAACACATTGCGTTAGTATTCTTAGGAAGAAAGCCCAATGTGTTTTTTGTTTAGTGGATTATATTTGAATTTATCTCCCGCAGAGACGCAAAGACACAGAGAGGATTGATTTGTCGCTTGTGCTTTCTAGCCTTCGGCGAAACACGGAGCACACGTAGTGTGGTTTTCTGGAGGCTCAGAGACACGGAGGGGTTCTGGGGTTGTTGTAATAATTGCTTGCACAATTCTCCCTTGTCCTCCGTAAAAATCACACTATGTGTGTCCGTGTTAAGCGTAAGCAACGAGTGAAACGATTTAATCGCTCTCGCTTGGGCCTTCGGCGAAACACGGAGGATAGAGAGGTAAGGAGACACGGAGAGTATTCTGGGGGTTTTGGAATGATTGTTGGCACAATTCTCCCTTGTCCTCCGTACACCGTGTTAAGCGAAAGCAATAAGTGCGAAGAAGAGATAGAGAGACGTAAAGGACACAATGACTAACAATTATGTTGCTTGTTACGGTATTCCTTCATGGAAATGCCGTATTTGCGTTTAAAGAGGGTGCAAAGACTTGAAAAAGACACAAGCCCTGTAATAGCTGCAATTTCAGAAATTGGCTTGTTGGTGCCTTCAAGCATACGCTTTACGTCCTCAAGAAGTCGATTGTGGATAGCCCCTAAAATGGTTCTTCCAGTTTCATTCTTAAAGTGCTTCTGGAGATAGCTTCTGGAGGAACCGCTTGCAATTACAATATTTTCTACATTGAGTAGGTCTATGTGTGCAGTGCGGATGTAATTTAATGCACGGGCAACATGATGATCCTTGGGCTCTTGGCGGCTTGTGGAATTTCTTTCCACCACACGCACTGGCGGGCAAAGTATTCTCCGATTTACGTTGTAATTGCCAGATTCAATCATCTCGTGCATGAGATTTATGGCAATACGCCCCAATCTATGATGCTCAATCTTTATAGAGGAAATTGATGTTGGCGCATTTTCGCAAATGCATACTTCATCATCTACGCCTAAAACAGCAATATCGTCTGGTACATGAAGTGAGCCTATGTCGCAGAATGTGACAATCTCTCGAGCAACTCGGTCATTACAAGCAAAGATTGCAATTGGTCTGGGGATGTCTTTAATGTTGTTTAGAAAGCGCTTTGCATCGTCCTGAGGAGGAAGGTCTAGCAGATTTAGGTGGTAAACAGAATCGTTAAATCCATGCTCTTGAAGTGTTCTCTGGAAGCTCTCTCGCCTTATTTTTGTCCACCAATCCCAATCTGGACTTGTGAAAGCATCTACATAAACATAGGAAGCAAAGCGATTTTGCTCGTAGAAATAGTCTGCGGCTATTTGTGCAATGGCCTCATTGTTTGTTGAGCAAGATGGTATGATATATTCATCCGCATTATGCTGGGAAAAACCAAGAAGAATAGCTGGAATATTGTATTGCTTAATAAAATCTAGGAGTTTTTTATCCCTAAGGTGGCAAATAATGGCTAAATTGCTTTCCCGAAGAGCTTCTGAGCTTTCTAAATTTGCTAGAATGGTTTCGCACCCCTCAATGCGAATGCGATTAAGCCCAAGCTCTGAGGCTCTTGCCATGGCTCCAGCTCTAAATTCAGCATCAAAAAGGTTGTTGCCGTCTGTAATTGTAATCCAAAAATCTTTTGGGTTTCTTGATTTATTCATAGTGCTATTTTACAAAAAAGGTAACTGTTTTAGCAACACTGAAATTAAAAATCACAAAAACTTGTGGATAAAATCAAAATAGATTTATGAGTTTCGAATTAAAAAGAAAAATATTTTTTGCTATAAATATTAGTAAATGAAGAACCAAATATTGTGCCAGTAATTACTTGATACTATGTAAGCGTAGTACAAATTGTACTAGAAAAGGATATTTGAATGAAAAAAATTTTAATCATTTCTTTATTAGCTACTACAGCTAATTTTATAATCGGAAAAGAATTTAAATTTGCAGCGGTTTGTTCAGACAATATGGTTATTCAGCGAGAGGTTGCTGCTCCGGTTTGGGGTTTTGGTGAGGCTGGTAAAGCAGTTAAGGTATTACTTAATAATCGAGAGGTAGGTACAACAAAGATTGATGAGAATGGCCGCTGGGAAATTAAGCTTCCTCCTCAAAAAGCTAATAAGCGCTCATCTACAATTACTGCTATATGTGGAGCAGAGAAGCATTCTATTACAAATGTTCTTTTTGGTGATGTGTGGTTTGGTTCTGGTCAATCAAATATGTCTTATGATTTCAATGGTTATGGAAGATTACCAATAGGTGGAGAGGAATTTATTGCGAAGGCATCTGGAAATCCTAATATCCGCACCTTGACAATGCGCCAAGAGAAAAATGGCAATTCTCCTTATCCTCGTGAGGATGTTGAAGGCGTTGCATGGGAAATATCAACACCTGAGGCAATTCGTAAGAGTGGTATGGCTCTTTATGTAATGGGTGCAAAGCTTGAGGAAGAGCTAGATATTCCAATAGGTCTAGTCAATGCCTCTTGGCCAGCAACAAAGATTGATTCTTGGATAGGCCAAATTTGGGCGAAGGACAATGGTAAAGGATATGCAAAGAATATTGCTAATTATTGGTATAATCGTTGGAATGGGTTTGTAAAGGATGGTGGCGTAGAAAATTATGAAAAGCGTATTTTTGAGTGGAATCAGCGGTTTGAGCCTGCTAGCAATTTCTTAAAAACTAAGCCTTCTTTATTTGATGTAGATTTTGTTGAGACTGATATTTGGAAAGATGTCGTTATTGATGGAAGGGGGTTTCAGGCAGATCCGTTCCCAAAAGACTTTTCAGGAGATATATGGCTCCGTGCAACCTTTGAATTAACAGAAGAGGATTTAAAGAAAAATTGGGCAATTACCTATGAAGAATCTTTTGGTAGTGATGTGACATATCTTAATGGAAAAGCATTTGGAGCAAGTGGAAATCCTTATCATGGATATGGTTTTCCTACTAAAGAACATGGTCGTGTTGGAACAAATGTTCTTGCCATACGCTATACAGTTCGTGGGGGTGGCGATGGAAAGCCAGTGGGTATGCTCAAGCCTGTTTTCTTTTCTATATGGCCTTCCCGTGCGGAGCGTAGGGAGTTTAAGTTTAAAGCTTGCTTTGGAGAGGTGGTGCCAAAGGATATTTGGAATCATCCAGAGTGCCGTAAGCCAGATGATGCACGCAATATCAGTATTTTTTCTGCTACAACAATGGATGCTGGGCTAGTTAATCCACTTTATCCAATGGCTATTAAGGGCGCAGTTTGGTATCAAGGTTGTTCCGATTTGGGTAATGGCAAATATGGAGAATTGTTTGATGCGCTAGTAGGAGGCTGGAGAGCTCGTTTTACATACAATGAGAAATTGCCTGTTATCGTAACAGAAATTGCTCCTCATAGAATAGACTCTAAACCAAATTCATCTGAGCGTATAAAAAATGGAGAAACTGCTCAACCAACAGGCTCGGTTGTTGCAGATATGCGTTATACATTAAACACAGTTGCTGCTTCTACTCCTGATTGTGGCATTGTCTCTCTCCTTGATTTGGGAGAAGAAGATATTCATCCTGTTCGTAAGATTGAAGTTGGAGAAAGATATGCTGCTTGGGCGTTACAAAACGTTTATGGAAAAAGGATTGAAGGAACATGCCCTACAGTGGAGAAGGTTGAATGGGTTGGTAATAAAGCCATTATTCACCTAAAAAATGCCAGAGGCTTGAAGGCTCGTGATGATAAAGCAATTAAGGGCTTTGAAATAAGTGGTCCAGTAGAAGCTCATCCAACAGAGCTTGATAAAACAGGTAAGCCGAAAGAGGGTGTTGTTTACTACTATGCCGATGCAAAAATATTTGGCAACACAATTGTTGTTACCTCTCCAAAGGTTAAAGAGGCTTTCTCTATACGCTATGCATGGTTTGATCTTGATTTAGGGTGGAATGTTGTTAATGGAGCTGGCCTTCCACTTGGTACCTATCGAGCATTTAAGGATGAGAACTATTATCCTCAGCTCAAAATCATAAAAGAATAATTTTATAAAAAAACTAATGTTAATAGGATAGGATATATACTATGAAAAAAATAATCACTTCAGTAATTTGTGCTCTACTGGCGACATTTGCTCAGTCTGAGGTGCTTGATTCTTCCTCATTCAATATGATGGTAGATTTTTCTGTTTCAGGGTATTCAGGAACGACAACCTTGAATAATTTTCCTGTGCTTGTAAAGCTTGCAAATGATGAACCTGTTGGGTTTAATTATTTGGATTGTGCAGAGGATGGCTCAGATGTGCGTTTTACAGATGCAAATGGAAATTTAATTCCACATGAAATTGATTCATGGGATGCAAGTGGAACATCGTATGTTTGGGTTATGCTTCCAACGCTTTCTGGGAATGACACAGCATTTTCAATGTATTATGGTGCGAAAGATATTTCTTCAATTCCAGCTGTAGATGCTTCCACGGTATGGACTGAGACAGGGTATCGTGCTGTTTGGCATTTTGCTGAAGATACAAAGGAATCCGCTCAAGGATTAGTTCCTTCCAAATTGCAAGGTAATCCTTCTTTTACCACTGATGGTGCAGTTGGTAAGTGCTGGCAATCAGCAGGAACTGCATGGGCAGAATATTCAAATGATGTAAAATGGAGTGCTCTTGGAGACGGTTCAACAGTTTCTATTTCTGTTTGGGCAAAGTATGATGGTGGAGCAAATAGCTATGCACGCATTCTTTCAACAATGTCTAGTTGGACAAACAAACAGGGATATGAGCTAACAATCCAAAAACAAATAAATGAGATTACTGTCGGTTCAAGTGCTCAAAGTCAATTCCAATATGTTGATGACAAGGGCCCTGGCGGAGAGATGGTTTATTTGACTGCTGTATTTGAAGCAGACAAGACAGCCCGCCTTTACATCAATGGTATATGTGAAAAGGCTCAGACCTTAAATCAGGTTGTACAGCCAACAGAGCCAATGCACATCGCATGTGTAAGCACAGGTGGAAATATATGGAATGGTAAGCTTGATGAGCTTCGCCTTCATGCAACAGCTGAGTCACCAGATTGGGTTAAGGCTTGCTATGATACAATGACATCAGAAGAATTTATTTATTCAGACGGAGTATTTTCTTTAGGAGAAGATGTGCCTCTAAGCTTTAGAGTGGCTGATTGCGTACAGTCTGGCACCCAGGCAGAGATTACTGGTGTTTTAACTCAGCTTGGGACAGGAGCAAGCTCTGTGGATATAAAGCTTTTCTATAGCACAGATAGTACTATTGATGAAAATTGTGATTTTGTTGATTGGGGCACAATCACAGAAAGAGGCCAAATTAGTGCTGTTATTTCTGAGCTAACCCCTGCTGCAACTTATTACTACGCATTTCAGCTTGTAAATAATGCTGAAACTCCACAAACTGTATGGTCTGATACTGGTTCATTTATTGTTGAGGCATCAACGGTTATAGCAGATGAATTTTCTGTAATTACTGAAAATTGCAAATTATCAGTTTCTGCTGAGGCTTTGATATGGGGCGTAGGAACAACAAAGGTTGAGCTTTTGATAGGTTCTGCCGATGATAGCCTTGAGGTTGTACAAGCTTTTGACGGGCTTACATCAATGCCAGAAAATGGAATAATTACTTTTGACTCCTTAATTTTGAATCCTGGTAGCTATAGCTGTGCAATTAGAGCAACAACTACATATAATGATATTGTTTGGGTAAATCAAACTTCAACAATAAGTATTTCTTTGGCAGACACTGCCACATATACTTGGATTGGTGGCTATGGTAACTGGAGTGACAAATCAAAATGGAGTACAACAGAGGCTGGCTCTGCTGGCTATCCATCAGATGGTTGCTCAATAATAATTGGTGAAGAGGAAAGTGAAATCATACTTGATTCCAATATTAATCTAGCGAATATTACAATATCTTCAGTTGGAAAGCACATACTTCGTAGTTCCTCTATAAGCTCTGCCAAGAAAATTTCAGGAAATCCAATCCTTGTAGGTGAAGGTGGTGGAACACTTGTTCTTGATTCAGTTGCTTTTGAAAGCAAGATAAACGATCTTGCAGGCCTAAAGCAGCTAGTGCTTCAGCACGAGGCAAAGGCTCAACCTGCTTCATCTGAAGTAACAGACATTGTTCTAGTGTCTGGTGCAACTCTTGATTGTCCTGTAGTTTATGGAAGCACAGAGCTTAAGTTTGGTAAATTAAAGCTTGTTGGTGGACCAAATCTAATATCATTTAATCAATACACAAAGATGGGTGTTCGCTTTTCCTCGTTTGAAGCGGTAAATGGCTCAGGTGTTCCAATTGTTGGAATAAGGAGTGGCTTTGTTGCCTTTGATGATGTGTCAGGAATCGAGATGGTTGGTGGTGATGCTACTCTTGCAGACGGCACATCAAAAATTCCAGTTTTAATCAATTTCCAGCTTGGTGGTGCGAAAAATAATGATCAAATGTACGGCAATGGAGTTTGTACACTACAAGATGGTGTAGTAATGCAAATTCCTCAGTCAACAATGAAGGATACATTTGATGGTGCTGAGCAAACAGATAATGTTTGTATAAGCACAGCAACAACATTAACAGCTGATGCTACCGTTAATGCATTAATTGTCAGTGGAGCAAGTCTTGACCTAGGAGGATATACAATAACGGTTAAGTCTGGCGTTTTCCGTGAGGGAGATAAAAATCTTTGGAGTTGCGAGGTAAAAAATGGTGTTATTAAATTCGCTCGTCCAAATGTACTTAGTGATCAAACCAATAATGGAGATATACGCGTTAAAGTTGATTTTGCAACAGAAGGCAATGCTAATATGCTAACGCCAATGCTTTCTCATGAATCACAATCACTAGGCTGGGCACATAAATCACGTTATTCTGATTTTATTGGTATAGTATCAACTGAAATAGGTAAAGATTTTTTCATTAGAGAAATGATTGCTCCAGCTGCTGTTATTGAGTTGAAGGGTAATAGAATAACCTCTGATTTAACTTCTATAAAAGCCAATTATGGAGGTGTTGCTGGTGTTGGTTCTGTTGATTATAGATACAATGGTTCTAATAAATGGAATTGTAATATTTGGCTTGGCGAGATGAGTGAGGATGATTTACTATCTGTAACTAATGGAACAGTAACTGGTTCAATTGTTGTAGGAAATAAAGGTGTATTCTGCCCTGGTCTTATCGAATATGATGGTGCACGTAGAGGCGAAATCAATTTACAATACCATGAACAAGGCTCACTCAAAATGTTAACTTCCTTCCAAATGAGAGAGGGAGGAACATTTATTGCCTCAATTAATTCAGATGGAACATCAACCTTATTAAATGCAACAGAAACTGCTGTAGCAAATAAATTCCTAAAGTTGAACCTTGCTGGAAAGCTTGAGATTGTGCAGTCTGGTGTGGTTGAGACAGGTAAGTCTTTCTCAATTATTAAGTACCATGAAGGAAAGCTTTTAGGTGAATTTTCTAGTGTGTCAGATGGCTATAAGGTTCAATATAATGTTCCTCAGGCAGATGGTTCTTATGCTGTCACAGTAACAAAGCTTCCTTTAGGAACACTTATTATTATTCAGTAAATAAATATATAAATTAACTTATCAAATTGATGTTATGAAATCATTATCTAAAAATATTTTGGCAATCTCTGCGTTTGCTATTGCTTTACCACAAATTATTGGTGCTGCAGAGATGCCCAAGTCTGATCCATTCATCCCATTTTCACAAATTCCACAAAAGGAGCTTTTACCTAAAGGAGCAGGGTTTACCGTTGCAAAGGATGGTTCTCTGCTTGTTAATGGGAAACCTCGTTATTTCCCAGCTGTGATTTGGTATGGTGACACTCAATGGGGTGTAGACAGAAATCAGGATGATTTTGGTCCATTGCAGTGGCTCTATAATCGGATGCCTGATTATGAGGCTGCTCAGCGCTTAGGAATTGATGCAGGTGGCTTTTATGCTCCACTTAATTGGATGAAGCGATATTATCGCCCATGGACAAGAGGTGATGTTTGGGCAAAGCCAGATCCTCTTTATGGCATTACTATCGGTAATGGATTATCAATGTATGTTGATATCACAGCTTCAGAGTGGGCTCATGGTTCAATTTGGCATGCTGACATACCTGTAAATCCAGATAGTAAGGTGAAGCCAGAGCCATGCAAAAAGCAAGGTGCCAATGGTAGCATATGTAATCATGCAGAATGTGGTGCAAAGCTTGGTGCTCCAGGACGCTTGTCTAGCGCAGCTTGGACACAAGGCTCACAGCATTGGGTGCCTTGGAGCATTGTGCATCCAGAGGGACGTAGTATTTGGAAGCATATGTGGGAAGGAGCATGTATTGATTCCTACAATTGGGCTAAGGCAGTAGGTGCTCGCCCTTGGTGCTATGAGCTAATGAATGAACCTGCTTGCTGGGATGAGTCTGAATATACAAAGAAGGCTTTCGCAGCTGCAATGAAGAAAAAATATGACTCAATTGAAAAGCTAAATGCCACTTGGACTAAATCTGAATTTGGTACAGAAAAACGTTATGCATCTTTTGATGAGGTTGCAGCAGCTTATGGCAAAAATGATAATCCTACAGCATTTTTAGTAGAGTACACAAAGTTTATGGAGAAGGCTTTTGCTTCGCTTCTAACAGAAGGTGCAAAAATTGTTCACACAAAGGTAGATTCAGAGGCTTTAGCAACCTTCCAGCCTACAACTATTCGTACTCGTGGAATTGATTTGTATACAGCCTATAAAAACATGGATGTTGTTTGCTCTCATACAGGTGGTCGTGGCATCATGGAAGCACATATGCTTCGTGGCCTAGCAGATGGTAAGCCAATTGTTGACTCAGAAATGTATATTGGTTGTAGTGAAAATTCAATACGAAATTCATATCTAGATCAGTTCCAGCGTGGCTACAATATTTCATATGCATTTAAGTGGAATCGTCTACAAAAGTCATCATATAATTTCTTAAATCTAAATAATGTTCAGCCAGAGGCTCTTCGTGGAATTCGCGAGGCAAAGCTTGATGCACTAGATGTTGCTGAGCTTTTTGCTCCACGTGATAGAGGAGTGAAGCGTGAGGTTGCTGTCTTATTCTCCTCATCAACAGAGCGTCTATCACAATGCGCTGGTCACCAATCATATCGTTTGTTTGATCAAGCAATTGTAGGACTTGATTTTGCACAGCTTTTGCCAGATGTAATTTGGGAGGATCAAATTGTTGAAGATGGTGCAACAGGCCGTTTAGGTCGCTACAAGGTACTTGTTGTAGCAGGAGTAGATGCAGTTCGTCCAGGAGTCAATAAAGCAGTAAAGGCTTGGGTAGAACGAGGTGGTGTTCTAGTGCTTGTTGGCGAAACAATGGGCTTAAACGAGTATGGTGCAGCAAATAGCGAGTCATTTGTTGATATTGAACTTGGTAAGTGCATTGAGAGTGAGGTCTCAGAGGTAACAATAAACAATAAAAAGCTTCAGGCTTCAGCATGGAGAGAGGCTCAAGCTTCTGCAACATGGAAGACGCTCGCCACAATAGGTGATAAGCCTGCTTTCTTTGAGAAAAATTATGGCAAAGGAAAGGTTGTTTTTGCTTCTGCAAAGATGTCTGGCGGGTCAATTGGTACATTGGTAGCTAGCTACGGAGCTGCAGTTAATGTTACACCGAGCTCTTTAGTAACTGATGCATTGAGCTCAAGCACTGAACCAATTCAAGGTATTGAAATATCCCCAGCAAAGCGTGGAGATTTGGAGGGTTGGATTATTTCTCCTCGCACAATGGGTGGCAGAGTAATTCGCTTTAAGCCAGCTTCTGTAGCGAAGCCTGGGGATGCCTTAATTCGCGTTTGGAATCGTCCAGATCCAAATATTAAAGAAGGCTATGCACCATTTGTTGCATTTAGACAAGTGATAGAGCCAGCAGCTGATGGCTCATATGTAATTGATTTAACAGAGGGTGGTACTCAAATCTTTGTTCGCGGAAATCTTGAATTACTAAAGAAGCGCTTTGGTAGTGCAAATTCTCGTTGGTTAGCCCCTATGACAGCTGATCAAGCAATTGCAGCAGGTAAGGAGCGCATCGAAGCAGAAAAGGCAAGACGTGAAGCACTAAAGCCAGCATTTATAGTAAATCCAGATAAAATACATCAGCTTGATTTACGAAAGGTAGTGAACCGTAGGTTCGTAGATAAGGTTGCTCGTGATGGAAGAGATGGATGGACAGACCAAGGTGCTCAGCAGTCACTTATGGATACTCCTTGGGGTATAACAATGTGTAATGGTGTGCCAATGGACTTTATTCGTTATGACCAGAATGGCTTCCGTGATTGCCTAGTTATGAAGTCAACACGCATTGGAGAAGCACCTGCTGATGAAATGCCTTACCCAGCAAAGGTAGAGGGAATTCGTGTAGATCAAAAGGCAGGTAATATTTATTTCCTTCATGCTATTGCATGGGGTGTTATGAATAGGGTTGAAACTGCATTTACATATGTCATCAATTATGGCGATGGAACAAAAATTGAGTTACCAGTACGAAACTTCCATGAGGTATGGGATTGGGGTTATATTGCAACAACAGATGACATGACAAAGAGCAGCTGCTTTAAGGGCTGGGCTAATGGCTCCAATAAGGGTCTATACCTATGGCGTTGGACAAATCCTCATCCTGAAAAGCAGATTTCTTCAATAGATATTGTTTCAGCATGTGGTTCACAAATTCCACTTATTGCAGCAATCTCTGTTGAAGAGCCAGATACAGCAGTAAAGGTTGATGGTGCACCTCATACGCTTTTTAGCCTTGGTGGCTCAGCAGGTGTAAAGCCATTTGTAACAAATGGTATATGGAAGGTTGTGCTTGAGGAAAATGCAGGCTCTTGGTGTTGTGCAAACGCAGATATTCGTCCTGGCATTCGTTTAGATAGCGCCAAGCCATTTAAAAACCTTGTTTTTGAGGTAAATCGTCTACCTGACGTATGGGGCGAATACCAAGATCATGCAACACCTCAATTCCGCGTAAATGGACGTGGAGCAGATGGAAAACTACGCTTCGGCCATTGGCGTGTGGCACGGTATGGAGATGGCTCGCATTTCTACCGTACAGACACTGATCCAGAAACCTGGCAGACTGTTTATATCAGTATGGATGGCTTTGTTGGAGGCGATTGGACGCAAATTATTTCCTTTGCACTTCAATTCCAGCAGATGCCAACAAAGCACTCAGGCTTAGAATTTAGAAATATCCGCTTTGAGTAAGCTTAAATTTGGCAACTCAACTTATCTTTTGGCTTGCGTGATGCCTTAAAGTGCGAGCTTCTTTTTATAGGAATAACTGGATTATGTTCTAATGCAGTGCCTTGTGTGCTGTAGTGAACAATCCAGTCGATTTCTGTTAAAAATTTGTATGTATTAAGGAAGCACGGTCATTTCTGTCATCAGCAATGTTAGGCTAAAATATAGATTTATCCCTCGATTTCGCTTTTTCTTTGCAAAGATTGGGCTTTGTGTTGTATAATAACACTAATAAAGATATTATTTATTAGGATGACTTATGAACAACAATCGAAAAATCGTTATACTTGGAAGTACTGGTTCAATTGGTGAAAATGCGCTACGAATTGTGCAGACTCTGCCACAGGAGCATCGTCAAGAAGTTATAGCTCTAGCAGCACATTCTAATTATAAGCGATTGCTTGAACAAGCCCAAGAATTCAATGTAAAACATGTTGCACTTATGACTCATGATGCAGCAGAAGCTGCTCGTGCGATTGCTCCTAAAGATGTTTGTGTTCATGAGGGCGTCGAGGGGATGTGCACACTCGCAACACTAGAGGGCAATGAGAGGCTGATTTGTGCTATTGTTGGTATGGCAGCATTACCTCCAGTTGTTGCTGCTATCAATGCTGGAATAGATGTCGCGATTGCCACAAAAGAGGTGCTAGTCGCAGCTGGCGAATTTGTCTGTAAGCTATGCGAGGAAAAGAAGGTTAATCTTTATCCGATAGATAGTGAGCATAGTGCTATATTCCAAGCATTGCAGGATAGTGGTGCAACACCTTGGTGCGTACGAAACAATCCAAAATTTATGTCGGCAAGTCCATCATATGTTAACCCCACCATTGAGCGATTGATTCTAACTGCATCTGGGGGACCTTTTGCATTTTTGCCAGAGGTAGATTTTTCTAAAATAACGGTTGAGCAAGCTTTGAAGCATCCTCGTTGGAGTATGGGACCAAAGGTAACAATAGACTCTTCCACAATGATGAACAAGGGACTTGAGCTTATTGAGGCACGCTGGCTATTTGATATCCCTATGAGCCAAATAGATGTACTCGTTCATCCTGAAAGCATAGTTCATTCGTTGGTAGAATTTAAGGATGGTGCTCAGCTAGCTCAGCTTGGGGTTCCAGATATGCGTGTGCCTATTCAGTATGCAATGACTTGGCCGTATCGTGTGTCTAATCAGACCCTGCCACGCCTCAAGCTTGAGCAGCAGGAAACACTGCATTTTTACCAACCAAATTATGAGCGTTTCCCTTGCTTGCGTTTAGCTCGTGAGGCTTGCGAAATTGGTGGCTTAACCCCATGTGTTATGAATGCTGCAAATGAAGTGGCTGTTGAGAAATTTATTAAAGGGAATATTCCTATGCCACGCATTTGGGAGCTTATTTCAAATGCAATGGCGTCAGCACCACTTCTTGGAGACGATGGTATAACGCTTGATGCAATCTTTGACGCAGATAAAGAAGCTCGTATATATACAAAGGAATCAATTTAATATGTCAAAAACAGAAACTGAACAAACCAAACGAAAACGCGTACTATTTATTGCTTCACAGCCTTTCTTTCAATGGAGAGGGTCACCAATCCGTCTTGGCTTTGATGTGAAAGCAATCTATGAAAATGGCTATGATGTTGATTTTTTGACTCTCCCTATTGGGGAACGCAAGGAGGTTGAGGGTGTTAATATTTATCGAGCACCAAATATTTTCTTTGCAAAGAAAATTTCCATTGGTCCATCTGTATTAAAGCTTGCCTTTGATGGGGTTATGTTTATCCAAGCCTTATTCATGATAATGCGAAAGCGTTATCACGTTATTCACGGTGTTGAAGACTGTGGATTTATGGCATGGTTTTTGGCTCGTCTCTGCAGAGCAAAGGCGATATTTGAGAAGCATTCTGATTCAAAAAGCTATAAGAAAAGCTTTGTAATCAAAGCCTATGCAGCAGTGGAGCGCTTTGTTATGCGCCATACAGATGCTGTGATTGGTACTGGTCCAGGGCTTGTTGCTCAAGTAGCAGAATTGAATTGTGGTACACCTGGCTATCATATTAGCGATATTCCTTCATCTTTGGAGGAGCCATCAGAGGAAGGCACTGCCGCTGCACGAGCAGAACTTTTAAAGTCTCCTGATGAATTGATTGCAACCTATGTTGGCTCGTTTGCAGTTTATCAGGGGATTGAGCTATTGTTTAAATCGATGCCTTTTGCATTAAAGTCTTGCCCAAAGCTCCGTTTTGTTATAATAGGTGGTTCTGATTCAGAAATTGAAGAGTGGTCTAAGTGGCTAAATGAACAAGGCTGCTTGGATAAGGTCTCATTTATTGGTAAACGTGCTCCAGATATTTTGCCTTCATACTTGGCGGCTTCAGATATTCTATTGTCTCCTCGCATAGCTGGAGTTAATACACCACTTAAGCTTTTAGATTATCTTAAGGTTTCTCGTGGCATTGTCGCAACAGATTTTGAGGCAAACCGTTTAATCCTTGATGAGTCTGTTGCTCTTTTAGCAGATATGACACCCGAGGCTTTTGGTGCTGCAATTGCAGAATTGGCAAACAATAATCAGCTCCGTATGGAAAAAGCAGAGAAGTGCCGTGCTCTCGTAGATAAAACCTACAATTTTAATGTGTTTAAACAAGGTTTGAATACTTGCTATGCAAACACACTTCTTAATAGCAAAAAGAAATAAAAGGCTTTAATAATGAAGAAATCTCCTTTTCCAGATCCTAATGGTATTCTATTAGTTGATAAACCGGCTGGCATTACCTCACACGATGTGGTGTATAGAATTCGCCGCAATTTTCAGCTTAATAAAGTCGGTCATGGTGGCACATTAGATCCAGCAGCCACAGGTCTACTTATTATGCTTATAGGTAAAGGCACTAAGCTCTCAAACTCAATTATGGGTGGTGATAAAATATACGATGGAATTTTAAGGCTCGGACAAACAACAACAACTCAGGATGCAGAAGGAGAAATTTTAGAAACGCGGGATGCTTCTGCCATTACCAAGGAGCAGGTGCTTGAGGCAATGTCAAAATTCAAGGGTGACATTTATCAGCTACCTCCAATGGTTTCTGCATTAAAAAAGGATGGTGTCCCTCTATATAAGCTTGCTCGGAAAGGCGAGGAGATTGAACGTAAGGAAAGACTTGTTCATATATATCGATTTGATATGCTAAATTTTGGTATACCAGATAGTACAATTAGAGTTAAATGTACGAAAGGCACATATATTCGTACTCTTTGCTATGATGTTGGTGAGGTGTTAGGCTGTGGAGCACATCTAGCGGGGCTTAGACGTTTAAGCTCTGGAAAATTTTCAATTGAAAATGCATTGCCACTAGATAAAATTCTAGCAATGCCACGCGAGGAATTTGAAAAGCTGCTTTTACCAATAACAGATTATTTGTAGAGTAAAATTGCTTTTTTTGTGTAGGGTTTTGGTTTGTGTGATAAGGATTTTGTGATAAAAGGTATTTCCTTGATACAACGTATCCAGAAATTCTACTTAAAGGATATCTTTCATATAAACAAATAAATAAATAAATAAATTTAAAATGTGGAGGTGAAAAATGAGATTTAATAATGGTGGGTGGTTGCCAGCTGATGGAATAAATAAAATTTATCCTACAGAAATATATGATGTAAAGCAGGTCGGTAATACTGTAGAAATTTGTATTTTCTTTAAATTTGCACAGAGCAAAGGTTGTCTTCTTGCTGGGCCTATTTTTACATATATTGTTTCCTCGCCAATGGAGGATGTGCTAAAGCTTGAGCTAGTGCATTATCGCTACACCAAGCAAACAGGTCCTAGCTTTAAGCTCTATACTCAAGATGCTTCCCAACCAATCTCCTTTGAAAAGCTTGATGTTGGATATGTGATTCGTTCTGGAAAAATGCGAATAGAATTTACAGACACAAATGGCTTTGAAATGCGAATTTACCGAGGGGAAAAGCTACTCACAAAAACTACACCTTATTCAACTGCATATATTACCTCCACAGAAGATAGATTTTTCGATGAAAAGCTAGAAAAACGCTACATGATGGAGCAGCTTTCTCTTTCTGTTGGTGAGCAGGTATATGGCTTAGGGGAGCGCTTTACTCCGTTTATTAAGAATGGTCAAACTGTTGAAATGTGGAATGGAGATGGTGGTACTTGTTCATACCAGTCATACAAAAATATACCATTTTACATTACAAATCGTGGTTATGGTGTGTTTGTTAATCACACAGAAGATGTATCCTTTGAGGTTGGCTCTGAGCTTGTAGAGAAGGTACAGTTTAGTGTACAAGGGGAGAGCTTAAATTATTATATTATTGGTGGCGATTCGATGCACGATGTGCTTATGAATTACACCACTATGACCGGTAAGCCTGGTCTTCCACCTAATTGGTCTTTTGGCTTATGGCTTTCATCTTCATTTATTACTGATTATGATGAAAATACCGTTATGAGCTTTATTGATGGAATGCTTGAGCGTGATATTCCGTTACAGGTATTTCACTTTGATTGCTTTTGGATGAAGGGCTTTGAGTGGTGCAGCTTTGAGTGGGATCCAGAGGTTTTCCCAGACCCTAAGGGTATGATTGAACGCATTCACGCTAAAGGGCTAAAGGTTTGCGTCTGGATAAATCCTTATATTGGAGAGCGTTCTCCAACCTTTAAAGAGGCTGCAGACAAAGGCTACTTGATTAAGCGGAAGGATGGCTCTGTGTGGCAGTGTGATTTGTGGCAGCCAGGCCTAGCGATTGTTGATTTTACAAATCCAGATGCGTGCGAATGGTATCAAGAAAAGCTTCGCTCATTATTTAGTATTGGTGTAGATGCTTTAAAAACAGATTTTGGCGAGCGTATCCCAACAGAGGATGTTCAGTTCTTTGATGGATCTAATCCGATGAAAATGCATAATTTTTATTCATATCTCTATAATAAGATTGTTTATGAGGAGATGAAACGAGTAAAAGGAGAGTCAGAGGCAATCGTTTTTGCCCGCTCCGCCACGGTAGGTGGACAGCAATTCCCAGTGCATTGGGGTGGAGATTGCTTTGCTACATTTGAATCTATGGCTGAGAGCTTGCGTGGAGGCTTGTCACTATGTATGTCTGGCTTTGGATTTTGGAGCCATGATATTGGCGGTTTTGAGAAAACAGCAACACCTGATGTGTATAAGCGCTGGATGGCATTTGGCTTGCTTTCAACGCATAGCCGCTTGCACGGTAGCTCCTCATATCGTGTGCCTTGGGTATATGATGAAGAGGCTGTAGATGTCACACGACACTTTGCAAAGCTAAAGTGCCGCTTGCTTCCTTATTTGCTTGCTCAAGCTAGATATACAAGTGAAACTGGTGTGCCAATGCTTCGCTCAATGCCTTTGGAATTTTCTTCCGACCCAACCTGCATTTATTTGGATAGGCAGTATATGTTAGGCGAGGCTTTGCTTGTGGCTCCTGTATTTTCTGAGGATGGTGTGGCAGAGTGTTATCTTCCAAAGGGACGCTGGACTGACCTTCAAACGGGTCAGGTAATAGATGGAGGTATTTGGCATACAGCTAAATATGACTACTTTGGGTTGCCTCTATTTGTGAAGGAAAATACCATCCTTGCTATGAACCCATCTGCTTCTGCTACGGTGTATGATTATCGTGATGGTGTTGTCTTACATGTCTATGAGCTTGCAGATGGTAAGAGTGCAAAGACAAAGGTGTTTGGAAGCACTGGTGGCTGTGAGCTAGAGGTTGAGATAAAGAATATTGGTGGCAAATATCATGTCTCTGCTTCTGGTGTTGATAAGGTGTTTGAGCTAGAAATTTATTCCAATGGCTCACTGTTTGCCAAGAAAACGCTTCAAGGTAATTGTACTGAAATAATTTAAGTTCATTGCTAATGACAGAATTAAAAAAATCACATAATGACGAGCAGCTAGGTTCAGCTCCCATTGGTAAATTACTTTGGCAATTTTCTATCCCTGCGGTGGTCGCTCAAATTGTTCAAGCAATCTATAATGTTGTAGATCGCTTATATATTGGACAAGGTGTAAATGAAGCTGCTTTGGCTGGGTTGACTTTAACCTTTCCTTTTATGATGATTTTGACATCGTTTGGAACCCTTATAGGTGTTGGTACAGGTGCTCTTGTTTCAATTAAATTAGGAGAAGGTCGAAAGGAAGAGGCAGAACGGCTTCTTGGTCAAATGGTCTTGGTAAAGATTATATTTTTTATAATCATACCTTTTATTTGCTTTTTGTTCCTTGGAAAAATTTTGAAGCTTCTAGGCGGAACCCCTTCATCAATACCTTATGCTACAGAATATATGAAGATTATCCTATTGGGTAATATTTTTGCACATTTAGGCTTTGGAATGAGTGGTATTGTGAGGGCAGAAGGTAATGTCTTTCGCTCAATGATAGCAATGCTTATTGGAGCAATAGCAAATATTATACTTGATCCAATATTTATATTTGGGTTTGATATGGGTATAGCTGGTGCAGCATGGGCTACCAATATTTCTATGTTTCTGGCAATGTCCTATTGCTTCTGGCATTTCATTTCTAATCGAGCTGTCCTTCGATTTAAGCCCCAATATATGCGGATAGACTTTAAGACCTTGCCAAAGGTATTTAGTATTGGTCTATCTCCATTTTCAATGCAGATTCTTGGCTCATTTGTCCAGGGCTTTTTTATAAATGCATTTTCGTTGTATTCTCCTTCAGAGGATGAGGGTACAATGATGATTGCATTGTTTGGCATAGTTAATAGCATTATTTTGCTGGCAATCATTCCGACCTTTGGGTTGAGTATGGGCTTGCAACCAATAATTGGATATAATTTTGGTGCTAGAAAAAATTCTCGCATAGCTGAGGCAATGAAAAAAGCGATTTTAGGTGGTGAGGTGCTTTGTCTTATTGGTATGCTTGGGTGCATGATTTTTGCACCATATCTAATTGCAGCATTTACAAGTGAGGAAATTCTTATTAAGAAAGGACCTTATTTTTTGCGTTTAGCTTGCTCTGGCTTTATGTTTATTGGTGTATCGATTATGACGACAACATATTTCCAATCAATCGGTAGAGCTTGGGTGGCGATGATTTTTGCATTTATGCGTCAAGGTTTAATGCTTATTCCTTTAATCTATTTTTTTCCAATGTTATTTGGATTACCAGGAGTTTGGTGTGCTGGACCAGTATCAGATTGCTTGGCAGGAATTATTGCAATTATAGTTGTCTTGTTTGAGCTACGAGCTATTAAATCATTAACATAGCTTTAGGTATTAGGAGTGAATAGAAAATTGGTACAGTTAATATTTTCTCTTAAGCTGCTAGATTACCTAATATTTGAGCGACGCATTACCTAGCGTAAGATGATTTATTCCTCCCAAAAGATACCATAACAAGCTTAAGTTATTGCTTTTAACTGCATTTTTTTGTTATATTTATTTACATAATTTTTTACAACCTAATTTAACTACTTAAAACAAAATTTTTTATGAAAAAATACCTTTATTTTCGAATACCTCTATTTGTACGAATACTTACTGCATTTATTTTAGGTATAGGTTTAGGATATTTGCTTTTTCTAAATTCAGATGCAAAATGGTTTAATTCAACAATAAACATTATTTCGCCATTTGGTAATGTGCTTGTCGCTATGTTGAAAATGATTGTAATACCGATTATTTTCTTTTCGTTGGTGGATGGTGCATCAAATTTGCCTATTAAAAAATTTGGTAAACTCGGTGGTGGTGTACTTCTTTGGTATTTTTTCACATCATTATTTGCTGCCATTTTTGGATGCTTTTTAGCTATGTGGATAAACCCATCAATGGACATATCTTCTGCGAAGGATACCCTTGGAAGCCAGCTTTCACAAATTGGTCAAATGCGTGCTAGTGGTAGCGGTAGTGCTTCTTTTGGTGATTTTTTTGTTTCACTATTTGTAAACCCTTTTGAAGCATTGGCAAATGGTATGTTTTTGCCAATCATTATTTTTGCAATTTTATTTGGTGTGGCTTGTCGTGTAGTCGCTGATACGGATAAAGAAAATTCTGCTAATGTAAATACACTACTAATTTCTGTAAAGGCGATACTTAATGCTAGCTTCAAAATTATTGATTGGATTCTTGAGTATTTCCCAATTGGTGTTTTTGCTTTAACTACAGTTAATTTTGCAAGATATGGAACTGATTTGTTTGGACCTTATATTCGGATTATTGCAGGTGTGGGACTAGGTGTTCTACTAATGCTAATTTTGATTTATCCTTTGCTAATCTATTTCTGTACTCGCGTAAATCCATACAAAATACTTTGGAAGATTAGAGAGCCAGTGCTAACAGCCTTTATTACACGTTCTAGTGCTGCTACATTGCCAGTATCATTCCAAACTGCTACAAAGGAATTTCGAATTAAAACTGAACTGTCGAGTTTTTCTTTGCCATTAGGTGCGACAATCAATATGGATGGCGTATGTATTCATCTTCCTATCTTTGCTATTTTGGCAGCAAATATTTTTTCATTGCAGCTTACACCTTTGACTTTATTTGGACTTGTTGTTTCAATTGTGTTTGCATCAATTGGGGCAGGAGGCATACCTGGTGGCTCAGTATTTTTGCTATTTATGGTTCTTGGAAATATGGGGCTAGATGAATCTCAAACAATGCTAGTGGCAGCATTAGCATTGGGTATCAATCCAATTTTGGATATGTTTGAGACGGCATGCAATGTGGCTGGAGATAATATATGTAATTATATTGTGGCTAAACGCAACAATATGATTGAGTGAGAATTTAAAATATTTAAATAATGAGTAAAAAATCAAAGTTTATTGGGGCATTCCTTTTATTGTTGGCAGCATTTGTATGGGGTTTTGCTTTCACAGCCCAGCGAAAGGGGATGAATTGCCTTACACCAGCACAATTTATTGCAATACGTTTTGTGTTAGCATCAATATTGTTGCTTCCTGTTGTGGCATTGTCGGATCGTGTCTTTGCTGGCAGTTGTAAAGGATATTGGAAGGCTTGGAAGGATAAGCGATTGTGGACATATGGAGCTATTTGTGGATTGTTTCTTGGGGTGGCAAGTATGCTTCAGCAATGGGGTTTAGTGGATGCATCAGCTGGTAAGGGTGGCTTTCTAACTGTATTATATATAATAGGAGTACCAATATTTGGTATGTTTTTAGGACGTAAAACCACAATATTGCTTTGGTTTGCTGTTGCGATGGCTTTGGTTGGATCATATTTTCTTTGTGCCTCAGATGGGCTTGGTGGAGGAATAGAATGGTGTGATATACTGCTAATACTTTGTGCAGTAGTCTTTTCCTTTCATATTTTGGCAATAGATAGGTTTGTAGTTAGAATTGATGCGATGAGAGCATCGGTGGTTCAGTCATTAGTAACAGGAATAGTAGGTTTTATTGTTTCATTTTTGCTAGGTGAAGAGTGGACGCTAAAAGGAATTCATGGGGCTATTGTTCCTATATTATATTGTGCAATTTGTTCCTCTGGGATAGGGTATACTTGTCAGCTTTTAGGGCAGAGGAGTGTGCATCCAGTTGTTGCGTCGTTGTTAATGAGTCTTGAGTCTGTTTTTGCGGCAGTTGGTGGTTATATAGTGCTTGGAGAGAAGCTAAGCACTAGCGAATTATTAGGGTGTTCAATTATTTTTGTTGCAGTAATTTTAGCTCAAATTCCAACAAAGCCAAGAGGAATAAGGAAATAATTTTTGAGCACACCTTTGATATAGTATATTTGTTTATACACCAAAGGGGCGAAGCCGCCGGTGCTTCTGGAGTGAGAGGTGCACAATTTGCGATAGCAAAAGCAATGCGTCGTATAGCTTACGACTCTAATGAGAGAGCACTCGCTTGCGACACATCAAAATTGTATGTATTAAATGCAGTTCATTTGTGTATAACGACCATTTAATGCCATTAATTCAGCATGCGTACCTTGTTCTATAATTTGCCCTTTGTCTAATACAAGTATTGTATCAGCATTACGAATAGTAGATAGACGATGTGCAATAATAATTGATGTCCTATTCTCCATCAACCGAAGCATCGCCTCTTGGATGTGCTTCTCTGTGCGCGTGTCAACATATGATGTTGCTTCGTCAAGAATCAATATTGCTGGGTTAGCAAGTGCTGCACGGGCAATCGCTAATAACTGGCATTGTCCTTGTGATAATGCAGTGTCTGCCTGGTTAATCTTTGTCTCATATTTGTTAGGAAGTCGATCTATAAAATGATCAGCAAATGCAAGTTGTGCTGCAGCTCTAATTTCTTCATCTGTCGCATCTGGCTTGCCAAATGCAATATTATCACGAATTGTTCCACTAAATAAATGTGTGTCTTGGAGTACAACAGCCATTTTTGAACGTAAAACCTTGTGCGGTATATTGCGGATATCAACTCCATCTAATTCAATTGAACCTGAGCCAATTTCAAAGAATCTAGAAATTAGACTGATTATTGTTGTTTTGCCACAACCCGTTTCCCCAACAAGAGCAATCTTTTTACCAGGAGAGAAAACTGCATTGAAATTTTCTAAAACGAGTTGACCATGCTTATAGCCAAAGGATACATCTTTAAAAACTAATTCCCCTCGAAGCTTTTCCTTGTCTATATTTATTGGCTCTGCAGGCGATTGCTCCTTACTCGTGTCTAATAGCTTAAAGACACGCTCAGCACCAGCAATTGCAGATTGAATTTCATTGAATTGGTTTGCTAGCATATTTACTGGGCGACCAAAATTGCGCGAAAATAATGTAAAAGTAACAATCAAGCCAACAGAAATTGTGCTATCTGGCTTACTTGCAAGCCAGCCACCTATTGCAGCAACAAGTAAGAAATTTAGGTTGTTAAGCATATTCATCGTTGGCCCCATTATGCCACCTAGAGTTTCTGCTTTGATACTTATAGACCTAAGCCTTTCAACCATTCCAAGAAATTGTGCTTTGCAAATCTTTTCCCGTGAAAATGCTGCCACAGTTTTTTGTCCTGTAAAAATTTGCTCTACAAATCCGTTGATTTCTCCTAAGCATTTTTGTCGCTCGCGGAAAAGCTTGCGTGAAGTAATAACAATAATTCGTCCAAAAATATAAGTAAGTGGAAGAGTGATGCACGCAACAAGTGTTAGAACAGGGCTTAAGTAAAGCATATATGAAAATGTAAGTACAAGCATCAATATCGTTTCGAAAAAGCGAGTAATTCCTTGACCCAACGTATTTGAAACCATATCAACATCATTTGTTAAACGGCTCATAAACTCACCATGAGTTGTCTCTGTAAATTCACTCACATGGAAATCTAGAACATGTGCAAACAAATCTGTTCGTAGCTGTTTAACCGTATTATTTGAAAGCAGGTTTGTTGTATAGCCTTGAATTAGTGCACATAATTGCTGGATTAGAAATGCACTTGCTGAGTATGCAATAAGAATTCCGATTGTGCGATAAGTGTTGCCTAAATTTGTCTCACCAACTGCTGCCTTGATTGTATCAATTATTTGACCCAAAATTTTTGGTCCGACTAGAGAGGCTGCAACAGAAATCGCCACTGGAATAAGTAGAAACAGAACTGTTTTGCGCTGTTTTTTCAAATAAGACAAAAGCCTAATGACAGTTTTAAATGGAGCATTGGCATGTTGTACTTCAGCAAAATGCCCATGAGGACCCCCTCTATGCATTCCTCGTTGATTAGAGTGCATTTGATTTGAATAATTATTGGGCTTTTTATTACTCATGGTTCACCTCATCATTCTCTTGCTGAGATTCGTAAATTTCTTGGTAAACCTTAGAGGATTCCAATAATTCTTCATGAGTCCCTATTGCCGTAATTTTGCCATTGTCCATTACTATTATTTTATCTGCATCGCGGACAGCAGAAATTCGCTGTGCAACCGTAATAACTGTTGTACCATTTAATTCACACTTCAAATTGGTGAGTACCTTCCGTGTTGTGGCAGTGTCTAATGCAGAAAGGCTATCATCCATAATTATAATAGGAGCTTTTTTAATTAAAGCTCGAGCAATTGCCACACGCTGACGCTGACCACCTGATAGAGTTACACCACCTTGAGCAAGCTCTGAATTATAGCCCGCTTCGAGTGCAGAAATAAATTCATCGGCTTCTGCAAGTGTTGCAGCATGCTTTACCTCTTCATCTGTGGCATCGGGTTTTCCCCATCGGATATTTTCTGCAATACTTCCGGCAAATAATGTAATATCCTGCATTACATAAGCGATAGAGCTCCGTAGTGCATCAAATGTATAGGCTTTGACATTCTTTTCATCAATAATAACGCTGCCTTCATTGCAGTCATAAAAGCGTGGAATAAGATTTACAAGAGTTGTTTTACCAGAGCCGGTTGATCCTACAATTGCATAGTGACAGCCAGCCTTGAAATCTATATCTGCATCAATTACAGCAGGAAGTCCTGTCGCACCTGGATATGAGAAAGAAACATGCTCAAAGCGAATGTCTCCTTTTGATGGTGGTAGAGCAATATCTCCCTCGATTAAGCGTAATTGCTGCTCTAGTACCTCATTTATGCGTTCAGCAGACACTTGAGCTCGAGAAAAATGCATTAGATGAAAGCTTACCATTACAAGCGAGCTCATTACTTGGGTTGCATAGTTTATAACAGCTACAATCTGACCAATTTTGAGTAGCTCAAGACTTGCATCTCTAACAGCGAGTAAAATAATTATGAAAATGGCTATTTGCTGAACTATTGAAAGTAGTGGCCCTAATGAAATCATAATGCGGCCAGTCTCAATACCTACCTCAGCTAATTCTGTATTTGCTTTTTCAAATTTGTTTAGCTCAAATTTCTCAGCAATAAATGTTTTGATGACACGAATACCTGTCAAATCCTCTTGAAGGGTAGAGTTAACATTATCAATGCACTTTTGCATTTCCTGGAATTTGGGTCGCATCCGTTTAATTCGTGAAATCACTAACCATGCAAGAATAGGAGCAGCAAGAAGTATTGGGACCGACATCTTAGCGTCTGTTACTAAAACAAGAATAATGCTGCCAATAAGAGTAAATGGAGCACGAAAAAGCATACGCGTTATCATAATTACAACATGTTGCATTACTCGAACATCATTTACAATTCGTGTAACAAGTGATCCAGCCGTAAAATGGTCGGTTTCAGCCGTAGAAAAGCATTGGATTCTATCAAAAAGTGCTAGCCGCAAATCTATTGCAAAATTTAATGCTGCACGAGAAGAAAAGTATGTACAACCCACACCACCCAATAGGCCAAGAAAAGCAAATAAAAGCATCTTCCCACCATAGGCTACAACTATTTGCGGCTTCCCATTTGCAATGCCTTCATCAATTATCATACTCATCAGTGCAGGCTGAAGCAAATCCATTGATACCTCTAGTAGCATACATAGAGGTGCAAGTAGAAGCAATAGCTTGTATGGTTTTAGGAAACGAAATATTTTAAGCATAAAATGAATTATATATCTTTCCAGAGGGGGTGAGCCTTGCAAAATTAAATGATAGAGCCATTCCACCCGAGCTTTTTAGAAAGAGTGGAGAAGGGATCATATCCAGGTAGCTTGATTAGTTTTATCTGTTGCTCTGATTTTGATATGCAAATAACATCACCTGTTTCTATGTAGCTAGTGACAACGCCATCATGAGAAAACGTTGATGCTGCATTTGCTTTAGATACCTTGAGCTCTATTTTGTCAGAATCTGGAAGTACAAGAGGGCGAGAGGTTAATGTGTGTGGGCAAATGACATTCACCACAATTGTAGCTGCTCCTGGCAACACAATAGGACCTCCTGCAGAAAGAGAATATGCTGTACTTCCTGTTGGTGTTGCAACAATCATTCCATCGCAAAGAAATTCTGTTACTCTTGTGTTGTTAACATACAACTCAAATCCATTTGTTCGACCAGAATCTGTACGCATAATTACAAAATCATTTAATGCAAGGCATTCATTTTGCGATGTTGCTTCTTCTGTTTTCTTAATTGTAGCAGAAAGGGTTGTGCGTAAATCAACTATATATTCACCCTTTTTTAGAGCTTCTAAAACCTCTTCTAGCTGCGAAATATGGGCTGTGGTTAGATAGCCTAATGTGCCTGTATTTATACTTGCAAATGGAACATCCTTGTGCAAAGCTGAATGAATTGCACGTAATATAGAGCCATCACCACCAAGTGCAACATAGAAATCAGGCTTTTCGAGAGAATCAGACTCAATTAACGTAAATCCTAATTTCTCTGCCTTCTCTTTTAGTTCAAGAATTGCTTCTTGGTTTTTCCCCAATGTCATATTAGCTTTAATACAAAGCTTCATTTTTAAATCCTTTATTACCTTGTTCAATAAAATAATTAACGTTGTTTATAGCGTTGAACTAAATCTTTACTAATTTCCAAACGCTCATTGTGTGTGTCATCAGCCATTGGTCCAGAATAATCCTCAAGAATTGATACGGCACCATTTATATCGCCAGTAATTGCCTTAAATTCTGCTTCTTTTTTTAGGCCGTTTAATATTTTATTTTTCTTTTTAGTGTAGTTGTGTTCAATATCATTTTTTGCTTTTTGGATTCTCGCAATTGCATTAGGTTCAAGTCGTTTATAGGACAACAATTCATTATAACGATCTAGTGCATTTTTGTCAGAAATTACACGAGCAAAATGTTTCTTGTTGATATCCTCAAAGCTTTCAATAACCATTTTTGTTATTTCAGGATCTGGCGTATTTGATTTGTTAATCAATAGACCAATCGAAAGACCAATAACCAGAGCAAGTGTCACAACACCAATAGCAATACCAATTGCCTTTTTGATAAGCTTTTTATGCATACGCTGGATTTCAATGTCTTCGTATGCTTTATGTAGCTTTTGTGAACTAATCTGTAGACGTGAGTGCTCCTTTGCGTGTAGAGAAGCAAGCTTAGAATAACTACTATGCTTTTTTTGTCTACGCTCAGATCGCTGCATTGTGCTGACAGCTTTAGTTAAATCCAAAGGTCCATCAAGAAGAGGGCAGTTATGTGAAATTCTTTCAATATCGATTAACACATCACCCCATGACTGATAGCGTTCCTCTGGCTGCTTAGACAATAAGCGTTCAACAAAATCGCAGAACATTGGTGAAACATCTGTAAGCTGATCATAAATATCTAAATCTTGAGATGATACCTGTAGCTCCATGACATTATCAATATTTTGGTCGGCAAATAAAAATTTACCTAAAATCATATTGTAGAGCATTGCTCCAAGCGAATACATATCTGCTTGTGGCTGCAAATCATTCTGGCCTAGCGCTTGCTCTGGTGAGACAAAGGATGGAGTACCTAAAACAAAAATCTCATCAGGATTATTTGCTTCACGAATAATTTTTCGAGTTTGAATTGCACCAATACCGCGGCAAAGTCCTAAATCTGTAACCTTGATTGAACCATCAGAATCAATCATAACATTATCTGGTTTAATATCGCAATGTACAAGCTTTTTGTAATTCCAGGCATAATCTAAAGCGTTGGCTACACCCTTTGCGACGAATAAGCACTCCTGCTCTGTAAGTCTGCCTCTTTGCTTAATCCATTGTCCAATTGTTTGTCCATCAACGAACTCCATCACAAAGCAAAACAAATTGTTACGATAGAATGCATCATAAACCTGAACAATACCATTGTGGTTTAAGCTTGCTGCAATACGTGCCTCTGATTGAAATTGATCAATGTCTTCATCATTTGCATTCTCGGAGGAAGTTAATATTTTTATAGCCACAGGTCTATCAAGTGATATTTGTCTTGCCTTCCATACAGCTGCCATACCACCTTGACCTATTTTTTCAAAGCTATCGTATCCGTGTAATTCTAAATCCATAATTTTATATATTCTTTATTTTCTTTATTGAAATTATTTAACGCCTGACCCATCACAAGTTTTGCAAAGCACAAGCTTATTATCAAAGCAATTTGTACAAATGCGTGCTTTTGAATTTCCTTTGGCTAAAGTACGTTTGCATCTTGTGCATTCTTCATAACCAATGCCACTACAGTTGCTACAAATATCCTTACTGCCAGTACCATCGCAACGCGTACATAGATTTGCTCCATGACCATCGCAAATGTCACATTTAACAAATGTCGTTGCATCACATTTTGAGCAACGTTGAATAGATTGTAAATTCTCAATGCGTTTAATTTTGCTATTACCAGTTTTGGCTGGATTAGATTTCTTGTAGCCGTTATCGCAACTAGCCTCCTTGCAATTTATTAGACCAGAACCTTTGCATTTACCACATTGTTCTATTTTAAAGCCAAAGCAATGTTCACAAGGAAGAGTAGTAGCTTTTAGGTATGCAGCCTGCTGTGGCACAGTAGGGCGTGTAGATGTAATCCTTCGCTCAATTAGTATTTGAAGCTTTGAATTTTCTTCCTTAAATTGATGTACTTCAAATTTTGCTTGTGTAAAAAGTCTGTTTAGTGTGTTGAAATCAAGAACGATTGGATAGATTTTTCTAGTATTACAAAGAGGACAGATAACAGACTTTTCTTTTTTTTCAATTATATTATCATGTGTCAAATATCTAAAATCGATATAGCCCTCACCATTGCATCTTTTGCATTCAGCAGAATAATCCTTAGGAATAATTTTTAATATTTTGGATTTGTTTGCAGTAATAAGCTTAAGTTTATTTTGCGCTTTTGTATCACTTGCAGGTAAGAGACGGAGAAGACCTTCTGCTTCGCATAGATATAGGTAGCACAGCAGTACGTTTTGAGCAGAGTTTGAATTTTTTTTGGATAATGAGCTTATTTTATGCTCATAAAGCATAATCGCGGAGCGGACAATGTCGTAATCCTCATCTGTTAGTGGTGCATTTATTAGGCTTGTATCGTGTTCAACATCAATATTTTCATGAGAAGTGCTTGAATCGGAAGTGTCTGGGTTTTCCTCTTCTAATTTGGGGCTTACTGTTACGGATGGAGATGCTCCAGCAGCTGTGCCACAATTGCTACAGAATTTTGCTGACGGAGCTGCGAGTTCATATCCGCATGAATTACAGACGCGAATCTCTTCTGCGAATACTGAAAGAGAAAAAGCAGCCAAAATGAACGAGCTAAACAAAGTACTTATTTTTTTCATATATTTTCACTAAAACGTTTTAATTGAAAGAAACATATATCATTTTTTTTCGTTATTATACAATAATATTGGAATTATTGCAAATGATAATACCCAAATGTAAGATTTTTTGGGGAGGCTGAGTTTTTCCCAATTACATTGATGTATTGACATTCACATTGATTTTGCTAGCTTTTGTGCAAATGTGGTGAAGCAAGCAACCCAAAATTAGGCTTGTAGAGGCTAATTTTGGTCAATTTATGATTGAATGCATAAGTATTTTTATGCTAAAATGCTTTGCATAGAATTTAATAAGATTTTCTTAATAAATATGGAGTAAATTTATGAATTACGTCAATAAACCTAATTACCATTGCTATAATGGTACATATATTGGTTTCGCTGTTCGCAAGGACGATGGTAAAATTGCATATCTAGGCATAGATGCTGGTGGTCGTGATGAATTTCGCAAGAATACATATAACCTTCTAAAGCCAGGTTTTGGTGCATGGGTACCTTCTTTCGCTAAAAAAGGTGTTCAGCCAACTGTGGAAGCAACAGAATCTCAAATTACCACAGTTGCTGGAGTAGAAAAGCTTATTGTTACTCCAAAGGAGAAAACAATTTCAATTGATTTGTCCACAACTGGCAATGCATTTAGAGGTTCTATTCTTGAGTGCTGCCTAGCGATTGAGGTTGCACCACCATCAATTTGGGCTAAAACGAATTTCCCTAAGGCAGATGAGAAGCCTCTTCGTACTTCAAAAAATCCTTTGGTACATGCAGAGCGTAATTATCAGCTTCCTATGTATATCCACTTCCCAGACTATGGCACTGTTAAAATTGAAGCAGAAGGTGCTCCAGTTTATTGTCATGAGGAGTTAACTCGTTCTGCAGAGATGAATGGACTTTGCTTAGGTCTGCTAAATCACGGTGGACATGTTCCTGAGCGTCAGCTACATAGTGGCTATAGCAAGCTGTCATTTAAGCTTCGTAAGGCAACAGATAAGGTTACTTTGAAGCTAACTGTGCTAGAAGAGCAATATCCTAAAATTAATGGCATTGATTTTAGCGATTCAGCATGGAATGGCTTTAAGCGCTGCTGGTTAAATAACTTCACAATTAACCGTCAGACTTGCTCAATGGGCGATAATATCTATTTGCATGGCATGTCGCATCTTGTAATGCATAATCGTGCAGATACACTGTATGTAATGGATCCAAAGGATGAAATAACCAAGTTAATTCGCAGTGTATTTGAGTATACTCTTGATACATCTTGGGAGCGTGGTCAAGCTGAAGATGGCGAAGTAAATATGGCATACTTTGATAAATGCAAGAAGGAAGGTCCATGTGCTGGCTTTATTGATTCAACACCAGCAGCAATTATTTCCTCCTGCGTAATTGCCAAATGGAAGCCATCACATGCAAAGAAGAATATTGACAAAATGCTTCATGCTTGTGATTTCTTGATGGGGCTTGATTGCGATGGAGATGGAATTGTTGAGCTTCCTTTCTCTGGAAATAGTATGGATGCAGAATATCCACATAAGGGAGCACGTCCTCGCATCTGGTGGGATAACTTTGGCTGTGGTCATAAGGATATTTTCTTTAATTGCTTATCACACCGTGCATTGCGTGGTACCGAGAAACTTGCTCGTAAGTTAGGCAGAGTAGAGGGTGCAGATAAGATTGCTGCATTTCTTGAGAAGACACACAAGAACTTCTTCAATACTTTCTATAATCCAGAGACAGGTGTAATGGCTGGCTGGATTAGTGCTGATGGCAATGTACATGATTATATGTTTACTTATGCAACAGCTAATTCTATCGATGAAGGACTAGTCGATAAGGAACAGGGCCGCAAGATGATGGAAATCTTGCTTGCAAAGCTTGATGAACAAGGCTTTGGTAGCTATCGCTATGGTGTTCCTGGTCCTGTAATCCCCGTAGATACTCAGAAAGATACATTTGGTGGATTTATGGGGGACTGGCCGTTATATGAGAATGGTGGTTTGTGCGGTATGACAGCATATCACTTTATCAATGCTCTATGCTATGTAGGGTTAAAGGATAAGGCAGAGTTTATTCTTAAGACAATGCTCAATACCTTTGATAAGGGCTTAACACATTCTGGTTTGATGCCAGGTTATACACATAGTATTGACTGGCGAACAAAGGATGGTGTAGCTTGTGGTTACAACTACTTAGCAGATAACTACTTATTCTTGTTGTCACTATCAACAGGTATCGCTGGAAACAAGCATCCAGGCGTTGTAAGATAATTACTTGGATTAACGCTTGTACAAAAAAATCTCGTGAGGAGTGCTTCCTTGCGAGATTTTTTTTGTACAAATCTGCTCAAATCACATTATGTGCTTAGGTGTTTGATAGGAAAAATTTATTTACGCTTAGGCATTTGCAAAATTAAGGTTTAATGTTGAATTTCACCTCTCTCTTTGGTATAATTTCAACATTATGCAAAAGGATACTTTAATTATAATACCAACCTACAACGAAAAAGAGAATATTGATGTGATTTTAGGTGCAATTTTTGCTTCAGCACCAAATGTAAATGTTCTTTTTGTTGATGATAATTCACCAGATGGTACTGGTGATTTAATTGATAAACATTGTGCTCAGAATCCTCAAGTACATGTCTTGCACAGAAGTGAGAAATCTGGGCTTGGACGTGCTTATATTGCTGGCTTTAAATGGGGTCTAGAAAAAGGATATCAATTTCTTTTTGAAATGGATGCAGATATGTCTCATGATCCAAAGGAAATCCCTGCATTTCTAGAAAAGGCAAAAGAATGTGATCTTGTTCTAGGTACTCGCTATAAGGGTGGAATACGCGTTATCAATTGGCCGCTAAATCGCCTCATAATTAGCATGGGTGCAGGAATGTTTGTAAGAATGATTACTGCATTACCAGTGTCTGACCCAACTGGCGGTTACAAATGCTTTAATAGAAAAATCCTAGAAGCTATTGATCTGGATAAGGTTGTTTCCAATGGATATTCTTTTCAAATTGAGATGACGCATAATGCGTGGATGCGTGGTTTCTCAATTGGCGAAGTGCCAATTGTCTTTGAAGATAGGCGCTATGGTTTTTCAAAGCTAAGTAAGGCAATTGCGCGAGAGGCCTTTGGAATGGTGTTCAGGTTGGCTTGGAGAAATAGGTTTCGACGCCGCCCGCCATCAGAAAAAAAACAGCTTGCTCTGCGTAATAAGAAGGATTGATTTAAGAATTTAAATTTAGTGTAAAGCTATGAGTGAAAAGCAAGAAAATTTAGAAGATAAAAATATTGACAAATCCGCTGCTACGACTCCTTCGAGGATGCGTTGGTGGCAGAGTAACTTTTTCTCAAAAAAGGATTATTTGGCTTTTTGGATAAGCTTTTTAATCTCATTTGCTGTTTATTTTATGACAACGGCACCATCAGTTACTCTTGAGGATTCTGGTGAGTTTGCTGTGGCTGGTGATTATTTGGGAGTTCCTCATCCTCCTGGATATCCATTGTGGACAATGTGTGCCTTTGTTTTTACACGCATATTCAGATTTGTCACATATATGGGGCAACCTAATCCAGCATGGGCAATAGCTTTGATGTCTGGCTTCTTTGGAGCATTAGCAGCAGGTATTACCGCTATGTTAATAAACAAATGCTCTAAGGAGTTAATTTTGCATGCGTTTGAAGGGAGTAAAGCAGATAATGATAAAAGAATAAATGCAGTGCTTTCTTTAACATGCTTAGTTGCTGCAATCTCTGGAAGTCTGGCATTTGCGTTTTCTCCAGTTGAATGGTCACAATCTACAATTATTGAGGTATATACATTAAATTCGTTTTTCTTGATGCTTATATTCCTCTTTATCTTTAAGTGGTTGTGTAAGCCATCGGTTAAGATTTTATGGCTTGTTGCATTTTTATTTGGTTTAGGTTTTACAAATTATCAGGTTCTTCTTTTTATGGCAGTACCAATGATAATTGCAGTATTGCTTCATAGTATTCCATTATTCCGTGATTTTGTGTTGTTATTCATCCCGATTGGTTTAACAATCAAATATATGCAGTTAGGTGCGCAATTTCCACAGCCAGGCTTTGCAAAGCTTTATTCGGTTCCTGCACAAGCAAAAGCTAACCCAGTTGATATTGTGGGTGGGAATATTGATGCATTAACTAGCTACTATACTTGTGCCATTTTAGCTGGTGTGTTACTCTGCATTTGTGCATTGTTAATCTACCTCACAGAAAAGAACAGGAATGAGAAGCGTTTTTCATTTTTTGCAGATAATCTCACTTATATAAAAATAGTTTTCGGCATATTGGCAATTGTGTTGTTTGTAATTTCAGCGAGTGTTCCCGCAATCAAGTCAACTATGGATTTATCCTTAGTTCCCAAAAGCGAGTGGTTTTCTTTTACTGGGACATATTTGTTGTTTGCTTTAGGTATTGCTATTTTAATTGGCTTTGGTGCATGCTTTAAGGGCGGTCTTTGGTATTCTGTGGCAATGTCTGTCATTCAGCTTTCGCTCCTGATATTTATTCGTAAGGGATGTATGTTAGGTCTAACACATCCATTGTCAGGTTTCTTTGCATTTTATATTGCACTGAATATACTGTATTTGCTTATGGCTTGGTTTATGTTGCCTAATGGTAGGGCAGTTGCAGGAACTGTTTTATGTGCAGAGCTTGGAGCAGCATTTTATGCATATATGCCTTTGGCATCTGATAGTAATCCGCCAATGAACTGGGGCTTCCCAAAAACTTGGGAGGGCTTTAAGCATGCTGTTTCCCGTGGACAGTACGAAAAGATTGTTCCAATTACTCTTTCTCAGGTGCTATCTCTAAACTTTGTTCGCCAGCTGGGAAGCTACTTTACAGATTTACGTATGCAGTTTACACTGATTTTAGCTCCTCTTGGGTTTATTCCTTTTGCATTATGGAGTGTCAAGGTAAAGGGAAAGCAATTTAGTGTATTCCCTGTGGCTTTTGGGTTAGCGGCTGCAATTGCTATTCTTGCGGCTTTAGATAAGCTTATAGACCCCACAAGTGTTAATGATGTTGGAGGAGCCTATAAGTTTTTGATGGGGATAATTTTAATTCTTGCAACAGTTGGTGTTGCACTTATGTTTTGTAGAATTTTACACTTATTATTCTCAGAGATGTTGGATGCTGCAAAGGAGCTTGGTGTAAGGGTAATTGCTGGACTTTGCTTTTTAGGTGTAGCTGCAGGTGTCGTAGCATCTATTATATGTGTATCTAATATTTGTGCCGAATTCGTTCTTGAATCTGGCTTTGATATGATAGAGCCAGTAATAGGCACTGCTTCCGCAAGCGATGTTTCTACTTATTTCAGGTGGTCTATATTTTTGACAATTGTCATCAGTAGTATCCTTATAACTCTTTTTGCCTTACTTCAATTTCTATCTCAAAGGCAGAACTCTCTCATTAAAACCAATCATAATGATGTTTCTTGCAAGTGGTTTATTATTACCTTAATCGCATTTTTGATGATGAGTGTAGTGCTTATAGGAATGGCAAACCCTAAGGGCGATATTCAGGATAACTTTATTCAAAAGGTTAAGTTTATTTCATCTCATGCGATTTTTGCAATATGGATTGGCTATGGTATTGCAATGTCTATTTATTTGTTCCGTAAACAAAAATGGCTTGTTGTTCCGGCTATAATTGTAAGTGCTTTACTTTTTGTTATTCCTATTAGAGAAAATTATGTCAATGCTGATATGGTTGATATTACTAGTGCAGCAGAGCAGAATGGACATGATTTTGGCTGGCAATTTGGTAATTATCAGCTACGAGGTGCAGAAGCAATTCTAGAGGAGCTTTCACCAGATGAAGAGCCTCTACCTAATCCAGATTATCCTCAAGAGATGACACCGGATGCAATTTTCTTTGGTGGTACAGATCCTGGGCGCTTTGTGCCTACTTATATGATTTATTCTGCACAAGTTCGGCCGGATGTCTTTTTGATAACACAGAATGCACTTGCTGATCCTACCTATCTTGACACAATGCGTTCCTTATATTCTGACCAGATTTGGATGCCAACAAGTGTGGATAATAATAGGGCTTTCCAAGAGTATGTAACCCTTGTAAAGAGTGGTAAGCTTCCTAATTTAGGTGGAATAACTGAGACTCCTAGGGGTGTTCAAGTTACGGGTGCATTGGAGGTAATGGAGATAAATGCTTTAATAACAAAGCAAATTTTTGATAAGAATATCGCAAAACACGATTTTTATGTAGAAGAAAGCTATGCAATGCGTTGGATGAATCCATATTTGACTCCGCATGGTTTAATTATGAAGCTTAATGAAAAGCCTCTTTCAATTTCCGAGTTTAATAAAACTATTCAATTTGATATGGATTTTTGGGATTGGTATACTCGCAAGTTAACTTCAACTACTGCTTATGAGCGTGATGTTGCAGCTCGTCGTGCATTTTCAAAGTTAAGAGCATCTATTGCTGGATTATATGCAAATCGTCGTATGCTTCAAGTTGCAGAGAGAGCATATATTGATGGAATGCTTCTTTACCCATATTCTCCAGAATGCACAATCAGATATATGCGTGAATTGCTTTATCCTTACGGAAGATTGGAAGACTCAATTTTGTATGTTGAGAAGTTGCTTTATAAGGATAAAAATAATGTTCAGGCACAATCTGCTCTTGAAATGCTTAAGAGTCTTCACATGGCACATGCTGTCGTTAAAGAATTAAAGGAAAAGAATACCCGTTTAATTGATGAATATAATGCAGCAAATCCTTCTTCTAAGCTTAATAATGTGGTTTATATTTTGTCAGATGAAGAAATGCTTCTTCTTGCAAATAAAGCATCAGAGCTTGGGGATGTGTCGCTAAGATTTAGTGTTATGCGAGATTATTTTAGCAGAAGTAAGCTAGATTATTCTGTGGCAGGTAAAATGCTTCAGCTTTTAATAGGCTTCTATGGGGTAACGCCAGAGGAGATTAGCTTAGTGAAATTACTTCCAAATGATTTCTTTGATAATGTGGATATTGAAACTATTCGTATGGGTGCTGATGCATATATGCGAATTGGAGAATATAACAAGGCTATGAACTGCTTAGGTAAGGTTCTTTCTAATGATCCTAACGATTGGCGTTCCTGGTCTAGCTATTCGTTATTATTGCTTCAAGCATCGAAAGGTAAGCCGGATAGTGCATTAAAGTTTTTGGAAAAGGCACATCAAGCAGCTCGTTCAAATGGGCAGCTCCGTGAGTTTAATGAACTAGTCAAAAGTGTTCCAGAACTTTATCAATTATATTCTTTATTAGAGTCACTTCGTTCTCAAAAAATGAATAATTTTCCAGCTGGATTAAAATAATGGACAAAAAAAACTCATTAAATCAAAATAATTCAGAATCTATTTCTGTGCAGGAAACTTCAAATGTTGAGTTTTCATCGTATGACGAACTCTCTTTGGAGGAACAGCGCATTCAACTTGAAATGGAGCTTCTTGAATTGGAGAGAGAGAAGTTAGAGGATATTCAACGTCAGAAAGAGCTTGAGGATTTAGCTGATGTTGAAATTACAGGCAAGCATTTAATTATGGTTGCTGTATTGTGCTTGTTGTTCTCTGGTATTGTCAGCTATTTATGCGGCTTTGAATTTGGAAAAAAATATGCACCTCCACCACAGTTTGTTGAATTAGACAAAACATTTATAGCTGCGGTTACTCCGAGTGCATTACCAAAAGAGGACACAGAGCCACAGTGGATGATAAAGAATGCTCAGCCACCAACCTCGCTAATTCATATTCGGTAGAACTAATTTGGCTAAATATTTGTAAATAAGGATAAATTTTATGGGTTATTATATAGGTATTGATTTGGGAACTTCAGCAATGAAGTGTTTGCTTGTTGATTCAACAGGTAATGTGTGTAAAGAGGCTTCACGCGAATATCCACTTGATTTCCCGAAACCAACCTGGAGTGAGCAATCTCCAGAGGATTGGTGGAATGCATGTTGCGAGTGTGTGTCTGAGCTTATTAAGGATATAGATGCCTCTGAAGTTAAGGCAATTGGTTGTGCAGGTCAAATGCATGGACTTGTTGTGTTGGATGATGAGGACAGAGTTATTCGTCCTGCAATTTTATGGAATGACGCTAGAACCTCAGATGAGGTTGATTATTTAAATAATGTCATAGGAAAGTCATCCATTGCTTCTTATACGGGGAATATTGCGTTTGCCGGTTTTACTGCACCAAAGCTACTATGGATGCAGAAGAACGAGCCGGAGCTTTTTGCTAAAATTAAACGTATTATGCTGCCTAAGGATTATATAAATTACATTCTCACTGGTGAACATGCAACAGAGTTTTCTGACGCAGCAGGAATGCTTCTTGTGGATGTAAAAAATAAATGTTGGTCAAAGGAACTACTGGAAATTTGCCAGATAAAAGAGGAGCAGCTACCAAAGCTTTATCCTGATAGTGCCTGTGTTATTGGTACATTGACCTATGCTGCAGCAAAGCGTTTGGGCTTGTCGATGGCTGTTAAGGTTGTTGCTGGTGCTGGTGATAATGCCGCAGCAGCCGTCGCAACTAATGTAATTAAAGAGGGTAGCTGCAATATTTCTTTAGGTACTTCTGGGACAATTCTTATTCCTACAGAAAATTTCTGTATGGACCCTAATAATGCTCTTCATTCATTTGGCTCAGCAGATGGAAATTATCTTCTTCTTGCATGTATTCTTTCTGCTGCAAGCTGCAACAAATGGCTTTGCGATGAGATTTTGAAGACTAAAGACTATGCACAGGAACAAGTGAACATCACAGATGAAAAGCTAGGGAACAATTCCGTTTATTTCCTACCATATTTGATGGGAGAACGCAGCCCAATCAATGATACCAAAGCTCGCTCTGCTTTTATTGGGATGAGTATGGATACACAACGCGAGGCTTTAGTTCAGGCAGTACTAGAGGGGGTCGCATTTGCTATTCGAGATAATTTTGAAGTTGCACGCTCTCTGGGTATCAATCTAAATTCCAGTATGATTTGTGGTGGAGGAGCACAATCAAGACTTTGGGTTAAGATTATCGCAAATGTTTTGAATATGCCTATTCGTCTACCATTTGTTAAGGAAGGGCCTGGCTATGGTGGGGCATTGTTAGCAATGGTTGGTGCTGGCGAATATCCGAGCATCGCGGCTTGTCTCAAGGGCTTGTTTGAAGATAAAGAACAAGCATTTTATGAGAATGAGGATAATATGATTGTCCCAACAAAAGCAATTGCAGAACGTTATGAGCAACGCTATCAGCATTATAAACAACTTTATCCAGCTTTAAAATCATTTTTTTGTAACCTTTAACTTATAACAATAACAATGGAGAAAATTATGGAATATTTCCCACAAATCTCAAAAATTCCTTTCGAGGGAAGTTCAAGTAAAAACGCATTTGCTTTTAAGTATTATAATCCAGAGCAAATCGTTATGGGTAAGCCAATGAAGGAGCATCTTCCATTCGCTATGGCTTGGTGGCATAATCTTTGTGCTGCTGGAACAGATATGTTTGGTAGAGATACTGCTGACAAGAGCTTTGGCGTAGAGCGTGGTACAATGGAGCATGCTAAAGCAAAGGTTGATGCAGGCTTTGAATTTATGCAGAAGCTTGGGATTGAGTATTTCTGTTTCCATGATGTTGATATTGTGCCTGAAGCTGATGATATAAAGGAAACTAATCGCCGTCTTGATGAAATTACTGATTATATTCTTGAAAAGATGAATGCTACTGGCATTAAATGCCTATGGGGTACTGCTAATATGTTTAGCAATCCTCGCTTTATGAATGGTGCTGGTAGCACAAATTCAGCTGACGTATTTTGCTTTGCAGCTGCACAAGTGAAAAAAGCTCTTGAGCTAACAGTTAAGCTTGGTGGTAAGGGTTATGTGTTCTGGGGTGGTCGTGAAGGCTATGAGACTCTACTCAACACAGATGTTAAATTCGAGCAGGAAAATATTGCTAAGCTAATGAAGATGGCTGTAAAGTATGGTCGTAGCATTGGCTTTAATGGTGATTTCTATATTGAACCAAAACCAAAAGAGCCAATGAAGCATCAATATGATTTCGATGCTGCTACAGCTATCGGTTTCTTGCGTCAGTATGGCTTGGACAAGGATTTCAAGATGAATATTGAGGCAAATCACGCAACTCTTGCTGGCCATACCTTCCAGCATGACTTGCGTATTTCTGCAATCAATGGAATGCTTGGTTCAATTGATGCAAACCAAGGCGATTATTTGCTTGGTTGGGATACAGATGAATTCCCATGCAATGTTTATGAAACAACAATGTGTATGTATGAAGTACTTAAGGCTGGTGGCTTAACAGGTGGCTTTAACTTTGACGCAAAGAATCGTCGCCCTAGCTATACTATCGAGGATATGTTCCATGCATTTATACTTGGTATGGATAGCTTTGCTCTTGGTCTATTAAAAGCTGCTGCCTTGATAGAGGATGGACGCATCGATAACTTTATTGAAGAGCGTTATTCCAGCTTTACAACTGGTATTGGTGCAAAGATTCGTGCCGATGAAACATCTCTTGAGGAGCTTGCTGCTTATGCAGAGCAGATGGGAGCACCTGCACTACCAGGAAGTGGAAGACAGGAGTATCTTGAAAGTGTCGTAAATCAGGTTATGTACAAGATGTAATATTACTCTAAAGTAATGGACGTAAAAACAACAAATTCCAACTAAATAAAGTTAAGGATTTTGTTATAAAAAAGCGTACTCTTAGCAGAGTGTCCGTAAGACAGTAATCTATCAAAAATTACGAATTACGGCATCTGTTAGGCAGGATTGGAAACAAGCAGACGACATTCAACTTCGGTTGGGTGTCGTCTGTTTTTTGTGCGTTTATGGGGTGAAAACCGCTTATTTTTCGACCTATAGGGCAAGGATAGTGAAATGAGTAAAATAGTTGTCGTTATCGTGATAAAACTCTATTAAACAGCAAATCACGCCATAATGAATGCAGTTCGTTAGAAAATGTGAATGTTTACGATTCCGCAAGCAATCACACAAAACCGTTAAGTCGATAGTCGGGTATTTCAATGCAGAGTATGTTGAATGCCGCTATAATCGCCCTATTGCCATCGGTTCATAGAAAAGTTACACTTTAATGCGATAAATTTCGGTGAACCTATTGAAAAATGCCACATTTTTATGCTACATTGTGTGTACACACGTTTTGGCGTTCAAAATCGAAGCTATGGAGATAAATTATGAAACTTTCATCTTTTTTGCATTTTACCGCTTTTGGCGTAAAAACAATTTTGTTTAGAAAGAAATCGCCAATCCTCGGAACTGTAATCGTAACAGACAAATGCAACCTGCATTGCAAGCACTGTTCCGTCAACAATATCACATCAATCGTCCATCCGTATGAACAAATCCGGCAAGAAATGCAGCAGTTATATGACATGGGTGTTCGCATTTTGTTCTTTTGCGGCGGCGAAACATTTCTTTGGAAAGATGGCGAACGCACTCTCAGAGATTTGGTCATTGAAGCAAAAAACATGGGATTCCTCATCGTCAACGTAGTTACGAATGGAACATTTCCCATTGATCTCCCAGAAGCAGATTTGATTCTTTTGAGCTTGGATGGAGACAAGCAGCGTCATAATGAAGTTCGTGGAGATACCTACGACACTATCATGAAGAACATCAGCAATGCTACCGCAGATAATATCTGCTTCTATATGGCGATCAATCAAATCAACAAAGACTATGTACGAGATGTATGCTTAACTGCTCGTGATACAAAAAATGTTCGTGCTGTATCGTTCAATTTCCATACGCCATATCCCGACACAAAGGAATTGGCTTTGAGCAAAGAGGAAAAAGCCAAGTGTTGTGATACGATAACTCAAATGATGAAAGAAGGCGCACCTGTTTTCAACCTTAAAAGTGCGTTCCCATATCTCATCGAAAACAGATTCCTGACACCTTGCCATCAGTGCGTTGTCATGGAAAACGGAAAGTTATCTACTTGTGGTCGCTGCATAGATGTTCCTGGTCTTTGCGATCAGTGTGGATACTTCTTTGTTGCTGAATATACGCTTCTGTTCAAAGGCAATCCCAAAATAATCTTTGAGATGCTTCATACATACTTGAAGTACATTTAGGAGTAATATGAGTTTCATTACAAGTTTAACGAGAATGTGGCTTACACGGACAACGAAGCCATTTACGTTCAAAAATGAATATGACCGGATATTGCCGTTTGCAGAGTGCGAAAACCTTGGACTGTATGTTCATATCCCTTTCTGCAAAAGTATCTGCAACTTTTGCCCTTATTGCAAAGTGCGATATTCCGCTGAATTATGTGATAGATACATAGATTCTTTGATTCAAGAAATACACCTTGTAGGTAGCCAACACGCAGAACGGAAAAAAGTAACCAGCCTCTATTTTGGCGGAGGAACACCGGCTCTTGCAGCCAATCGTATAAAAGAAATTGTTGATGCTTTGAATGACCACTTTGTCATCACAGAGGGGATTGGATTGGAACTTCATCCCGATAATGTGAATGTTGAAGTGTTGCAAACATTGAAAAATGCAGGCGTAACTAAAATCAGCATCGGCATTCAATCGTTCTGCGATAAGTATCAGAAGATTCTTGGCAGAAAGAAAATTGATACCACTGCAATGATGTCTGCTTTGACGGCGGTTCCTTTTGAAACTGTTTCAATGGACTTCATCTTTGCACTGTCTGGACAAACCTATGATGATTTGAAATCCGATATTGACAAGGCTTTTTCGTTGGGTGCAAATCATGTTGCTATATACCCATTTATTGATTTTACTTTTACAGAAAGTCCCGTTGCTGCAATGCCCAAAAAAGAAAAACGAGAGTTACTGGATGCTATCACACAATACTGTTTGGGCAAAGGATATTCTCGGAGTTCTATATGGACTTTCTCAAGCGAACCGGACGCAAACTATTCATCAATGACCAGAGATAATTTTCTCGGATTCGGTTGTTCTGCTACAAGCCTATTCAAAGGGCAATTCAAAATCAATACTTTTGATGTGGAGTCCTACTGCGAAAGGATTAGTTCCGGCAACCTCGCCACATCATTGACCATTCGCTTTACCAAACGGCAACGAATGATTTACTGGCTGTTCTGGACGGCATACAGTACAAGAGTAAATGCACGAGATTTTGAAAAATTCTTTGGTGTGCCGTTGAAAAAAATGTATGGATTTGAGCTTTGGGGTGCAAAGCGATTAGGCTTCATCAAAGAACAAGATGGTACTTATGAAATGACACTAAAGGGTGCGTTTTACTATCACTACTATGAGAATTTTTACACGTTGTCTTATATCGACAAGATGTGGGGCATCATGCGAAAAGAAGCATTCCCCGAACAGATCAAACTGTAAAAGGATGGTGAGCACACACAATCACGGATGTGAACGTCAGGAAGAGAGAGTAGCATCGGCTTCAATGGTGATTTCTATATTGAACCAAAACCAAAAGAGCCAATGAAGCATCAATATGATTTCGATGCTGCTACAGCTATCGGTTTCTTGCGTCAGTATGGCTTGGACAAGGATTTCAAGATGAATATTGAGGCAAATCACGCAACTCTTGCTGGCCATACCTTCCAGCATGACTTGCGTATTTCTGCAATCAATGGAATGCTTGGTTCAATTGATGCAAACCAAGGCGATTATTTGCTTGGTTGGGATACAGATGAATTCCCATGCAATGTTTATGAAACAACAATGTGTATGTATGAAGTACTTAAGGCTGGTGGCTTAACAGGTGGCTTTAACTTTGACGCAAAGAATCGTCGCCCTAGCTATACTATCGAGGATATGTTCCATGCATTTATACTTGGTATGGATAGCTTTGCTCTTGGTCTATTAAAAGCAGCTGCCTTGATAGAGGACGGACGTATCGATAGCTTTATTGAAGAGCGTTATTCCAGCTTTGCAACTGGTATTGGTGCAAAAATTCGTGCAGAGGAGACTTCTCTTGAAGAGCTTGCTGCATATGCAGAGCAGATGGGAGCACCTGCACTACCTGGAAGTGGAAGACAGGAGTATCTAGAAAGTGTTGTAAATCAGATTATGTATAACGCATAATTTTATAAACAGCAATTAAAATACTAAATTAAAAAAACGGTGTGCTTGAAGCAATTGCTTAGCACACCGTTTTTCTTTTTGCCAATTAGTTCACTTAACAAACTAATCCGAACCGATTTTTGCTATTGATATATTTTTAGTACAAGAATAGCATCTCGCGATATTTTGGGAGTGGCCATTTTTGATCATCAACAATCTGCTCAAGGCTATCAACAAGCTCTCTAAGCTTAGTCATTTGATTCTTGATTTCATCAGCATCCATCTCAATCAATGCGGCATCTAGAACAGCACAGCAATCAGTAATTGCATCTATGCCGACCCCTAAAAGAGTTGCCTTATTCTTAATACCCTTTATCCCCGCTTTAAACTTAATTGTAGCAGCTGTACTCAATGCGGAAATTGCATCAGAATATTCAGACATAATTACTGGCATAATTACACTGCTTGCTAATTCAGACGCAATCTCTCCCTCGATGCGGAGTCTACGATAATAATCCTCAAGAAATACTTCATAACGAGAGCTCATCTCAAGAGGCGAGAGAACATTATATTTTTCAAGGAATTTCTGATTGTTTGAATCAATCAATGGTTTTAATGCTTCTAATGTATTAGGGAAATTTGGAAGCCCACGCTTTTCTGCTTCCTTGCGCCATTCATCACTATACCCATTACCATTAAAAATAATGCGCTTGTGCTTCTTCATGATGTCCTTAAGAACACCCTGCAAATACTCATTGAAGGAATCAGGCGAAGATTTTTCTAGCTTTTCAGATATGTAATCCAATGACTCTGCCACAATTGTGTTAAGCATCATATTGACATTTGCACAAGATTGGCTTGAGCCCGGTGAGCGGAATTCAAATTTGTTGCTAGTAAATGCAAATGGGCTAGTACGATTGCGGTCTGTAGCATCGCGCGGCAATGGTGGTAATGCATCAACACCAATACGCATAGGCTCAAGCTTCTTACTTGCCTTGCGATCACCAGCAACAATGCGCTCTACAATCTCACTAAGCTGATCACCCAAGAAGATTGAGATAATTGCCGGAGGTGCTTCGCCAGCACCCAAGCGATGATCATTGCCAACACTACATGTTGCAGCACGTAATAAGTCGGCATGTAAATCAACACCTCTGATAATTCCTGCTAAAACTGTCAAGAAAATCATATTTTGTTCTGGATCCTTACCAGGATCAAGTAGGTTGCGAGAGCCGTATGAAACAGACCAGTTGTTGTGCTTACCCGAGCCATTTACACCAATAAATGGCTTTTCATGCAGTAAGCACATCAAACCATATCGCTCTGCAACTGTACGTAAAACCTCCATTACAATCATATTATGATCAACAGATAGATTTTGCTCTTCAAACACTGGTGCAAGCTCAAATTGTGCCGGAGCAACCTCATTATGGCGGGTTTTTGCAGGAATTCCTAATGCCCAAAGCTCTTTCTCTACCTCTGTCATAAAGGATACAATGCGTGGCTTTATTGACCCAAAATAATGGTCTTCAAGCTGTTGGTGCTTTGCCGGTGGTGCACCGAATAGAGTGCGACCTGTTTGAATTAAATCAGGCCTTTGCAAATAAAATTTCTTATCAATGAGGAAGTACTCTTGCTCTGCACCTAATGTGACTTTAACATTAGCGTTTTCCACGCCAAAGCAATTCATTAAACGATGGACAGCTGCCTTAAGTGCTTGTATTGAACGAAGTAGGGGAGTTTTCTTATCTAGTGCTGCACCAGTATAGCTGCAAAATGCGGTAGGGATGCAAAGTGTTGCTCCATTTGGATGTCGCTTAATAAATGCCGGGCTAGTAGGATCCCATGCAGTGTAACCACGAGCCTCAAAAGTTGAGCGAATACCTCCTGAAGGGAAGCTTGAAGCATCAGATTCACCAACTACGAGATTTTTCCCGTTGAAGGACATAATTGCACCGCTTTTTCCATCAGGTTCCAAGAAAGAATCATGCTTTTCAGCTGTTCCACTTGTCAAAGGTTGAAACCAGTGAGTGTAATGAGTAGCACCACGTTCAATCGCCCATTCTTTCATTGCGTGAGCTACATCACCGGCAATTGTAGGGTCAAGAGGTGTACCATTGTTAATTGTTGCGATAAGTTGCTCAGCAATTCCCTTAGAAAGATACTGACGAATTGCTGACTCATTAAAGACATCGCAACCATAAAAATCAATATTTGCTGGAGGAAGCTCTTCTTTCTTTAACGCAGGCTTGTCTCCAATTTTTACTAAAGCATCAAATCTATTAGAACCGCACATAGAACCCTCATTTTTTTAAAAGATAAATCTTTTACACCTAAATAAATTCACATATTTTATGTTATTTTTAGAGTATTTACAATAGATTTTTCATATTAAAATAGATTTGGTGAAAAGACAAACTAAATGCAACCCCCTTTTGTGCTAAGCGAGCGGTTCACTTACTTTGTTATTTCAACAACTTAAATGAATATACAAAACTTGTTGCCTATTTCCAATATTTTGTGGTACAATTTGACCAAAAATTTATGTTATTTTATTCCTTACATTTTACATATGAATTTAATAAAACAACTCATTCAACGGCGCGAATTGCTTGCAATTCTTGTAATTCGTAATCTAAAGATTCGTTATAAGAATTCTGCACTTGGTTTCTTTTGGTCATTACTGACGCCAGCACTCATGATTCTTATGTATGCTTGCTTTGCCAAAATACTTAAATTTAGCGATGGTACTGATTATTTGCCATTTCTTGTTTCTGGTATTGTAATTTGGCAATTTACAGCCGGTTGTATGAATGATTCGCTTAATGCTATCGTTGGCAATACAAATCTTGTTAAAAAGGTTTTCTTCCCTCGTATTATTTTACCACTTTCAACTGCATTTGCTAACGGCGTGAATTATTTGCTGACATTAGTTGTGCTAATAATATATTTAATTTTAGCTGGTGTCTTTAGTTGTTCTAATATTTATTGGTTGATACCAGCAGTTTTAATGCAGCTTATGCTTTGTATTGGTATTTCTTGTGTTTGTTCCGTTTCTAATGTGTTTTTTAGAGATACACAACACATTATTGGAATTGGTTCATTAGCATGGTTTTTCCTTTCTCCTGTTTTTTATCGGCTTCCAATGCAATGCTCAGCAGTTGTCAGTGTGTTCGGTTTGGCTGAGACCTCGCAGTGGCAGGGTATTGTCTTTCTAAATCCTATGGCAGGAATTTTGTGCACCTACAGAGCTGCTTTGATGCAAAATCAGCTGCCAGTCCCTGAAGGGGTCTCGTTATGGTGGCTGCTTGCGTCAGCAGGAGTTAGCTTTGTTGTGTTTGTTGCTGGTCTAATCGCAATTCACAAGGGTGATAAAAGCTTTGGAGATGTGCTATGAGTTCAAATACACCAGTCGCAATTGATGTATGCAATGTAACAAAACGCTTTAAGCTATCTAATTCAGCTGCATCACTAAAGACAGCGGTTTTAGATTTAATTCGCCGCCGAAATCAGCAAACCTTTACTGCATTAAATGATGTTTCGTTTAAAGTACATAAAGGAGAGACTCTTGGCTTAATTGGTGCTAATGGTGCAGGTAAATCAACAATGCTTTCTATCATTGCTGGGACAATGTATCCAACCATTGGTCATGTAAATCACACTGGGACAATATCCTCATTACTGGAGCTTGGTGCTGGCTTCCACCCAGATTTAACTGGCAGAGAAAATGTTTTGCTCTATGGTTCAATTATGGGTATTTCGCGTGAGGATATGCGTAAGAAATTTGACGCCATTGTTGATTTTTCAGGACTTAAGGATTTTATTGATCAACCTGTTCGTTTTTATTCGTCTGGCATGTATGTAAGACTTGGCTTTGCAGTAGCAGTACAGGTAGATCCAGATATATTACTTGTTGATGAGGTGTTGGCTGTTGGAGACGCTGATTTCCAAAGAAAATGCCTTGATAAAATGGATGAATTTAAATCAAAGGGAAAATCAATGTTAATTATTTCCCATGACATGCATACAATTCGTTCTATTTCTGATAGAATTGCTTATCTTGATCATGGTGTACTAAAGGGAATTGGTTCGCCCAATGAGATGGCAGCACAATATGGAGCAGCAACGATTAATGGCAAGAATGGGGATGCAAAGCGTGAGTGGGGAACTGGTGAGGCTCGCATCGCTTCTGCAAGGTTAGTTGATTCATGTGGAAATCCAATAAGTGTGGTTTCAGATGATCAGCAGCTTTTCTTCGAAATTGAGTACGACGCCCCAAATAGAATCGAAACACCTACCTTTGGCTTCTCTATAACAGATGAAGCTGGTCGCACAGTCTTTGGTAGCAATACCGAAATTGAAGGCTTTGATTTGCCATATATTAAGGGCAATGGAAAACTTATGCTTAAGGTTGATGCAAAGGTTCTTCGTTCTGGTAATTATATGATGTCTTTCTCTTTGCATAATAGAAATCATACAATAAATTATCATCGACTTGAAAATCATATCCCTATATATTTGCCAACTGCTATTGGCTTTGACGGAATGTGTAAGCTTCCTGTTGAATGGCAGGGTAATTAAATATCACGGACTAGCATGTGTGCTCCATTTGTTTGCACAAAGTAAAATGCTAATTTCAATACCATATTGTGTTGCTATAATATTATTGGGGAGATTCCCCTCTGGCATATTCCAATCAATTGTGGTTCAATAGTGAATTTATTCAAGTTGTCACTATTTTTATGTTTTTTGTCAAGATATTATAAGACCAAATTATTGAAAAAAATCTCAAATTTATGGTATCTTAATGTATAGATAAGAAAAGGAGCATATAATTTTGTTGCTTCCTTTAATAAACAAAATAAGGAGATACCATGAAACGTGAAAAATTTTTACGCTCTCTGCTTTTACTTGTAATAACTATTGGTATTACAAATACAGCCTTGGGATATACACCAGCATATACAAAAGTAGATCACCGCGGTCTTATTGAAATGCCTGGCGTAATCAAAAGCAATGATAAATCTTGGTGGGGTGCCGCAAATCTTGTTGCATTTGGTCCTGGCTGGTCCTATTCTGCCCAAGACTATGCAGCAAAAAATGGCAAAAAGGAAGCTATTGTTGATAACGACAATAAAGTAATCGGCGTCACTTTTTCTGCTAATATGAATGCCGGAAGCTCTAAAATAAATATCTATCAAGAGTTTCGTGATACTTCTGTCGATGGTAAACAGCAAATGAAGGTGCTATGGCGCATCAAATCAGCAGATGGCAAACCAATGAAGCTAGAGTCTGCTTTTGTTGTTATTCCTTTTGCTATATATGATTTCAGTGGACAGAAAATTTCTGATGCACTCGGAAATACTTTTACATTTCCTGCTGAGTTCTCTTCAGAATACCTTGCACATAATCTTAACCAATCTGCAATTTCAGCAGTCGGTAAAAGCATAAAGCTTGATTTAGGCATCCAAAAAGGACAGCTCGCTATTTTTGATGGTCGTGGACAAAAGAATCCTGGCTATCAGTTTCGTATCAATTTCCCAAATACTAAAGATTCAACAGAGTCTGAGGTAGAATTTGTTATCGGTGGTTATTTTGCAAAGAGCCAAAAGAAGGGCAATGGTAAAATAGATTTCCAGGCACCAAAGCCTCCTACAATTATGAAGGCTAACAATAATTGGGTTCCATTTAATTATACTATTGGTGTAAAACCAGGTACAATTCTTGACCTATCAAATACAGGTGCTCAAAAGCATATTCCTGCTGGTAAATATGGTCGCGTAATTGTTGGCCCTGATGGTCGCTATGCATTTGAAAAGAATCCAACTCTTCGCCAGCGCTTTGTTGGTGCAAACCTTTGCTTCGATGCAAACTTCCTAACAAAGGAAGAGGCAGATAGAGTTGTTGCTGACTTTGTTCGCATGGGTTATAACACTGTACGCTTCCACCACACCGATGTTATTATGATGGAAGGGCAGTGGGGTCATGATTATTGGAACAAGAAGACACGCGGTGTTATTGACAAGAATCAACTTGATAAAATTGATTACCTATTTGCAAAGATGAAGGAAGCTGGTATCTATGTAACAATTGACCTTTATCAGATGGGTGCAATGGGTATGATTGACGGTGTTGATAAGCAGGTACACACTGCTATTAAAGCACTAGTTCCAATTCACCAGCCTGCATTTGAGGTATGGTTCAAGAGTGCAATGGAATGGCTAAACCATGTTAACCCATATACAGGTATTGCATGGAAGGATGATCCAGCACTATTCACAATTTGCCCAATCAATGAGGATGCTATTGCATCAGTATGGTGGGAGGCAAAGGATAAGTATAATGCTGCATTTGAAGAGTGGAAAAAGACCAATGCAACAGAAGGTCGCAATGAGAATCAGCTACGTGCTCAATTCCTCACTGAGGTTAAAGTAAAGTCCAATAAACAAATCAAACAGAGATTGGAAGCTGCTGGCGTTAAGACTCTACTAAGTGGTAGCAACTGGTGGGATACAATGGCTCAGACCTTTGAACGCGAAGCTCTCGATGTTGTTGACAACCATCAGTATTGCGATCACTATCATACCACACATCCTACAACAAAGATGAATAACCGCAGTACTTTTGAAGAGGGTGGAAATTCTTTTAATTATATGACTCCATTGATGAAGACGCCAACCCGTTACTTTGGCAAGCCTATGATGATTACAGAATATAATTTCTGTGCTCCAAATGAATGGAGATTGGAGGCTGGTGCAATGGTAGGTGCATACGCATCATTACAGAACTGGGATGCTATGTATCGCTTTGCATGGTCACACGCAAAGAAGGCTTTGTTTGAACAATTACCTATCAGCGGCTTTGATATTTGCCGTGATCCTGTGGGTATGCTAACAGAACGCCAGATTGTGCTTATGTATGGACGTGGTGATGTTGCTGCTGCAAACAATAAGTATGTTTATGGTGTAACAATGAATGAAGCAACACAGCAGGGTGTTGGTGATATGTGGGGCAAGGGATTATTCCCTTCAAAATTTGTAAATCTATGTGCTATGTCTCAAATTGGTTCTCAGGTAATTGAGGGCGGTCAACCAATCAAGGGTAAGTTTACCGCTGTTGTTGGCAAGACAAAGCCATCTGATGAAGTATTAGCAGGCAACAAGTTTTTGCCACTTGATGAAATCACAGTTACAGCAGGGAAGGGCGAAGTTGTTTCTGATACAAACGAGATCAAAATCAATAAGAGCAAGAAATACATCCGTATTGATACAGACAAGACAGACTGCATTGTTGCACGCAAGGATGCAAAGCTTTCTGCTGGTGCTTTAAGCATTGCTGACAATACATGCTATTGCTCAGTATCTGCTTCTTCTATGGATGGAAAATCTATTGAAAACAGCTCAAAGCTATTGATTTTCCACATTACAGATGTTGTTAATTCAAATATGGAGTTTAACAATCCTTCACGTACTGAAATGAAGAAGACAGGAACACTTCCTTATTTGGCTAGAGTTGGTTCTGTTAAGGCAAAGATAAAGAGCAATGTTCCTAACATGAAGCTTTATGCACTAAACTCAGCTGGTGAGCGTATTCGCCGCGTTCCATGCAAATATTCAGAAGAGGAGGGCGCTTATATGTTTAAGCTAGCTGTATCTACTGATGAAGAAGCATCAATGATTTATGAATTAAGTAAGTAGTGATATATTATTCATAAATAAAATTACAAACAAAACAAAAATTAGGGGGTAACAGTGATGTTGCCCCTCTTTTATTTATTACTATTTTAGAAAAGTAAATTTAATAATTTCTTTATGGAAAAGATTGCAATTTTTTTTATATAATAGAGTTAGACAAACTTGAATTTGGAGGAAACAGTATGGTTAAACGTGCACACACTTCTGATATTGCATCATTGACAGCATTAAGATTGGAATTCTTGCAAGAAGACTGCGGCGAATTGAGTGAAGGAATCAAAAGTAAGCTCGTAAAGGCTTTGCCAGCTTACTTTGAAAAGAATCTGAACCATAATATTTTCTGCTACCTAATTAGAGAAATGGAAGAAGTCGTTGCCTGTGCATTCTTGCTAATAGAGGAAAAACCTGCAAGCCCGATGTTCATAACAGGTAGAACAGGAACAGTACTCAATGTATACACAAAACCGATATGCCGACATAAGGGATATGCAACAGCGATAATGAAAATGCTGCTTCAAGATGCAGTTGAAATGAATTTGAGTTCTGTGGAGCTTAAAGCTACAGATGCTGGATACAATTTGTATAAATCCGTTGGTTTTACGGATGATGTGTCAAAGTATCATTGTATGAAATGGCACAAGGCATAAGGTAAATTCCAATAGGTCGAACAATTAGGAAAATAAGAATTTGTCTAACAGTTAAACAATAAAATGAGACTCGTTTCTAAGCCTCCTTTTTATTTATAACAGTATCAAAATAAATGTCATTCTTATAGATTAAATCCCTTGGGAATAACCTCTGTAAGAATAAGTCTTTTCAAAAGTTATATTTTTATGGCTTCACGTTTCATTGACGGATATGGTATAATTTTACAAGGTGATTTTATGGCAATTATTAGAAATGCTATCCAATGTAAAAAATGCGGAGATATTATTGAATCCGTTTCTGTTCATGATTTCAAAACTTGTTCATGTGGTTCCTGCTCAGTTGACGGCGGGCATTACTATCTTAGACGATGTGCAAAGTCTCTGGACGATTTTACCGACCTGAGCGAATTTCAGGACGAATTAGAAGAAAAATAGCTTTTGACTTATGTCCAATTTTGGGATGGCAATGGTAGAGTAGGGAGGTTTTTGCAAACATCTATATTAGGTAAATGGAAAAAAATTTTCTATACATTACCTATTGAGAATATAGTTTGGCAAAACCAAAACGGATATTATCTCGCATTAAGGCGCTCGTCATTGATAGGCGATTGTTTTCCTTTTATTGAATTTATGCTTGAAAGAATTAAAGAAACTATATTAGAAGCAAAGCAAGCTGCCACGAAAAATGTCGGTGTAAATGTCGGTGTAAATGTCGGTGTAAAATTATCCGCACGAGATCTAGATTTGTTAGAATTATTGCGTATAGATAACACATTAACAGCGCTACGCATTGCAGAAACATATTCAATATCTACAAGACAGGCTGAGCGAATTTTAACGAAACTAAAGAATAATGGTTTAATAGTTAGAGTTGGATCTGATAAGTCTGGACACTGGAAGGTAGTCAAGAACGTATCATCGAAATTGAAGAAGGTTCACTAAGGAATAGCATTATTATTGAAAAAGAGTGATATTAGCTTATACACACAACGTCGCATAATATATATTATGTTGCATAGAGGTATGGTTTTTCTCAATATTGTGCAATAGTTTTAAAATAACAATTTTCTTTGTTTCTATGGTAATTCTACGCCTACCTTGAAGAAATTGTATTCATCCTCATGCCCACGATCAACAATTTCCCATGCTTCGTCATCTAACTGCTTCTTACCATATACTGTATACCAACGTATCCCTTGTCGCTGACCAACCTTTGGATTTAATCTTGGCTCCCAAAGAATTTGTGGTACGTCATTTGTAAATACAATATCTGCTGTAAATTTGCTATCAGCTGATGTAGGATCTAATCCAACTAAATAATTCTCATAAACATACAATCCGTTTGCTGCTACAGAATTTGCTGCTGACTCATAATCGCCATTTGCTGCAGAAACTATCTCTGGATATTGGTCTAACCATTCATAAGGGACACGGACCTCTGATGTTTGCGTTGCCTTTGCTTTTGTGAATGCTTTAATACATACGTCTGCAGCTTCTGATGAATATTCTCCATATATATCAGTCCACGAGCTCAATAAATAAGAATTTCCTTTTATAAAGCTTTGGCCAGCAGCTGAGACCGCATTTGTCAAATAGCCGCTTGTATTTACCTCCAGAGGTATTGGATAAATATAGTTTGGAGAATCAAGCTCAAAAACAACAGAAAACTTTGTGCCTTTTTTTACACTCACAGTTTTATCGAAATATATAGTTTCATAGCCAGCATATTCAGCAACACCTGATTGCGTATATGCCTTTTTCCCACTTTGTGGATTGTTGCTTCGTGTACAATCGGTATAAATAGATATATTATAGCTTATATTTGGTGCAAGAAAATAAAAGCTTGCTGCAGCTAGCTCATCATCATCTTCTGCTGTAAACATTGTTGCACATTGAGCATACGAATTACCATATCCTAAGCTTGTTATAACTCCGTATGGAGTGTAATCGTAAATTTTCCCGAGCTTGTTTACTGGCTCTGGCGCTATAAACGCAGTTGCTCCATAAAAAAACAATGTATCATCGTAATATGATACATAAAAATAGCCGTCAATACCGAAGCTAGGTCCATAGCTGTTTTTTACAATATATGCACCATTACCTGGAGCAACAGTTTTGAAGCTGTTGGAAGGAAAATTGTCATCCCACCCTACCACCAAAATTGCATGATTACTATATTCTGGTGTGTCTGTCGTATGATAATAATGGGCATCTGTAGATGCCTTGTAATAGACAGAACTGTAATACATCGAAGAAGATAATGTTCCAAATTCAAGTAAGCATTGCTTAATGTGGTCATGGTCTAAATAATCTGTCTTGGCTGGAATCATTATTGTTCGTTGGACATTGCGAATAGGTATCTGATTAGTGCTATTAACCTTTGATAAATATGGGTCTGATTCTTCTGCAACAGGTCCCTCCCAACGAGTTAAATATGCAGTTGCCATATCATCATTACCACCATCATCAAAACCCCATACAAAGCCAGCTCGATTCACCAAGTGGTTTTCAGAAAAATCGCGTAATAAATCTTCCTCTTTAGAAATGTATGACTCTAAACACCCTATTGCAGCATGTGCCCAGCAAGTCCCATGGCTCCCTTGGTTTTTAACAGAAGTAGGTCTATAATAATCTCTAAAATCATATTTTGATGGAAGCGAGGCTTGATCACTTGCAGTTAATCTTTTAAAACGATTAGTAGAAGTTCCTGCTTTTGGCGTGTGTTTGATATGTGATTTATCAAATGGAGGTGGTATGTAGCCATTACCCTCAAAAACGACAATTTCGTCTTCTGTGAAAGCTGCACTAGAAGTGAGATTTAATTTAGGAAGCTGTTGGATAGAACTGGCGCTATTTTGCTGCTCCACTACTCTATTTCTCCACTTTATAAAATCCTGACCCAGTGGAGAAAAAGAAATAGCTTCAGCTATTAAATTAGCAGAAAACGCAACAATCAAATATAGCACAATAAATCGTTTATTCATAACACCAATTCCGCATCAAATATATTTAATGACTTTCCTACTATATAATATACAAAATTTTAGCAGAAAAAATCAAGAGCTCATACACTTTTGTAAAAACAATTTGTATAAATGAACGCAATTTGAATCTAAAAACATCCTCCTTCCAATGATTAAGAACCCACCATAGAAACCCTCAGTGCCTCCGAATCTCCAAACCTCCAAGCAACGAAAGTAACTTTAAATCCAACGCAACGACTTAATCTCTATTGAAAGGTTGCTTTCGCTACTGGGAGATTGGGAGTTTTGGAGATTAGGAGGCTTGAACATGTTATATCCATACGGATATTGTTATTTCCCACAGAGACGCAGAGGCACAGAGACTTGTGTGGTCACAAGATATGAGAATGAAGATAGACGTTTAACATCAAAGATGGTTTTCTATCGTGTAAATGTCTCACGTCAGGACCTCTCGCGTCTAACGTCCAAGCGACAAAATAGCTTTTTCGTGTGTAGGTGAGCTTTCGCACAGTAACAGGATTACACGATTTTGCATGATGTGCAGGATTGTGTTGGGGTATGCACAACACAAGCATCCTGAGCATCCTGACAAATCTTAAGCATCCTGTTGTTGCACGAGAGTGCACTCGCGTACTCTGCGCGTAACCCCATGTCTGTGTTTCGCCGAAGGCTAGAGCGGCAGCATTGAAATCGTTTCACTTATTGCTTTCGCTCAACGCGAAGTACGGAGCACAAAGGAGGTTGGTGCAAGCAATAATAACACAAAAATACCCTCCGTGTCTCCTTACCTCTTTATTCTCCGTGTTTCGCCGAAGGCCACAGCGGCAGCATTGAAATCGTTTCACTTATTGCTTTCGCTTAACACGGAGTACGGAGGTAAGGAGATTAGGAGGCTTGAACATATTATATTCATACGAATATTCTTATTTCCCGCAGAGACGCAGAGGCACAGAGTGTTGTCCCGTTCTTTTCTCTGTGTCTCTGTGTCTCTGTGGGAAACCTTTTTCTTTCTCCCGAAGAGACTTGTGTGGTCACTAGGTGTGCGAAGGTTGGACGGTAGACGTTAGATAACTGATAGACAATTAGACGATTAGACGCGAGACACATCTTAACACTCATTGCTTACGCTTAACACGGACACACATAGTGTGATTTTTTCGGAGGTAAGGAGGAAAAGTGCAAGCAATTATTACAACAACCCACAGAACCCCTCCGTGTCTCCGTTCTCAGGAAAATCACACTACGTGTGCTTCGCGTTTCGCCGAAGGCTAGAGCGCTAGCGACCACCATTCATCCGTGGCTAGCGATGGATTGCACTTAGTGCGTCGATTTGAACTGGATCAAATGATCCATCACGATATACACCAATGTCAAATGTTACAACACCACCAGCTGCATGAACTCTATCCACGTAATCAACAATATGCTCCTTCGATGCTGAGAGCCCAAAGGAGCCCCATGTTGCACCAATACCTGTGTCATCAGCACCTAGTGGAGCTAGAATATGTGCTTGAGCATTATCGTAAAATCTACGCTCTGGAACATGCTCAAATACGTTCATCTCGCCACAAGTAAAATCCTCAAGATGGAAATTTGTTCCAAATTTAGATACGCCTACACCCGCATTCAATGCAACAAGTGCATTTGGATTTCCCTTCTTACAGGTTCTATAGTATGGCTCAAGTAGCTCATCAGTATATTTTAGAAAATCACGATAGCAGCCATCAATCCACCAACCAGAAATGCGATCGCCATAACGAACTGCATACTCCTCAAGAACACTTACCCATTTATCAACAAATGGCTTTGTAACGCCAACCTGACGTGGCTCAATAAAACCAAATTTACTGCCAATGTCATTGTCTTTATATGGTCCATCACCAGTAAAATATAAGAATAAATCAATGTCGTATTTTTTTAATTCATTTGAAATATCTAGCACTAAATCGCGGGTTGAGCATGCCTCTCCAGGCTTAGTGCCAGCAATCGCATCAAATGTTGCATTAGGTGCGATTAAATGTGGAGTTCCTTGCATGATGGTTATAACATAATAGCCAGCACCCATATTATGGAGATTCTTTGCAAGAAGCTCAACGTTAAAGCCATGAACTAACTCGTCGAAGCTTGTTGTTATCCCTTTACTATTTTTGTAGGCAGGATTATTTTGTATTCCATTTAGAAAATGGTTAAACACACCCCATTTACGATTGTAAAATCTATCTTGAAATTCTCTTATCATAACGACACTTATCTCCTACAATTCTTTGTTAAACTTATTTAATCAATTTTTTCAAAAATTTTATTCTTTTGGAAAGACGCTCTATTATCGTATTTACTAAAGTACGATTAGAACAAAACAATGCCACTAAATACACAATGCCACCAATTGTAGTTGCACAGATAAGGCGAATTAAGCTTTGGATGCGTTGGCTTATATGATCAATCGGTAAGCAGTATTTTGTCAGAATATACATTCCTACGCACATTACAAAGGTTGGGAATAAGACACGCACAAATTGTATCCATAAGCCATCGACCTTAAGTCCACCATGCTCTGGCTTTCTTGCATAGTATAAGTAAATTATAAAGCCGAAAATAGAACTTAATACCGTAGATAATGCCAAACCAGAATGTTTCCATAATTCAGGAAGAAATATTACAGAAAGAACATTCATGCAGAAATTTAGTATAACTTGAAAAACTGTAATTTTGACAGTAAAGGCAACCTCTTTTCTTGCATAAAACCAAGGGACTATAAGCTTATTAAGACTGAATGCGACTAGACCAGCTCCAGAAAACATTAGAGCACGTGCCACTAGCATAACTGATTCGTCTGTAAACTCCCCTCCTTTGTAAACAAGAATAACCACATCCTTAACATATTGAATCAATATTGCTGAAATTGGCAGCATCAAAAGCAATAACAATTGGAAAGACTGCCTAAATGTTGTATTTGCTTTATCAATATTGCCAGTGCTAAAAGCCGTTGTTAATGGATTGATTACAACTGTTGCTACTGATGTAGCAATAATACCCATAGGTAAATAAACAAGTCTATCAGCATAACCAAGAGTTGATACCGCCCAACCACCAATGAAGCTTGCTAAAAGCATATCAACAACAACATTGATTTGCACTACCCCAGCACCCAATGCTCCCCAAACTAAATTTTTGCATACTAGCCTTGTTGGTCCAGCCCTGAATTCCTGCAAGGCTAACTGTGGCTTGATAGTGAAGCCACTTCGATTTAGTTGCCAAAACATATAGGTAAATTGTGCAATACCTGCCAAAAGAATTACCCATGACAAGATGTAAAGCTTATCGTAAAGTGCTGCAGTTTTTTCACAAAAATATAAATAAAGTAGACCAGAAATCCAGCAAATATTAAGGAGATTCTGTGCAAATGATGAGCGGCCAAACAAAGATAGAGCATTTAGCACACCCATTCCTAATGCAGCAAGACAAATAAATAAAGCATAAGGAAGCATTATTCTTGCATAATTAAATATGCAATACCAATAACCATTAGGCTCTACAAAAGGTATTGCGATGCTCATTCCTGCAATGACCAGCAATACAATACAGCCAATCAAGAGTGCAATAGATGCAAACACATTGCCACATAGCCGCCTTGCATCATCAATTTTATTGGCATCAATCTGCTCTTTAACGACAGGTACAAGAGCTGAAGAAAGAGCACCCTCACCAAAAAGTCTTCTAAATAAATTAGGTAATTTAAAAGCAAAGTCAAAAGCAGATTTTTCTACACTTGTTCCGAATAAACGCGAGGTAAGCATTTCGCGGATAAGTCCAAGGCACCGGCTAACAAGTGTCCAAAGGCTGGTCAATAATACACCAAGACCAAAGTTGTCTTTTTTTGCTATTACTTTTGTCTTCGTATTCATTGCTATTTTGCTTTTAAGAAAAACTATTTTTCTAACGCATCTAATGCGACATTTGCCACTTGCTCAGCTGAGATTGAACGTAGAGCAGCGATAGCGTCTTCACTATTACGAGAGATTGCTCTAGCTCCTTTTACACCTTTTGGTTGAATTACGACTGCATTGCTTCCCAATGGACCAGTCTTTGTTGGGGATGTTAGCCCATACATTGCCACAACTGGTGTGCCAGAAGCAGAAGCTAGGTGCATACCACCACTATCATTACATAGCACGAGATTAACCTTACGTAATACAGTAGCAAATTGAGATAAATTTGTTTTTCCAGCAAGAGAAATTGCTGAAGAGGCACCAATATCATTAGCTACTTGCTCGCAAAGAGGTGCTTCATTAGGAGAACCACAAATAACAAATTTTAACTCTGGCATTTGTTTTAGCATTAGCTTAGCTGCATCAGCATAAAATGGCCAACGCTTTGAATCGCCACGGGCAGCACCTGGTATTATTGCCACGCAAATATGTGAGGAAATCCCCATAAATTCTGCAGGCAAATCTGCAGCTTCTGGGGCAAAGCCAGTATTAGATAAATCACTATCAAGAGGAGCATCAACAATTTTCAAGTATTCAATAGCTTGATGCTTATCATCAAAGCTTTTATCAAAGCGTACGCCGTCATTTACCATCAGGGCTCTTGCATGAATGACTGTGCCACGGCGTTTAGGAATACGAGCCAAAAAAGGAATAAGTGCAGAACGAAAAGAGTTTGGGAAAATATATACTTGCTTAAACCCACGTTTTTTAAGCGTGCGTGCCATGGCAAATGTGGCTTTATTCCCACCTTGAAGCTCAATTACTTCACTAATGCTTGTATGCATCCGCCATAGTCCCGCTACAGCACGCTTTGCAAGAATAATTAGCTTGGTCCCTGCAGGTGAAGCAAGCTCTAGCTGCTTCACTGCAGGCATAGCCATAACAGCATCACCTAACCAATTCGGACTAATAATAAGTACCTCGTTTTCCACAAATACCTCGGCCCTATATTGTCAAAAAATTAGCGTTCAATAGTTGCTTTTGCTTTTAACTCTTCAATGAAGCGGCTACGCTCCATTTCTTTTGCAATGGAGGTTGCTGCATTTATTGCCTCAGCCTTTACCTCTTCAAATTCAAGCTGTCGAGCATTTTCACGATCATATACAGAGATAATGTGATAACCAAATTGAGTTTCAATCACATCAGATAAATCCCCTGGCTTCATTGAGAATGCTGCATCCTCAAATTCCTTAACCATCATGCCACGCCCGAACCAACCAAGGCTGCCTCCATTTTGCTTTCCGCTTGGGCAAGCAGAATGAAGCTCTGCCTCTTTGATAAAATCAGCACCATCCACAATGCGTTGACGAATTGCCTTAATCTCTTCAAGAGCTGCTGCCTTATCCTCATCGCTCTTTGATTTAGGAGTAATAAGGATATGCTGTGCATTTACCTGCTCCTCCTCGCAGAACTGATTCTTATGTGCATCATAATATTTACGAGCCTCTTCTTCAGTAGCGGCTGGCACCTTTTCTACAGCATTCTTCTCAACAGTCATAAGCTTAAAATTAAAATCAATCTGAGCTTTTACCATCTCTAAAGAAGCACCACTTGCTTTTACACGCTTCTCAAATTCTTCCATGCCACCATTGGACTTAGCAATTTTCTCAAGCTGATCCTTGATATGCTCATCAGAAGCCTTTATTCCTTGACGATCTGCTTCCTCTAGCATTAGGCGAGTTGCTATGCAATGCTCAATAGCAGCCTCGCGAATAGCTGCCTTATCCTTGTCGATTTCTGCTTGAGGGATCCCTTGCATCAAATAGAAATTGATTGCACGCTCTACCTCATAATCAATCATTTGATCTGTTATTTCAAAACCATTTATTTTTATTGCCATATTTTTAATCTTTCCTTAAATACTTAAAACTTATTTTGCCAAAGGAGAAACCTTTTGACCTTCCTTGGTGTCCTTTACAGCCCAGCCCATAGCAGCTAGTTCATCGCGAATACGATCTGAATCAGCCCACTGCTTGTTTTTACGAGCTTCAGCACGCTCCTCAAGTAGCTTTGATACTTCCTCTGGGATAGCAACCTCCTCCTTATTCACAAGATTTATTACTGTATCAATCTTGTTCATAATTTGTAGAACAGCTGCAGCCTCGGCTGGTGGCATTGTGGTAGACAGCTTATTACCATTGCTAATAAGAGTAAATACAGCTGCAAGTGCTTCTGGCATATTAAGGTCATCATCCAACGCCTTGCCAAATTGTTCCTCTGCCTCAACAGCCCAAGCAGGAGCTTCGCCTGCAGAAGTTGAGCCAGCTTTATCCTTTAGCATTGATACAAATTCATCAATTCGTGCAATTGCTGACTTTGCACCAGCAAGAGCATCAAAGGTGAAGTTTAGTGGCTGACGATATTGACTAGAAATAAGCACAAAGCGAATCTCGCGGCCTGTGTAGCCCTTCTCAATTAGGTCACGCAATGTAAAGAAATTACCAAGAGACTTTGACATTTTTTCGCCATTAACTCTTAGGTGTGCACAGTGTAACCACATATTTGAGAATTTCTTTCCAGTTACTGCCTCTGCCTGAGCAATCTCATTCTCGTGATGTGGAAATAGATTATCAATACCACCAGTATGAATATCAAAGCTTTCACCGAGATATTTCATTGACATAGCTGAGCACTCAATATGCCAACCAGGACGCCCCTTGCCCCATGGTGAATCCCACCAAACATCGCCATCCTTTTCATCCCATGCCTTCCAAAGAGCAAAATCACCAACAGCATCCTTTTCATATTCGTCATTTGAAATACGAACACTTGAACGAAGCCCTGTTCGGTCTAAATGGGCTAGCTTGCCATATTCCTCAAATTTTGAAACGCTGAAATATACAGATTTGTCTTCAGATTGATATGCAATGCCCTTTTCAAATAGCTTTGAGACAAGCTCTATCATCTCTTGAATGTGATCTGTTGCTGCAGGATATACCGCTGCTGGCATAATGCCTAATGTCTTTAAATCTGCAAAAAATGCTTCCTTATACTGTTGTGTATAATCGCGTAAAGCCTTACCTGTAGCAATAGCTCCTTTGATTGTCTTATCATCAACATCAGTTAAATTCATAACTTGCTTAACATCATATCCACGATACTTAAGTGCACGATGTAGAATATCCTCAAATGTATATGCACGGAAATTACCGATATGTGCAAAATTATAAACTGTTGGTCCGCAGGTATACATACGAACAGTATTGCCTTCTAATGGAGAGAACTCTTCCTTTGAACGAGTTAGTGAGTTGTAAAATTTCATTTTAATTCCTTCTAATGGTATATAACCCATATTATTAAATTTATATTATGAATTAGTTCTTTTCGATTGCTGCGATAGCCATTACGCTAATTCCCTCTTTTCTACCAATTGCACCCATACCTTCAACTGTTGTTGCTTTAACTGAGACACAATCGATATCAACGCCAACAACTGCTGCAATATTTTCACGCATCTTAACAATGTGAGGTGCTAGCTTAGGTCGCTCACAAAGCACTGTAGCATCAATATTCACCACGCTCCAACATCGTTCCTTAAGCATATCCACTACAGCACCGAGAAGCTTCAAGCTATCTGCTCCCTTCCATTTAGGGTCAGTATCAGGGAAATACTTTCCGATATCACCAAGTGCCAATGCTCCAAGCAATGCATCAGAAATTGCATGAGCAAGCACATCTGCGTCTGAATGACCAAGCAGCCCAAGCTCATGTGGTATTTCTACGCCACCGAGTATTAGCTTTCTATCTGGGACAAGCCTGTGTGCATCATTGCCTAAGCCAAATCTAATCATAAATATAATTTTCCAGTACTTTTTATAAGCAAACAAGCGCATCTTAAAATATACATTTAGAATATTTTTGATGCGCTGCCACACTACAATGTTAGATATGGTTCAACCTTGATTACATGATGCCCATTTCGAATTGTAGAATAAGCCAAATAATAATAATTACAGCTATAACACCAAAAACAATCCAAAGAGTTTTACCTTGCTTACTATGCTGTTTAAAATCGGAAGGGAGCTTAACCTTGCCATCACGAACACTGCGTGGAACAACATTGATAATTTTTGTTCCTGAATCTGAATAAACTGGCTCAGCACTCGCTTCTGTTGGCACAGGTGCCTCTGGCACATCATCACCTTCAAGAACAAGCTCAGTATCACCTAAACCTATTGTATCACCACGATAAACCTCTGTGGCTAATATTGGCTCGCCATTAACCCATGTTTTATTTGTAGAATCAAGATCTTTTACAATGAAGCTTGTTGAACCACGCTCCAATGTACAATGCTTACCAGAAATTGTATCGCCTTCAACAACAACATCGCAACGCTCTGCTGAACGCCCCAAAGAAATGATATCCTGAGATGGTAAATCAATTCTTTTACCGCGATTACTTCCTTCATTATATATTAAAAAAGCCATTTGCTTCCCTTTCGTATTAAAATGTATAAATATTGTATCATAATTTTATCTAATTGTGAAGCGTTCTTTATTAAAAATGACTTATTCGTAAGAAAATGCTATCAAAACATCCATAAACACTAAGCGAGTCTTGCTGCCCTAGCCTATGCCAGCAAAACTCCACTGCTAAATAGTACTCCAGTTCTACAGCACAAATGCACAGGCTTTTTTCACATTATCTGTATAAAAAATTTATCAAGTAAGTCTTTTTTTGTGCATCATTGAGCCATAAATACACTTATACAACACATACCAGGCAAATCCTGCACTGCAAGTAGTAGATTCGTATTTGGAACTCTGCATAATCCCTCTATATTACAAGGTAAAAAGCTTGAATTATATTCGTAAACTAATCGCTTTGAAATTGGCTTACCCTCCTGTGATTTACTCATCCCATCCGTGTCTATTGCATATATGCGAATACGACTCTTGGGTAGGCGTTGCCCCAAATCTACTGCTCTCTCCACAATTAGTAATGTGTCTGCATCCCATGCGGTTATCTCAGAAATACCATTTCGATAAATATTCTCCCCTTCAAATTTATCTATTTGATATGGTATGGTTTTAATTTTAATAAGCTCTGTTGTTATATGGTTTGACTTAAAAAAAGATAAGTCAACAATTCCATTAGATTTTGCATCTATCGGCTGCTCTATGCATGTGACAAACTCATCGCTTTCTGGTAAATAAGCCAATGATTCAAGGCCACAATTGGATACAAAATTTGTAATTGATGTAGAAATTACTCTCTCTTTAACAAATTTATCAGGATCTACTACGTAAATCTTTGAGTTACCTTCATTAACACACCAGATTTTATCAAATGCTATAACACAACCTTCTAAATCCCAGCCAATGCCATTAGCTAATAATCTAAAATTTGTTGATTTTGGTGCATTCTCTGGCTTTAAAATGTCGGCAAAATCAAAATTAAATGAGTAAATACCACCATTGGAATCTGAAACACAGATGAATTCATTTGTCTTATAATGAGTAATGCCGCTTAACTCAAGTGGTCCATTTACAACATTCCATTGAGTTAAAAGATTGAGCGACTGAATTTGCTCACTATTAGTAGCTTTAACTGCTGCTTCTAGCTGAATTGGAACAAATAATATCGCACAAATTAGTAGCAAGCTTGTGAGTAGTGCTTTTTTCATAAAGAGTATTTTTAGCTATATTTCCTTCGCTAAATCTGCTAGATAAAGCTTTAAATAATTAGGCGATACAGCCGAAATGTGAGGGAAAAGGTAACAATTTTTTGCACTTCGAAGAGGTGAATTTTCTGCTAAAGGCTCATGCTCAAATACATCTAAAACAGCCCCAGCTATTTGTTCTGAATTTAGTGCATCAGTTAATGCCGTTTCATCAATAGTTATGCCTCTACCAACATTATATATGTAAGCAGATTTGGGCAATAATGATAAAAACCTTTTGTCAATTATATGCTTTGCTCCTGTATCTGAAGGGAGAACAGAAATAACATGATCTACGCTTGGGAGTATCTCTTCCAATTTATCTAATGTCACTAATTGATCATATTCATCAAACCATGGAGGATTATTTGAAATTGTGCGTTTTACACCCGTAATTCTACATCCAATCTGTTTAAGTAAACGCCCAATCTCACTTCCTATATTGCCAAAACCTAAAATCAGTGCGTGCTTGCTGTGGCAATGTGTTGCATGTCCAGTAAATGCAATTCGTGGCCATGCTAGACCCATACCACCTGATGAAATTGCACGCATTGATGATGCATTTTGTAAAAATCCGTGGCTCATACAAATCACCAAACCCAAAACAGATTCTGCCATTATTGAGCTATGAAAATGCCCATAACGAACATCAACACCTTTAGGTGGAATAATTGAAAAATAGTCTCTACCAGCGGCAGGAGTGCAAAGATATTTTAATTTTGGAGCTAATGCAAACCATTCTTGCTTAAATACCCATACAGCCACGGCTTCTGCATCAGATAGATTTTGTATGAATTCATCTTCTGTTTTACAGTTGACCAAATCAATATCAGGTCGCATCGCTTTAAAGTCTAAAGTGTCGGCATCTGATAATGTAAATTCAGCAATTATGGGTAATTGTAGATAACACACAAGCTTCATATTATTTTCCACCTATAAGTATTACTATGCAAGGACAAGAAACAAGGTTTTTAACTAAATTTTGATAGTTTTGCTTCCTGAAAGTGCGGATTTTGTCTCTGCCAAGATTATGCGAATAGTTTCGCGAGTGCTCTCAATAGAGGCAATTTGAGGTCGTGTATTGGTCTTAACACATTTAGCGAAATAAGCAATTTCATTAAAATACATATTATTATTTTTAGGAGTAATTGTCTTTAATGGCTTATCCATCTGATAAATAGTAACCTTATCACCATCAGTTTCCACAGTTGCATTTTCGAAAATAGCAGCCATACCACATTGCCAACCACCACGTGCCCACGAGCTTTCTGCATCAACTATTGGACCATTTTTGTAGTTTATCGCAGCATTTAGATCATCAACGCCACCACTTTTAACTACAACACCCCTTGCACTGATGCTGTCTGGTTTACCAAGCATATGCAACACAAAATCTAAATCATGAATATGCAAGTCCATCAATGCACCACCAGAGCGTGATACCTCTCTAAACCACCCACCAGGAAAGCCACCCATTCTCTTTAGAGAGAAACGAAGTAGCTTTCCATATTTGCCTGATTCGTAGTAATCGCGAATTGAGTTGAAGGCTTTATTAAAGCGAAGACATTGGGCAATCATTAAAAGCTTACCAGTCTGATATGAAGTCTTTATCATTTTATCGCAATCTTTTGTGTTTAAAGCCATTGGCTTTTCGCACAATACGTGAAAGCCAGCTTTCATTGCTCTACATGCATATTCACAATGCAAATCAGAAGGCAAGCAAATATCAATATAATCTAAGTCTGGTTCAGCAGAAATTAGTTCCTCATATGATGTATAACATTTAAGTGAGTTCATATCAGTCTTACCACTGTCACCAAAATTTAGACTAACATTCCCGAGATTAAATTTAGTTGGATCGATATCACATACAGCAACAAGCTTTACATCCTTTTGTTTTTCGTATTGTGCTGCGTGGCAATGTCCCATCCCACCAAATCCAAGAATTGCTGCTTTAAGTTTTTTTGTAGCCATAATGTTTACCTCCTCTTAATTATTAAAATACTAAATTTCTGTTTTTTAATGTTAGTTAATTACATAGGTTTTGTAATAAAGTTTAAAGCCTAAAAAAGCTCTATGCTAATTGCAAGCTCTGGGCAATCGCATTAGCACAAATACCTATATATTTTTGATAAATCTCATCCCCTAAATCGCAATGCCCTTTATCTGGAACAACAGTAAAACTGATGTCGTAACCTAGTGTTTGCATTGCATTTACAAGCTTACGAGAATGCTTGTCAATATTAACAGCAGTATCTGCTGAGCAATGGAATAAGAAATATTTAATACGGGGCATTGTAGGTGCTAGGTGTAAAGGAGAATAGCTCTCTAAAGCTTCATTTAAAGAGCAATTCTCATTAAAAAATGCACTATATAATGTGCGTGGTAAATCTACTCGCTCTGTGTAGTGATAAACCATATCACACACAGGGCAATTTGTCACACAGGCAACTGGCTGGCGTTTTGCATAGCGGGTATAAACAAGGGCTGACTGTCCGCCCATGCTTCCACCAGAGGAAACGATAGGTGTTTTCTCATCAAGCTGGAAATGCTCAAAAATAACATCCATAATTTCATCTGTATAATCAATGGCTTGCTTATTCATCCACGCCCATGGATTATTGTAAGGCACTAAAAACAAAATATTGCGCTCTGCATAATATTTTGATGTAAAGGAGTCTTCGTTAATCATATATCCGGCACCTAAGCCAAAGAAATCAACAACGATTCCCTTTATTGTGCCAGTAATCAAATGATGATTTGAATAAGTAAAATTTTTAAGGTTATTGATAGTAATAATTTTTTCCATAGCCGCCCCTTTATTTATTTTTTCCACCACAATATAAAATATCATTATTTACAGAAAATGGCGTAGTAGACATAATTGTTCCCACATTCTCATTGCGACAATTTTCAATACGTGCTTCAAGGTATTCACTTGTCCAACCTCTTCCTACGCCAGCTTCGTCCACACGCTCAATAAGCACCTCAATAGGTTTACCAATAAAGCTATTTGCAAATTCGCACCTTTTCTTTTCGCCTATTGCAATTAACTGCTTTGCTCGATTGCGTCTAACGTCCATAGGAACTGAGTTCGGTAGAGAAGCTGCTGGTGTGCCAGGTCGCTCACTGTATGGGAAAACATGTAAATTGCTGAACGGGTAGCGTTCTACAATCTCAAGAGTATCTGCAAAATCCTGTTCTGTTTCTCCTGGAAAACCGGTAATAATATCACTTCCTAGTCCAATTTGTGGTATTGCCTGTAGAGCAGCTTCCACTACCTCACAATATTCTTCTCTAGTATAATGGCGTCGCATAAGCTTTAATATGTCATTAGAGCCACTTTGTAGAGGGTAATGAAGTGTCTGACAAAGCTTTGCTGAAGGGTCTAACATTAGTGCAATTAGTTCGCGTTCTGTTGTGCGTGGTTCAATAGAGCCAAGACGCAACCGCCCCACTCTATTATCTGACGCTATAAGCTTAATAAGTCCACAAAGGTTAAGCCCATTCGCATGCCAACAAATCGTATTCACTCCAGTAAGCACCAGCTCACAAAAGCCTTTTGATAAAAGCATGTCGCATTCAGCTAGAATATCATCAACCTCGCGGCTACGTGGTTCTCCTCTTGCATCTGGGACAATGCAATATGCACAACGAAAATTACATCCATCTTGAATTTTTATTGATGCACGAGTAGACACAAAGCTTGGCATATAGTCACCTTCTACTGCACCGTGAGTAAGAGCAAATAGCACACTCTCCGCAATAGTATTTGCCTCTGCATCATTCCCATATCTAACTTCACAAAGAGAGTTTGCTACGACGGCAGAAGCACCATTTCTCTCAAATTCGTGTGCAGTGTCTGTGCTAGCAGCACACCCTGACACAATTACTCCACGGACTCCTGAGCGTAAATACCCACGCACTAATCGCATAGCTTCTCGCTGTGCTTGTGCTGTGATTGTGCATGTGTGGATAATCGCATACTCTGGTATCTGATCAGCTTGAGTGATAAATTCATATCCCTTACGCTCTAAGGCTCCTTGAATAAATGCACCTTCAGCATGATTGAGGCGGCATCCCATTATTTTTAGCTGTATACTTGCTTTCATCCTATTCCACCCATCTTCTGATTTTGCCAGTGCCGCGTTCATAAACACATTCTATGCGATGACTTGATGTGCCGTCTCGTGCTACAATTGTTATATAAAAATTATCTGAAGAAGCAGTAAAGTATTTCATAAGTTTCATTAAAAGCACTGCATCCGATTGTGAAACACTTTGCGATTGACGACTTGCTGCAGCAAAAACAGTCTTTGCACTTGCTATATCCATATTGGGAAAGAAAAGACTATTTTCTCGTATATTTTCAAGGCGTTTTTGCAAATCTGACGTCAGCTTGTCATTTGAATACAATTCATACAGATTTTCAATGGAAATATATGGAAGCAGGTTCAACTGGAACATATTTATATTTAGCTTAATATCCTTAGGATTGGAATAATAAACTGTAAAATATTTGTATATGCTTTCCATAATTAAAGGCGTGACATCCTTTGAAAGTGCTAAGCGTGAAAAACCATAAAATTCTTCTATTGCATTAAGAGTAAAAGCTTCACCTTTATTATGAAGGATAGATGACCATTCTATAGAAATACACTCTGTAACATCGCCAACAGTGTCAACTCCTTCTGGTGCAAAAAATACAACAAAATCGTTAGGGCTATAGCTATGAAAATTAAATCGTGAATTTGTTGGTTCTATTGTTACTTCGCAACCATCTATAATTTTTGGAGCCATTGAACCTTCAATGGCACAATCAAAGCCGTTTGTATCAGCATTTATATTCCACATTACTTGGGAAAGAACACCCAATGCTTTGTTACGCAATGAATAGCGAGAATCCTCTGCGGATATCAAGCGTGCACGATTATAAGCGTAGCCAACACTTAATGAAACCATGCCAATAATAACTCCAATTGTTATTATTACAAATAAAAGTATTGATCCGGTTTGATTGTTTTTATTCATTCTCAGCCTCCTTTTCCTGTGTAGCCTGAGAATCTGGTGAACTATAAACCATCACGCGGGAAAGGAATTGATAATTGTCTAACTGTACATTAACAGCTGCTGGATAATAATGATATCCAGACCAATTACTTTGCCATTCGTAAGTTGGTGAAATACTTGATACAATAAGTGGATTGGGCTTTGGTGTAGTTGTATTTAATGGGATGCCTGCATAATTAAGTAAAAATACTGGGCATTCACCAAAGTCGCTCTCGTTTTTGTACTCTAACGCGGCAATGCTTGTTATAGTTGACTCTTTGCGTATCAAATGCCCTTCACTATTCCGGAACCATTCAACCTTGCATGGGATTGTAATGACGCCGTAATCAGGAAAAGATATTTGCGAAAGTCTTGAAAATGTCATTCTTGATGAATTGCCGTCAAACAGAGTGTCGTTTAATAGTACAGCAGATGCGATATCGCGTTGCAACACTGAAACAATGCGTGCTTGAACCAATTCGGAAGTGTTGACTGAACGAGATTCTCCCCATGCTTTAACCACTAGGGACATACAAACAGCACAAGCCCCCATAATAATAGCAGAAAGACTTATCGCTATGATTAGTTCAACAAGTGTCAATCCCAAACAATTCTTTTTACGGAATGGCCATTTTTTTTGAGAAAGCAATATATCCATCATTTGTATAACTCCTCAAAGTGATAGCCACATTCCTTAAGCTTCTCTGGCGAATATGCCTTATTCTGCAATATGTTTGATACAGAATTTGTAATAGCTTGATAATTGAGATTTATTTTAGGAGGCAAACAATATTTACCCACGATACTTGTAGTTGAGCTGTCTGACGGCTTTACAACTTGCTCTAAATATGGAATTTCATTTGAAAGCTTACGCGGTGAAATAATCAAAAAAGTCTGTCCATATTGGCGTTGCATTGGAATGGCTGTCTCTAATGCAAGCTGATACTCTGCTGCAGCTGTTTCTAAAATACAAGCCGAAGCAATAGAATTGTGAAGCTTTCCTTTTGAATAATTTATGCGGTCTAAATTCATAGAAAGAAGTGACAATGCAATGGGTAGCACTAGCACACAAAGTACTAGTGCTACCATAACCTCGACAAGCGAAAAGCCTGCCACATTTCGTTTTAGTCCGCTAGTGCTTCGCACTTTAAGCCATCTCTACAACAATCGAGGTCTCGGCTGTCATCTTGCTCTCGCAAACAAAATTGCCTTCGATTGCTTCGCCATTGACAGCAACAGACTTAACTGTTGAGCCATTGCCCTTAACCTCAACCTTTAATACCTTGCCACGGAAGATTCGTGTTAACTTAAAGCCATCCCATTCAGCAGGAATTCGTGGAGCAAGCTTAATGCCAGTGTATTCACGGCGGACACCAAGTAGCTCATCTAAGAGATTGTTATAGAACCAAGAAATAGAGCCTGTAATCCAGTTAAACTCCATTTTATATGGGCTATTGCGATGCTCTGGACCAAAGTAGCAATTACCATAAACGAAACGAGGATTATTTTCTTTTAGCTCACCTTCTCCAAATGCAGGTGTTGCATCCTGATATAGCTGCCATGCACGAGCAATCTCGTTGTTGCGTAGAAGTGCCAATACCATCCATGAATTTCCGTGAGAATAAATTGTTGCATTCTCACAAATACCTGGCTCCATAGCAGTAACACGGCCAATAACTGGATCAAAGGTCTTATATGCAGAAGCCATTAGCTGGTAGCCAAGAGGTGTCTTCAACTTCTCATCAATTGCAGCAAAGATTTTTGCACGACGCTCCTCATTTGCCACACCGCTAATCATTGACCAGCTCTGTACATTCAGATAGATAAAGCCCTCGCTGCACTTGCTTGAACCGATAGCATTGCCATCATCATCAAAGCCACGAACATACCAATTACCATCCCAAGCATGCTCATTGATTGCTGCAGCAATATTCTCATAGCGTGTAGCATAATCAGCAACAGCAGCTTCATCACCCTGCCACTTGCATAGCTCCTGCATTTGCTTCAAAGCCTCTGCATAAGCCATTGATAGCCATACAGACTCGCCTTTGCCTCCCTTACCAATACCTGTGAGAGAATCATTCCAGTCACCAAACTTAATTAACAATAGCTTGTGAATGCCCTTATTGCGCTCGAGGAAGTCAAGTGCACGACGAATGTGTCCAAGAACAGTGTCTTCGCCTTTATCATAGAAAGGTACAATAATATTTAGGAAATCGCTATCACCCGTCTCACGCAAATATGCGGTTAGTGAAAATACAAGCCACAATGCAGAGTCTGAATACTCCTTTGTATCAATTGGATTCCAACCACGCAATGCTAGACCAGACTCATACTGATATTTAAATGCTTCAAGAAGGATTTCACGAGAACGTTCTGGCATAAATGAAGAAACGCCCATACCATGCTGAACAATATCGCGATAGCCCATCCAGCCCCAGCGACACCACTCTGCACCAAAGCGTGCCTGTTGCTTATGCCAAGCATTGAACATTGCATTAAACATAGCATCTGGTGTCTCAACTGAATTATGTGCAAACATTTCACGCTTCTCTGCCAGCATATCCTCCCAAGCAGCCTCAACATTTGCCAATGCACGTGCCTTCTGCTCTGCTGCATGCTCAACAGAATCTGTCACACCAAAGATCAGATTTAACTTCTTCTCTCCTTTTACCTGACCAAGGTTAAATTGTACTGCAGCAATAGTAGAATCAGAGCTACCTATTGAACCAGAGCATTTGCCTTCAATAACAGCACGAGGCTCATTCAAAGCATTATACTGACCAACAAAGAAATCCTTGCTACCATCAAAGCCATCAATCTTTACATCTGCAGCTAGGAAGCCTGTCTGGAAATTATGTGGAGTAACAAATGGATGCTTTACAAAGACCATCATATTATTTGCTACATCAAGCTGTGAGTTACGGTAGAACATATCACCATAGGAATTAAAGCCCCACATATACTTAAAAGATATTTGTGTATAAACAAATACTGTCAAATCGCGAGGTGTCCCTGTATTTAAAGTAATTGTCCAGTACTCTGCTGCTTCATCACCACGAGGTGCAAAAATACGAAATGAAGCATCAACGCCATTAGTTGAATTTTCAATTATTGTATAGCCGATACCGTGTCTGCAAGTAAATTTATCATATTTTGCTTTAACTGGCTCCCAGCCAACATTCCAGAATTTCCCTGTTTCGTTATCACGAATATAAATTAGGCGATTCATAAATGTATCACGACCAAACACATCGAAATCGCAGATTCTACCAATACCAGTAGAAAGCTTAGTCATTTCATTTGTTCCGATTTGGTAATCTGTATAGCCGACACCTGTTTGTTGAATATTTGCAATAATTGATTTATTCCAAATAAAATTATCAAATGGGCGAGGTGTATCAGGACGAGTTGTTACATACTCCAAGCCATCTGGGCTAAAGTGACCGAATTTTCCATTTTGAGGGATTTCTTTCATAGTATTATTCCATTTGCTTAAATTAAAGACTAAATATTTATTAATATTTACTAAAAATTGTAGCATAATAAGACAACTCAAGCAAGAAAGTAAAATTTTAATTTACGTAAAAATGAAATTAGAGCATTTTTTAATGTAATGGGCAAAAAACTATTGAAATATATTTTTTGTTATGAGATAATCAAGGCAACCTTTTTTTATTGAGGGGGCGACAAGGTTTCGACGGGATGGTTGAGGCCTTGGTTGCGTGCCGAGGACCCGGTAGACTCGTCAACATCCGGAAAAAACTAAATGCAGACGAACAGTTTGCTCTTGCTGCTTAATTTTACACAGCAACGTCGAAGCACCTATACCTGCTAAGTGTGGAGGCGTCATTCAGCAGGTTGGTCTTGAGTTGAGTAGCCGGACTCAGGGCGACATTTTACGCGGATACTGGCGTGCATAGTGGTGTGTTCCTTCACAGCTATGCAGGCGAGACTTAAGTAGGAAATACGCACGTAGACGTCAAGGTTGCTTCATTTCGGACGGGAGTTCGACTCTCCCCGCCTCCACCATTTTTTAGTGAATAGGTAATAGTGAATAGGTAATAGTGATGAGTAAAGAGTTGAGTGAGAAGCGATGTGGGATGTGGTGCGATTGACCATTTCACCAAAGTTTTGAAAACATAATTATTCGTTATTCACTATTCACTATTCACTAATAAAAGGTTTCAACAATGTCTGAATCAATTCTTTCTACCAAATCAAAGGCATTTGCTTTACGCATTGTGAAGTTATACCAGTTCCTTCGTGAACACAAAGAGTCTGTTATTGGTAAGCAGATATTGAGATCAGGCACATCTATTGGTGCCAATATTGCGGAAAGTCGCTATGCACAAAGCAAGTTGGATTTTATGTCAAAACTCCAAATTGCGCTCAAGGAAGCGGCAGAGACACAGTATTGGCTAGAACTTTTGCGCGATACTCGGATAGTTGAATCCGACCAAGATTTCGTCTCTCTTTGTGAAGACTGTACAGAACTTATCAAGCTATTGACTTCTAGTGTAAATACAGTAAAGACTAAGTAAGTGCTATTTATCTGATAGACCTGGTTTTTTCATGCACGTAAAGTGCGCTTCATGGCATGCAATGCCGCTTCATACGGCAAAGCCGTGCTTCATTTGTCCGCCTGACGATGAAGCAGCGCAAGCGCTATGAAACATGCCTTCGGCATATGAAGCACTTCGTATAATCGGAAAATATTGATTTGTTTATTATTAGCACATAGGGATGACTATTATGGAAAAATACTCAAATAAGCTTGTTGAACTTTCTATCAGTTTTGCTGTTGAAATATTAAATTTAGTTAACAAATTGAAGCAAAATAAAGAGGCGATTATTTGTAAGCAACTAGGTAGATCAGGAACAAGTATTGGTGCTAATATTCATGAAGCTCAATATGCACATAGCAAGTCTGATTTTATAGCAAAGCTTCAAATTGCATTAAAGGAAGCAAATGAAACAAATTATTGGCTTTTGTTACTTATGAAATCTAATCAAATTTCGTCGGATGAGTATAACCGTTTAGATGAACTTTGCCGTGAAATTAGAATTACTTTAATTGCATCCATAAATACAAGTAAGAAAAATCTTTCTTAATTTTTAATCATATTTTATAGCTGATTTACAAGACCCATTTTCTCTCTTTGTGAAAGGTTATGGGTCTTTCTTTATATCATAACAAACCTATCTTTACTTTGTGTTTGTGTTTTTGGGATAGAATTTTAGCCACCAGTTTTTGCTATCGGTGTCTTTTATTTTGACACATTAAGGAAAGCCCCACGCTTGCCTTGTGTGGGGCTTTTCTCGTTTGTACGAGCAACGAATGGTTACCACTCAAAGAAGGGCTTACTGGGCGTATCTGGTACCGTAGAGTAAACTAAACATAAAAATGCACCTCAAAAAGAACAAAACTCATTGAGTTTTATTTCTTAAGTGTGATATATTTTAAATAGAGATTATTTTTGAGGTTTCAAATGAGAAAAATATTATTGCTTTTGTTTGTTTTAGTAGTAACAGGTATTGTTGCAAATGCTCGCACAATAAATGCTCTTCCAGAATCAGGCTTTGTTGATGGCGAGGTTTCGACAAATGTCTGTATAAACTTGTCTAATACGAGCAATAAAACCCAATTTAAAATAGATGTTGAATTTTCATCAAATGTAAGCAATGAGGTGCAGGTTCTATTGGGGCAAGACATAGACACTAATGGCGTACTTGATACAGATGAAGCAGACCTCTGCTTTGCTTGGACGACTGGCTTTTGGCAGCTATATCAAATAGATCGTCCCAATGAGATTTTGTTTTCTTATGAAACAAGTGGTGCTTTTAAAAAAGGAAGCTACATCCTTTATTTAAACGACGATGGTGAACCAACAAGATTTGAAGTAATTGCTGACAAAACCATTGTACTCTCACAAGAGCTAACATCTGACACTTATCTTTTCAATAGCAATTGGAATATTGCAAAGGTTGTGCATCGAGGCAGCGGTGTCGAGGAAACATGTTTCGGTGTCAAGCTACAAGCTGAAACATTGTTGATTTTACTAAAATAAAGGCTATTTGATATGTTGGGTCTATTACTGTTTATTATTTGGCTTATTCCACTGGTTGCTTTTCTATTGAGAAACGCATTGTGTTCTGAGCTTGTGAAGCATATCCAAAAAGGAAATAGGTTATATCAGATATGTGCAGCAATATGTGTTGTAGGAATTGTCGCTTGGGGTGGTGTTAAGCCAAACATGAGCATGGAAAGCAATTCCACCGCTCAAAATATCAATGGAACAAATATAAACACTCTTAATAGCACGATTGGAGCAAATAGTAGCACTTCATTTACAGATGCAGAGCTAGCATCTAGGCTTGTCTTCCTAGATGGCGACACAAACTCTAACTTTGTTGCAACTCCTCCTGAAAATGCTGTCATAAACCCAAAGTGGACAATGACTGGTGCCGCAGAAGATTTTGTTATTGTATCTCCAACAAACTGGGCTTTCCCAGTTAACGACAAAGTATATTCAAACCTTTTTGTTTCTACAACAGGCAATATCTCATTTGAAAAGCCAATTACAAGGACAAATGCTTTTACAAATCAATACACGGTGCTTTCACCATTTCGTTCTGTTCAAAGTGTCTTGCCGTATCATTTGTGGAGTGAGATTGGGAACAACGCACAAAGCCGATTTTGGTATGCCACAACAGAATATAATTCGCTCCTGCTTACTTGGGAAAATTTCCTTTATTTACGAAATGCTAATTATCCAATTTCTTACCAAGCAGAGCTATTCAAAAATGGTGAATTTGAGTTTAGGTACAATTTAGACTCATTGCCAAGCAATCCAACTAATGCTTTTATAGGTTATCAAGTAGATAATATTGCAAATGAATATACTAGTATTGCCACACAAACAAAGACTATTAAAGCCCAACGACTAGATTCTTCAATTGAAAACAACAAAGATTCTGATGGGGATGGAATATCCGATGCTGATGAAATATTTATCTATGGAACAGACCCAACTCTTGCGGATAGTGATTTTGACGGCATGAGTGACAATCAAGAGCTTTTAACGGACAACAACCCTTTAAATCCAGATGAGGATGGTGACGGCAATCGAGATTACTTAACCCCAGAGCTATCTAATCCAGAGGGAATAGTTGTGTCTACTCTTCGTGAGGCTTCTGCTGTATTTGTTTTTGATACAATCTTGCCAGAAGGATCTTACGCAACTCTAGTTATTAACTCAACAATCATTCCATTGACAAGTCAAAGCCAGATATATTTGTATTTTGAAGGCGGAAGACTTTATAACTACGAGCTTCATGTTCCTAGAAATGTAATACCAAATTTTTCGTTTTTAGATGCTGATAGATTAGTTAACAGTACTTTTTCATTAAGAGGTGCTGATGCTGAAGCTCAAGAAGCTAGCAATGAAGAAGAAGACAAAATAATGAGTGAAGTTCAGAAAGTAATTTATACTATTGACGATGAGCCCCTCAAATACAATGGTAATGTTGGTGATGCATCTATCGAATTTGTACATTTGCCAGGCAGCACCCTATTTCCTATACAAAGCCCATGCATACATGGTAATGAAGAAATTTCTGTTCTTTTAAGAACTGTTCCAAGTGAGTTTCTTGCAAAAGGCGAAATTATAGATGTTGATAATTTAGTCCACGAAGGTAACAACATATACACGATGGCTGTTGATGGCATAGGATATGATAATCGCAACTATGGTTCTATAACTTATAGATGTCCAGAATCAAACGAGGAAGTTACTGTTTATGTAAATGCTCATATTTGCGAATCAAATGCAAATGCATATTGTTATGGTTGTGGTGTTTATCATAAAAATGGCACTTGTCCTATCCATACAGGGATGTGTCAAGTTCCATACGTAGTATCGACAAATTGCACTTGCGAATTGGAGCTAGTAGAGATAAAGCTTTGCGATGTAAATGCTAATGGGGTGGAAGATAGATATGATGATTTAGCTTCAAATATAAAAACATTAAAACTAATTGATAATGTAGAAGGATGCTGTTGTCGCGATTATGCAATTAGTGAGATTAGAAATGTTTCTCTTGGTAATGGTTTAAATAATATAGAGACAAATCAAACAGCTAACACTATTAATGTGGTAGGTCGTAATCATTCTGGACAAATCGGTTACACAACAATCGACTATGATGTTTATCGAAGTGACGGAGAAAAAGTTAATTCTATTACTAAAAAAGTGATTGTGTTAGGATTAGATTTAATGTTTGATTATAATGATGATGGTGAGATTAATAATGACGACAAGCAGCTTCAATATCACCATTCTGTTTCTAATTATTATGTTTCTACTTCATCAGAAATTTTACCAATCAAAATCAGCGCAGAGATACCACCTAATTTAACTACTGCATTTAATAGTCCAAATCTTAACTTGTTTGAAGATGGAAATGGAACAATCCCTTATGAACAAGCGACAAATCTTATTAGTGGTGTTCATAATATATATTATCAATCTAATTTAACTAATGACACTGTTACTGTTAACTTGAGTTGCTCTCCTTATTTAAATCAATCCCAAACAATAACTTTTGTTGATACAACATTAACAAATATGGTTGCAAAGGTTGGAGATAAGCTTATATTGCCATACTATGGAAGTGGCATTACAAATAGAATTTCTATTTATGAGCTGGATTCATCTACTCCATGTTTAACTACCGATAGCGATGGAGAATGGATTGCAGGTATCCCCGAGGGAGAATATCGAATGGAGGTATTCTACTATGATATTTATAATGACGGAGTTAAAGGTTTTTTCAAAGATTGCAATTTAACTATCTCTGATTACAATATAATAGCTGGCGACTATGGTTTAAAATGTGGAACAAACAATTTTTTAAGAATCAATGTGTTCGAGAACCCAGATATTCAATTCAACATTACGTGGAAGATTTCTCCTGATGAGTCCAATGGAGCAAAGCTTTCTATTTCAGAGAAATCAACTAAGTCTAATCAGATACAAACTAATGCAAGTAGCATATATGTTCATGCAGGAATAGAAACAAACAACTACATCATTACAGGTTGGGTAGATAATAAAGAGATAATTGCTAGTACAAATATTTCTGTGCATGTATTCCCGTATGAGATTGATGCACCAGACCAAATTGTAAGGTCGTACTCAATCAAGTCAGCCCCAATTAGTGTGTCAACTACATCAGAACATACAAACCACAAATGGAAGTTGAAGAAAACTTATAATGGTTCTGGCGGAAACACAGAACTTGCCAAAATTGGAGCAACTACCAATAGTATAAACAAATCAAGTTTAAATTCATCACAAGTCTATTTCGAATCCCATAAAGCAGATGAGAAATACGATTTGACTGCAACACATGAATTGTACACCAATGTCACAGATACTGTTGAATTCCGAACTTGTGATATTTTCTTTAATCCAATCTCGTGTGAGGTGACAAATAGCACTTACATTGTAAATCCTCGAGGGTTTGTTTATGGCGATGAAAACTATTACAAACTAGAGCTTTACCCAAAAACATTTCTTAATAACGAAAGCAATATTACTTGGGAAGGCAAATATGGAATATTATTCCAACCTTATGATGATTATTATTTATCTGTAAAACTAGTACCACCCAAAAAGTATGATTATTCATATACTAATACTATTTCTATTATCATTCCAGATTATTATGAAGAACCTCCAAAATTTGATGTTTTAATATATCCTGAATATAAAACAATAAAAATTCAACCAATAATAATAAAACGAAGCCAAAACGAATACATTAATTATGAAGAGGATTCAATTGATCCTATGAATTACAATTGGTCTTCCAGGGATGCATTTCGCGTAAATTATACAAATCAATTATCTAAAGGTCTATCTTATTCTCAAAAAATATTTAGACAAGCAGGAATTCGATTTGAAGTAGATTCAACAACAGAACTAATTTCTCCTGTCAATGTCTTTTATGATTTAATCGGGAATAATACAATAACAAACTACAATTCATCAATATATAATGGGATAAAAATATATTTAGTTGATTCATTTGAAAATTCATACAAAGGAGAAAATGCAATAACATCTCACACAAGTGGTTATCCAAGAATTTGTTTTGGTATAATAATAACTAAACACACTCAGACAGAAGCTTTCCCCAATGAAATAGGTCACATGTTAGGCTTAGACGATATTTATGAATTAAATAATCCTAATTTAGCAGATGCAATATATGAACAAAATGAAATTACTAATGACACAACAGGGGTAAATAATTATTACAGTAAAACACGAAATCAAATTATTTTTAGTTGCGTAATGTATGGTTGTTTATACCCTGGGCCACAAGTAAATTATGCTAAAATATTGCCTTTAGGAAGTGTGTTTGGTAGTGTAAATAATGATAACCACTCTCCAACTGCATCTATTAATGTTGGGTTAAGAGGAATAAATACAAATGTTGTTTCTTATGGAGAACTAATACAATGAAATTCAAAATCACGTTAATAACAATATTAATTTTAATATTAAATTTTACTATCGCTAATGAAGCAATTCTATTAAGTCATGAAACAGGTATTCATAAATTATCTTATTCTTTTAATACAGAAGATATGATAAATAATACAGAAGATGTGACAAATAACGATTCTAATATAGTCAGAATTGTTCATTCACATCAATATAATGCTACATATAAAAAAAACACCATTAGTAATTTAGTTTCTTCATTAAATCAAGATAATATTACAGACAAAAATTCTTTTTATGAAAATTTAATAGAATGCATACAGATTACTCATATTTTAGATTCATATTGCTGTAATAGATATGCAGAAAGACTATTGCATTTTTTTTATTATGATGCAAAACCGAATATATTTTTTGAAGAACTTCAATCAGATAATTCTTTGTATTTTACAAGATTAGCATATCTTTGCTCAGGTATTTATGAGCCAGACCAAATAGCAGATAAAATCATAGATACACTTAAGGATGCCACTGTTATAGAGCGTTCATATTTAATACGTTCACTAAGAGGAATATATGCTCGATGCACTCCACCAAAAAAACAAGAAATTATAAATTTGCTCATTTATAGGTGGACAAATATGACGGATTATAATGACAGTTGTTTTCTCAGTATTTTATACTTTGGAAACATAAGAAACGAAACAAACCAGAAATATGACGATTTAGCTAATAATTTTGGAACCAAGTTTTACAGTAATGAAAAACAATTAGAAATGCCTAAATACTTTAAATTTACTCGTCAAAGTAGTGATTTAGGTATTTTACCAATCTCTCCAAAATTCACACCTCATTATAGTACTAGGGTTACAACAATAAAAATTAAACGAGATGAAAAAACAGGTAAAATACTCAACACATGGTATAAGAATGCTTATAATGATTTAATCACCAACAACCAACCACTTGACGCAGATTTTATATTTTATTGGTTTCGCAGTTCCAAAAACGAAATAATGATTGACCTTGCACGTCAGCATATTCAAAATCCAGACTTTAAGGATGCTCGCTACAAGACGGTTTATTACTTGGTCAATCATGACTTTGATTATAGTTTCCCAATCTTGACAAATATGGTAAATAACAATAGTAGTAATTTGCTCAAGCCTGTGTGCTTGATTGTGTATAGCTACCGTGATAATAAAACCGAAACTGAGCACGAAAACCCTGATAATAAATATGATGGAGCCAGCCCCCATCAATGCGATGGCGACTACCAATGACGTGGTGATAAGATAGGTTATTTTATTTCTGAAGGAGTTCCTGTGCTTCTGCGATTGCATCGTCCATGTTTCTTCTTTGGATAGGCAGTGCGCCAAATCCAATCTTGTTCACTTCTAAATTAGTTTTTCCAAGCCTCACTTTATCCATAACCGTTCATTTTTAAAATAACATATAAAATGAGAATAATGATTAGGATTATGATTGATGTTCTTGCTGAGAAGAATTTTGTCTTTTTGAATTCCTTGTCCTTGACTTCTCCGGTTTTCATAATCCTTTCCTTTTCAAAGGAACATTTCTGATAAATCTTTTCAATGTCATTAGGCAATCTTCCATGCTCGTTCAGCATGTTGATGGTCTTGTTCAAGTATTTAACCGCTTCACCGTCATCGCCCATGTTGACGCAGCAGAACGCCGCCTTGTAGTTGAAATTGGTGACCAGCTCAAGGTCATTATCAATCTTGCTTTCGTACTGCAGGCAGTTCTTGTAGACTTTCAGGGCGTCATCATATCTTCTGAGGTCATATAAGGCATCGCCCTTGGCATTCAAT
>CALDQE010000036.1 GCA_937911295.1 uncultured Verrucomicrobiota bacterium
ATTCTCTGTGTCTCTGCGTCTCTGCGGGAGGGGAGAACCTCGCACTTTTAGCTCATACACAAACAATCCTGCAAATCCTGCAAATCTTGTAATCCTGTTTTACTGCACATATGTGCATACACGGATAACTTAATTACACAAATGCTATTACAACCATCTCTGTGTCTCTGTGTCTCTGCGGGAGAAAACCCTCGCACTTTTCTCCTGTCTTTTACTTGAAAAATAAAATCACTTGCTCAATCGATATTTTAAGTGTATAATTAAGCACTACATAAATAAACCATAATTTACTTTAATTATAAAAGGTGAAAAAATGACACAAGAGGAAGTACTTTCAGTATTAGCAGAGACAGGTGCATTATTGCATGGTCACTTTGAACTACGCTCTGGTTTACACAGTCCAGAATTTTTCCAGTGTGCAAATTTGCTACGCTACCCACGCCAAGCAGAGAAGCTTTGCAGTGAGCTATGCAAGCTATTGCCAGAGGATTTAGCTAAGCAGGCAGAGACAGTTATCTCTCCAGCTCTAGGTGGAATCCTTGTTGGCCATGAGGTTGCTCGTGCATTAGACAAAAGATGTATCTTTGCTGAGAAGCAGGATGGTAAGCTTGTTCTTCGCCGCTTCAATATTCTAAAGGGTGAGCCAGTAATCGTTGCAGAGGATGTTGTAACCCGTGGTGGTAGAGTGCAAGAGACAATTGATATTGTTCATGCACTAGGCGGTAAGGTTGTTGCTGTGCTAACACTTGTTGATCGCAGCAATGGAACTGTAGATTTTGGCATACCTCATTATTCATTATTAAAAATGTCTCCAGTAACATGGGAGCCAAGCGAGTGCCCACATTGTGCTCGTGGTTCAAAGGCAGTTCATCCAGGTAGCTAATAAATAAAGTTTTTTCTTTATTTTTATTAAACAAATAGATAAAATATTAACGCATAAATTCATAACGCGTTGTAAGTTAAATTTTTTCGAAAAAATAAACTCAACATTAGGAGAAAATAAACTATGGCTAAAGCAAAAGCCCCAACAAAAAATGCAAAGCTTCTTGCATGGGTTAACGAGTGGCAGACAATCTGTCAGCCAGATAACGTTGTATGGTGCAACGGAACAAAGAAAGAGTGGAAAGATCTTTGCGAAATGATGGTTGCAAATGGTCAGTACATCAAGCTAAATCCAAAGCTACGTCCTGATTGCTATCTAGCTCGTTCACACGAGTCAGATGTTGCTCGCGTAGAGGGTCGCACTTACATCTCTTCAGAGGAGCAGGTTGAGGCTGGTCCTACAAATAACTGGGAAGATCCAAAAGTACTTAAGAAGACACTTCTAAAGCTTTATAAGGGCTGCATGAAGGGTCGTACAATGTATGTTATCCCATTTGCTATGGGTCCATTAGGTAACCCAATCACAAAGCTAGGTGTTGAGATCACAGACTCTCCATACGTTGTAACAAACATGCACATCATGACACGCGTTGGTAAGGCTGTTCTTAAGGAGCTTGATAAGGGTGCTGAGTATGTTCCATGTGTACACTCAGTTGGTGCTCCACTAAAGGCTAAGCAGAAGGATGTTGCATGGCCTTGCGCTCCAATGGACAAGAAGTACATTGTTCAGTTCCCAGAGACAGGAGAGATTTGGTCATTTGGTTCTGGCTACGGCGGTAATGCTCTACTAGGTAAGAAGTGCTTTGCACTACGTATCGCATCTAACATCGCTCGCAAAGAGGGTTGGATGGCAGAGCATATGCTTATCTTGAAGCTCACATCACCTGAGAACAGCGTTCACTACATGACAGCTGCATTCCCATCTGCTTGCGGTAAGACAAACCTCGCTATGATGCTTCCTAAGCTAAAGGGCTGGAAGTTAGAGACAGTTGGTGACGATATCGCTTGGATTAAGCCAGGTGAGGATGGTCGCCTATACGCAATCAACCCAGAGAATGGCTTCTTCGGTGTAGCTCCTGGTACATCTAAGGATTCTAACCCTAACGCTCTATTGTCTTGCAACAAGGGCACAATCTTTACTAACGTTGTTCTAACAGACGATGGCGACATCTGGTGGGAGGACATGGGTATTGATGCTCCTGAGCACGGTATTGACTGGAAGGGCAATGAGTGCTGGCGTGCAGCAGATCGTGCTGACAAGATGGTACCTAAGAAGGGCATGACAGCTAAGGAAGCAAAGGAAATGGGCTATGTTGCTGCTCACAAGAACTCACGCTTCACAGCTCCTGCAATCAACTGCCCAGTACTTGATAAGGATGGCTTTGAGGGTCTATACGAGGGTAAGCCAGTTGGTGTACCAGTTGATGCAATGCTATTCGGCGGTCGCCGTCCATCAACAATCCCTCTAATCAACGAGGCTAAGGATTGGACACATGGTGTATTCATGGGTGCTGCTGCTGGTTCTGAGATTACAGCTGCTGTTATCTCTGACAAGATTGGTCAGGTACGTCGTGACCCAATGGCAATGCTTCCATTCTGTGGTTACAACATGGGTGATTACTTCGCACACTGGCTAGAGATGGCTAAGCTAACAGATGAGAAGAAGCTTCCAAAAATCTTCTTCGTAAACTGGTTCCGTAAGGATGCTGATGGTAACTTCATGTGGCCAGGCTACGGTGATAACAGCCGTGTTCTAAAGTGGATCTGCGAACGTATCGAGGGCAAGGTAAAGGTTGTTAATACTCCAATTGGTAACCTACCAAAGGCTAAGGATATTGATCTATCTGATTCTGACATCAAGGCAAAGGTTGTTAAGGAGCTTCTAACAGTTGATAAGGCTGGTTGGACAAAGGAGCTTAAGGGTCTTGCTGATGACTGGAAAGCAAAGGAAGACTTCAATGGCCGCCTACCAAAGGCTCTAAAGAAGAAGCTTGCTGAGATCAAGAAGGATCTAAAGAATATGAAATAAGCGATAATATTGCTTAAATCATAAATGTAAAATGGACAACTCCGCATGGGGTTGTCCATTTTTGCTTTTCCCCCATTGCGTTGACACGCAACCCTTGACATGAGACTAGAGACAATAGACATGACCTGGTTGACGTTAGACGACGAGACTGCTTTCAAGCTACCGCCAATGCCTTCGGCGAAACGCGGAGGATTAAGAGAACGGA
>CALDQE010000037.1 GCA_937911295.1 uncultured Verrucomicrobiota bacterium
AAACCACACTACGTGTGCTCCGCGTTTCGCCGAAGGCATTGGCGGTAGCTTGAAAGCTGTCTCGCTGTCTGGCGTCTAATTGTCCTTGCGGTAGTGCTTGCTTATGAAGTGAGACGTGAAACGCGAGACTGTGAAAGCAAGCTGTCGTTTGTCGTTCCACTTACGCTCAACACTGCAATATTACTTAACGAAACGAGCTATCCAACTCTTTTTCAAGTGCCGGATAGCTCGTGAACTAATTTTTACGCATTTACTTTAGAGGATTATTCCTCTGTGTGATGCTTATATGGGGACTCTGCAATAATCTTTTGTGCAATATTTGAAGGAACTGTATCATAACGAGAGAACTTAACCTCAAACATTGCCTGACCACCTGTCAATGAACGTAGCTCTGCAGAATATCTTGCTAGCTCACTTTGTGGAACTTCAGCAATAATAACCTGCATATCATCCTCTGCTTCATAGCCAAGAATACGACCACGCTTATGTGTCAAATCACCAGTAACAGCACCCATATATATATCTGGCGTAGAAATTGTCACACTCATGATAGGCTCTAGCAATGTTGGCTTAGCATTTACCAATGCTTCCTTCAATGCTCCAGAACCAGCAATCTTAAATGCTATTTCAGAAGAGTCTACATCATGATATGAACCATCATAAACACGAACCTTTACACCAACCACTGGATAACCAGCAATGCAGCCATGCTCCATTCTCTCTAGAACACCCTTCTCAATGCCAGGCATATATCCTGATGGAATTGAGCCACCAACTGTCTCATTAACAAACCATTGCTCATCACCAGGCTGAATTGGCTCTGCCTTTAGATATACCTCACCATACTGACCATGGCCACCAGACTGCTTCTTGTGCTTATAATGGCCCTCACCCTGAGCATTAATTGTCTCACGATAAGCAATCTTTGGTGTACTTAATGTTACATTCACATTGCTCATCTGCTTTAGTAGATGAACTGTTGCATCAAGATGTACGTCACCCAGACCCTTTAGAATTGTCTCATGTGTCTCAACATTACGTTCAATCTGTAGAGTCTGATCCTGCTCAAGCACGCGCTGTAGTGCTGGACCTAGTTTATCATCATCGGACTGACTTGCAGCGGTCACAGCAGCAAACATAACTGGGCTTGGGAACTTAACTGGACGAGCATGCAGCTTGCAGCCAATTGAGCAAAGTGTATCACTTACCTTTGTAGCCTTTAGTTTTGGTATTGCAACAATATCTCCAGTAACAGCACAATCAACAGGTGTATATTTCTTGCCACAAGGAATTAGAATCTGACCAATATGCTCTTTGCCAAAAGAAGAGGTTGGATTATCTACATCTGTCTCTGGCTTCAATGTACCAGACAGAACGCGAACATAATTCATCTGACCAACAAAGTTATCTGAAACTGTCTTAAATACCAAACCAAAGAATGGACGATCTGTTGCTGTATCAATTGCAGAGCCCTCAAAATCTGTTCTCTGCTTCTGATGTGGATTTGCTAAATACTTAACAACAGAATTAAGCATAAAGTCAACACCTACGCCAGAAAGTGGAAATACAGGCATAATTGGCACAAATAGTCCTGTAATCGAAGCCTTCTCAAGGCCCATTGCGATTTCTTCCTGAGTAAGTGTTTCTTCCATTAGATATTTCTCAGTAAGAGCATCATCACTCTCTGCAGCACGCTCCATTAGCTCGCTACGTGCCTCCTCTGCTGCTGCCTTATACTTCTCTGGAATATCATCAGAGAAAACATCAACTAATGCAGAATTATCAGCATTAGGGAAAGCAACTGGGATACAACCAATACCAAATGCACCGCGAATAGCTTCGATAATCTTAACAAAATCTGTATTATCCTTATCAAGTCCTGTCACTACAATTGCACGAGAAACAACATCTGTCTGCTTAAAGCAGCGCCATGCTCTACGTGTACCAACCTGAATACCACCTGCTGCGTCAACCACCAAAACACCAGAATCTGCTGCACGAGAAGCAGAGCGTAGCTGACCATAAAAATCCATATAACCTGGAGCATCAGTAAAATACAAGAGATGCTCTTTACCATCAACTGTATACTTTGATGAGAAGGTTGTGGAAAATAGCGAAATCTTACGAGCCTTCTCTTCCTCTGTAAAATCTGAAATACTTGTTCCATTAGCCGGCGAGCCTAAACGATCATTTAGACCAAGCTTAAACGCAAGGGCATCCGTAAGTGCCGTCTTACCGGAGCCGCTATGACCACCGAGCACGAAATTTCTCACATTTTCAACTGGAATGTTATACATAATGATTTCCTTTTGTTAATAATTTACATTTACTAAAACCACATATGATAAGGCTCACTAGCATAAATTATCGCACCAAATCCAAGACTAAACTGATGTCAAATGTCAACAAGGTGTGCCTCCCCATATTTACTATTACAAAGTATTACACAAAATACAAACTAATTTCAAGCAAAAATAATGGGTGCATTTGTTTTTTTTATTTTGTTAAACCTAGCACAGAAAAACACGTGTATGCACATACGTGCAGTAAAACAGGATTACAAGATTTGCATGATTGCTTGTGTGGTGAGACGGTAGACATAAGACGATTGAACGACGACAGACGCGAGACGATTGAACGACGACAGACGCGAGACGATTGAACGACGTGAGACGTGAGACAGCCGAAGACGTGAGACGCAAGACGGCGAACGGACATGAGACAATTAGACGATTAGACTCCGCATCGCGTTGACACGCGACCCTTCCTGCGTTGACACGCACCCTTGAGACACTAGACTAGAGACTTGAGACATTAGACACGGACACGAGACCCAAGACAATTAGACGGAGAACAGACAGGAGACAATCAGACGTCGAAAGCCAATGGTTGTTAAACGTGGTCTCGTCGTCTAGCGTCTAACGTCAAATGTCTCGCTGTCTGAGCGTCTCGGGGTTTGAGAAAACCGCTCTGATTTTTGTAATTATATGCGTGTAACGGTCCAGCCCGACGGATGCTCGCCATCATAAGGCATATAGCCATGGAATTGACGAGGGTCTCCATCAAATACTAATGGAATGAAAAAAGCATCGCCTTCCCACATAGGAAGTGTAGAAATATCAGAGATTTTTACCCAGGAAAGTGTACCCTCCTCATTTTCTGAAAAAGGCTCACCCTCCCAACCATCAATTAGAAAAATAAAGCCAAGCCAAGGACGCTGACTAGGGCCAAAGTTTGGCCATGACACCGTTCCTCGTAGCTGCATGGAAGTAACTGTAAGACCACTCTCCTCTTTAATCTCGCGAATCATCCCATCAGCCACATTCTCGTTTGGCTCTAGCTTGCCACCTAGCCCATTATATTTGCCGAGATTTTCATCGGAATCACGGAAGGTCCTATGCACCATAAGTACAGAGCTCTTATCCTTTGATAATATAAAGCCAAGTGTTGCGGCGATTGGTTGATACATATTACATCCTCTATTTATGGACTAATGACATAAATTCTGCCCGTGTTGAAGCATTTGAACGGAAGCTACCTAGCACCGATGAGGTTGTCATAACTGAATTTTGCTTCTCTACCCCGCGCATCATCATACACAAATGCCGACACTCCATTACCACACCGACACCCTCAGCATCAAGTGCCGTTTTTATTGCTTGCGCAATTTCACAGGTTAAACGCTCCTGAATTTGAAGGCGGCGTGCAAAGCAATCTACTATGCGAGCAAGCTTGCTTACTCCCAAAACCTTACCACGCGAAATATAACCTATGTGGCAGCGTCCAAAAAATGGCATCATGTGATGTTCACAAAGACTGTACACCTCTATATCGCGTACAATAACCATATTGTCTTGACCTGCCTCAAAAACAGCTCCATTTATAACCTCTTCCGGTGTTTTACTATAGCCGGAGGTTAAAAATTCCATTGCCTTTGCCACTCTTCGAGGGGTATTCACCAATCCCTCACGTGTTATATCCTCGCCAAGCTCCTGAAGAAGCTCCTTTACCAAAAATTCGACTCGCTCTTTATTCATATTTCACCATTATTCAGATGATGCTCTTTATCCTATGTAAGGCGTCTGTACAACCTGATACCGACTAACAAAAATATAAGATTAGGTAACCACGCAGCTAAGCCTGGATAAATATAAGCCCGCTGTCCAATAAACATTAACATAGCAACAAGCACAAAGAAAGCGAGAAAACAACAAAGAGCTATTCCTATTCCTTTAAACTTACTTTGCCTACTCGAGGTAATGCCTGTTGGGATTGCAAATAATGTAATCACCACACAAGCCCAAGGAGAAGCAGTACAATACCAAATGTCAAAACGCTTTTCTGGATCATTAGGATTTGTGGCGTGAAGATAAACATATTTATCACGCATTGACATAAATTCCCAATTATTCATTGCAACAAACATTGCCTTAGGCGTATCCTTAAGCTGAAATTGCGGAACATATTCTGGGACATTTGTGGTCACACGAGGAGCAAGAAGCTCTGAGCCATCAAAGTCAAACTCCATTTGTTGAGGATAATGGAACCACCATACTCCGTCAAGAAATTTAGCATCATCTGTACGAATTCCCCAATATTTTTTATGTCCATTCTCTTCATAGCTTCCCTCTACATGAAGAGCACCAGGCGACATTAACGTTTTCTCACTTGAAGCATTAACATTTTCAAATTTCCAAGCATATTCGCCACTAGGTGTTACATAAAGATAATTTTGTTTGTAATCTACATTTGGTGCCCGAAAATCTGCTTCATCAAACACAGAAGACCAACGACTAAATGAAGGAACTACATATTCACTATTACAAAAGGTAAAAAGACTCATCACAACCGCTACAGCAAAAAATGGTATTGTCAGCTTATGAAAGCTTATTCCAGAGGCACGCATAGCGGTTAGCTCATTGCGTCTAGAAAGCTGCCACATAGAGTAAAGGGTGGCAAGAAAACAGGATGCAGGGAATAGCCAGGAGGAATATAGAGCAGCCATTCCAAAATAATAACGCAATACTAAAAGAATATCTGTTTCAGCATCAATAAATTTGGACAAATTACCGAACAAATCAAAAATTATATAAATTGCATTAAACACAATAAGGCACACAATTAGTGGACCAAGAAAAGCCTTAAGTAGATATCGCGTAATTAATTTCATTTATCAATTTTTATTTTTATTCGTTATTGATACAATATTTTAAACTATAGCTATGAGAGCTGGTAAGTCATATTCGCTAACACTGTAAAGAATAGACTATAACACATAGCTCCCATAGCTATATTTTGTGTGGCTAAATAATTATAGACCCATAGCCTTTAGGTTTTCGCGGCTAATTGCATAGCTTACAAATGGGTTGCCTGTAACCTCACATGTATCCTGCTCCACAATAAAGTCCTTTGTACCACCAGCCTTACAAGCTTTAATAACCTCTGGCCAGTCAATTGAACCCTCGCCCACAGCACGGAAGGATGGCTTGCCATTAACAATACCCCAATCCTTGAAGTGAACCTGGTCCATTCTGCCCTTCATCTTCTTTGCCCAATTTACTGGATTGTAGCCACCACGTGCTACCCAACCAAAATCAAGCTCTGATTGAAGTGCCTCTGTACCCTCATAAAGCATATCAAGAATTGTGCTACCGCCCTTACCCTTCTTGATACCAAACTTTTCAAACTCAAAATCGTGGTTATGATACTGAACAATAATTCCCTCTTTAGCAAAGCGCTTTGCATAACCCTCAAATTCTTTATAAAGCTTCTTCCATGCTGCTAGTGTTGTATAATCCTTACAAGGAAGCCAAGGAATAGCGACATAGCTAATACCAAGAGTCTTACATTCAGCAATAACGCCAGCCTCATCCTCACGAAAACGCTGCAAACCAATGTGTGCACCGATTGGCTCTACACCAGCTTCATCAAAAAGCTTACGTAGCTCTTCTGGAGGTATTGGACCAAAGCCAGAAACCTGAATATAGTCATAGCCCATCTTCTTCACTTTTGCAAGTGTCTTCTTTACATCTGCAGGTGTTTGAATATAATCACGAAAACCAAACATTTGTGCTGCAACACGTATTTTTTTTGCCATATAATAATCTCCTAAGTATTTAGACATAAATATAATCACACAAAATTGTATGACAATTACGGTTTATATTGTCTTATTTTTAATTGAAAAAGACAAGTAAAAAAAGAAGGCAAACATTAAAATTAAGCGTATTTTTACAAAATAACTTATTTTACAAAATTTTTCCTATTGATTTTGTCGCAACAGATAGTATATAATGTATTGAGATTAAAAGGGATAGGTGTTTTTTACCTTTCATAATTGGTGTATTAGGGAATACTATTAAGGGAAATTTATGGGGTTAAAGGGTATAGTTTTAATAGATGGGAATTGGTTTTATCATAGTAGACAGGCTTTATTTAATCTAAAAAATGAAGATGGCTTTGAATTGGACTATGCTAGAATTCCCACCCTTATAGCAGATTGGCTCTCCAATGCTTTTAAAGAAGAGGTCGAGGTTATTAAATGCCTTTATTTTGGTGTAATACATATAAATAAAGTAAATTGCAATTCCTCTAGGCAAGTTGCATTCTACAATTTTTTAAGTAAAGATTGCAGCTTTGATGTAATCACCTCAGAATTAGATTATAAATCAGAATTTTCAATAAGCGAGGAGCGTGCAATCGGTTTAGCATTAGCGGCTTCTCTAATGAAGAATTTAAATGGTGCAGATTCATTTGATATTGCGGCATTTGTTTGTGGTTCGGCAGATTATATACCACTTATCCAGCAGGTTAATAATGTTGGGAAAAAAACTGCTATAATTACAATGCACAATCAAAAGGAAATGCAAAATTCTAGTGAGAAGCTTTATAAGGATAATGTCACATCTTTATTAGAGCCGATTTTTATAGATAACCATGTAGATGAGTTGCGTTTAATACGAAAAGAGCAAGTAAGAATTTGTAAGTCTTGTGGAAAAGAGGAGACAACCACCTGGGCTGGCCCAGAATTTTATTGCTCTAAATGTCGTTTTGGATATCAACGCAAGCGCTTCTAATTTGTGTTTTTAGAAAATAGGCAAAATTTTCTGCTTGTTATTTTTACTATTGCTTGCTAATATTAGCGATACACAAACACAAAATTATAAATATATTCAGAACGTTACTCTATGAGCACACAAAACAAGAAAAAATATAAGGTTGGATTTTTATCACTCGGTTGCTCCAAAAATTTAGTTGATTTACAGATAATGGCAGACCATCTTCTTAAGGCTGGCTACGATGTTGGTGTGGAGCATTCCAAGGCTGATGTAATTTTGGTTAACACATGTGCCTTTATTGAAGCAGCAAGGCAGGAAGCGGTTGACGCGATAGAGAATGCCTGTCAATATAAAGCGAATGGCACATGCTCTGTTGTTATTGTAACGGGTTGTTTATCACAGCGTTACAAGAAAAACATTTTTAAGGTATGTCCTATGGTGGATGGAGTTGTTGGTGTTGATCAATTGGATGAGATACCAGCGATTGTAGAGGAGCTATTAAACAAGAGAACGAAGAGTCTTTGCAGGATAGAGGATGGGCTTCCAACGCGGCTTTTTGAGCCATTAGATGCGGGCTTTGTATTTACTGGTGGGCCATATGCATATTTGAAGCTAGGTGAAGGATGTATGCATGCATGTGCATTTTGTGCGATTCCGGGGATAAGGGGCAAGCTTCGCTCACGCAAGCCAGCAGACATTATTGCAGAGGCAAAGCAATTAATTGAGCGTGGCTACAGGGAGTTAAACATTGTTGCACAAGACATTTCTAGCTATGGGGAGGACTTTAGGGATGGCACAACTCTTGCAAGTCTTCTTAGGGAGTTAGACAAGCTTTCTGGGGATTTCCGAATGCGTCTTTTGTATGGGCATCCGGCAAAGATTACAGATGATTTATTGGAAACCATTGCAAGCAGCAAGCATATTTGTCATTATTTAGATGTACCGATTCAGCATAGTCATCCTGATGTGCTTCGTGGGATGCATCGAGCGGACACCATTAAGCATGTTCCGGAGTTAGTAAAGCGGATACGGAAGGCAATGCCTGATGCAACTGTTCGCACGACATGTCTTGTGGGCTTTCCAGGAGAAACAGACGAACATTTTGAGCATTTAATGAAATTCATAAAGGATACACAATACGATCATTTAGGTGCTTTTGCATTTTCTCCAGAGGAAGGAACAGCCGCTTATGATATGGGCGACGAGCCAGACAATTTGGAGGCGGAGGAGCGTCGTGAGAAGCTTATGAAGCAACAGGAGAAGATATCAAAGAAGCTACTTAAGCAGCAGCGGGGAAAATGCGAGCGCATTTTACTTGAAAGCTACGACGAGGAGAACGGCGTTTGGATTGGTCGCACGGATGGTCAGGCACCGGACGACATTGATGGTGTCACCTTCATATTAAATGTACCCTCCAAGAAGAAGGTTGGCGACTTTGTTAATGCCATCATTATTGATTCTCAGGAGCATGACCTTGTTGCGGAATACACAAATCAAAATAAAGCGTAACTCAGGTATTGAAAAAATTATTTCATACATAGAACTAATTATGGAATTAAAACCAAAAGAAAAATTCAAATGGCTTTCTTTTAAGGGAAGAATCTCAAGGAAAACATATTGGCGTAAGTTAATTAAGTTATTTGTATTAGCTATTTTGATTCCTTATTTGGTTGTGATGTTTCTTGCGGTTTTTCTTATTTGGCTAGAAAACTCTTCTGATAAAAAGGAATATGATATTGACAATTCTACTACAAATATTGAATCTGTAGAATCTACAAATTCGGTTTCATCAGAGGTTGTGATTGTAGAAGAAATAAGCACCCCTAAAGAACAAATAAATCAAGATACATCTGTAGAAGAAGTATCAAGCAATGATTTGTCTTGTTCTGAAAACAATGAATATATTGATGATTCCCCGTGGGCAGGTACGCCGTTAGCAGAAGAAGGAGATTCTGGTTTTCTTTTGTTTGTTTGTTTATTATTTCTTTATTGTTTAATTTTTTGTCCTATATTTCTTATCTTTTTGTTTCCTTTAATAATCAGGCGACTTCATGATTTGGGGTTACCTGGATATGTTTCATTAATTTTCTTCATATTACCATTATTTTCAATATTACCACTATTTTCACATCCTATATTACCATTATTTTCATATCCTATAGTACCAACAGATAAAGTATTTGCAATTCTGATTTGCATTTTGGGATGCATTAAGGGTAATCGCGCAAAAAATAAATATGATTTAGAATCAGAAACAAATCCTTCTGAAATCCAAAATAATCAGCAAAAATAAATTTCATCTGAGAGGGCGGCTTTAGCCGTCCTTTTGCATTTTTAGGCATGATAACCCTCAAATAAGCAAAAATTTGTGGTTTTGGCTTAATTTTCTTGTAACGCTTTATTATAAAGTGGTATACTTTTTGCTGTAAGGTAATAAATGGGTTATGAAATCAAATATATCTCTATCAACAGACTTGCGGCAAACGCAAACAATGGCTCCTGCACTTGTGCATTCGCTCAAGCTGCTTGAAAAGCCTTTGCTTGAATTGTCTGCTGTTGTAAAAGAAGAGATTGCCTCAACCCCAATTCTTTTGCAGGAAGAGCCTAAAAAAATAATATAATATTGAGCAATAGAGGGATACAATATGAAACAAATTATTTTTTTACTAGCCGTTTTGTGCTGTTTCTTAGCTAACGCTTTTACCGAAACTACTCTTTGCAAAAAAGCCTCGTCTACTTTCAAAACCTCTTTTATCCAAAAATCTGGTAGCTTTACTGCTATGTTTTTTGTAAAAGCTAATGGCTACACCGAAAGAAATAAAAAAGAATGGCCCAATGGAATGGTTGTTAGCTGCGGTAGCGGTTACTACGATGGATGGCGCGTCTTTCTCGCCGAAGAAAATAATTTTGTACCGTTCTTTGAAATAGGTAGACCCGAAATTGGCGCCATCGCCCTTAAAGCAGATTTTGGATTGTCAAAAGGCAATATTCACCATGTCGCTGTCTCCTGGAACCAAGATAATCCAGAAAATCGAGTCATGAAAATTTATATTGACGGGATGCTTGCAGGAGAATTGCAAAAGGTTCCCGTTTTCCCTATTTTTGAGGACAAGGAAATTGTTGTGGGATATAACGATTTTGGAGTTGGTGAGCTGGAGGCTGAAGTTTTCGGGGTAAAGCTTATAAACGCCCCACTATCCCAATCAGAAATCGATAACGCCATTCTGACTGATATCGATATGTTTTTGACTAACAATGATGATCAAGCCGAAATACTATACAAACAAGCATGGGCATTACAAAATTCAACAAAAACTAATCAAATCCTAACTCTAATAAATAATTTTAGAAATAATTTATCAAACTCTGATAAATCTGTACCTGCTGAGCTTTATAAGGAAGTAATAAATTTAGCAGAAATTGAAAATCGGAAAATAAATACCCCAAAAATTTACCCAACAACGACTTTCATTATTCCCCCTGTTCAAACAGAGGCAGAATTTTATACGGCATTTAATAATGCCTTATCTGAAATAAAAAAGCTTAGAGAGAATGGCAATTCACAACCAGTTGAAATTCAATTCCCACAGAGCATCCCTTTCCTAGAAAAAACAATTACTGTTGAAAACCTCTCAAATGTTATTTTCTCTAGTGGTGATTTCTCCGGAGAAAATCGCTACCCACTAAAATCCAGTGAAAGTGTTAATACTGACCCACGATTTAAAAGCCTTAACTCAGAAGGCCCTATCGTCAAAATAAAAGCTCCGACATCCGATAAATTCATAGCATACAATTGCGGAAACCCACATGGTAAAGGCTTTCTGGTTTGGAAGGAAACACTAGATGCTTACAATCGCCCCACCAATATGATTTTAAGGTCGGCTTCATACCCAGAAGAAAGCTTTATCGATGGGAAAAACGATGGCACAAATATTAAGCTAGATGCTGTTTTGCTAAACAAATTGGCAAATGAACCACAGCCACAAGCAATTGGCTACTGGAAATATTTTTGGGCTGATGGTTTTAGCTCTATCTCCATTTCAAAAGAAAATTCTTCATTCACCCTTAATGATTCTGTTCCATATGGGCTAGGCGATACCCCGCGATACCGGTTTATGAATATATTCTCTGAGATGGACAAGCCTGACGAATATTGTGCAGATAAGGACTATATTTATACTATTAGTGCAAAGAACAAAGAAGAAAACCTTTGCATCACGAGAAAGGCAACACCATTTTTCATTTTTAAAAATTGTCAAGGTATAGCACTTCGCAATTTGAGCTTCAGCGGCACTCTTTCGCCAGCAATTGAGATTCACAATGTAGACAGACTTAAAATAACAAAAACAAGCTTCAGCTTTATTGGCAGCTCAGCATTATTACTAAACAATGTAAGCAACACAATCGTCTCTAATTGTAATTTCAAGAATATAGGTTTTTGTGGGCTCCGGATTTGGGCTGGCAATCGAGAGAAATGCATTTCAAATGCAGTTGTTATTAAAAACTCTAATTTTGACAACACGGGGTTTTTGGCAAAAACCTATACTCCATCAATTTTTATGGATGGGTATGGGATAATTGTTAAAGGGTGTCGTTTTACCAACACACCATCAAGTGCAATGCGCATTGAGGGAAGTGCTCACATAATTAAAAATTGCTATTTTGAAAACAATGTTTTGGAATCTGATGACCAAGGGACAATTGACATGTGGGGAGACCCAACCTATCGCAGTTGTTTATTTAAAAACAATATTTTTAAAAATGTTGGAGATGGTAGCAACCAGGAATGTGGGAGAGCGGCAATTCGGTTTGACGACATGATATCTGGCATGTTTGTGGTTGGCAATAAATTCATCAATAGCTCAAGAGGAAATTTTGGTGCAGTTCAAATTCATGGAGGCTCGCATAATCTTGTATGGAGCAATGAATTTATCGATTGCAATTATGGAGTTAGCTTTACACCACGGGGGGAAGAAATATTCGCAAACAAGGGCGAGGAACTAGAAAGCAAATTAAAGAATTATCGTAGCAATCCAATATTTTTAGAAAAGCATGGATCCTTTAAGCGTGCATTCATTGATTATGATGTAAACTTTGTTTTCAACAACAAATTCATCAATTGTGGTAAGCTATTTAGAGAGAAAAAATCAATGGTATACTTCTATCTAAACACAAACAGGCAGGACTAGTATTCTAACCTACTGAGTTTGGATTAGAAAAAGAATATAGGGAAAAATAAAAAAGGGTGGCAGAACCACCCTTTTTATTTTATAAGCTAAAGATTGATATTTTTGTTATACCGACCTTGCTGCATATATCCAAGGCAGCAACCAAGAACATATGTGGTGCATCACCCGAAGACTTAATCAAAATCATTGCTTCCTTATTTCGAGCATAGATTTTTCTTAATCTCTCCTCGAGTTGCTTTTCGTTTACAAGAGCACCATTAAAGCCTAAGCCCTCCTTACCGATAAGAATTTGAAGAGGGTCTTCATTCTGCTCAGCAGTTGCTTTACTATCAGGTGCAGGGCGCAAAGCCTCAAGGTTTGCCATAATATCTTCTTGCTTAAGAGTAACAATGAAGAAAATCAAGAGCTGGAACACAACATCGATCATCGGTGTCATTTCCAATGCTACATTATCACCCTTTTTACGACGTGATTTTTTAGCCATAACTACTTAATCCTCCTCTGCATTGATTTATATTGCTTTGCATGCGGTGCTTCCTTTGTAGGAGTACCTGCAAAGAAGTCCTTTTGCTGTGGAGTTCTAGTATCCTTAACAGCAAGGAAAGAAACCTTACCAATACCACAAGCAGTACAAACATCCATCGCTCTTCTGATTTGGTCGTGTGTTGCCAAAGCATCACCACGGATCCAAACCTCAAAGGAGGAGCCATATTTCTTAAAACGCTTTGCCATAACATCGCGAAGCTTCTTTTCATCTATTCTAGTACCCGCCATTGACATAACACCTTTACGATTGATATCAATAGTGATTGATGTTGCAGCTTCGGGATTATCGGCAGCGGACTCAACCTCCTCGCCATTAGGAGCAAGCTCCAAGCGGATAGATTCGTCCTTTGCGTCTGACATCGTAATCGTTACAACGAAGAAGATAATAAGCTGGAACACAACATCGATCATCGGTGTCATATCGACGTTTGCGTCTTCTCCATTGCCTCTTTTCCTTTTTCGTGCCATAAATTTAATCCTCTGTAGGTTCAGTGTTATGTGCCAGAAGAAGTGCTAATAGAGCTTTTCACTGGCACAAGAATATTTTAGTAACTACACCAACACGAGATTATTCAGGAACAACTTCTACGTTACGCAAATCCTTAATTAGCTCAGATGTCATAATAGTCATCTTAAGCACAATATTATTTGCCTTATTACGGAAAGAGTAGTATGTAGCAACAGCTGGGATAGCACAGATTAGACCACCAGCAGTTGTCCATAGAGCCTGAGAAATACAGATAGCAAGTTCACCTGCGTCAGGAGTACCATTAGCCAAGCCAGCGAACGCCATAATCATACCTTGCACTGTACCTAGCAAGCCCATCATAGGAGCCAAGTTACCGCAAACAGAAATCCATGTTAAGCGCTGCATAATCTTTTCAACTTCAACATCACCAGCAGAAGCGATAGCTTCATCGATAACCTCAAAGCCTTCCTCAACGTGGCTAAAGCCAGCAGATAGGATATGAGCCAATGGAGTTGGGTCATTTTCGCAGAACTGAAGAGCCTTAACAACATCGCCCTCTTTCATAGCTGCTTCAACATTAGCAATTAACTGTTGAGGCATAATTTTGTCTGTACGGATAAGAATTGAGCAGTCAATTGCCAAATAAATATAAGCGGCAAAGATACCGAACAAGCCCATCCAAAGAATGAAACCTACAGGACCTGAACCAAACAAAACCTGAGCGAACTGATTTCCGGCAGAGGCAGGAGCAGCTTGTGAATTATCTATCACCTGATTGGTTTGAGCTGGAGCTGATTCATCAGCAGAAACATCTTGAGAGAACGCTGTCTGAGCAGAAACGCATAGTAAGCCTGCACAAACTAGTGACATTAGTAAACTTCTTTTCATTTTATTTAGCCTTTGTTTATATTTGTTATATTTATAGTGTTTAAAAATTTAGCATTATGCTATAAGAAATTAGTTACCGCTTGTTAGCTTTTTAGCCCACTCAGTTCTTCTGTAAGCAGGATTCTTTAGAAGCATGCTACGCATTTTTTCTGCATGGGTTGTTTGACCTATTTTGTTAAATGTCTCAAAAGCCTTATAGATAGCCTCTGGCTGTTTATCTGCTTCTTGAGTATATAGGAGAACAACGCGGAGATATCCATCCTTCAGAGCTTCCATATTTTTATCTTCGGAGCGAAGGAGGTCACCTCTAGCGATAAGAGCAGCGGCAGCGATAGAGCGGTTTCCAGAAGCAACAGCACGATTTAACATACCAGGAAGACTTGCTGTTTTTCTTGTGGCAATAAGAGCTTCCCAATAACGAGGAGCCATTTCTGAAGCATAAGCAGCACGCTTATTGTTCACAAGAACCTTTTCGCAGAATTTCAAAGCCTCCTGAGCCTTACCTTGCTTTAGATAGATAGCGGCACCAACAGCACCAGCCTTTGCATCATATTCAAGCATCACATAATCCTTCATAATCTTCTCAAGCTGAGGGATTGCTGTAATAGGATTTGCAGAATTTGCACGCTTCATAATTTCCTGCCAACCAGCTGGGGGTGCTACGATAAGAGCTTGAATACTCTCTGGCTGAACCTCGCGAGTCATATTATTCTGTTTTACAACATATACCTTTGAGGAAGGCTTCCACATTAGCATACCTTGAGTCTCGATTCCATCGATAATCATCTTTGCACGCACCTCTGCTGCCTCAACACTTAGAAGCATTCCAAACAATAGAGCTACTGCAAGTGAAATTTTTGTAATTGCTGATCTTTTCATATTTTATCTCCTAAATTTATTATTAAAACCGATTAGCCTACTGATATTTATTGCTGAGAAATTAGTCCTTGATCTGCTTGAGTCTTGAAGAGCATAATCTTGCTCAAATACTTTCCTTTAGGGAACAAGGAAATATATTTTTCACAATCCTCCTTTGCTTCTTCAAATAGACCAAGCTTTAAGGAAATTGGGATATCACGGAATAAAGCCTCCTCCAATACAGGAAGGACTTCAGCATCCTCAATATTAGCAGAAAGAATAATCTTTTGGTATTGGCTGGAAGCACGACCAGTGTATTCATCCTCACGCTTTTTATCATCCCACTTTTTAGCAATTTCTGCATAGGTTTCTAGGATTCGACCCATCTGCAAATCTGCCTCTGCGATAGCTTTAGCTGTTGTTCCACGATATTGACGAACAAGCTTAATTGCAGACATAGAAGCATTAAACAATTCAACACGCTTCTGAACATCCTTTTCATTACGGGCAGCCTCGATACCGCATTCGCTCATCAAATCAAGCACATTAAGCAATAGGTAGCTCTTTGGATAATCCTTTTGGAATTTATCCAAAACCTTTACAGCCTCTTCGTACTTCTTTTGAGCACGTAGAACCTTTGCTTGGCCATAAACGCTAGGAGCAACAACAGAGTCATTACCCTCTGCCTTTTCAATAGCAAGAGAGTAGCCTTCCATAGCTGTTTCATAGTCCTTAGATTCAAAAAGCTCTTCAGCAGCAATATAGATTTGACCGGCTGAATACTGCTTAGCATTTTCAAACATCTTCTTTAATGCAGCAATACCTTGAGTACGATAACCTAGTTCAATAAGGGTTTTACCTTGAACAAAGTGAGCATTCTTTGCTTCATTAGAATCTGGATACTTTTCTGCGAGCTCTGCAAAAACTTTTTGAGCTTCATCCATTGATGCATTATCCTTTGCTTCATCACCTTGTTTTACAGATGAGAGAAGAGTTCCGAGCTGCATCAATACCATAGGCATATTTTTGCTCTTAGGGAATTGCTCGCGCAACTTACGATATTGCTCAATAGAATTTAGCTTATAGCTCAAAAGCTTTGCTTCGTCCTTGCTATACAAAGATGAATAAATCTGAGCCTTATCAAAGAGCAAACTCTCAAGGATTGTCTGATTCATTTCAGACTCCTTAGTGCTTTTCTGATACTTTTCGATAGTTTCTGGAGAGAGCCACTTTTCAATTGTATTATATTCCTTTAGAACAACAGACATTTGCTTTTGAGCCATGCTAATGCGTTGCATAGGAGTTAACTCTGGAGCTTTTTCCTCTTGCTCCTCAGAAGCATCTGCGACCTCAGCTGGCTCTGCAGGTGTATCCTCTGTAGCATCTGCTTTCTCTTGCTCCACAGGAGCTTCCTTCTTTAGCTTCTTCTCTTCTTCTAGAGCAACCTTGCCAGCACGCATTTCTGCTATAGCATATGCCTTTAAAGAACGAGAATATAGGTACTTTGCTAAAACTAGCTCATGAGAAGGCTTCTTCTTGGCTGCAATTCTCTCATAATAAGCCTTACGTGCCTTAATTTCGCTCTTAGCATCTCCCAGCTTATTATAGCAATCAGCCATACGTTTTAGAGCATCAATAGAAGCATTTGACTTCTTGTAATTCTTTGCAAGGATTTCAAATTTCTTTAAAGCACCCTCGATATCGCCTTCAGCAAACAGTTTTTCTGCATCACCCATAAGTAATTGGGCAGCGAGAGAATGTGAAGAATAATTAGTATAAAAGAGCTCTTGCACCTTATCAGCTTGAGCTGTCATATTACTATCGCGATAGAATTGAGCTAAACCAAGCATTTCATTACCAGCAGTTTCGAGAATAAGCACTGGTTTTTCATGGAAAGTCTCTGCAAGATGCCCAATAAGCATATTTTCTAGAAGTCTAAAATATGTTTTTTGATCTTCATCTTGAGTTGTTGCAACAAGCTTAGCAGCAGACTTAATCATATTACCAATACCCTTAATAGAGCGTTCCTCTGCAGGGTATTGATTGATAACTAGCAGGTATGCCTCAATTGCTGCCTCATACTGATTTTGATTGAAAGCTAGGCTTGCATTTTCAAACTGCTTTTGAGCAACATTCTCGCGCTGCTCTTCCGTAATATTTAGTTTAGGAGTTAGGCCGAGCAAATCGTTAGCCATTTGCTTAATTTCTTCAATACGTGAGCCAGCATCTGGAGCCCAAGAGCTAGCTGGGTAGCGAATGTAAACATTAGCAAATTCAGTCATTGCATTTGGATCGCCCGCAAGAAGCAATGTTTTAATTCTATCTGCATCGGCACCAGTTGTTTTACCTGCTTCAACCATACGCTTTGCTTCATCATGAAGCATCTTACCAACGAGGTAGCGGCTTTCTGCAAGAGGACTTAAGCGTGAAAAATCTTGTCCGACCTCTTCACCTTGAGCCATAAGTTGCTTATCCATTTGCTTAATCATTGGCATATTATCTTTGATAACATCCTTCGCACCCTCAAGATCATTATTAACAACCTTAATATGTGCTAGCAAAGCAACAGAACGAGCAAACCACAAGTCTTGAGTCCACAAAATTTGTTCAACGATAGGGCTTGCACGCCTAATATACTCATCTTTTTTAGCAGGCATTTCTTCTGCCAAACGAACAAGTAGCTCAGCATTTTCAAAAGCAACCTGGCGCTTCATTTGTGTTGGCATACCAGAATTACTTTTACGCATAGCCTCATATGCATCAAGAGCTTCTAAATCCTTGCCAAGCATCAAAAGCATTTGTGTAAACTTATAGTAGGATTCATTATACATCTTGCGAAGAGCCTCAGGAGGATTTCCTGCAAATTTCTTAAAGAATTTATTATATTCTTCAAAAGACTCATCATATTTACCATAAGCAAAGTAATAATCTGCCATGGAGCATCTCATACCCCAGACCTCAGCAGAATCCTGGTCAGGCTCTTTTGCAATCTGAGCACGAGCCTCATCAAACTTACCGCGTCCGAGAAGCTGGGCTAGCTTTTTCACCTTAATCTGCACCTTTGCACTAGGGAATTTAGACTCAATGTCTTTAAGCACGGCTTCTGCAATATTAACAAAGCCCATAGCTTCCAAGCGCTCTAAATAAGCAAACTCAATCTCTAATGCTGCATCATCAACCTCTTGTTGAGCGTGAAGAGCATTAGGCATACACATTGCCACAATTGCTGCTGCAGCAACTGTTAATCCTGTTCTTTTAAAAAAACTTCGTGCCATATATTTTTACTCCGTAAATTAGCAAAAATTAAACCACCCAATTTACTTTCATGTCATTAAGTTTAGCAAAAAACCTTATTTTTGGCAATATCATATATTAAATAATTAGCGATTTTTGAAAAAAACCTTTATAACGGCGCTCCAAAATTGCAGCGCCAGCATGACATAAGAGGACCCAAAAAAAGATTACAAGCTTAACAGGATTGCTTGTGTGTGAGCTAAAAGTGCGAGGTTCACCCTCCCGCAGAGACGCAGAGGCACAGAGATTTGTGCTAGCAATCATTCCAAAACCCCAGAAAACTCTCCGTGTCTCCGTTCTCTTTATCTTCCGTGTTTCGCCGAAGGCCACAGCGGGAGCGTTTAAATCGTTTCACTCGTTGCT
>CALDQE010000038.1 GCA_937911295.1 uncultured Verrucomicrobiota bacterium
AAAGCGATAGGATGCTTTACTGCAGAATTGTATAAACGCGGGATATTCCACCAAGATTATTCTGGAGGTAACATTCTCTTCAATGAAGATGGAAGTAGAATTGAAATGATTGACCTTAATCGTATCAAATTTTATCATCATATTCCTATTAAAAAAGGACTTAAGATATTTGAGAGGCTCAATATAGACAAAGAAGCTTTGTCCATAATGGGCACTGCCTTTGCACAAGAGTTGGGTTTGGATGCGGAATATGTGATCAATTATATTATCACCCACCGTTGGAAAAAACACATAAAACAAGGAATAACCAATTTATATGACTAATTCTTTACAAAAATACCAGTCCGCAATGGGACAACTCAACTACACTCTTTTTTTGGTAGTTGTAGCATTATTGCCTTTTCCACAGATATTTTTACGCTATGCTTGTGTCATATGGATTTGCACATGGCTGTTGGAGGGTAGATTTGTGCAAAAACCTAACATACAAGATTGGCGTAAAATAATGCCATTCATAATGTTTGGAATATGGTATCTATGGAAAATCATCTCTGGTCTATGGGCAGCAGATCCAGCAGCATATGCTTGGCAGTTAGAGCGATATATGGCATTTGGATTATTAGTTCCTATTGGCATTTGGGGTGTTAACAAGCACTATGATTGGAAACAAATTTGCAAAGTATTAGCTATATCATGCGTAGCAGCTGCTGGAGTATATGCTTTCACCTTATATTGGGTATTCAATGTTAATTTTTTTAATCATGAGATTGGTTTTTATGCACTCCAAGAACTTCCTATAGAGTTTTTTGCAGGTAAAGTATCTCACATGAAACACCGATTATTTTTGTGTAGCACCCAGATGATGGGAATGATGGCACTACTATACTTACGCAAAGATTTATTATGCAAATATGGTGCTATAAAAGGATGGATTATCATTATTATTGGTCTCACAAGTATGCTTGCACTCATATTAGCCACTGGTTCACGAGCATCCATACTATCAGGAGTTGCATTACTGACCATATGGCTATTGTATAAACTACCTATTCGTCGTATACGATACAAAATAGCTTTTGTATTATTTGCGTGTGGCATAGGATTATTCGCTTTGAGTCAACATCCTCGTATGCA
>CALDQE010000039.1 GCA_937911295.1 uncultured Verrucomicrobiota bacterium
CATTCGTGCAGTAAAACAGGATTAACAGATTTTGCAGGATTTGCAGGATTGCTTGCGTAGTGGCAGAAAGTGGGAGACTTTTAACGAGAAGTATCTTCATTATGTTAAGCTTTTGATATAACGCTTTAAAAGGAAGCTACAAAAATATGGGAAAGTTGTTATAGTTTCTGTCTTTCCCACATTTGCATGTGCTAATTTTATTCCAAAAGCTATATCTGGATACTTTTCAGATTCAATAAGCATGCGTAAGGATTTAGACACTGAATTTTCTGATTTAACCTCAATTGGAATTAAATTTTTTTGAGAACGAATAAAGAAATCCTCTTCCAAAGTTGATTTTTCACTTTTATAATAAAACAACTCATATCCAGATTTTATCATTGCTTCAGCAACAAAATTCTCATAAAGGGCCCCTTTATATATAGAAAGATTTTTGTTTGTTCGCAAATCAAAAACAGCTTCTTCGTCAAGCATTGCAATCAAAATTCCTGTGTCCGCAATATAAAGTTTATATTTTGATTCCTCATAATTGCCTTTTAGCGGAAGCTCTGGAAAATTTAAACAATGGCAGATAGAAATAACCCCTGCATCAAGAAGCCATTGAACACAGCCAAAATACTCTCTTGACCTAGCACCTTTAACAATTTTACTAACTTGGAATTTTTTATTTTCCTTAGATAATTGTATAGGAATACTATTAAAGACAGATAAAATTTTTGATTTATCCAATCCTTCTGCATACTTCTTAATATCCTCTTGATAATCTAGAAGTAGCTGTTTTTGGATTGAAAGAGTATTTTCAAAGTTTTTCCGTTCTGCAAAATCTTTTATAACTGCCGGCATTCCTCCAATCAAAATATAGTCCAAATATATTGAAAAAAATTTTTTTATTTCTATTTCAGCAAACGGTTGATTTGTTTGCATATGGAAAAGAAAATCATCAGCTATATCTTCAGGATAACCTAGAGCCCATAAAAATTCTTCGAAATCAAAGGATTTCATAATGAAGTCTGTTTTATATCCAACACTAGTAGACTCAATACGTTTTTGTTGTATCCCCAACATAGAACCGCTACATATTACATCAAATCGATTATCCAGTTTAAAAAATTTAAGAGCGGTTGTAATTTCTGGAAATTCTTGAATTTCATCAAAAAGAATAAGTGTTTCGCCTTCAGCAAATTTAAAGAAAGGGTTCATTCTTGAAATCAACTTAATAATTGAGTTTATATTGAATCCCTCTTCGATTATTCCTTTATATTGAGGATTTTCTACAAAATTGATTTCTATAAAATATTTGTAATTGGATTTTCCAAAAAAACGTATTGCTTCTGTTTTACCCACTTGCCGAGCACCTCTGACAATCAAAGGCAGATGATTTTTATCATTTTTCCAATTTACAAGGAATTTGTCAATTTTTCGCTTAAAATACATAAACACTCCCTATTTATTGAAGAAAATATACATTAAATTGATATCATTTTCAAGCATAATCACAAAATTCGAACATAAATTCGTCTAAAAACCACAAAAATCGAACATAAACTCGCCCCAAAATCACAAAATTCGAACATGACACCCTATAAAACCTCACTTCATACTGATTACCGATATATCGCAGGCAATTAGGATTACCGTGGTGTGGGTAGAGGTGCGAATGTCTCATCGTCTAATGTCAGCCAGGTCTCGTCTATTGTCTGATTGTCCTTGTGCTAGCAATCTAGCAACAATAACCCCGAAAAACCTCCGAATTTCCCAGTTGGCGCCGCAGGCATTAGCGTCAGCACGATTAAATTGCTTTCGCCTAACGCAGAGGCAAAGAGATGGTTGTAATAGCGAGGGTTATCTCCCGCAGAGACGCAGAGACACAGAGGTGGGGGCGAGGAAGGCTTCTTTGAGTGGGTGGGGACAGTGCCCCAACCATACGATATAATTTAGGGGTTTTTACCACAGAGAGTGGTGAAAGCAGCTGGTGTTTCGGGGGCGAGACGCGAGAGGGCGAAAGCATAAGGTTAATTTAGTTTGCTTTTTAAGTAGAAAAGGTGGTTAATCTAATTAGTATTCTGTAAGAAGAAATCCCATATATAATGGCAAACTGAGTATTTTATCATTTCTTCCTATATTGTATCTTCCAAGCTTTATTGCTCTATGCACATGGTATTTTTTCAATCAAGCAATTTTTGTTCTATTTTTCGTTTAAGCATCACTACCCCTTTTCAAATTTTTATTGAATTATACTTTATTATCGCCACTTTTTCAAGCGACTTTTTGATGCAATATGCCTTTTTTTCAAGCGACTTTTTGATGCAATATACCTTTTTTTCAAGCGACTTTTTTGGTGACTCTTCAATAATATTATACATAAATACTTGCTATTATGTAAGTTACCAAGATTATGTGTGTGGGCTTGAAGTGCAAGGGTTATCTCCCGCAGAGACGCAGAGGCGCAGAGATGAGGGCGAGGAAGGCTTCCTTGAGTGGTTGGGGACAGAGCCCCAACCCTACGATATAATTTAGGGGTTTTTTACCACTGAGAGTGGCGAAGGCAGCTGGTGCACTATTTGCGACAGCTCTATATACCTAATGCGTAAATTGAGGGCGTGTATAGTTTTCAATGCGACGAACTGCAACATTAGCCTCTTTTAGAATAGCCATTGTTTGAGCAGTAATTGCATATTCCTCATCATATACCACCTCAACAATACCAGCATTGATAATCATTTTTGCACAAGTAAGGCATGGGCTAAGGGTAACATAAATAGTCGCTCCCTTTGTGGAAATACCATGATATGCTGCTTGAGTAATGGAATTTTCTTCTGCATGCGAGCAAATACAATCACCTAATGCTGTACCAGATGGTGCATTACTGGAGCAACGAGGGCAACCACCCTCAAAGCAATTTGTTACTCCACGAGGAGTACCATTGTACCCAGTTGAAATAATCCGTTTATCCTTAACAATAACAGCAGCAACCTTTCGTCGAGAGCAATTTCCTCGCTGCCCTACTGCATAAGCAATATTCATAAAATATGTATCCCAATCAGGACGATAAAACTCTTGGCTATGTTCACCACAATGATCGCACATAAAATTCCCCTTATTTATATAAAAATAGCTCACTACCCTTTCGAATAGCAAGCTATCTTCTCGCACTAGCACTAATTATATGCGCTCAATGCTGTTAATTACAACTGGCTCTGCAGGAACATCCTGATGACCAGATGGATGTGTTATAGTACGGACTTGAGCAATTGCATCCAGCACATCAAGCCCCTCAACAACCTTACCAAAAACGCAATAACCAAAGCCCTGCATTGTTGGTGCAGAATAATTCAAAAAGCTATTATTCTTATGATTGATAAAGAACTGGCATGTGGCTGAGTCAACAACCATTGTGCGAGCCATTGCCAGTGTGCCACGGTCATTTGCCAAACCATTTGCTGCCTCATTCTTAATAGGAGCAGCTGTTTGCTTCTGACACATATCAACCGTAAAGCCACCACCCTGAATCATAAAGTTTTCGATTACGCGGTGGAAGATTGTCTCATTATAGAAGCCCTTATCAACATACGAGAGAAAGTTTTCTACAGTGATAGGAGCCTTATCCTCATACAACTCGGCAACCATTGTACCAAGTGTTGTTGTTATTTTAACCTTTGTCATAAATTAAGCCTTTGTTGCCTTTAATTGTTTTGTTATTTCAGGTACGATTTCATTCAAATCACCAACCAGGCCAAGATCTGCAACATCAAATATAGGAGCAGACTTATCCTTATTGATAGCGACAATGAAATCAGAGCTCTGCATACCAGCCAAGTGCTGAATTGCACCAGAGATACCACAAGCTATATAAGCCTTAGGACAAACAGTCTTACCAGTCTGACCAACCTGGTTGTGGTGAGAAATCCAGCCAGCATCAACAGTTGCACGAGAAGCACCAACAGCAGCACCCATCTCATTGGCAAGCTCCTCAATCATTGAGAACTTCTCAGGGCAAGCAAGACCACGACCACCTGCAACAATAATATCTGCTGCATTTAAATCAACTGCATTTACAGCAGTTTCCTTAACCACCTTTATGCGACGCATTCTCTCAGGAACACCTTCGAGAGAAACCTCATTAAGTACACATTCGCCAGCAACAGTTGCTTGCTCCTTTTTGAAAACATTAGAGCGAACTGTTGCCATCTGTGGGCGATGATTTGGTGAAATAATTGTTGCCATGATGTTTCCACCGAACGCAGGGCGGGTTTGTAGTAGATTTCCTGCCTCTGTATCAAAATCAAGTTGAGTGCAGTCTGCTGTCAAACCAACATGAAGCATAGCAGCAACAGTTGGGGCTAGGCTACGACCTTCGGAAGAAGCACCATAAAGAACGATTTCTGGTGTATGCTCTTGGATAAGCTTTGCCAATGAACGTGCATAATAATCATTTTGATAATAAGCTAGCTTTTCATTCTTTAGAACATAAACCTTCTTAGCACCATAGTCATATAGAGACTGGCACATAGCCTCTGCATTATCTGCTGTCAAAAGCACAGAGCATAGAGTGAAGCCAGATTTCTCTGCTAGCTCACGGCCCTTTGTTAAAAGCTCAAATACAACATTAGCAACTACGCCATCATGCTGTTCTGCAAAAACCCAAATTTCCTTACTCATAGTACGTTACGCTCCTTTAGCTTGCTAATAAGCATTGCAGCCATTTCTGCTGGCTCCTTATCCTCAACAATTTCTTTATTTGTTTTTACAGGTGGTGCAAAAACCTTGCTAACCTTTGTTGGTGAGCCAGATAGGCCGATTAGATTTAGGTCTGCATTCAAGTCCTCAACACCCCAAACAGGGATGACGGCCTTCTTAGAAGCCATCTTACCGCGGATAGAAGGAAGACGGAGCTGATTTGCTTCTTTAACTACAGTAAATGCAGCAGGAGCATCTACCTCCCAAACCTCATAGCCATCCTCAGTTACCTTTTCAACTGTGAATGTATTATTTTCAAACTTGCAATCCTTGATATATGTTACCACAGGAACATCTAAGAAATTAGCAACACCTGGGCCAACCTGAGCAGTATCGCCATCGATAGCTTGTTTACCGAAAAGTACTAGATCTACATCACCTAGCTTTTTGATAGCAAGTGAAATAGTATATGAAGTAGCCCATGTATCTGCACCACCAAACTTACGATCTGAAAGTAGGACAGCATCATCTGCCCCACAGGCAATTGCTGCACGAAGAGCTTCTTCTGCTTGAGGAGGTCCCATTGAAATAACAGTTACAGTGCCACCATAGGTAGCTTTTAGCTGTAGGGCCATCTCTAATGCATTTTCATCAAAGGGGTTAATAATACTTGGTACACCAGTACGATTTAGGCGATTTGTCTCGCGATCAATAGTCACCTTATCTGAATCTGGCACCTGCTTTACGCAAACAACGATTCTCATTTAATTCTCCATATTTTGCCAAGTGGCTAGATGCTAATTTAAGCAAAAATTAAGTTTCAAATTTTACTAAAATTAATTTGAAAAAGCAACTCTTTATTGAGGGCTAACGAATTATGGGGTGTAGTCGAGAAATGTTTTTATAAAAACCGGTTTTTTTTATAAAAAAAATCA
>CALDQE010000040.1 GCA_937911295.1 uncultured Verrucomicrobiota bacterium
TCTATACTAGACCAGAAATGAGAATCTTGTGCGGAACATTCTAAATGTTGCCAATGGGGGGAAGAAAGGTGTTGTTATCAATCTCTGTTTTTAGGGAAATGTGGCTATGATCAACTGAAAAATAACTTATGAAATCATAAAGCATTATTTTTTGCAATAATTCTCACATATAATCAGATTTTTCGAACTAGCTAGCGATTGGAAGAGATCTATAAAGGCACAGCAAGCGCAAATTCCGAAATCTATTGTGATACATTGATGAATCCTGTTGAATCGTGTCGATTCTACAAAAAAATCATACATATGCGATACTTCCCACCGCAAATAATTTAGGTGTGCAAGCAAATTATTGTATTGCACACCTCTACTAGAGTTATTCGTTATTCTCTATCATTAGCATTAGTTGCTTAAGCTATGGATTGGTGCAGGGATATGACCGCCACGCCTGGTAGGGATCCTGTTAATTCTGGAAATCTAGTAATCTTGTTTTATTGTACGGATATGTAATCACGTGTTTTTCTGCACGAATGTTCACACATATTATCACTTTACGTTTTTGTTTTGGAGAAGCTCTCTATTTGATTAGAGAATAGCGTAGGGCTTATATTTGTTAATTATTTGCTAATTTAATCGTCAAATTTAGATTGATTATTGTTGAACCCGCTGCTCTTGTTTGATAAACTTTTAGTTAATAAAGCAAGTCGCTTGTTATCTAAATGTAAAAAAAGGAAATAATATGGCTCTCCAAAAAAAGAAAATTAAGGTCGAAGACCTTGGTCACGTCGCTCACTCAAAAGCAGCTAAAGATGTAGTAGCAAAAAAAGAAGCAAGACAACTGAAGATTGTATTCCTAGGCTCTGGGAGTGGATTTTTCGGTTCACTTTTCCGCGATATTTTGATGGTTGATGGTTTTGCCAAGGGTGAAATATGCATAGTTGACGTAGATAAGAAACGCCTTGATTTGTCAGAGCGTCTTGGCTATGAGATGATGAAGCGTGTCGGAAATACTGGGTGGACAATTACAAAGTCATCATCTCGTAGAAAGGTGATGAAGGGAGCTGATTATATTATTAGCTGTATTGAGGTAAATGGAGCCCCATGTGTCCGCCATGATAATGATATTCCTTTGAAGTATGGCATAAATCAATGTATAGGTGATACAACAGGTCCTGGTGGAATTATGAAGGCACTACGCACTGTTCCTACTTGGCTGGAGGTGCTAAAGGATGTTGAAGAGCTCTGCCCAAAAGCTGTTGTATTTAACTATACAAACCCAATGTCAATTATGTGTCTTGCAGCCAAGCGTTGTTTCCCTAATATCAAGCATTTTGGAATGTGTCATAGCGTTCAGGGGACAAGTGAGAGGCTTGCGAACTATGCTGGAGTCCCATTGGATGAGATACAGTGGGAGTGTGCAGGTATAAATCACTTGGCTTGGTTTACAAAATTTGAGCATAAAGGGAAGAGCTTGTATCCAGTAATAAATAAGCGACTAAAGTCTGGCGAGGTCAATATAAAGGATGATTATGTTCGCTTTGATATGATGCAGCAATTCGGTGCATTTATTACAGAGTCAAGTGGGCACTTGAGTGAATATCTCCCATTTTACCGTAAACGTAAGGATTTGATAGATAAGTATTGTGGAGTAGGCTATAATGGCGGGACTTCATTCTATGCAGATAATTGGCCAAAGTGGCGTCAAGATGGAGATATGTGGAGAACAGAGTTTGCAAATGGCGAGCATCAAGATTGGGAGGTGAAGCGTTCATGGGAGTATTGCTCATATGTAATAGAAGCAATAGAGATGAATAGACCTTTCGTAATGTATTCAACAGTCCCTAATACTGGGTTGATTTCCAATCTTCCTCAAGATGGTGTTGTTGAGGTGGCTTGTCATTGTGACAAGAATGGAGTTGTTCCAACATATTATGGAGCATTACCACCACAGATGGCAGCAATTTGCGATTGGAATATGCGATGCTACGAGTTGGCTGCTCAAGCATGTATTGATTTTGATTTGGAGAAGGCAACCTATGCTATGATGTTAGACCCTAATACTGCATCTGCTTGTTCACCGGAGGAAATCCGAAAGATGGCTAAGGAGCTATTTACAGCCGAGAAGAAATGGCTAGATACACGATTTTACAAAAAAGTAAAATAGCACATCATTCAATAGTTTACCTAATAGTCTGATGTTATTAGCTATTCTAAAACACAGGTATTTTCGTGAGTTAGGATAGCTTTTTATCGGAATAATCTGTTAAAATCAAAAAAAAGGTTGATTTTTTACTATAATTATTTTACATTATTCAAATCAAAACAACAGCAAATCATTTGCTGGAATGTTTCTTACAAATAAGGAAGGAAAACACACAATGTTAAAATCAAAAATCGTATTGTCAGCAGTTGCATTGTCAACAATTTCAGCATTTGCTCTAGCAGATGATGTAGTTGTACAGGAAGAGAAGGACTATGGTGTATATGGCTATGCATCTATCGATGTAGCTAGTGCATGTATATCTGGTAGTGGTTATGCAACAACAGATGCATTAAACTTCCAGCCATGCGTAGGCGTAGGTGGCAATCTATGGGGTTGGCTACCAATGGAGTTCTGCATGTGGGCTGTTTATACAACAGATAATGATGCATTCAACAATATGTATCATGATTCTGGTTTTGCTGAGATTGACCTATCATTGACACACGCTCAGAGCTTTGATAACGGCTTTGGTTACTCAATTTCTTATACAACATGGGCATACCCAGATAAGATTGAGGGTGAAGAGAGCGAGGAGTTGATTGAGGCAGTTGCTTCTCAAACTCTTTTCAAACATGTTAAGGCAAGCTTCGAGGTTGAGTGGATGCTAACTGGTCCTGCAGAGAAGGACGTTCGCATGATGCCAGCTATCACAGTTTTCGGTAACATCACAGATGATATTGAGGCTTCAGTAAGAGGTATGCTTTTCTACAAGGCTTCTCACGAGGGTGAGGATGGTTGGAGCAACTGGAATGTTAAGCTAGCTCTATCTGGTTATGGTTTCTCTGTATATGCTCAGTGGTTCAAGGAAATCGACGAGGATGTATATGGCGAGCCAATTGAAGACTTTGTATATGGCGTAAGCTATGGCTTTGATTTCTAATCTAAGTTTGCAACAATAATTTTAAAAAAGGGAAGTGGCTAAGGTCGCTTCCCTTTTTGCTTTTATGGGATGCATATTTCTTGTTGATTTGGTGTTCTGTTAGTTATAGTGTAATAAATTAATACGCAGTAAAGAATAGTTGTTTGACAGAATTTTAGATAATATTATGTGGGGTTTCTGTAAGTGTTTATCTCGTAAGTATATATAGTTTTGATTTTTTTTCGAAAGAACGTGTTTTTTTATATTTTCGCTTTACAAGTTGCACTAATTTAGATAAAATTAAAACTTAAAAATTGTAGTAGTGTGTCTATTTAAAGTTTTTATATAGTGATTTTTAAAATAAAATTGCTAGTTTCATTTAATGGAGAAATTTGTATATGGTAGAGATGGATGAAGATATAGAAATTTTGTCTGAGGAAGACTTAATGAGTGAAAACAAAACAGAGCGAGCACGTGTGGCACGTTCAATTAGAGAATTCCGAATAAGAGCTAGAATTTCGCAGAAGGATTTTGCCGAGCAAGTTGGTATGCTTCCTGCTCAATTGTGCAATGTGGAAAAAGGGAAGAATATGCCTTCTCTGGGTACGATTTGCCGCATTGCAGAGGTGCTAGGTGTTACAGTTAATGATTTGATGTATCATCGTACATTTAAAGATGGACCTAAAATTGGTGATTTGCGTAAGACCAAGGATAGAGCTCAGGATTTAGCAAAAACATTAGATGAATATGTTTCTCCTTATGAGTTTTGTAACCGTAAATATATTCGTGTCTCTCGTCCATCACAGGGAATAGATTATTTGACACCAGAGATAGCAAGGACTATAGATAGTCGCTTGCAGGAATATGTAGAGTTAGAGACACTTGGGCTAGTTAATCAAAAGCCTTGGATTACTTTTGATTTACCTATTTTTATTGATGATCAGACCTCTATTGAGCATTTGACTACACGCGTTCGTTCTGCACTAGGAATTGGGTCAGCAGTAGTAATGGATTATGTTCAGCTTTTAGAGACCTTTGGAATTAAGGTGATATTTCTAAATGGATTGCCAACAGAAGATTCAAATGGAGAGTTAAAATCTTCTACATTCCAGAGCTGCTCGTTGTATGATAAGGAAAATCGCAATGCTGTGATAGTTCTTAATAACAACTTAAATGCAGAGCGGAAGCAATTCCGATTGATTTATGAGTTGGGCATTATTTATTTGTATGCTAATAATCAATACTCTATGATTATAGAGACAAAGGAAAATCGCCGTCTTGCTAAATATTTTGCAGCTTGCTTCCTTGTTCCACGCGAGAGCCTATTGAATGACATATTCACCTTTGGAATACGCCCTGGAGAGTGGACGTATGATTTAGTATTAGCATTTAAGACAAGATTTGGTGTTTCTGCAGAGTCTTTTGTATATCGCCTACAGGAAATTAAGCGAATACACAAGAATTTAGCAGATGATATAATAGAAAAGATTCATGACTATTATCGCAATAATAATAAGGAGGAGCCAGGTGGCACAATGAAGCGAATTTGTGTTGAGGAAAGCTCACGTTTGGAGTTGTTGCGCATATGTAATAGACGTTAAAAATCAATAAAATGGTATGTTTTACTTAAAAGTGATATTTTTTTGATTGTTTTTATAACTTTTCTATTGATTTTTTTGCCGAAATTATATACTCTTAAATCAGTTAAGGAAACCCTTACTAAATTTTAATAAATTAAAATAAAATCTCAAACATCGGGAGCCGATATGGGCAAAGCATTAAAAATATTGACCGTTATTGTATTTATTCTTAGCATTGTTGCTTTTGTTCTAGGAATGATGAATTTCAACAAGCGTGAGCTGTTGATAGCACGTACACATGTGTTGGAAACAAGCATAATTAAATTGGCAGGAACATTAGAGGCTGCAGATCCGGTGTTTGAAGGCGTGCCAGATCATCATGAATATGATGTGGATGAGGTATCCGATATGCCTAATGATAATCCTGCAGAGTCTGATTTTTGGACTAACTATAAGGATGCTTATGAGGTAATGGGTGGAGCAACAATGAACCTTAACACAGACGATTCTAGGGTTACTCTACGTCAGTATTACTTCAAGGCAATGGATGAAAGTCCTAACAAGCCAGATTATATAAATGGTAAGCCACAGAAGAATGCTTTAGGTGTGTTCAAGACAGAGGGTGAGGGCACAATGAAGAACCTACTAGCTCAGGTTCAAGATCGTGCAAATAAGCAGCAGGCTTTATTGAACAGCACACGTGAGCAGCTAAAGGTTGTCCGTGAAGAATTGGAAACAGTTATTGAACTATTAAATACAGAGAAAAAGGCACATCGTCAGAGCAAGGCAACAATTACTGCTTTAAACAAGAAGATTGCTGACTTAGAGGTACAGATTGATGGCTTAAATAAGAAGATTGCTCAGTTGGAGCGTGAGAAGCTAGAGCTCAACGATAAGATTTCATCATTGGAGTCAGAGCTAGCTCAGAAGAATGAAGAGATTGCTTCTCAGGCTTCAGAGATTGCTACACTTAAGGAAGAGATTAAGCGCTTGACACAGACAGATGCTGTTGGTGCTGTCGGAGATGAAAAGGGTGGCACAAGCAAGATTATCCTAACTCCTGGTATAAAGGGTGAGGTCGTTGGTGTTAAACATGAGTATTCTTTGGTTGTTGTTAAGCTAACAGATGCAACAATGAAGGAGCTACTAGGTGAGGATTTGTCTGGCGAGTTTGTACCAATTGAGGTTATGGTAATTCGCGAAGGCTATAATGGAACAGCAGGTAATATCGTTACTCGCCTACGAATTGAAAGAATCTCTCGTGATGGCACAAATCTAGGCTATGCAGACAATCTATATGGTTGGGAGCAGACACCTGTTGAGATTGGTGACAAGCTAATCTACTAATCCATACGAGTAAATCAGTTAGATAATGGAATATGTAAAAATGATCAGGGTCGTGCTACTAATCGCGTTTATGCTCAGTATAGCTGGGCTTGCGAGTGGCTGTAAGGCAATGGCAGACCCTGATGGGACGGATTTGAATTGGGCTGAAAGAGAGTCGTGGGAAGGTGTCCCCGGTGCCTTACAGTCTATGTTAAACGAATAATACACTACTTCGCGCGCTGGGGATAACACGGCGCGTGTTGTAATTTTAGAAGGTAAAACAAAATGCAAATAATTGTATTCTTAGGTGCTCCTGGTGCCGGTAAGGGCACAGCAGCCGTTCGTATTGCAGAAAAGCTTCCAGCAAAGCATATCTCAACAGGTGCTATGCTCCGCGAGGCAGTGAAAAATGGTACACCAGCAGGTTTGGCAGCAAAGTCATATATGGATGCTGGCTCATTGGTTCCAGACTCTGTTCTTATTGATATGATTGGTGAGTTGTTAACAGCATCCGCTTCTGACTCAGTATTTTTGTTCGATGGTTTCCCACGTAATGAGAGCCAGGCAGCTGCTCTTGATGAATTGGCAGTAAAGTTTAATGCAGAGGTTGGTCCAGCTGTTTGCATTGATGTTTGCGAGGAGCTATTGCTCAAGCGCCTAGGTGGTCGCCGTGTATGCCCTGCATGTGGTGCTGGCTTCCATGTTCTTTCCCTTCCTCCAAAGGTTGAGGGTGTATGTGATGTTTGCCAAGCAAAGCTTATCACTCGTGCTGATGATCAGCCAGAAACTATTAAGCACCGCCTTGAGGTTTATGAGGAGCAAACAGCACCTCTTATCGAGTGGTACAAGAAGGCTGGTAAGCTACGTATGGTTGATGGCTCTGGTGATGCTGATGCAGTAGCTGATGCAATTATGGAAGTTATTCGCTAGTTCCGTTACCATTGCCGTAAAATAATAACGAACAAAGGAGGTCCATCATGTTCGGTTCTAATAAGGATGTTCAAAAAAGTATTGAGGATACAATTAATCGCTTGTATAAGGCATATAAGCCTTCAGCTGAAAAATATCGCTATACTTTTTCGCTCCCAGAAGTAACTGTCGGTGGACTTCCTACTCTTCTTTTCCTAGGAAATCACTCGTCTGGTAAATCTACACTTATTAATTACCTGTTGGGTGGTGCCCCTGTTCAGGACACAGGTGTCGCTCCTACAGATGATGGTTTCACTATTATCCTTTATGGAGACAAGGATGAGGATTTCTATGGCCCAGCTGCAATCGGCCGTTTAACTAAGGAATTTGCGAATTTAGGTAAATTCGGTCCAGAGTTTTTGCAGCACCTACGGGTTAAATATAGAAAAGTTGATTTTCTTAAAAAGGTAAATCTTATTGATAGCCCTGGAATGATTGATACTGCTGGGACAGCATCCTCTCGAGGTTATAATTTTGCTGCCGTTGTCCGTAGCTTTATCGAGCTTTCAAATATTGTGTTCTTTATGTTTGATCCAGATAAACCTGGTACAACAGGGGAAACGGTTGAAACCCTATCAAAATGTATGTATGGTATGGAGTTTAAACTTCGTATCCTACTAAATAAATGCGACACATTTGAGAATATGTATGATTTTGCACGCTCGTATGGTGCATTATGCTGGAATCTCTCTCGTGTACTAAAAACAAAGGATTTACCAAAAATTTATACCACCTTTACAAAAAATGATACAACCCGTGTAAGCACACAAATTGATCTGAATTGGTTTGAAAAGCATCGTGCCGAGCTTCTTAATTTGATAAATACTGCAGAAGATAGAAAAACAGATAGCCTAATTGCTTCTGTTGCTGCAGATTTTACACAGCTTTATATTCGTGTGCTTGTCCTATTGTCTGTAAGTAGAAAGCTCGCTCTAAATAAGGCAAAGCTATGGGGTGGTGTTTCTATTTTAATTGCAATTTTTGTCGGGCTTGAGATCTGGGGCTATAAGGCTTGGACTGGTCTAGGTCTTTTTGGACCATTTTCATATAAGCTCGTATTGTTCTGGATTGCCGCTTTGTTGACAATTGCAGCTGTAGGTTTCTTAGGTGGGATGCTAATACATACCCTTCAGCGTAAATTACGAGCCCGTATCGTTGTTGATATTGATAAATATTTTGAAGCATCGTTTGCTGAGTCTTTATCTTATGGTGATAGGGGAGATTTGAGACAATATTGGTCTGTTATTAAGCCGGAAACAGAATCAATTGTAGCCAATACTAAACGCTTGCCATTGCTTAGCTGGGGATTGGTACGTAGACTTGAGCGTGTCCTCTTTTTGCAGCTTAAGGAGCTCTCAGAAAGACAACGCAGAACGGCACAAAAATAATTTTAATCGGAGTTTGTTATGCTATTAGCAGTTGAGCGTTCTACCGCACAAAGCTCTGCTTCTCTTTTTTCTGCAGACAATAAACTAATTTTAACAAAATATTCTACCGCATTAGGTACAGGAGATGCCTATGAGCTTATAAATTCTTTGCTTAATGAGGCGGATGTAGATGTTGCAGAGATAAAAAGATATGCAGTAGGATTAGGACCTGGTTCTTTCTCTGGAATTCGCTCTGGACTTGCTGTAATAAATGGCTTTGCTATCCCCGATAATGCCAAAGTAATGGGTGTGGGAAGTGCTGTCGCTTCTGCTTATGCTTTCAAAAAGGAATACCCACGGACTGATCATATTGCTGTGCTTGGTGATGCTCGCCGTGGCAGAATTTGGATGGCAACCTTTGGTGATGGATTTAATCATGGTCATGATAGTAATGGATTCGCACAAATTCCTAAAGCAAATCTAGCAACAGAAATTCCAGCTGATGCAATTGTTATTACAGCAGATTGGGAGCGCTTGTCAGTAGATTTGCAAGCAGCTATTACATCATCTAGATTGATTGCTGAGCCATTTTACCCAACCTCAGAAGCTGTTGGAGAATTGGCTATTGCTGGACACTATGCCACGGTTGCTGCCCCAATTTACTTAAATCCAGCTGTGTAGTATCCATATAACTAGGCATATTGTTTAGGTTAATGCCTTCTTTTTGAGTTGTAAGATTAATAGTGAGGTGCATAATGAAAATCGGAATAACCTTTGGAACCTTTGATGTCTTCCATTATGGACATTTACGCATTTTGGAACGCGCAAGGGAGCTTTGCGATAAGCTAATCGTTGGTGTTTCAAGTGATGAATTAAATTTCTCAAAAAAAGGGAAGCTGCCTGTTTACAATTATGAAGAGCGAGCTAGCATTATTTTGGGGCTTAAGGTTGTTGATGAGGTGTTTAAGGAAGAAAGTCTTGAATTAAAAGCAGAGTACATCAAACAATTTAATGCATCGATTCTTATAATGGGAGATGATTGGAAGGATAAGTTTGATTGGGTGAAGAACGAATGTGATGTTGAGGTCATTTATTTGCCACGTACTCCAAGTGTTTCTACCACCGCAATTATTGAAAAAATACGGAATTAGGCAGGTTCATTTGTGTGATTTTCCCCACATTCCACCTGTTGTGTATACGAAATTTTGACTTTTTACTTGCTGACTTTTTATGAATAAGTCCTCATTCTCTTCTTCTTCTAAAGAACCATTGCCTCCATTGATGTCAAATACTATTGCTGCAGGCTTCCCTTCACCAGCAGAACAATATGTTGAGGCTCCACTAGATTTGAATCAACTTTTAGTAACACGCCCAGCAGCGACTTTCTTTCTAAAGGTGTCTGGCGATTCTATGATTGGGGCAGGTATCTTTGATGGCGATATTTTAGTCGTTGACCGTAGTGTTGAACCAAGAGATGGTATGATTGTGGTTGCCTGTGTTGATAATGAATTCACTGTTAAATTTCTTCGAAAAACAGGAAAATCGATCCTACTAGAGCCCGCTAATGATACTTTCCCAAAGATTTCGTTTTCCGAGGGAATGGAGCTACGTATCTTTGGCGTAGTTACTGCAACAATACATAGATTTATTAATCTAAATTCTACTATTAAACCATAGTTTTTATATAAAATAATAGTTTTGTACATCCTTTTACTTGTATTACGTTTGTTGTTTTGTTTATTGTGATAGTTTATCTTAAATAGAGAAAAAGTATGTAACATAGAATTTTGTTTGCATTTTCAATGCTATCACTTTCTCTATAAATTATTTATTCACAAAAATTAGGCAAAATAACATATTGTTTCTTGACAATAATTAAGTGATATATGTAATATATATTTATAAGTCGTAAATCGCTTTATTGACCTAATTTTAAGGGCTAAATATGAAATCACAAAAAATTGCAGCAGCAATGTCATTGGCATTGACAGGTATTATGAGTTTCGCCTCTCTTGTTGGTAGTGGAGGAGAAGAAACTTTTCTAAATGATGGTGCAGAGGTTGTTCATACCTTTAATGAGTCAGGAACATTGTCGCTTTATTCTGATGTAGAAGCACGTGTTCTTGTCGTCGGCGGTGGCGGCGGCGGCGGATTTGACTGCGGCGGTGGTGGCGGCGGTGGCGGTGTAATTGATGAAATAATTACACTAAAGGCCGGCACATATAGTATAACCGTGGGTAAAGGTGGTGCTCAAGGTGTTGCTAGTGGTCAGAAGGGCTATAATGGAGAAGATTCCATTATTACATTTCTTGATGCTTTAGGTAATCAGGTCATTTTCCAAGCATTTGGTGGTGGCGGTGGTGGAGCATACGGCTCAGGTTCAGGCAGTAATGGTGGTTGTGGTGGTGGCCCAGCAAACTGGGGTAAGGCCGGTAAAGGAGTAGATGGTCAAGGTTACTCTTCTGTTGATGCAACAACATCTCCCCAAGGTGGCGGTGGTGCTGGTGGCTCTCCAATTCAAGTGAATAATGATAAGGGGAACCAAATAACTCGTATGTCAGCTGGTGGACCAGGTCGTGCAAGTGATATTACTGGTGTAGTTGGTTATTATGGCCCTGGTGGTGGTGCTGGTGGTTATAATGGATTAGGTGGCCTTGGTGGAGACACTATACCTGATGCAGATGGTTTTATTTGGGGGTGTGGTTATAATGCTGGTTCAGACGACAACTCAATGAAAAATAATTTTCAATATGCGCAAGGTCGCCCAAATCATGGTGGCGGTGGCGGTGGTTCAAAGAACTGGGGTGTTGGTGCTGCTGGTGGCTCTGGTGTAGTAATCCTACGTATGGAAAATAAGGCTACTGTTATTAACCCAACAGTTGCTACTGGCATAATTGAAACACGAATTTTTTCTGCACTAATACCAGTTTCAGTAGAATTTGCGGGTGCTAATTCTCAAAGTGGAAAAGTTATTCTTTCTTTGCAGATTTCAAATTTTTTAGAAGATTTTGCTGAGGATGGCTCTTTTGCAAAGGATGAAATCGTTCTTGCTAATTCATTTTTTGGAACAGATGTGTTTGAAATTAATGATTTACGCCCAGCAGAAACATATTTTGTAAGATTTGTTGCAGAAAATGATGCTGGAGACAAATCATTCACAAGTGTTATCTCATTTACTCTTCCAAAGCAGGAGGAGGTTGTTCGCATAGATACCTTTGGTAGATCAGTAACAGATGGCTTATTACAAAAGCATTATTCTTCATCATCAAGCTTTATTGATTATGACGAAACAGATGAAACTCTTGTTGCCATGCCTGGAGCAATTGCAGCAGGTCTTTCTTCAGGAAATAATCCAACTGGTTTATATACTAGCCGTTATGTAGATAAGGACGGTAACGAATGGAAAATTGATTCTGGCTATGGCTATTCATATTTAGGATATATGTGGTTGGAGGCTGGAAGTAAATATAATTTCTTTGCAAATTTCCAAGATAATACAAGACTAAAGATTGATGGTGAGATAGTTCTCAATTGTGGATATAATACGCCATCAGTTGGAACATTTGAGTGCTCAGAAACAGGTTGGCATCGTATTCAGTTGTGGATGCAAAATGGAAGAGGTTCTGCAGGAACACACGGTGGATGGGCTTATTCCTTTGGTTGGAATAAAGATGGTGCTACAACAGTATCAGGAACACCAAATGCCATTGATTGGAAGTTTTTTAGTGTTGAATATGGTGCAAAATTGAAAACAGGTATTCCTGGACGTGATATAATTGTTGATTCATATTCTCAAAATGGTCAAAATATTGATTTTAATGTAAATATTAGCTCAGGTGATGAGGGGCTGTTATATGCACTACATGGTGATACCTATGGAGCTGAGGATCTAGATGCATGGGAGAATGTCACACTTGTAGGTGATATTTCAGCTGCTGAGCAAGAGTTTATCGCTTCAGTCCCTAAGTCATTGTATACTCGTTTTATGTTCGTTCATCCTGATGATTCAACCTCATGGAGCTATACATCACAGATTGATTTGACAACTGTTGCTATTAGCGAAAACGGTGTTATACATGATGGAGATATAGGTATATTTAATTTTAATGTTGGAAGTGTCGGTATTGGAGAGTTCTCTATGAAACTACTCTTGTCAACATCTCAGGATATGAGTGGAGCAAAGGAGTATAATATTCCTGTTTCCAATGTTGGTAGCTATTCTTATGAAACTACTCTTGAACCAGGTACAACCTATTATTATCAGTATGTTGCTATAACAAGCGAGGGTGGTAGCGATACAACAGATGTTGCTTCATTTACAACAAAGGCAGGTACAATATTGCCTACAAATCCATCAGTGTCAGTAGATAATCGCACAGTTACTATTAAAATGGATAATATTGTAATCGGAGCTGGTGAAACAACTTATAAGGTCTTTGTTGGAAAAGATACTGATAGCATGGTTGAGCATGACTTTGTTTCTGGTTCTGATGCTACACAATCAAATATTAAGGTTGTTCTTGAAGGACTTCCTCAGGATTGGAAGATATATGTTACATCAGAAAATTCAACAGCATCAGGAAATAGTTGGACATCGCAAACAGACATTATTTCTGTTACAACTCGTGATCTAGCTTCTTATACCTGGAATAAGGAAGTAGTTGAGGGCAATTGGGATGATCCAGATAATTGGATAGTTACTAAAGTCCCTGCAGATGGAATTGTGGCTGGCTATCCTGTTGATGAAAACAATGGTATTGATTTTGAGGCAGGAACTGTTGCTACAGTTTATATTTCTGATAACTACTACTATTTGGAAGATCTTCATTTTGGTTCAAGAGATGGTTTACGACTTCGTTTTGTTGGAAAAGATGCTTCTACATCAAAAATTCGTTTTGATATGTTCGCTGGAGGAATGAATGATGAGTATGTTGAATTTTCTGCATTGACATTGGGTGAAAAGGATACCATTGACTCAGGCGTAGGTAACTATGCAAGTACAAATTCTGTATTCAAATTTACAAATGGAGCAGTATTCAATCAAAGCGGTTCTAGTTTAAATATTAAAGGAACCAATGTTACATTTGCTGTTGAAAGTGGAGCTTCTGTATCATATAGATATATGACACTAGGCTCAGCTATTGGTGATGCATTAGTTGTTGATGATGCTTCTTTAACAGTAACAAGGCTTTTTGTTGATACTGCAGCACACTTAGATAACGTAAATATGCGCATTGCTGGTGCAAATCCTACAATAGCTGTTAAAGAGGCAATTCTTCTTGATACAGAAAGTGTAGCAGGAAATAATGATTTAACAATAACTTTTGATGTTCCAAATGGTGGCTATACAAATGAAGTTGTTTTATCGTCAATTTCTGCGAATGTACAGACTCTGGGTTCTTACTTAAATCCAGAAAGTACAGGTAAGATTATTGTTCGCGTAGATCCAATGTCAGAGCAGCTACGAGGAGGAGATAGAGCTGCTGAAGGTCATTTGATTTTATGGGAATCAGGTATAGATACTAATAATGTTATTATTGAAAGCACAAAAGGAGTTATATACTCATACACCTATGGTTGGCCATCTGATTTGGATAGACCTTCAGAGGAAGGACAATTGCCTACTGGTATAAGATGTATTATTCCACCTACAGCTGGAACAATAATATTGATTAGATAATAAGTATATGTGAATGTTTGCAAAGGCTTGCATTCACATATTAATTCAAAGTATAACAGAAAATCATCTTTTTAGTAGAAAATTATGCTTTCGTGTAATTTCATTCTTGAGAAAAGTATGATTTTCTTTTAACTATTAACAATATTATCGAAGAGATATATCCACTAAAGTCTATAAATGCAAAAAACGCTCAATCTGAGCATGGCAAAGTTGTTAGCTATGCCTCATCTCTTCATGAGCGAATTAATACGATTAATATACGAAATGTGCTGGAACAAGTCAAGAATATATTCCCAGAATATTTATCAGAAAATGTTAGAGGAGAATTAGGACTGTCTTTATAACGGAATTGTGTTTTAGTTGCTATTCTATATCTTTTTGTAATAGTGTGCTATCAATTTGAGAAATCAGGTTAAATCCTTAAGGTTAATTGCAATGATTGGTCTTGTTGATGGAAACAATTTCTACGTTTCCTGCGAAAGAATTTTTAATCCCAAGCTAGAGGGTCGCCCAGTGGCTGTGCTTTCCAATAATGATGGATGTGTAATAAGTCGATCATACGAGTTTAAAGCCCTTAATATTCCAATGGGGACACCATATTTTAAGCTTAAGCCAATGCTTGCCGCATACGGGATAGAGCTTCGTTCAAGTAACTATGAGCTTTATGGGGATATCTCCCGTCGTATCATATCCGTATTGCAGGAGCATTGCCACGATGTTGAGCAATATTCCATAGATGAAGCCTTTGTTTATATGGACCTACATAAAGGTTACGATGTGGCAGCGTATGAGGCTTTTGGAAGCTTGTTAAGGAGTCGTGTGTTAAATTGGGTGGGCATTCCTTGTGGTGTTGGCTTTGCAAAAACAAAAACTCTAGCAAAGATAGCAAATCATATTGGCAAGAAGTTGCCTTCAGGTGTATTTGTAATGCCAGAAAATCCTAAAACAGTTCTTGAGAATTTGCCAATAGATGAGGTTTGGGGAATAGGGAGAAGACTTGCTGCTCGCCTTCAACAAATGGGAATAAGGTCAGCATGGCAATTTGCAAATATAGATAGAGCATTGATTCAAAAGAAGTTTAGTATTACTCAGGTAAAGACAGCAGATGAATTATTAGGAATTCCTCGCTTTGAAAGGGAGAATCCAGAAGAGCCATCACAAAGCATATCTTGCTCTAGGTCTTTTGGCTATCCAGTAGAAAACCTTGAAGAAATCCGAGAATCTGTTGCACACTATATCGCACAAGCTGCAGAAAAGCTTCGTAATGAGAAGCTTCGTGCAGCTGGAGCAAGCATTTATCTTCAATATTATCCAGAGTATGGACAATATTCTCAAGAAGGAGGTTACGTGTCTACAGTGATTTCCTTTGCTTCACCGACTAATGCTACGGCACAGATGCTATCAAGTGTTTTGCCAGCTGTGGATGCTTTATTTTTAAAAGGCCGACGCTACAAAAAGTCAGGTGTGCTTTTTTATGGTCTCGAGGCAGAATATAAGCAACAGCTTGAGCTATTTGTTGATGAGGAGGCTGAAGCACAAAAGGCGAGAGGAGAGCGATTAGCTCGAGTGGTAGATTCTGTTAATAATCAATTTGGCAAAGATACTTTGTTTTATTTGTCAGAAGGAATACAACGCCCGTGGCAAATGCGTCGGGAATTTCTCACGCCTGACTACACCACCTCGTGGGAAGATTTACCAATAGTGCATTAAGCCTAAATCCAGTATCCCATTACTGAATTTAGGTTTACCTAGTCAGGTTTATATGCTCATCACAATATATGCTATATAGCTAGCAAGGAATAAACCACCCCAAATTCTACCCAATTTATTTTTAAAGGATGGAATAAAGAATATTGCAGTTATGATGCATAAGAAAATGCTGTCATTTATGCTTCCTTTAGACAAAACCATTGGGTTAATCATACCTGTGAATCCAAGGATAAAGAATATGTTGAAAATGTTTGACCCAACTACATTACCTACGGCAATATCATTTTGCTTCTTTATGGTTGCAACAACAGATGTTACAAGCTCAGGTAGGGAAGTGCCAACAGATGCAATGGTTAAACCAATTATTCTTTCATCTATATTAAAGGCATGTGCAATGTCGATAGCTGAATTTACAACTAATGTCCCTCCAAGTACAATCGCACAGAGGCTTAGTAGGATGCATATGCTTATTAGTAGTAAAGAAAGAGGCTTGCCATTTTCAGTAGCTTCGGCATTCTTGTTATCACGCTCTTTTAATGATTCTCGTATTTGAAGAGTCATAATGCCAATAAAGCAAATGAAAAGAATTCCAGCAGTCCAAAAATTTAAAAAGCCAACCGTTTTTCCGAAAAGAACTAATAGAACCGCACCTAATAAGGATATAGGCAGATCTCTAGTAGTGCAAGCTTTACTAATGGCAATAGGGGATACTAATGCACAAACACCTAGAATAGCTGCTAGATTAAAAATGTTTGACCCAACCACATTAGCAACAGCTAAATCGTTATGATTTTCTATTGCAGAAATGAGACTTACAGAAAATTCTGGCATCGATGTGCCAAAAGCTACAACTGTTAAGCCAATTAAAATAGTTGGTACATTGAGGCGTTTTGAAAATTTTACAGCGAATTCAACAAAACGCTCTGCTCCATAAATGAGCAGTATGAAGCCGACGAGTAAAAGCACAATATTCATTGATACTCCTTAATATATTAAAATTTGTAGTAGTATTGATTTACAATGAAAGTCTTGCTTTTATGCAATAAACCGGATTGGTTTAACAATCGTCTTGACGATTTATTGCCGCCGCTAAGCTGCGAGCTACTCCCTTTCGATAAAGTGCCATATATTTTATACTTTTTCGGTAGCAGATACAATACAAAAGTTAGTCATCAATAATTTTATGGTAGCCACAGAACAAAGTAACTGCAACATCCACCACACAATGGTATTGCAATTAGTTTGTCATATGCCCTAATTGTACAAAAAAACCTCTCCCAATCTCCGAATCTCCCAGATAGCGCCGCAGACATTAGCGTCAGCGTGTTATTATTACAAAGACGCGAGACGGTTGAGCGACGATAGACGTAAGACAACCGAAGACGCGAGACGTTAGACGTTGAACGGACGCGAGACAATCAGACGTTGAGTGCTAATTGTCGTTAGTCGCGTTGCTTGTTGCTTTCGCCTAACACGGACACACATA
>CALDQE010000041.1 GCA_937911295.1 uncultured Verrucomicrobiota bacterium
AAGCTTTCCCTTTGGAATGTGGTGTAATTTGATGTTGTATGTGTTATTTATTTGTTACATTGATTTAGGTCCGCATTTATAAAAATGCGGATATAAATTTCTGATGTAGAGTTGGTGTTGCTAGTGAGTTTTTTTAAAGTTATTCTTTGGAATACCGTGTAATCTCAAGTCGTATGTACTATTCTTTTGCTACATTGATTTAGGTCCGCATTTATAAAAATGCGGATGTAAATGATTAAGTTGATTGCATTGTCTATTCATCCATATTTCCGAATGCTTTTAATCTCCTTGTTTTTGCATAAGAATGATGGTATACTTTGTGTACAAAGTGGTTCGGAATAAAGCATTAGACTTTCTTACTTGATGGCTTGCGTTACATATAATATTAGTGATGGCTTAGGCTTAGGTGTTATTTCATATTGTATTTTAAATTGTGGTACAAAAGGGCGAGTTCACTGGGTAATGTGGGTTGTTTCGGCTTTGTTTGTATTGAAATATGTTTGTTTGGGAATGAATTAAGGATGTGGCTTATTTAAAGTTCAATATGCGATTGGATTATATTTAACTTTATATTGTTCAAAATGAAATTTAGTTCTTTACAAATGCTTTCATTTCGTGGTAAATTTTTAAATATGAATAAAGAAAGAGCATTAACAAAAAAAATATCAGGTCAAGCAATGCTTGAGTATATCATTGTTTTTGTGTCTTTTTTTGCAGTTATAACAGTTTTAGCAATTCTTTTATATGCTTTGAGGCAAAATGGAGTGCGGGTTTTAGATCTCGTATCTTCTGAATATCCATAAGAAAGGTAACTCCTATGAAAACAAATAAAAAGCGTTCTGGTCAAGCAATGGTTGAGTATATTATTATTGTTGTACTAATTGCGATTGCAGCAATAGCAGTATTCGGCTATTTTGGTGGAGCAATCACAAAGAAGACAGCAGGTGCAACCTCTGCATTAGATGCGGACTTAGGCTCAGAAGCAGCAGCAGTTGCTGGTGAGAGCACAGCTGATACACTAAAGAATTTGGACGAAGAAGGCAATTACTAATATTTTATTGGTTTTGCGAAAAATATCTTAGTCAGCCGAATTCTAATGATGGCTAGGCAATTAAATAAAAAGACACATTTAAATCAATCGGGACAAGCAATGTTAGAATCAATAATTGTGATTCTAACCGTTTGCCTTGTCCTGTTTGGTTTATTGCAGGTCGCAATCGTTTATACTGGACAAGAGGTGTTGCATCATGCAGCAGCAAGAGCTGTACGTGCTAGGTCTGTTGGCTTTAATGATTGGATGGTTGATAAAGCGGTTAATGTTGCAGTAATACCAAATTCCGGTGAGAGACTGGAACCAATTGTTCTTGACCAAGTAAATAGTGGTATTGCAGCAAATGCTACCCCTGGCGAGGCAATGGATGCGGCTTTTTCACGGCGCCCAGTTGTGTCTTCTCCATCAGCAGCAATAGAAGCAGCTCGTATACCAGAATATCTAGCTTCAGAAAATTATGGGCGCTCAACGTATGTTTTAAATTATGAGGAATGGGAGCGTGGCTCTATTACTCATCATATAGATGATGGTTTTTCAGATGATGGTGTTATTGAGGCTGAGGTTATTCAAGAATTCCCACTAAAAATGCCGTTTGCTGGATATTTTTATCCATTTGCTAGTAGGCGAGATGAGAATAATATTCCACGTATTCGAATGGTGGGTGAAGCTGTGTCTGGAAATCATTCCGCTGTATATTTAGAAAAATAGTCTATGCATAACTATCCAAATTACAATCGTATTAAAGCAAAGCAGAAGCAATCAGGTCAAGCAGTGATATTTATTGTTATGGCTATTTGTATTCTTGTTTTTGCTATGCTTTGGATGGTAGATGTCCATAGAATTATTTTCTTAAAGGATAGAAGTCAAAATGCTGGTGATGCTGCTGCACTAGCAGGAGCAAGGTGGCAGGCAACATCATTAAATTTTATTGGTGAATTAAACCTCATGCATGCTTTGGCGTCAAGCCTAGATGATGATTTTTCGGTTGATGTTATAACGAATACACAAGCTCGCGTTTGCTTTGTAGGGCCGATGACAGGTGTCGCCGCCGCTCAGCAAGCAGCAAAGCTTAATGGTATTCACATTAATCAAGAATTTACTGATTTTATGAATGAGCATGCTGATAAAATTGAAAATCAGTATGGCTCTATTATGAATGGGAGTACCTCTTTCCCAGAGCCTTGGCCAGGTGCCTGGAATGAATATGCGGATATGGTCCGCGCAATTGCAAATGATGGTGTGGCTGCTGGTGTAGATAATGCAATTTTTTATAATGACCCCATGGGTCCCCATCCGTTACTTCAAATTGAATTTTATGAAGCAATCAGAGGAAAAAATTGGTGTTGGTTCCATTTTTATGGGAAAGAGCTTTTAGAGGAGTATGACGGATATACATGGTGGGACCCTTTGCCGGAGCAGGATGAGCTTGCCGTTATGTCTCCAGAATATTTGCCACTACATTTGCTTCCAATAGAGCTACGTCTAAGCTCTGTCGCTCATGATTCGCATCATTCATTAAAGGTGGCGGAGGAATTGGGAATAGAGCTTCAGCCTCAGGAGTCGGATCCAGAGGAAGAGCGAGAGAATTGGTTTTTCTATAATGCTGGGCATTGGGGAAGTTGGGATACAATGCTTGACCCAGCCTTCCCAATAGAGGGAAATATTCGGGACGAATATAACTATCAAGGTGCTGATTCTGTTATGCGTGTAGAGGCTAATTCTCACCGTTTAATGGAAGAATCGAAGGCACATGATACTATTGTTTGGACTGGGGCTTCAAAACCGTTTGGGTATTTGGAGACGGATTCCGGTAAGCAAACACCTAATTCCGTGGGGCTTGTCTTGCCTGCATTTAGATCGGTAAATTTAATTCCGATTGATGCTTCATCTGCACCAGATGGCGGAAGCTTCAATTTGAAGTGGCGCCGCCATAAGGAGTACCACCTACCAGCATATATGGAGGTCGGGCCAGGTGGGTTATTCCCTGGATGTATGTATTGTAAGCAGCTTGTGACATGGGAAATCCCAGAATTTAGAATGATGGGTGTTGAGTGGCTTGCATCTAATGATTGGAAGTGTGTGATTTCTCCTCCTGGAGGAGGCCCTGCTGGTGGTACTCGCCATGCACATTAGTATTAGCACTACTGCATAAATATGAAATACCCCCACCAGCAGTGTAAAATAAACCGTGTCTCTTTAAGTATTACCCCATAGTTTGCCGTTTTAATACTGTTGGAGAAGCTAATCCAAGAGCTTCAAATTCCTTTCAAGTAACCTTATGAAATCATTAAATTCCTTTGGTTGGACGATGATAAATTAAGATGCTCATTTAATTATGCAATTTTCCGACATCTGTTTCGTGAAATTTATGGTTGACTATGTAACTAATCTATACTAGAATTACTCACATCTTTAAAGAAGTAAATGTTTTATATAATAAATAGGTAATATAAAATGATTGTGCTAAGGAAGCAATAGGGCTTCTTTCGCATAGTTATTGTGTTGTCAAAACACCTAAAAGTAGGAAAAAGAAAATGTCAGAACAAACCAAATATGTATATTTCTTTGGTGCCGGTCAAACTGAGGGTAATGCAGAAATGCGCAATCTTCTTGGCGGTAAAGGTGCTAACCTTGCAGAGATGAATCTAATTGGACTCCCAGTGCCTCAAGGCTTTACAATTTCAACAGAGGCTTGTACTCGCTATTATGATGATGGAAAGCAGATTGGCGAAGATATTCAAGCACAGATTATGGAGAATATTGCTAAACTAGAAGCTTCTGCTGGTAAAAAGTTTGGTGATGCTGAAAACCCATTGCTAGTATCTGTTCGCTCTGGTGCTCGTGCTTCTATGCCAGGTATGATGGATACAATTCTAAACCTAGGACTAAATGAGACAGTAGTTGAGGTTCTCGCAAAGAAGTCTGGTAATGCTCGTTGGGCATACGATTGCTATCGCCGTTTTATTCAGATGTTCTCTGATGTTGTTATGGAGGTTGGTAAGAAATACTTTGAGAAGCTCATTGACCAGATGAAGGAGCGCAAAGGAATTACTAATGATGTTGATTTAACAGCAGAAGACCTAAAGGAGCTTGCAACTCAATTTAAGGCTGAGTATAAGGCTAAGATTGGTGAGGATTTCCCTTCAGATCCAAAGGTTCAGCTATTTGAGGCAATTAAGGCAGTGTTCCGTTCTTGGGACAATCCACGCGCAAATATTTATCGTCGTGATAATGATATTCCATATAGCTGGGGAACAGCTGTAAATGTACAGATGATGGCATTTGGTAATCTAAATGATGAGTCTGGTACAGGTGTTGCTTTTACACGAGATCCTGCCACTGGCGAGAAGAAGCTTATGGGCGAGTTCTTGATGAATGCACAAGGCGAGGATGTTGTTGCCGGTGTTCGTACCCCAATGCCAATTGCAAAGATGGCAGAGGTTATGCCAGAGGTATATGCTCAGTTCTGCGATGTATGTAAGACACTTGAAGCTCATTATCGCGATATGCAGGATATGGAGTTCACAATTGAGAATAAGCATCTCTATATGCTTCAGACCCGTAATGGTAAGCGCACAGCACGTGCAGCACTAAAGATTGCTTGCGATTTGGTTGACGAGGGTGTTCGTACAGAAGAGGAAGCAGTATTGATGATTGATCCAAGAAATCTTGATACATTGCTTCACCCACAGTTTGATGATAAGGCATTGAAGCTAGCCACACCAGCTGCTCGTGCTTTAGCAGCTTCTCCAGGTGCTGCATGTGGTCGTGTGGTATTCACGGCTGACGATGCTAAAGCATGGAAGGCAAAGGGAGAGAAGGTTGTGCTTGTTCGCCTTGAGACCTCACCAGAGGATATCGAGGGAATGAAGGCAGCTCAGGGTATTTTAACTGTTCGCGGTGGTATGACATCTCATGCAGCTGTGGTTGCTCGTGGTATGGGTACTTGCTGTGTTTCTGGTTGCTCTGAGATAGTTATGAATGAAGAGAATAAGCAGTTCAAGCTTGCTGGTAAGACATATACTGAGGGCGACTGGATTTCTATTGATGGTGCAACTGGTTGTATCTATGAGGGAATTATTCCTACAGTTGATGCAACAATTGGTGGCGAGTTTGGTCGCATTATGGCATGGGCAGATAAGTTCCGTACACTTAAGGTTCGCACAAATGCAGATACACCTCGTGATGCTAAGAAGGCTCGTGAGCTAGGTGCAGAGGGTATTGGTCTTTGCCGTACAGAGCATATGTTCTTTGAGCCAGAAAGAATTGCTGCCTTCCGCGAGATGATTTGTGCAGATACTCTCGAGGAGCGTGAGATTGCTCTAGGAAAGATTCTTCCATATCAGCAGGATGACTTTGAACAGCTATATTTAGCACTTGAGGGTGCTCCTGTAACAATTCGCTTCCTAGATCCACCTCTACATGAGTTTGTTCCTACAGAGGAGGCTGATATCGAGGCTCTTGCAAAGGCACAGAATAAGCCTGTTTCAAGAATTAAGGAAATTATTTCTAGCTTGCACGAGTTTAATCCAATGATGGGACATCGTGGCTGCCGTTTGACAGTTACATTCCCAGAGATTGCAAAGATGCAGACAAAGGCTGTAATCCGTGCAGCAATTCAGGTGCAAAAGCTACACCCAGAGTGGAGTGTAAAGCCTGAAATTATGATTCCTCTAACTGGTGAGTTGAAGGAGTTTAAGTTCGTTAAGGATATTGTGACAGCTGTAGCAGAGGAAGAGATTCGTCAGGCTGGTGTTGAGCTAAAGTATGAGGTAGGAACAATGATTGAAATTCCTCGTGCAGCTCTAACAGCAGATGATATTGCTAAGGAAGCAGAGTTCTTCTGTTTTGGTACAAATGACCTTACACAGATGACATTTGGCTTTAGCCGTGATGATGCTGGTAAGTTCCTTGGTGCATACTATGACACAAAGATTTACGAGAATGATCCATTTGCAAAGCTAGACCAGATTGGTGTTGGTAAGCTAATGGATATGGCTTGCAAGCTTGGTCGTGCAGCTCGTCCAACAATCCATACTGGTATTTGTGGTGAGCATGGTGGTGATCCAACATCAGTTGAGTTCTGCCACAAGATTGGCTTAGATTATGTTTCCTGCAGTCCATATCGTGTGCCTATCGCACGCTTGGCAGCAGCTCAAGCAGCATTACGCTAAGGTAGTCAAACCTGAATTCGCACTCGTATGGGACTTCAAAATCACATACGAAATGGCGAAAAACTGGAGAAAAGCACATAATGCCTATCTCCGACAAAACCAATGGAAAGACTTGACCGTAATGGTTTTTCTTGATGTTGGGTGATGAAGTAAACGACGCCCCTGTTCAATCAAGAACAGGGGCGTTTTGTTGTATCCATAAAAATATTGAAAATTCTTGCCAAGTGTGCTATAATTATAAAATATAGGTATAACTACAGCTCTGAAAGGAGTTTTTATGAAATACAAAACAGTGAAACCATTTGTAAAATGGGCAGGCGGAAAAAGCCAGCTTCTCAATGATATTCGGGCAAAGTATCCCGAAAAAATAGATAAATACTGTGAGCCATTCGTTGGCGGTGGAGCAGTTCTTCTTGATGTACTTGTAAACTGTCAGCCAAAAGAAGTGCTGATTAACGATATAAATGCCGAGCTTGCAAACACATATTCTCAGATTAAGGGTAACGTAGATGAGCTTATAGAAATGCTTTTTGAAATGCAGGATAGTTTCTGGGCAAAGAGCGATGCAGACTGTAAGGTTATGTATATTGCTAAGCGTGAGCGTTTTAACGACCTGAAAGTTAACGGCGACGAGCATATTAATCTTGAAAAAGCGGCATTGTTCATATTCCTTAACAAGACTTGTTTCAACGGATTATATCGTGTAAATCGCAAAGGGCTTTTTAATGTCCCCATAGGTTCATATAAAAAACCGCCTATCTGTGATGCTGAAAATCTCAGACTTATAAGTGGACTTCTTAAGAATGTTCAGATAAAATGTGGAGATTATAGCGAATGTGCTGATTTTGTCGACGAGAACACTTTTGTCTACATCGACCCTCCCTATCGCCCGCTTACCGCAACCGCTTCATTCACTTCTTATTCAGAAAACGAATTTGGCGATAAACAGCAGATTGAACTTGGTAAGTTTGTTGATGAAATATCAGAAAAGGGTGCAAAAGTTTTGATCAGTAATTCCGACCCGAAGAACAGTGACGAAAGCGATAGTTTCTTTGATGATTTGTATTCAAACTATACTATTATACGCGTTTCTGCGAAGCGTATGATTAACAGTAAGGCTACCGGCAGAGGTAATGTAAATGAACTTTTGATTTGTAATTGTTAAAGGAGAATTTAATATGAGTATTTGCAATAAGAAACACAGATATTTACCCGAATATGATTCACTCCCCGATGCACAAGACAATAGAAATGGCGACAGACATATTTGCGCTGGATGTGCATACGAAGAAGGTTTAAACGATGCTACGCAGGGCAATCCTCGTAGAACCGATTTATCACATTTGCCGTTCAGTCAGGCAGGAACGGTGCGTCACAAAGATGCTAAAGCCGCTTATGACGAGGCTTATGATTATGTTATGAGAAAGAAACGATAACAGGAGAATAATATGAAACGTAACTTTAAAGACTGGATTTCAAAATTCCGTGGCAGTATCGCCAACTACGGATACTACATAGATTTCGACAAGGTATATCGCAATGTCAATGAAATTAAGGTTGAACTTAATATTCTCAACTCTCTCATCGGCTCAAAGAATATCGAGGGCGATTTCAAGAATATTATTGCAAAATATCCCGAAACGCTTAAATGCATACCGATTTTACTTGCCGTAAGAGCGAACGAGATTTACGCTATTGATGGCGACGGAGATTTTACATATAACTTCAAAAATGCCAACTGCACAGCCGAACAGTATGTTGTATTTATGCGTAAAACAGGCTTATTCGACTTGCTTGAAAACCACATCATCAACAATCTTGTTGACTATGTAACAGGCGTTGAAACAGGACTTGATTCCAATGGTCGCAAAAATCGTGGCGGACATCTTATGGAAGATTTGGTTGAAAGTTTCATTGTTAAGGCAGGTTTTGAAAAGGATAAGACCTATTTCAAGGAGATGTATATTCACGAAATCACAGAGAAATGGAACATCGACCTTTCAGCGATTTCTAATCAGGGCAAAGCAGAAAAGCGTTTTGACTTTGTAATCAAGACTGATAAGGTTATTTACGGCATTGAAACGAATTTCTATACGAGTGGCGGTTCAAAACTCAATGAAACTGCACGAAGCTATAAGCAGATTGCTCAGGAAGCGGCGACTATTGACGGTTTTAAGTTTGTATGGTTTACAGATGGCTCCGGCTGGACGAGCGCAAGGCATAACCTTGAAGAAACATTTGACGCTATGGAACATATTTACTCCATTGACGATCTGGAAAATGGGGTAATCAGCAAACTTATCGGAGGAATATAAAATGTATACCAGACAAAAACACAATGTTTTTATTAGTTTCTATCACGCAGAAGACCAAAAATATAAAGATTATATTGATAAATATCTAAGCAATAATATTATAAACAAGTCTGTTATGAATGGAGAATATAATCCTGATAATAGGGATGAATATATTAAACGATTGATACGAGAAGAAAAAATAAGTTCTTCATCTGTCATAGTTGTTTTAGTAGGACAAAACACAAAAAACAGAAAACACGTTGATTGGGAAATATACGCTGGATTACGTGCAAGCATAAATGGTAATTCCGGTTTAGTTGCAATTATGCTTCCTTCGATTAATAAAGCACCAGATGGTGGATATTATTATCGCGATATGCCTCAACGATTGGCAGATAATGTTAAATCAGAATATGCGTCTATTTATGATTGGGATTATGCTGTAAAATATTTTGATGAGATAATTCAGAAGGCATTTGATAATAGGAATCTTAAAAGACACTTGTTAGATAATAGCAGACCACAGATGCAACGGAATTTATAATAGGAGAATTTAAATGGATTTTTTTGAAATAGAATTTGAAAAATGGAACACTATTTTGATTTCGATAAATTGGATTGCTGTATTGGCTACAGTGATTTTAATTGCTTTAGTGTCATTATTAGCAAAGGGAGCAATTAATTTTGCTTTTAAGAAGAAAATCGTTATTGAAGAAATAAATCTTGGAATAGGCAACAATAGTTTAAAACTAACATACAACGAAAAAGATCGAGAAATAGCATATAAAATATGGGTTGAACTTGGCACAAGAAAAGTAGGATTAAATTTTGAAGAAGAGAACGACGTTATTGTTGAAGTTTATAATTCGTGGTATGAATTTTTCAAGACGGTAAGAGAACTTATGAAAGAGGTTCCTCCGATTCATATTAATAACTCACAAAACCTAATTTCGCTAACCGAACAAGTTTTAAACAAAGGATTGAGACCTCATCTTACAAAATGGCAAGCTAAATATCGTAAATGGTATGAAATGGAATCAAGCAAAGACGCTAACTTATGCCTTACGCCTCAAGAACTTCAAAAGAAATATCCAGAATATGATACACTTATAAAAGATTTATTAGAAACCAATAAAAGAATGATTGCTTATAAATCCTTAATGCAAAAAATCGCATTTAAACAATAGCACAATTTTACACATCTATGTAGGCTGTGGTTTATGTCAGGAGTAACAAAACATATTTACGAACACGATATAAGAGATATTCAATCAATGTGGAACCAAGAGATAAAGGCTATATCATCTCTGCTTCCCAAAGAATATAGTTTTGAAGACGTTGTTGCACTATTAAAAAAATATTATCCTCACGAATGGCGTTCTGTAGAACTAAAATATGAATACTATCGAATAAAAGATAAACATATTAAAAGTAAACGTGGTAAAATTCGTTATAATATGTTGCCCGCAGAAAAATTGCTCCATGATAATTTAAGTTGTCGGCGCATTATGAGCAATAAATATAAAGAGATTTATAGTGCTAATTTTTGCGAATCAAAATGTAGAAAAGCGGAAGCTGAATTATGGTCAAAACGAGAGCCAAAAATAAATCGAATAAATGAAAAAATAGAATTTGCAAAATCTAAAACCCAGCAGGTAACGCCCGAATTCATTGATAAACTAATTGGCTTTTATAGTAGAAAAAGCACAAATCAAAAGGATAAGATATATATAATTTACGAACTAAAGAAATATTATAATACAAAAGTGATTAATTTCTTTTTCAAGTTAAACGACACCGAAATTAATAGACAACTGCGTGAAATAGCATTTTATCATTTGCAAAGTTTCAATTATCAGCCGAGATTAAGACGGCAAAAATATATGCAAGTTCATACAAAAAATAAAAAACGGAAGCAGTATTTAAAAACCGAATATGCCAATGAACACTATACGATTCCACAAAATCCACATGAACTTGAATATCGCATTGAAAATGGAAGAGAGCAAAAGGTAAAAGAATATGATTACTTTATATCGCATAGTAGCAAGGATAGCCTTGCTGTGCAACGTTTAATATTACACGAAAACAGTTTAGGAAAATATGTCTTTTGCGACTGGATAAATGATTCAGATTACTTAAAGCGCCATTTAGTCTGTGCTGCGACTTTAAAAGTAATTGAAATGAGGTTAGAAAAATCAAAAGCTTTAATATTTGTCAAATCAAACAATTCAACGAAATCCGTTTGGTGCAAATACGAATTGAATTATTTTAACGAATTAAATAGACCTATTTATGTTATAAACAAAACTGATATTGATAACGATAAATTTACATTAGCTCGTATCAATAAAGAAGATTTTTTAGATTCAAATTACAAACAACTTGCATTGCTTAGCACTAATAGTAAGGAAGAGTAATAAAGGATATATTATAATGCAAAGAATAACCAAATGGCAACCTGATGACTTCGAGCTTGAAATGACTACACATTGGTCATTCCCCAAGCGTGGAAACTGGGCTACACACGATGCAAAATGGCGAGGAAACTGGTCGCCATACATTCCGAGAAACATCATTCTTCGCTACTCTCAGGAGGGCGATTTAGTTCTCGACCAGTTCGCAGGCGGCGGAACAACTCTTGTTGAAGCCAAACTGCTCAATCGAGATATAATCGGTATTGACATAAATGATGTTGCTCTTGAGCGCTGTCGGGAGAAAACCTCTTTCGACTATGAGCCTGCAAAGGGCAAGGTTTATATCAAGAAGGGCGATGCCCGTAAGCTTGACAGTATTCCCGATGAGAGTATAGATTTAATCTGTACACATCCTCCCTACGCTGACATTATCAAGTATAGCGAAGGTATTGACGGAGATTTATCTCAGCTTAAAGTCAAGGATTTTCTTGAACAGATGAAACCTGTCGCTGAGGAAAGCTGTCGTGTTCTGAAGAAAGGCAAGTTCTGTGCCGTTCTTATGGGTGATACCCGTCAGAAAGGTTGTATGATGCCGATGAGTTTTGATGTTATGAAACTCTTTCAGGACGCAGGTTTTACGCTAAAAGAGCTTATTATAAAGGAACAGCATAACTGTAAGGCAACAGGATACTGGAAAACAAATAGCGTGAAATATAATTTTCTATTGATAGCACACGAGTATTTGTTTGTGTTCAAAAAGTGAGAGTTTACGCTCTGAACTTGTTAAACAGCCTATTTACCGCAGTCAGAGGATTCGTGGATAATCTGTTGCCTTACTTTTTACTGTTCCATATAACGCAAAAAAATCCCCGTTTTTCTTCCCAGATTCGTCCCTCTTCTGAGGCAGCATTGCCGAATAGGAAGTGCAGTGGGAACGACTGCCGCAACGACTTATGATAGCCCTGTTGTCAGAAGTATCTTTGCGTTACTTCTGGAAGAAGTAACAAGACCAAAACAAGCTTATCCGGAAGGCAGAAATGCTCTGTAAAAAGTGATTTACCCCCACCCATATACTGCCGGAAAATCGAATATTTTAGATAGCTGTTTTTGTGCTTATTGCACACGAACAGCTATTCTTTTATCCCGAAAAGGAGCTTCGACAAGTTTCTTTTTCGGGATTTTTTATATAAACAGCAACAAAAGACGAACAGGAAACACAGCACATCGCCAGTCAAATAATTCCTATTGCTATCAGCAATATACCCCGGAAAATCGGCTTTTTCAGACCCGATTTTTCTGGTATTCTGTCAATTGTGCCAAACATACATTTCGTAGTATAATGGAAGTACGAACAAAATGAGTGCACTCGTTCGCAGTACCTTGAAAATTTAATATACCTCCACTCCGAATGTCCTTTACATATACGAAAAGTGTATGTCAGCTTTACGCTGTATCACATTTTAAGGAGGAATTTCCTATGAGAAATCCAAACCGAGACATCTTTGGGGAAGTCAAAAAAACCGTCAGCGTACCCTCTGCCACAGAATATTATGGTATGAGCGTACGCAATGGAATGACCTCTTGCATTTTTCACGAGGACAGAAATCCGTCTATGAAGTTGTACGACGACCACTTAAATCTTCACAGAAAAGCTGCTGACGGAACTTCTGCAAGGTCGGACGTATTCTGAAAAATGCCACATATATGGGATACAACTGTTATAACAAATCCCGCAGTAATAATTATCTTGAACAGAAGCGTATAAAAATCTTGACAGCGGCAGTTATGTATATGTCAAGGGAGTTTTCGAGCCGAGTGTTTCAGAAGAACTCTGGCACAAGTGTGATGAAATCCGCAAGAGCAAGGTTATCAAGAAAGAAAATAACGGTGTTATTACAACCTACGGCAAGAGAAACTCCACAGATATATGGCTGAAGAAAATGAAGTGCAGTTGCGGAGCGAACTTCCGTAAGAATAAGTAGAGAAAGAATAAGCGTGGCGATTCCGCTTATGGTTATCAGTGTTATAACCAGCTCAACTATGGAAGCAAATCCTTTCGCGAGAAGAACGGACTTGATACCGAAGGCTACTGCGACATCAGAATGGTAAGCGACTGGAAGCTTGACCTTATGGCAAAGACAGTTCTCTCTGAAATCTGGCAGAACAGAAAAGAAGATGTGTTCGACGCTTTTGAAATGGTGAAGAAGTATGCAACTGCAAGCAAGAGTGAAAGTAAAACTTCCGATACAGAAGTTGATATTAAGATTGAGAAACTCAGAAGCCGTCTTGAAAATCTTGTTGAAATGAGAGCTGACGGAGAAATTACAAAGAAAAGCTTCGCCGCTTCTACTGCAAAGGCTGAAGCAGAGATAGCCGAACTTGAAAAGATGAAGGCAACTGCAACAACCGAAGCCGATCCTTTACCTGAAATCAACCTTGATGTTATAAAAAGCAAGCTCGACACCATAATTGATTTTTCCGAGCCTACAATAACAGAAGATATAATCGACTTATGCATTTCCAGTGTAAAACCTGTTGCCGACAACCTTTTTGAATGGGCAGTTAAGCTTTCTGATGAAAAAGGAAGCAATGTTATTTGCAGTGTCAGCGGAAGAAAGACTAATCCTACCGCTGAAATCGAGGGTGAAAGCCCTCTTACATATCAGATTTGCTTCATAAATTTCGGAGCAATAAAAAACACTACACAAGGTGGAGTGCTGCACAAGCAGCAATTAAGAGCAAGTAATAAAAAAAGGCGTCCTTCGGGGTGCCTTTTTTAGTATGGTGTATCATATATTTCCATTTAAATGGCTTGTGTGCATGCATCAGCACAATAAATAGGGATTACTGGTGGGACATTAAGTAGACTGTTGCTCTGTGTAATGAGGATATTAGATTTAGTGCTTCAGATTTAGGACATTAAAAATGTGTCAGTTCATCTACTAGACAATTGTTTCACTTATTGCTTGCACCATTAAGAATTTTCGTGGTTAAAATTTCTCGAGAAATCTGCACATTTTCTGTAGGAAATATAACCCTTACATCCCTAACTTTAAATCTAAATAAGAGTTGCTGGTGTAACTGTAGAGGTTAAGTTAAATCTCCTTGCCAGATATTGTTTTTTTCTAAATATTTATCAATATCCGCCAAAACCTGGAGCTTGTTAAGACTCCATTTTGGTGCGATTAGTCGCTGTTTTGAACCATCTCCTGTAATGCGTTCAATCACAACCTCTGGAGAAAAATATCTAAGCTGTTCACATACAATTTTAACATATTCATCTTGGCTTAATGCGGTAAATTCATTATTCCTATATTGTTCTGCAATTAAAGCCCCTTCCATTATGTGAAGCAAATGTAGCTTCACAGCATTAGGGCTTTCTTTAGAAAGAAGCCTTGCGGTTGCAATCATATCTTCAGTCGATTCTCCAGGTAACCCATTTATCAAATGTACACAAGTGCGAATGCCACAATTGACTAATTTCCGGTGTGTGTCGCAAAAGCATTCGTAGGTATGCCCACGGTTTATACGCTCAAGTGTTGAATTATGAGCAGACTGAAGACCCAACTCAATGGTCAAATAAGTTCGTTTTGATAGATATTCTAGAAAAGGGAATATTTCTGGTGCTAGGCAGTCAGGTCGTGTTGCAATGCTAAGCCCAACGACATTTTTGAAATTTAATGCTTCTTCGTATAGGCTCTTCAAAAGGGAAAGGTCCGCATTTGTGTTTGTGCCAGCCTGAAAATATGCTATTAGTTTTGTGTCACCATATTTTGAGCAAATGCGAGTTTGTTCAAGCTGAAGCTGTTGGGTTATTGATAGAGTGCTAGAATGAGAAAACTCGCTACCATTTTCAATACAATAAGTACAACCACCCAGAGCTGCGTGAGGGCAGTGTAATCCAGCATCAATTACAGCTTTAAATACTCTGCCACAAAACTGGTGCTTTAGGTGATAGTTAAGAGTGTGATAACGCTTGTTATTGTCAGAAAATAAGAATGGAGATTTCATAGATATAGTTTCTTTTAAACTTTTGTCATTAAACCACAACTATGCACATCAGTCAATGATTTTTCGTTTGTTAACCTTCGTACAAAAGGCTATTACACCATAGCACAAGAGAAATCCAGTAATCTTGTTTTTATTGCACAAAATAGTACAGTCGCACTCGGATAGCTGTGTGCTTATGTGTGAGAGCAATTGTGGCTTACAAAAAACACAATTTTGCAAATATAAAATTTTTTTAAAAAAGTGTTGACTTGTATGTCAGGATTGTGATACTATATGCGCATTCATTTGAAATAAATGATTGTAAGTGGCGAGATAGCTCAGTTGGTAGAGCAGGGGACTGAAAATCCCCGTGTCGGGGGTCCGATTCCCTCTCTCGCCACCATTTTTTTTATTTACACCAGTTGTTATGACTGGTTTTTTTTGTTTTCGCACACAAAATTTATCCTCAAAAATTATCTAAAGGGTTAGTGCTGTGGCTAGAAATGCGAGAATTATCTCCCCATCGCCCTTGGTTTAAAAAATAGGTTGACTGTGGGGAGCGGGGATGGTAAAATTTTGAGCGTTGTAAATATAGTAATTCAAAGATGTTAATTTTAAATTTTTTAGAGGTTACAATGAAAACAAAGCTTGTAAAATTAATGTGCTTAATAAGTGCTACGTGTCTGCTTCCTTCTTTATATGCTGCATGGACAGTAGAAGCATATAATCAAAATGGTTCTACTCACAAAATTACCGATGGTAATTGGGAAATAGGTGTAACAAAACATTCTGATGATGATTGGTCATTAGGTAAAACTCAGGGCTCTTCATATATTGCTGGTTCAGGTGTACTTGATTTACGCACACTTGAAGCAGATTGTGGTGTTGTTCTCAAAAAATTCAATAATGGTGCGTTGGAAAAGACTGCTACTCTTACTCATGCTTATTTGCCAGATTCTGTTGAAACATTAGTAGGAAATACATTTCAGCTGTCAACAAATTTACAATTCGTGGCTTTTGGAAATGGAATTACAGAGTTTTGCGATGGAGTATGTGCTGGATGTACAGCATTGAGAACTATTGTTTTTCCACAAGCCCTAGAGAAAATAAAGACAAGTGCTTTTGATGGATGCACATCATTAGAGATTAGTGGGGATGATATTCCATCAACTCTTTCAGCCATTGGATATAGAGCATTCAAAAATTGTAAAAAATTTACTGGTGATCTTGTTTTGCCTAATTTTACAAACACCTTGGGAACAGGGGGGTATCAATTTGAAGGAACCTCTATTACTTCTTTCTCTGCACAAAACCTAGAAGAGATACCAACAGGTATTTTCGCAGGGAATAGTCAAATTGTATCTGCTACATTTTCTTCAGTAATTACCAATATAGGCGGATATGCTTTTCAGAGTGCTTCAAGTCTTGAAAAAATATATCCTACAGAATTTCCTTTTCTACAAAGTATTGGGTATTCTGCTTTCCGTGGATGTAAAAAACTAAATGTATCACTAGATTTTTCAAAATCAAAGTTTACTTCAATTCCAACCTATGCGTTAGTAGATCTTGTAAAAGTAAGATCTATAAAGTTACCTAAAACATTAGTCCAACTTGATTCTGAATCACTGGCATATTGTAATGTTGGTCGAGCAATTTGGTTTATGGGTCCACCTCCAACAACTATTGGGACTAGTGCTCTTTATCCTAGTTACGGTGCCACATGGCTTCTGATAGCAGGTTGCGAATTTTCTGACAAATGGGAAGAGTCAGCAAATGTAATTCCACTTGAAGAAGGTGATGCAGCTAAAGCTCTCAAGCTGGCTGGTGATCTTGGTATAACAGGCGTTAAACCTATCGGTAAGTGGACATATCAGACAAATGGTGCAACACATTGGGTTGCTAAAGAGCTACCTGCTGAGACGGTAATTATTATTTACTAAACCGTATCTCTCCAGAGTTTACCCACATAAAACATTTATTATTCAGGCTTAAGGAATAGCATTTCGTCTAATTAAGCCATTCGTGCAGTAAAACAGGATTAACAGATTTTGCAGGATTTGCAGGATTGCTTGTGTGTGAGCTAAAAGTGCGAGGTTCTCCCCTCCCGCAGAGACGCAGAGGCACAGAGATTTGTGCAAGCAATCAACAAAAATTCCCCCAAAGCCCCAAAAGACCCTCCGAATCTCCAAATCTCCGAATCTCCCAGTAAGCGCCGCAGGCAAGCGAAAGCAAGAGCGGTAGCTTGAAATCTGTCTCTTCGTCAAGCTCTCTGTGTCTCTGCGTCTCTGCGGGAGGCCACAGCGTCAGTTTGAAATCTGTCTTGTCATCTGGCGTCTATCGTCAAAAAAAGATTTATCCATTGCCTGTTTTTTTTACTTATGCTAAAATAATAAGAAATTTGTTAAACAAGGATTATACAATGAAATTCACTTTATTTAAAAAATTACTTTTTATTGCTGCTCTCTCCTCCTTATGTATCCTACCTAATGACGCAAATGCATGGTCTATCTTCGGCGGAGAAAAGAAAAAACTCCTCGAACAAGCTAATGATACATATGGACTAGCAGAAAAAGCTCGCATGGAGGGTCGCGCTAATGATGCTATGGCTTTCCTTTCCGACGCAAGAGGCCAATACCTCTCTCTTCTAAACACTTACCCTGAATATGAGACAGAGCTTGTTACAGAAAGACTTAACACCTGTAACCAGCAAATGAAAATAATTAAAGAAAAAATCGTTTCTGGCGAAATCTCTGTCCCCACTCCAGAGCAAGTAACTGCTGGGTTAGGTAGTGCCACAACCTCTGCCCCTATCATTTTTGAAGAGGAAAATCCTGCCACAAAAGCAAATGAAGATGGCACAATTGTCGACAAAACACAGTCTAAAAAAACCCAACCCGAGCTTGCAGAAAATGAGCCTCAAACAGGAAATGCATACGATCAAAACTCCTTCTACTCCTCTAATAACCCCCTTGCCAATGCTAATGAACAAACCTGCATAACCCTTATCAATGGTATGATTGATTCTGGGAAAACAACCGATGCAATCTTCTTTATTGACGAAATTATTGAATCAAAGGGTGATGCCACCCCTCTCTCAATCCGTTGCCTATATGTAAAAGCCCTTATTTCTGTCGGGAATAAGACTATGGCAACATCACAAATTGAGGCACTAAAGAAAGCTTATCCTAATGATGCATCTGTTCGCTCCCTAATTGCTGCCCTTGCTATTGCGAATGGTGAACCTTTGACTGCTATGGTTCAACTAGATAAGATTATTAAAGAAAATCCTAAATATGCTGAAGCACACTTGAATTATGCTTACCTACTCCTAATGATGGAGCCAGCCACATATAGAGATGCGGCTATTGACTGCTATAAGCTTGCCCTAAAGCTCGGTGCGAAGCGCGATCTTATCCTAGAGAGAAACCTTAATATCGTTATTAAATAACCCTTTTCTACATACTTGAAATAACGCACCTCCCTTCACACATATTAGCAACCCACATATACGAGAGACTTCCCTATGCCACCAAGAAAAAAACGCACAGACCCCATCTCACCAGAGCAAACAAAAAAAATTCAGCCTTATAACCCAGAAGCTGAATCTGCTATTCTTGGCTCTATTCTTATTGATCCAGAAAGGACCCTTGACCTCTGCTCTAATGAAGACATTTCAGAGGAGAGCTTCTATATCCACTCCCATAAGCTAATCTTCGCCACAGCTCGTGATTTATACAATAAAGGCAACCCTGTTGACCCTGTCACCATCTCTGATGAGCTTCAAAAGATTGGTAAGCTTGACGAGATTGGTGGTATCGCCACCCTCGAAAATCTAGCTGAAAGAACTATGTCCGTCGGCTTTGCGGCGCACTATGTGGAAATTCTTCACGAGAATGAACTCCTTCGCCGCATTATTGATGTCGCCCTCTCCGCAGAATCTAAATGCTACACCCGCGAAAGTAGCCCAGACTTAATTTTAAGCGAAACAGAGCAAGCTATCCTTTCTATTTCTGAAAGACAAAAGGATAAAACACCTAGCTGGGCTGACTCTATTTCCACTACCTTTGACCACCTGAATGCTCTAATGAGCCACACTGATGGTCTTAATGGCTTATCCACAGGCTTGACTGACTTGGATAATAGAATGCAGGGGCTTCGTCAAGCCGAAATGATTGTTCTAGCTGCCCGTCCTTCCATGGGTAAGACATCTCTTGCAATGAATATTTGTGAGAATGTTGCTGCTGGTCGCACCACAAGTGGCACCCACACTGCACCAAATCCAGTTCTTATCTTCTCTTGCGAAATGTCCACTGAAGCACTTCAGACGCGTATGCTATGCTCTTGTGCTGAGGTACCAGCTGTTAGCATTATGAAGGGAACTGGCGATAAACAGGTGATGACAAAGCGCCTAATGCGTGCTGTTGATGAGCTTCACAAGCTCCCAATCTATGTGGATGACACTGGTGGTCTTGATGTGATGGAGATGCGTGCTCGTGCAAGAAGAATGCATAAGCGCTATGGTATTAAACTTATTATGATTGACTACCTACAGCTACTTAATAGCAAGGCTTATTCTAACCAAGGGCGTCAGCTCGAGACCTCACATATCTCTTCTCAAATTAAGGCAATGGCAAAGGAGCTTAATGTTCCTGTAATTGTGCTTTCACAGCTTTCACGTAGCCCAGAACAGCGCGATAAGAGTGGCAAGCCTAAGCTATCAGATCTTCGTGACTCCGGTGCTATCGAACAGGATGCTGACGTTGTTATGATGCTACGTAGACCATGCAAATATGAGGGTGCTGAGCATTCCGATGACAAAACACTCGCTATAGTAGATGTTGCGAAGAACCGTAATGGTCCTACCGGTGAGGTTGAGCTAAACTTTGAAGACTCATTTACTCGCTTCAGTAATCGCGTTTTTGGTAATCGCTCTGATGAGCCATTCAATCCAAACACAAGCATTGAAGACCAACAAGGCTAATACACTATCAATTTTTAGGAGCTTTTCTTAGATGTTTGCCAAGGTCGCCACTGATGCCGCATTGGATAAAACCTTTGATTATATTATCCCTGCTGAATTTGAAGGCAAGGTTGAGGCTGGGTCAAGGGTTATTGTCCCATTTGGTAAACGCACCCTTGAGGGGTATGTTTTAGCAACCACTGATAAAAGCGACTATCCTGGCAAGCTACGTGAAATTAAGCAAGTCATTGGGGATCGACCTTGGATGTCGTCCCACATCCTAAAATTAGTTAGCTGGATGGCGACCTACTATATGACGCCTATTGAGCTATGCCTTAAGGCAGTAATACCCGCCCCCATCCGCAATTCCACTAATGGCAATGGCTTCCAGCGTCGTCTCTATATTGAAGCATTATTTGATGAACCAGAGGAGCTTGATGACATAAAGCTTACAGATAGACAACATAGCCTACTTACCGCTCTTATTAAAGATGGTCCTCTCCCTCTCACTGCATTTGCTGAAGCACAAAAAACTACCCCAGCCACCCTACGCAAGCTCGAAGAAAAGGGTCTACTTAAAATTTTCGAAAAAGCAGAACGGCGCGATCCTCTTGCTGGTAAGAGCTTTATTCAAACAAAGCCTCTCCCTCTTACTGAAGAGCAAGCCAAAGCTAAGGAGCTTATCTGCCAAGCAATTAAGCAATCATGCGATACTTCCCTACCCGCCCCCAAGCCCATTCTTCTTTTTGGTGTCACCGCCAGTGGAAAAACTGAGGTTTTTCTCCAATCTATCTCAGAAGTCCTAGCTGCTGGCAAATCTGCTATTGTGCTTGTACCAGAAATCTCCCTTACACCTCAAACAATCCAACGCTTTGCATCGCGTTTTGGTAAAATTACTGCTGTGCTTCATAGCAAGCTCTCCGATGGAGAGCGTCACGACGAATGGCACCGCATCTACACTGGCGAGGCACGTGTAGTGGTGGGTCCTCGCTCTGCTGTATTTGCTCCTGTCCATAAGCTTGGCTTAATCATTGTGGACGAGGAGCATGAGCCCAGCTACAAGCAGGAGGAAGCACCACGATATAATGCCCGCGATATTGCTGTAATGCGTGCCAGCTACGAGCATGCAGCTGTATTATTAGGCTCTGCAACCCCTTCTCTGGAAAGCTGGAACAATACCATTATTGGCAAGTATGTTATTGCAAAAATGCAAAAGCGTGCATCTCAGCACATGAGTAAGCCCAATACAATTATTGTGGATATGTGTCTTGAATCTATTGGTAAATCTGCTCCACCAATCTTTTCGAAGGACCTAATCGACGCGATTAGGCGTCGCCTCACCACAGGTGAACAAGTGATGCTATTTCTTAATCGGCGTGGCTATGCACCGCATGTAAGCTGTCCATCATGCGGTCATACAGAGGAATGTGAGGACTGTGCCACTGGCATGACATATCATTTGGATGACAACCGTCTACGGTGTCATCTTTGTGGTAGAGAGCGCAGTTGTCCTTCTACTTGTCCAGAATGTGGATTTGAGAACTACAGATTTACTGGTATCGGAACCCAACGTATAGAAAAAATTGCTGAAAAACTTTTCCCTGGAGCAAAGATTCAGCGTATGGATGCTGATATTACCTCAAGAAAATATAGCCATGAGGAAATACTTGCTCGTTTCCGTGCACGTGAGATTGACATACTTATTGGCACACAGATGATAACCAAGGGATTAGATTTTCCAAATGTTTCGCTTGCAGGAATATTAAATGCCGATAGTGCATTATATATACCTGACTTTCGTGCAGGCGAACGCACCTTTCAATTGATAGCACAAATGGCTGGACGCACTGGGCGTGGAGCAATCCCAGGTGATGTTTATGTGCAAACGCAGACACCTGAGGCTCCGGCGATTAAATTTGCTGCAACGGAAAATTTTGAAGCATTTGCTGCTCAGGAATTAAAGGATCGGAAGGATTTAGATTATCCGCCCTACTCTAGGTTTATATGTATAACACTGCGTTCTGAATCAAACGATGCGGTCAGTAAATATGCTGAGCTATTGGCGGCACAGCTTTCTGGCATAGCGAATGGGCGTTTTCGCGTATTAGGACCGGCTCCAGCTCCATTAGAGCGGATAAAGAAATTTTGGCGACATCAAATATCTATTTTTACTAATCGTACAAATTTGGTACTAGCATATTTAAGGGAAGCACAGAAATTACTTCCTCCACCAAATGGCGTCAGCATGGCAATTGACATTGACGCGATGAATACGATGTAAGCACTAAGATATAAATTATAGAAAGCTTACCCCTGAGGGTGGCGAAGCCGCACGATATTTCGTGCGGCTTCGCCACCCTCTGTGTTATTCTTCTAAATAAAACAATCAATGCTAAGGCTGCCTGTAAACAAACACCTTTAGGGCGGCTTGCCACTAATGTGTCCTTTCCTCTTAAATAAACACTTGCCGCAAGCGCAGCAGAAGTAACATCCGACAATGTTGTCGGATACACAAAGTTGGACCTTGTTAAAGGTTACACACAGATTGGTGTGCAGTTCCAGAATGTTGGAGCAGATGGTGTAATCGGTCTAAACGACCTTACATTCTCAGGTCTTAAAGGTTATGACTGGGATAACTTAGCAGAAGGTGATTATGTAACAATTTGGAATCCTGCAACACAAACCTATAGCACAACATATCTCTGGGCAGATTCTGACCCTTATGAGATGCTAGGTGGTGCAAATATGTGGATGAGTGGTGACTATATGCCTGCTACAGAAATAATTCCTGTTGGAGGATCTATATTTATCAAATCAATAAATGGTGGTACTGCAACTTTCACAAAGTAAGTGGTTTACTTTGTATTTAAATAAAAACTAATAATTAAGAAAGAAAATTAAAATGAAAAAATTCATAGCAATGATGGTAGTTGCACTAGTAGCAGTTTCTGCTTCTGCAGCTCAGATTAAGTGGGGCTCAAGCCAATTGTTTAATGGTGATACAGCAATGATGTCCAAAAATGGTTATGCAACAACAGCATATCTAGTATATCTAGCTGGTGGAAATTGGGACTCATTTGATGTTAAAGCATTTGCTGCAGATACATCAAGTGCACTAGGAACTAAGGCTGTAAATGCTATGGGTACTGTTTCTAATACAAGCGGTAACTATGCTCTAAATGCAGGCGATGCTATTCCAGGCACAACAGATAAGGTAGTTGATGGAACTTCAACTTTTGGTATCATTTTCTTGTCATCTGGCACAGGATTTGGTGACACTAAAACATATTATGCACAGTCTGACGCTTATGTATTTAGCACAACATCACCAAATTATATTGTAGCTGAAGAGTCTTTTGTGGCTTCTGCATCTGTTCCTAAGGGTTCAACATGGACAGCTGTTCCAGAGCCAGCTAGCGCAATGTTGGCATTGGCTGGTGTAGCTATGTTGATTCGTCGCCGCAAGTAATTGTGGTAGAGTAAACATACTCACAATATAATAAAAACAAAACCACCCTCGCAAGAGAGTGGTTTTGTTGTTTTATATAATTGCTGTAATCAGCGGGTCGCTTACTTACGACGGCGGATTAGCATTGCAACGCCTGCTAGTGCTAGCATTGCTGATGCTGGCTCTGGAACAGATGTGTATTTAGCAACTGTACCGCTGTTTGGTACTGCTGTAAATGTATATGTACCAGGAGATGGATTTCCTGCTTCATAGTCATATGCAGTGATATCAGTTGCAGCTGTCCAAAAAATTGAACTATCAGCAGCAAAATTGCCATCAGCAAAAACTACCCAAAACATGGTGTCACTAGTAACACCTGTTGAAGAACTTTTCGTTGTAATAGCTGCGCCGCGATTATTGCTAATAGCAAACTGAGTAGTTGTTCCATCAGAGAGAGCATAAGCACCAAGGTCCTGTTCCATATCTTCACTACCAGTGACAGTAAGAAGAGTTATAACAGAATCAAAGTCGGCACCATTAAATGCCACAGCATATGCACCTGCACCATTCCATGCTGCACCTTGGTTTGCTACGTTTAGTTTCCAGTCAACAGAAGCTGCTTGTGTAACTACTGCAAGAGCGATTACGCTAAGCATAATAATTGTTTTTTTAATATTCATTTTAATTTTCCATTGTTTAATATGCTCTGTACACCATGCACAAAGCAAAATTCTTTTTAGTTGCCAAAAGTGAATGTGCCTTCGCTTGCACTCTTTACCCAGAAAGCTTGACCAACAGGAATCTGTGCACCTTCAACGACATAACCTGCATCATCTACCCAATAACTACCATCAACTGGATTATTGTTCGAATCGTATGCATCATTGATGTAGTAATACTTTGTATAAGTAAGACCATTAGGGTTCAATACCTGTATTTGCGGAGCATTTGCCATAGTACCATCAGAACCATCACCGTATGCACCAGGTGCACATGTTGTGCCTAGGAAGTTATTGAGATTTGCAACATCAGTTGTTGCATCAATGTCTTGGAACTGAACAGCAACCATATAGAACTGATCAGCATTAACATTCAATCTTGTATACCCCACGACATTGTCGGATGTTACTTCTGCTGCGCTTGCGGCAAGTGCAACACTAGCGATCATTGCGCCAAGTAGAATTTTTTTCATAGTTAATTTCCTTAATTTAATAGTTAATTTTAATTTTTGCCACAGGAAACTTTTTCCAAGGCATTACTAAATTACCATAAATTTTTTGTGCTAGTCAACATCAATTTACACAAAAATGAGAAAATTTGTAATTTTTTTTGTATATATATGTATATACTCATCATTATGGGATATTTTTACTTTAAAAAAATTATTTTTTTGGTACAAGGATGCATCATTTGGGGCAAGTTTTTTTGGTGCAAGAAAATGCGTTGATGTTGCACTTGTTTTGCACCAAATTTTTAACAAAATCACCAATAAAATATAGGGGTTTGGGCAATTTTTATCTGTATAAATTATGCGTTTGGGGCAAATTGGGGCAAACCTTGGGGTAAAAGCGTATTTTTGGTGCAATATACAAAATGACCAATGTTGATTTGCAAGCACTTAAGCAAACACACTTTGGAGAAAATCGCTAAATTTTTGTGTTTGGAGCAAAACCTTGCGCCAATTTGCCCCAAACCCAATTTTTGTAGCCTCTGTCAATATGCAGATTTTGCAAAATCTTGCATTACAATTTCAATGATTTTCCTGCATACATAAATGGTACTTAGCCCTTAGCACGAACACGAATATTGTGATTACGTATCCGTGAACTAAATTGTGCGCTAGCCCTCCTTGAGAGTTGTATGACAAATAGACCTTAGCCCAAATTTTGACACTAATTCAGACTCATTCCATAAAAAAATATCCCTGCCGCAAGCGCAGCAGAAATAACATCCGACAATGTTGTCGGATATCAGAAAATTAACCTTGAACAAGGTTGGAATATGATTGGTATGCAGTTTGTTGATATTGGTGGTGGAGAACTACCTATGGGAACTGCTGCAATACTTGACTCTTCTATGGCAGGTTTTGACGATGAAGGTACCTACATTACAGAGATTCATGTTTGGAATGGTGTTGGATATAATATCTATGGTTGGTCAGGTACATCTGGTACAGAATATCTTGAAGATTCTGAATATGACAATAAATGGTTGAATGACCAGTTGGAAATTCCTGAAGATAATGTTGTTCTTCCATACGGTCGTGGCGTTTGGATTAAAGCAGGCTCATCAGGCTCAATCACATTCACTAAATAATTTAATATCACTACGATATTATTGAAAAAACAAAATTATTAAGGAAAATAAAAAAATGAAAAAATTACTATTAGCAATGGTTGTAGTTTTAGTAGCTATTTCTGCACATTCTGCATCTCTTGTTTGGAGTGCAAGTAGTGTTACTTATAATGGCACAAAACTAAAGTCAGATACTGGAGTAACAGGTTATCTAGTATTCTTATCAACAGCAGCATTGGAAGATTCATATGCACTAACAAAGGATAGTACAGTTGCATCTGTTGTTGCTAGCATTGGTACTGAGGTAGCTTCTCAAAATAAAACAACTGCAATGTCAAAGTTAAACAACACATATAGTTTTGTTGTTGGTGAACCATATGACAACGGTGATGCTTTTGCTATGTTGTTAACATACGTAGTAGATGGTAATACATATTACAACCTATCTAATGAAATCTACACAATGTCTGGTGCACTTGCAGATCCTCCAACAAACCCAGCAGCTGCTGCATTCACATTTAACTATGGTACATCTGCTGAAAAAGGCACACTTAAATCAGGTGGCGGTTGGACAGCTGTTCCAGAGCCAGCTTCTGCTATGCTAGCACTAGCAGGCGTTGCAATGCTAATCCGCCGTCGTAAGTAAGCGA